>CAWIGB010000016.1:0-37500 GCA_963835375.1 uncultured Gammaproteobacteria bacterium
TGAACCATGCGGACCAGAGGATGTACTGCGACAAACGGTCGCGAGGTATGGGTGTGCGGGCGAAAAGATTGCCCTCGGCATGAGCCTACCGATGTCACCCTTCGCCTCGGCACGACAATTCGACCCGTCATGCGCCTTCCTGTATGCGCCCCTTCACTCCCCCCGGCTCAATTCGATCTCGAGCGTACTCGGGGCATCGAACCGAGGCGACAGCGGGCCGGCCGGGCACTGTTTGCTTGACAACATTGAACCATGCGCCAAACAGAGCGTGGATGGCATATGCCATCAATCGAGGCAGCTATCCGGCCCGGTCAGCTATGTGCCGAGGGCGAGAATGGTTGTATCGATGCGGAGCCGGAACCGGCTGTGGATATGCGCCTAGCCTGTTCTTTCGACCATGCGAGGCCCCAGCGCCGCTCTTGGCCGGAGCGGCACAGGTCTACTCCCGAGAGAGAAAGTCAACCAACTGTCGACCGCCTGGTTCCATGCTGGATGTCTTCCCTCAACGGGAGTCTTTGCAAACATGGATTTCTTCACCGATCAAGTTTAACTGCAAGTGACATATAACGCTGATATTACATGAGCTTGAATGCCTGACGTGTTACATCACCCTTACCTGCGACTGACATAATCCGTGAAAACCGACGTCCGACCTCCCCGGGTGAAAATGAGCCGCCATGAATCCCCGTCGCAGGCCGCCTGCGCGACATCTCCTTCCGCCGATCCGACCCGTCAGGGTGCCAGGGACGGTACGCACCCGAGTGGGCGCCCGTCCGAACCGATTCTGTATCTCCATATCGGGCTGCCGAAAGCGGCAAGTTCTTATCTGCACGGCCATGTGTTCCCCCAGCTGATGCCCGGGCAATATCTGATGCCCGGAGCGCGAAACGCCAAGCTGCCCGCCTACCGCTACCGACCCAACCGCTACGGCGTCCGCCGATTCTCCGATGCCTTTCAAAGAAACCCGGGGTTCTGGGGCGACCACGGGGACGCGTTTCTCCGCCAGTTCCTGTCGCCGTTTCTCGCGGGCGGGCATCCAGAGCAATCGGTGCTCATATCCGAAGAGGCCATCACCCGGCTCAATCATTTCGGCATCCGCGCGATGCCCGATGCATTCGAACGGGGGCGCTTGCGCGACAACTTGGCGGCGTTCGACCAGTGCGCGCGCCGGATGGGATTCGCACGCACACGCGTGCTGCTGATGATCCGGCGCCAGGACCTGCTGCTGGCCTCCAGCTATGTTCAGTTGTCCCGAAAGATCATCGGAGCCTCACAACAGGACTTCGAACGCCGTGTCGAGCGGCTGATCTCGGGCGGAACGGTGGGCCCTGGACACACCTTCTACCCGATGGAGTACGCGAAACTCCACGAATGCCTGACCAGCGTGTTGCCGGCGCAGGACGTGTGCTTCCTGCCGATCGAGAGCCTGGCGGGTGCATTCGACGAATTCGCCCACACAATCCGACGATTCCTGAACGCGAAATCGGTCGCAACCGAACTCAGCCGCCGCCCCTCCAATACCCGATCGATGGGCCGAAACCGTTGGGCGCTACGCCCCTTACTCGCGTTCAAGTCCCCAAAAGGTGCGCTGGAAATCACCATTCCACCCGCCCTGACCGGGCGCGATTCCGTCATTGAGCTCCGCCCCGACATGGCCGAAAACATCCGGCGTCACTATGCCGAGGGAAACCGCCAGGTCGCCGACGCCATTACCGCGGACCTGGGCGCATATGGCTATTACTGAGGCCATGTGTTCTCGCACCCAAGGCAAATGACAGCCCTTGAATAATGCTTTGTCCGGATAGCGACGAAATTTTCATGTCAGCCGAATGGCCGAAAACCTTCAGGAGGCCGCGGATTTTGGCAAAGGGCCGATTCGAACAGGAACGTTCAGCCCCTCCAGCGGGTCCCTTGCGACACTTCGGGCCGCTTCTGCTGGCACCCGCATAGATTCATCGCCTTGGCCGCGTCCAACGCCCCATCCGCGCACCCCGCGTCGCGTATCGGCTATCGGCAGGAATTGCCCGTCGCGCCCGTGAGATTATAGACTACAGGCCGTCTTTCCGGCCTCTACCGCAGCCTGTGCTCAAGCTGCCGGTCAATGCGGCCTCCCTTTATGTTTTGATTCTTTGCGGCGCGCCGGGCCATCGACCCGGCGTGCCGACTGATCGTGGACGGTGACATGGCAAACGTACCAGCGCGTCGTGCAGATGAAGGGGCGATGCGCGTGATCGCTTTCGGTTTCATCGCGACGTTCATGTCCAGTTTCGGCCAGACGTTCTTCGTGGGTCTGTTCAGCCCCCAGTTTGGAAGCGCGGCGAGCCTGGACGG
This sequence comes from uncultured Gammaproteobacteria bacterium, assembly GCA_963835375.1. Lineage (GTDB taxonomy): Bacteria > Pseudomonadota > Gammaproteobacteria > Nevskiales > Salinisphaeraceae > Salinisphaera. The sequence continues at coordinate 2,332 of CAWIGB010000016.1, forward strand.
GACTACCGTGAGTCTGTTGTATGGCGTCGCGACTCTTGTAAGCGGCAGTCTGCTGTTCTGGCTGGGCGGTGCGATGGATCGGCTGACGCTGCGCCTGGCCGTGACAATTAGTCTGGTGATCCTCATTGCCGGCTGCCTGCTGGCGGCCGGAATCCAGACCGGCCTCATGCTGGTGACGGCTTTCTTCTTATTGCGTCTGGGCGGTCAGGGACTGTTGACGCAGTTGGCAGTGGTCGCCGCGGCGCGCAACGGCGGCAGGAGACGAGGCTCGACGATCGCCTGGGCCACCATGGGCGTGATCCTGGGCGAAGCGACCTTGCCCGCTGGCGTGATTGCGTTGACCGGCTTGTTTTTCTGGCGGGATCTCTGGATCGCCGCTGCCATATTCCTGCTGGTCGGGGTGACCCCGGTATTGCTCTGGCTGCAACAACAGATTCACTGGCGTGAATCGGCGAACCGGCCGCATCCTGCCAAGGACGATAGCGCGGCCCCCGCCTCTTTTCAGCGTCGGGCACTTCTCACCGACCGCCGGTTCTGGGCCGGCGCTGCCATCATGCTCACGCCGCCGTTCATGGCGACCGGGTTCCTCTTCGAACAGAGTACGATCGTTCAGGCGATGCACTGGAACGCACACTTGATCGGGGCCGCGTTCACCGTGTTCGCCGTCTTTCGGGCCTTCGGCACCTGGTTCTATGGCCGCACCGTGGACCACTTCGGCACGATTCGAATGGCACGCCTGCACCTCATCCCCATGGCCTTGGCCTTCGCCTCGTTCGCCGTGCCGCTGGGCGATGCGGCGATCTGGGTGGCATTTGCCGGCATCGGCTTCACCAATGGAGCGAATTCCGTGTTGTCGGGGGCGCTTTGGGCCGATCTGTTCGGTACGGCCGCTGTGGGCACGGTGCGCGGTGTGTTCGGCGCGGCCATGGTTCTGGCCAGCGCCCTGGCTCCGGTGATCGTCTCTGTGTTGATGTCGTCCGGCCTGAGTGCGCCCGGGCTGGGTCTTGTGTTCGGCGTCTATGCGATTGTCGTGCCTTTGCTCGCCGGTCCGTTTCTCCATCTTCAGGCCTCAGCTCGGTCCGACATGGCGACGCACTCGTCCTGATCGATTCGCGCAGCCGGCGCCCGGCAACAACGGGCCTCGCCCGCTCGGCAAGCCGGCCCCGTGTATTCTCGGCCCGGCCACTGAGGAAGATGCCCGCGACGCTGTTCTGTCGTGATCTGGAAATCCCGAGACAGGCCGACTTCGGTGTGCGGGCGCACGGCGCATCAAACCGGCGGTTTCGAGTCGAGGACATGGTGCGCCTGCTCGACTCTGAGCGATCAGCGAGCCACAAGACGATCATGCGACGCCTCGCTTATGATGACTGGGTCACGACCGACGCTCGCCGAGTTCTTGGTACAGCGCCCAACAAGCCGTGACGGGAGCGAGTTCGTGAGCACAAAGCATTCCCCAGCCCGACACACCGTGCCTGCGGTGGCCGCCATCGCCAAGGACGAGTACAAGCACACCCTGCATCGTCTGCAGATCGAACTGGTCAAGCTGCAACGTCACTTCATTCGCTACCACGACAAGATTCTGGTGATCTTTGAAGGCCGCGACGCGGCCGGCAAGGATGGCACCATCAAGCGCATCGTGCAGCATCTGAGTCCGCGCGAGACACGCGTGGTCGCGCTGGGACGACCGTCAGAGGCCGATCGCAGCGCCTGGTATTTTCAGCGATATGTGGCGCATCTGCCCACGGCCGAGGAATTCGTGCTGTTCAACCGCAGCTGGTACAACCGGGCCGGCGTGGAGCGGGTGATGGAATTCTGCGACGAGGACCAGTACCAGGAGTTCATGGCCACCGTGGTCGATTTCGAACAGATGCTGATCCGTTCGGGCATCAAACTGTTCAAATATTATCTGGACATCAGCCAGGCCGAGCAGGCCAAACGCCTGGATGAGCGTCGCAAGGACCCGCTCAAGCAGTGGAAGATCAGCCCGATCGATGCCGAGGCCGAGAGACACTGGTCCGACTATAGTCGGGCGCGCAACGAGATGTTTGCTCGCACCCACGCCCCGCTGTCGCCGTGGATGGTGATTCGAGCGGACCGCAAGCGAGTGGCCCGCCTCAACCTGATCAAGGATCTGTTGCTGCGGCTCAACTACGACGGCAAGGACGAGTCCCTCGTTCTGCCCAATCCGGACGTCGTCTTCACTTACGATGAAGCGTGCCTGAAAAACGGCATGATCGCGGCCTGATGCGCATCGATCTCGCGTGATGGTCGCGATCGGGCCGATGTGCGATACCGACGTGTCCCGAACTGATCAACTCCGCTTTTGCAGGCCGCTATCGCGGCCTCCCGCGCTCCAACGCGACTGTTGTCTTCGAATGCGGCGCAGGCGTGCGCCGGGCTCGGGCAACGGGCATAACGCTCGACATGACGCCAGCGGCGATACGACGTGACTACGCTGCTGATATTGCTGGTCGTCGGCATCGCCGTGGTGCTCCTCTTCGATTTCACCAACGGCTTCAACGACGCCGCCAACATGGTGGCGACATTGGTGGCCTCACGGGCCATGACGCCGCTGCAGGCCGTCATTCTGGTGGGCTTTTTCACGTTCGCCGGCCCCATCATGGCCGGTACCGCAGTGGCCGATACCATTGGCGGATTCGTGGATCTCGGGGGGCTGCCGCAATCGCTCGGTGTGGTCGTGGTCGTCTGCGGCGTGCTGGGCGCGGTGGTATGGAATGTGATCATCTGGTGGTGGGCGATGCCATCATCTTCCACCCATGCCCTGGTCGGAAGTCTGGTCGGCGCCGTCTGGGTCAGCACGGGCGCCCAGACCGTCAACTGGGGCATGAGCGCCCTGCCGCACGGTCAGATGATCGGTGTGGCCAAGGTATTGTCATCGTTGTTGTTGTCACCGCTCGCCGGGTTCATCATCGGCTCGCTGCTCCATCGGCTGATGCGATTCCTGCTGCGGGCAGCGCATCCCTCGGTCAATCGACGACTGCGCCAGGGACAGTGGCTGACGGCCTCGGCACTGGCTTTTTCTCATGGTGCCAACGACGCTCAGAAAGGGATGGGCATCATCACCCTGCTGCTCGTACTGGCCGGTATATTGCCGACATTTCGCGTGCCGATCTGGGTGATCGCGCTGAGCGCCTCGTGCATGACCCTAGGCACGGTGCTCGGCGGCTGGCGGATCGTGCGCACGGTGGGTTTCGGGATCTACAAGCTACGCCCCATTCACGGGCTGGACGCGCAACTCACCTCCGCCGCGGTGGTTTTCGGGGCGTCGCTGTTCGGCGGCCCTGTATCGACCACGCATGTGGTGAATTCGTCGATCATGGGTATCGGCGCCTCGGAGCATATGCGCCAGGTACACTGGCTCAAGGCGCGCGAGATCGTGCTCACCTGGGTGATCACGCTGCCCGGCGCGGCGCTGGTCGGCGCCAGCCTATGCCGGCTGGCGCTGATGGTCGTACACTGAAGAAAAACGGCGAACAATCATGGTGGAGGATACGGCGTCCCGAGCCCGGCGTTGGTTGGCGCGAGTGTTCCCGCGAACACCGGATTTCTACGTCCGCCTGAATGCCCAGTGCGATCTGGCCGTAGCCGCGACCGAGACCTTAGTCGCCTATATGCAGGACGGCAACGAGGAGGCCGCGAAGCGTGTCATCACCCTGGAGAAACAGGGTGACGCGCTCAAGGCCGAAAACATGACGACGCTCCACCGGGCGTTCGCTACTCCCATCGATCGCGAAGACGTCTACCGCTCGATCGCGACGATAGATGAAGTCCTGAATTACGCGAAGGCGACGGTTCAGGAAATGCGCGTGCTGAAGCTCAAGCCGGATGAACACACGCGCGCCATGGCGGATCTCATGCATCGCGGCGCCTGCGCGTTGCAACGGGGATACGCCTGTCTGGCCCATGACCCACTGGCGGCCGAACGTCATGCCGACGCCGCCCGCAAGACCGAGCGGACAACGGAAAAGATCTATCGTCGCGCGCTGGGCGAATTATTCGACGTCGATCACTATCAGGCGACCCTGACTCCGGAACAGCGCCGCAGCGCCGCCTCGCTGGCGGTACTGACCGGCGAGCTCGACGCGTCCGAAACCTCGGCGATCAGCTCTGCCGTAGGATTCGTGCTGGAGATCCTCAAGCGCCGCGAAGTGTATCGACATATGTCGAACGGCGCAGATCGCGTCGTGCGCGCCGGCGAAGTGCTTCACGACATCGTGGCCAAGATTGCATGAAACCTCGGCTCACCGTTTCGCGGTCCACAAGAATCCGCTGCGGCAGCGCGAACCCTGCGCCTGTGCTCGCCAACCCCACTGTCCGGACCCGGGCGCGACGTTACACTGGCGATCTGATACAAAAAAAGGCAGGCACCATGGCGCTCTCCCCGTTTCACCTGGCAATTCCGGTTCACGATCTGGCGGCAGCGCGTCGCTTCTATGGCGAGACGTTCGGCCTGAGCGAAGGGCGGTCGAGCGAGCAGTGGGTGGATTTCGATTTCTACGGCCACCAGCTCGTGATCCACGAACACCCAAAGACATCCGCACAGGAAAAGACCCACACCAACGCCGTCGACGGTCACGACGTGCCGGTGCCCCACTTCGGCATCGTGCTCGAATGGGCGGAATGGGAAGCGCTGGCCGAACGTCTGCGATCCCGCGACACCGACTTCGTCATCAAGCCGTACATCCGTTTCAAGGGCGAGCCCGGTGAACAGGCGACGATGTTTCTGTTCGACCCCTGCGGCAACGCGCTCGAGTTCAAGGCGTTCAAGGATCGCGGGCAGCTTTTCGCCCGGTAGGTTGGCTTGCGGCGCCCGCGAGCCGCTGCGCATACGCATACGCGCGACGACGGGCGTCGCCGGCTTGCTCAGTCTTCGCGGCCTCGTATGAAACGGCGCAGATAGAGAACCTCGGCCCATTCAGGACAGTCGCCCTGGCTCTGCGCCACCAGGACGCCGTGTTCGAGGGTCAGGAGCCATCGCGGCGGTTGACCACGCTTCGAGTTGTCGAAGACATGGGTCACGTTCGCTTGCTCGGCGGCGCGGCGAATCAATGCCCGGTTGCGTTCGTAGCGCTGGCGGATCTTGTCTTCGGCGACAGGGTGGCCGCCGGTCGCTACACGGGCGGCAACGCGGGCCACCGATATGTTTGGTAGCCGCACATTGACGTGATAGAGAACGACCCGATAACCGGCGGCCAGCGCCGCTTCCACGAGTTCGATCTTGCTCGGGTGCGAGAACACGGTTTCGGTGACAAAGGAACGTCGTGCTTCGATCAGCTGCGCCCGTTGTGCGGCGGCTTCGCGGCTCGCGGCATAGGCATCAGTGTGATCCATGTCGTGCGCCTGCCAGCTTCGCAGGATCTCGTCGGCATTGATCAACGGTGCCTGCGTCATCGGCTTGATGCGGTCGACATACAGCGTGGATTTACCGGCGCCGTTCGGCCCTGCCAGCAGGAAAAGCGTCGGCTGCGCGGCCTGAGTCAACGGCGTCGCCCCGGCCGATCAGCCATGCAGATCAGTCGCCGAGTGCTTCAGTGTCGATGCCCGCTTGGCGCAGTTGCGCGAGCCGACGCTCATGCGCGTTCTGCTCCTGCGATGAGGCATGACGCATCGCTTCGTCGTGCATGGCATCGAACACCGGCTTCTCGTAGGCCGAGAGTTCATCCACCGGGATTTCAGCCTTGAGCGCCCGTGCGATATGTTGGTAATCGAACTGGCCGGAATGCTCGATGGCTCTTCCGATACGCGCCCAGTATTCGATCTGGCCGGCCTGCGATCGATGCATGAGCCGCGCTTCGGCGCGCGACGCCTTCGAGAGATCGTCGGATACACGAATGGAGGTCGAGCTCATGATGTCGTACCACGCCGGGTTTCATTTCGATAATAGCATTTTGCGACAGACGGGACGATCTGCAGCGTCCTATCCGTGCCCGGCTTTCAGCCCCGGGCTTCGCTGCCGGAGGCGAGCAGAGCCGGACGGTGCGATGCGAGTGCCCGCTCGGTCGTACATAGACTTCGGGTATTCCGAGACTCGCAAGCACCTGAAGGCAACCAAGGGGAGCACGGCGGTCTCCTTGACCAGAGAAGCGCGAGAGGGATTCACCAAGCCACGGCGCCGCTCTTGGCGACAATGACATAGCGATTCGCTATATCGCCCGGCCAAGCGTCCGCGGCGATCGGGGGCCTGTTACCGTTTCATACGAAGCCCGCATTGGCGCCGCAAATCTTGTCAGGCAAGGCGCGAGCCGCCGGTCGTGGCGGGCCACGATCAAGGGGAACAACGCCGCATAGCAAGAGTTGCGGCCCAACCCTTCGCGCCAGCGGCCATTGGGCCGCAATCCAGCGTTGCCACTCGCCCGTGTAGCGCAACTACACCGAACTCGCGGCGCCTCGTCTTGCAATCCCCAATGGTCGCTGGCGCAGTCTCGTATGAAACGGTAACAGGCCCTAAGACACGGCCGAGTGCATCGCCATCCAGCCGCCCTTCCCCAGCAGGATGATCGACAGCAGAAACAGCATGATTTCGATTACGCGCCGATAGCTGGTCTCCGACAGCCGCAGCGACACGGCCCGCCCGATACGCGTGCCGACGATACCCGTCGCCGCCAGCGCGAGGGTCGTCTGCCAGTTCAGGTCTTGCAGGTTGCCGAGCTCCCAGTAGGCCGGCAGCTTGGCGAGATTGCCGGCCGCGAAAGCAATGGCGATGGTGCCCGCAAATTCCAGTTTCAGCAGCCGCTGAGGCAATAGAAAAGCCTGCGCCGGCGGGCCGCCGGAATGGGTGATGAAGCTGGTGATGCCGGTGATCGTGCCCCAGAACACGCCCGGCGCGACACGGGCCTCGGTGGGCGCGGCGACACCGCGTCTGAACCAGGTGCGCAGGCAGTACCACAAGCCGATCAGGCCGGTGGCGATCAGCAGTACACTTTCGGGCGTATAGGGGGTGACCACCGTAGCCACCGCGATGCCGAACAGCATGGACGGTATGAGGATTGCAAGATTCCGGCCCGAAAAGTCATGCCGATACAGCCAGACGGCCACCCAGTCGGTGACGATATAGACCGGCAGCAATAGCGCCGCCGCATGAATCGGGTTCATGAACAGCGACAGCATCGGCACCGAGATCGCGGCTGCCGAGGCCAGCCCGCCCTTGGACATGCCCACCACCAGAGCCGCGATCAACAAGAGGATCGTCTGTTCCATGGCCTGTCTTCCCAAACACGCACCGCGCAAGTCGCGCATTGTGCCCGCAAAGCGGAGGCCGATCGACCCGGCCGCGTGTGCCGTGGCAGGGTCGATGCTGAATAGAACGGCGAGCACCGGGTATCGAACGCGCTGGATTTACAGCCCCGGCAGATGCATCCGAGGCCCGACGCGGGTTACGACATGGCCTCGGCCTGCTGAACCTGATGCGCCATCTCCTGGGCCGCGTCTTCGGCCGACATGTTCTGGTCGTTGTAGAACTTGGCGATCACATCGAAGATCGCGCCTTTGACCGCGCCTTTCTCGGCCATGTCCTGCGAGAACGTCGGCACCAGGGCGTTGTTCTTCTCGGCAGCCGTGAATTCCTTCTTCGCCTTGTGCGCACAGGCATCGAAACCCTTGAGCGAGACATCCTGGCGCACCGGGATCGAGCCCTTGGCCTTGTTGAACTTGCGCTGGAACTTCGGCGAAAGCGCGGTACGCGCGAAGGCATACTGGGCGTTCTGGTCGGAATTCGACTGCGCGAACATCTCGAAGCTGTCGGACTGGTAGCTGTAGCCGGTATGCGCACCGGGGAAGGCGATACAGGCGATTTCCTTGCCGGGCGTGGCATTCGCGTTGGTGATCTCGCCCTTGGCCCAGTCGCCCATGATCTGCATGCCGGCCCTGCCCTGCACCACTTCGCCGGTGTCGTGATTCCAGGACAGCCCCTGGGCGTTCGGATCGCTGTATTGCTGGATCGTGCGCAGGTGCTTGAGCGACTTGACCATATCCGCGCCAGACAAGGCACCCGGGTCGAGATCGACGAAGGCCTTGCGATAGAAATCCGGCCCACCGGCGGCCAGCGCGATCGCATCGAGTTCGGTCGCCACCTGCCAGGTATTGCCACCGCCAGCGATCGGCGTGATGCCGGCCTGCTTGATCTTCTTCAAGGCGGCCACCAGCGAATCCCAGTCGGTCGGCATGGCGGCGCCCGCCTTGTCGAGCACCGACTTGTTGATCCATAGCCAGTTGGTGCGATGGATATTGAACGGTACCGCGACATAGTGCCCGTCGCACTTCATGTACTTCGATACCGCCTTCGGCAGCACCTTGTCCCAGTTGTTCTTGGCGGCGACCGAATCGATGCTCATCGTGAGGCCGGTGCTGCACCATTGCTGGATTTCGGGGCCCTTGATCTGCGCCGCGCCCGGGATGTTGTGCGACTGAATGCGCGATTTGAGCACCGTACGGGCATTCCAGCCCCCGCCACCGGAGACGGCGTCGTTGACCATCTTGTAGCCCTGATCAGCGAGCATCTGCTGCAGGATGTTCATCGACTTGGCTTCGGAGCCCGAAGTCCACCAGTTGAGCACGCTGACCGTGCCTTTGGTCGGCGCGGCCATTGCCGTGCCGCCCATGACGGCGATGACACACAGGCCAAGGTCGCGCCCGTCCGCCGGATATACTGCTTGTTCATGAGCTCCTCCTTGTCGCGTGCCCGAGGGCCGCGTTTCTTTATGTTTTGGGTGGGCGCGCCACAAAACAGCAGCCTGCGTTTCACCTTCGAGCAAACGTCTGCTCGATACAACGAAACGAAGGTCGAATGTGCGCATGGGCAAGGGAAGAGCCAGTCGTTGATCCCGGATAGCCTGGCCCCAAGTCGCCGGGTTCGGCATCGCACCGAATGATCGCGCGGTTCAGTTCGTCGCATGGGGGTAGCCAGCCTCAGATCGCGGCGACCGGCGTGTCGCCGAGCGCGAACGGGCGTTCGGCAACTTCGGCGTCAACTCATGCCGCAGTAGCGACTTTCGGCGTTTCGACATGCCGATTGATTGATGACTCAGGCCGGCTCACCCATGGCCAACACGGCCGACACGGCTCTCGTCGATAAGGCGACACCGGCATATTCACGCCACGTCGCTACCTAACGCGATGTTCGCTTCGCCGCTGTCGTTCGCCTTCGATACGCCGCCGGGGGCAGAGTCCGGCCCATTTGATTTTCAAGGCCGGCAACGCCGCCGGCCTCACGCCATCACGACGACCGCTTTCTCTGCTTGTATTTCTGGTAGGCCGTGCGTGCGGCGCGTTTCGCCTTGGCCCGGTTCTCCGGTTTTTCGAGCCAGCTCTTTGCTTTCGCAAATAGTTTATTGGCCATGGCTGAGATCCCTGTGTTTCGTTGTCTTTCAATCAACATTCGTGCGGTTTATCGCCGCGGCATTCAACAGCGCCCGCATGGTTGGTCCCGTGGTTGCCGGCCTGTTGATCGCCGTCGCGGGCCTCGGCTGGCTGTTTCTAATCAACACGGCCTCGTTCGCGGCGGTGCTCGGCTTCCTTGTCCTGCTGCGCGTGCAGGAACTGCAGATCGCCAGTCGGCCGGCGCGCAAGGCAAGCGGCCTGACCGAGGGTTTTCGCTATGTCTGGCGCTGTTCGGACCTGAAGACCCTGCTGATCACGCTGTCCCTGATCGCGACCTTCGGTTTCAATTTTCCGATCTACATCGCGACCATGTCGGTCACCGTGTTTCACGGCAACGCCGGGCAATACCGCCTGCTCACCTCCGCCCTGGCGATCGGCTCCGTCACCGATGCACTACTGGCCGCCAAGCGCCAGCAACCCAGGCTACGCTTGCCTTGTGTGGCCACGCTCGGCTTCGGGCTGTTCTGCGGGCTGGCGGCGATCGCGCCGGATGAATGGCTGTTCGCTGCAGCGCTCACGCTTACCGGCCTGGCGGCGCTGACCTTCAACACCTCGACGAATGTCTTGATGCAACTGTCCACGGAACACGCGATGCGTGGCCAGGTGATGGCCTTGCGCATTGTGATCGTACGCGGCGGCACATCGCTCGATGCACCCATCGCCGGCTGGGCCGCCGATCATTACGGGCCACGCTGGTCGATGTGCATCGGCGCCGCCGCCGGTATCACGGCAGCGACCGTATGTCTGGGCGAGATCGTGCGCGAACGCCGGCGGGCGGCTGTCCAGTGCTCTCATTGAGAAACCGCGGCGCGGTCGCCCCGTTCCCAACCGGGCTTGCCGCTGGCGCGTTTTCTGATCATCGTGGACGTCACGCCCAGCCTGGCGGCGGCCTCATCCTTGCCAAGCCCGACGGATTCGCCGGCGGTCAATCCGCGTGCCGTTTCACCAGGGCCTCGCTGCCGGCGATCAGATCGAACAGCTCCTCGTCGATCGCGGTCTGGCGCATGGCTTGGGCCTGGCGGTGGAGTGTTTCTAGCCGGTCCTCGATATTGCGTTCGGCGCGTTGCATGGCGGCTAGTCGACTGGCGTTCTCGCTCGCCAGCGATTCGGCACAGGCCCGGAACAGTACCGCGAACAGATAACCGCGGATCAGCGTCGACAGCATACCCGGCCGGGCATCAATGATCTGCGGCGGCGAGCCCCCAGGCCACGGCACTGCGACCAGATGCCGCAGCCAGACGTCGTCCAGCGGCAGCAGACGCCGCTCGCTCGGCGCATAGGCCGCGGCCGCGGTCTGGCGGTTGTAGAAGATATGCACCGCGGGCACATCGCTGCGTACCCGTGCGGCTTCAACCTCGACCAGCAGACGGTCGACCAGCGAGGTGATCGCCTGCACCGTAGTCGGCACCCACAGCAGGTGGGTCTGCCTGTAACCGGCCTCGACCAGCAGCGCCTGCACCCGCTCGCCGATCGCCCAGATCGGCCCGGCCCGCCCGGCAACGGGCTGGGCCCCGAGCCGGGCCGAAACACGGCCCATGAGCGCTTCGTTGAAACGCCCGACCAGCCCCTGATCGGAACCGAATACGATCACCCCGGAAGACGCCATGGCACGGCCGGGCCGGGCGTCGCTGGAAGTCTGCGGCGCGTGTCGCAGGCGGACCGCCAGGGCCCGTTCGAGCGTGCGCTCGTAGTCATCCAGCGCCTGTACCGCCCGCTCATATTGACCGACGCTACCGGCGGCCAGGGCCTTCATCGCACGCACTACCGAAGCCAGATCGTGTGCATCGGCGAGCTTTCGGCGCAGAGCCTGGGCGCTGGTGTTCATGGCGGCGGCGCCTCTGGCCGATACGCGGCCAGGGCATTGCCTGCCTGGGCAAGAATAACGGCCCGGTCGGCGGTATCCAGATCGCCGCCCCGCACCAGGCGCTCGCGCAGGGCCTGCGCCAGATTAGCGGCGCTATCGCGCACGGCCCGCTCCGCCTCCTCCATGACCTCAACAGCCACGTCATCGAACAAGCCCTCGACCAGGGCCAGCAGCACGGCAATCTGTTCGGCAAGGTCACCGGCGCGGTCTCCGGCTGGCTCGAGACAGGCCCGGATGCGACGGCCGTGCTGGATGATGCGCCGCGATGCTTCGTCGAGCCGGGTGCCGAAGCGGGAGAACTTCTCCAGCTCCTCGAACTGCGCGTAGGCGAGCGAGGTCGCCCGCCACCGCGCGGTAGGCGGGCAGCTGCGCCTTGCCGCCGACGCGAGAGACCGACTTCCGACGTCGACGGCCGGCAGAAGGCCGGTTCGAACAGCGCCGGCGAGAGGTAGATCTGGCCGTCGGTGATCGAGATCAGGTTGGTCGGGATGTAGGCCGAGATGTTCTGCGCCTCGGTCTCGACGATCGGCAGGGCGGTCAGCGAGCCGCCGCCGTGCTCGTCGCAAGATGGGTGGAGCGCTCGAGCAGCCGGGAGTGGATGATAGAAGATATCGCCGGGGAACGCCTCGCGCCCAGGCGGGCGCCGGAGCAGCAGCGACAGCTCCCGATAGGCGCGGGCGTGCCGGGTCAGATCGTCGTAGACGATCAGCACGTCGCGGCCCTGCTCCATGAAGTACTCGGCAATGGAGGTGGCCGCGTAGGGCGCGACGTAGCGCAGGCCCGGCGGGTCGTCGCCCTCGGCGACCACGACGATGGTGTAGTCCATGGCCCCGTGCCGCGCAGGTCGGCGATCACCTTGGCCACGGCGGAGGCGCGCTGGCCGAGGGCGCAGTAGACGCAGAGCACGCCTGGCCGCGCTGGTTGAGGATGGCGTCGAGGGCGATGGCGGTCTTGCCGGTCTGGCGGTCGCCGAGGATCAGCTCGCGCTGGCCGCGGCCGATCGGGATCAACGCATCGATCGCCTTGATGCCGGTCTGCAGCGGCACGGTCACCGGCGCCCGCTGCATGATCGGCGGCGCCTCCCGCTCGATCGGCAGGCGCTCGCAGTGCGGCACCGGCCCCTGCCGTCGAGCGGATGGCCGAGCGGATCGACCACCCGGCCCAAGCAGCGCCTCGCCGACCGGCACGTCCATGACCTGGCCGGTGCGCGCGACCTCGGCGCCGGCGTGCAGCTCGGCGGCCGTCGCCGAGCAGGACGACGCCGACCTCGTCGGGATCGAGATTGAATGCAATGCCGAACAGCCCGTTCGGAAACGCGACCAGTTCCTCGTAACCGACCCCCGGCAGGCCGGCCACGGTCGCGATGCCGGTGGAAACACGAACGACGGTGCCGATTTCGCGCACCGTCAGTTCGGGGGCGAACGTGTTTCGGGCGTTTTGCAGCGCATCGAACGTCCGGTCGAAAACATCCTGCAGGCGGGGCATCGATCGCTCCGGCTAGCTCGGAGCGGCCGGGTCGAGCGCGCCGGCCGGGGACGATCCGGTCGTTTCAGCCGTGTCCAGCAGTTCGCCGATATGCTGCTCGAAGGCATCGAAATAGTCGGCGATGTGCCAGGCCATACGCTGGCCGCCGACATCCAACTCGATACCCGATACGATCTCGGGCGCGAGTTCGAAGGTCAGCGCCACGGGCTCGTCGAGACAGGTGTCGACGGCCTTTCGAATGGCGTCACGGTCCGGTTCGTTCAACTCGAAGGCACTGCGCAGCCGTGCGGCCTGGCCGTTGCTGGCCAGCGCCTCGGACAACCGGGCCCGGGCCGGCGCCTCCGTATGCACAAGGCGCCGGCAGAAGCTGCGGACGATACAGGCCTCGAGATCGGCATCGCCCAGGTCGGACAGTGCCCGGCGGGCGATCGCCAGTGCTTCGTTGCCCAGCCGTTCGCCGAGTGCTACGCGTGTGCGCTGCCATTCGTCACGCAGGGCCGCCTGCTGGCGGGCGCGGTCGGAGGCGGCCGCGGCACGGGCCTCGGCGAGCAGCCGTTCCCGCTCGGCAGCGGCTGCGGTACCGGCCTCGGCGAGCATTCCGGCCTGGCGTTCGGCCAGCTCGGTGGTGCGGGCCTCGAATTCGCGGCGTTTGTCTTCGGCCGCGGCATCGCGGGAGGCGGCCTCGGCCAGCTCGTCTGCAATGCGCCGCTCGCGGGCATCGATCGCATCGAGAATCGGTTGATACAGAAAGCGTTTCAACAGCCAGATCAGCACCAGGAAGTTGATGACCTGGGCGATTACGGTGAAGCCGTTGAAGAGCATGGCGCGGCCTGTCCGAACCCGGTCAGCCGGCCGCCTGCGCGGCGACGTGGTTCCAGAACGGGTTGGCAAAGATCAGAATCATCGAGATGACGAAGCAGTAGATGGCGGTCGATTCGATCATCGCCAAGCCGACAAACAGGGTGCGCGTGATCGTCGAGGCCGCATCCGGTTGCTGAGCGAGCGCTGCCATGGCGCCGGCCACCGCCCGGCCTTCGGCCAGCGCCGGCCCGATGCAGCCGATGGCGGTGGTCAGGCCCGCGGCGACGATCGAGGCGATGGCGATAAAGAGACTGCTGTCCATACTCTTTCCTTGGCGGATCGGCCGGTTCAGGTGGGCGGCAAGCGCGCGCTGCGCTGCACGGTTGCGGTGGCCGCGATATAGACCGCCGCCAGCACGCTGAATATGTAGGCCTGGACCATGCCGGTCAGCAGGCCGAGCACGCTCATGACGACCGGAAACAGGAGCGGCGTGACGGTCAGTAGGATCGCCAGAATCATCGCCCCGCTCATCATGTTGCCGAACAGCCGCACGGCCAGCGCCAGGGTTCGGGTGAGTTCGCTGACCAGGTTGAACGGCAGCATGAGCGGCGTCGGCTCCAGATACGAGCGGAGATAGCCGCGCAGGCCGCGCTGACGGATGCCGAAGAACGGCACCGCGATGAACACGCAGAACGCCAGGGCCGCGGTGGTCGACAACGAGCCGGTGGGCGGCTCGTAGCCAGGCAGCACGGTCGCCAGACTGGCCGCGGCCACGAACAGGAACAGCGTGCCGATGAATGGCAAGTAGCGCCGCGCCCGCGGCAGTCCGACCTCCTCGATCTGGGTGACCAGGGTCGACACGATCAACTCCAGCGCGGCCTGCCAGCGCGAGACCGGGCCGTCGCTGATCAGGCCACGCGTGATCAGGCGGGCGGTGACGACCAGCACCGCCATCAGCGCCCAGGTGGTCACGATCGTTTCATTGACCTCAACGAAGCCGTGGCGCCAGAACACGACCTGGTCCGGGCTGAGGTTCATGCCGGGGCACCGGATGGCCGGGCCAGCCGGGTCGCCACCAGGCGAGCCAGCGTAAAACCGAGCAAACAGGCCAGGAGACGCCGCCAGTCACCGGCGGCCACCGCGTAGAAACCGGCCAGCGTGGCGGTGATGCGCAGCAACGCACAGACCGGCACCCAGAACACGCCGTAGGCGCGCCCGGCTGCGGCATGCAGGCTCAGCCACAGGGCGGTGAAGAACAGGCCGCCGATCGCCAGGCCGGCCACCGCGGCATACACAAGAGCAAGCGGTTCACTCATCGTCGCGGTCCTCCTCGTCGATGCGCCGCCGTTCACGCGCAACCCAGTAGACGGCCTGGGCACAGCCGAGCGCCAACCCCGCAACCAGCAGCGCGAGCGTCCAGGCGTGTCCGCGTGGCTGCAGGCCGTCCAGCCATGCCCCGAGCAGTGCGCCGGCCAACGTCGGCACGGCGACCGACCAGCCGATTACCCCCGACAGCGCAAGCCCGTACCACGGGCTCGATCGATTGCGGCGCCCGCGACGCTTGCGGCGGGCCTGGCTTTCTATTTCGCGCGCGAGCCGCTCGGGGCGACCAGCCTCGGGCGACGATGACCGATCATCTTTCATGCTCGAACTCCGAGAGCCGGCGCAGAAAGCCGGCTTCCATGCGCGCCATGGCCGCACGGGCCTCGCGCTCCTGCTCGTCGAGCTGCAGAAACTGTTGCTCCACTGCCGCATGCAACGCATCCAACTCGACGCCGCCCACGGCGCGCCGCACCGAGACCCGCACCTCGGGCCCGGTCTTGACCAGCGCGCCCTCGTCGACGGCGATATGGACCTCACCGTCGGCGTCGCTTTCATAGGTCAGAATGCCGGGCACCAGCGCGGCCACGCAGTCCAGCCGATGCGGCCAGAACCCGTAGGCGCCGGCCGTGGTCTCGGCGACGATCCGCCGCACATCGACGCGGTCGGCGAAGACCTGGAACGGCAGCAGAATCCTAAGGTGCATCGGCGGCCTCCGGGGATTCGGCCACGGCCGGCGGGCCGGCGCGCACTTCATCGATCGCGCCGATCATGTACAGCGCCTGTTCCGGGGTGTCAGCGAACTCATCGCGAAGGATGCGCTCGCAGCCGTCGAGGGCATCGGCCAGTGCGACCTGGCGGCCGGGTATTCCGCTGAACTGCTCGGTGGTCGAAAACGGCTGGGTGAGAAAACGCTCGAGCCGACGCGCACGGCCGACCCGCCGACGATCATCCATCGACAGCTGCTCCAGACCGAGCATGGCGATGACGTCCTTCAATTCCTCGTACTGGGCGAGCACGCGCCGGATCTCGCGGGCGATCGCATAATGCCGGCGGCCGACGACACCGGGGGCGGCGAGGCTCGAGTTCGACTGCAGCAGATCGATCGCCGGATACAGCCCTTCGCTGGCTCTTCGGCGCGAGAGCACGATCGACGCCGACAGATGCGAGAACACATGCACCGCGGCCGGATCGGTCAGGTCGTCGGCCGGGACATAGACCGCCTGAATCGAGGTGATCGCACCGTTGTCGGTGTTGGCGATACGCTCCTCCAGCGCCGCCAGCTCGGTGCTCAGGGTCGGCTGATAGCCCAGACGCGAGGGCATCTGCCCCAACAGCCCCGAGACCTCCATGCCAGCTTGGATGAACCGAAAGATGTTGTCGACAAGCAGCAGCACGTCACGACGACGGGCATCGCGGAAATACTCAGCCAGGGTCAACGCTGCGTGGCCGACCCGGAACCGACTGCCCGGCGGCTCGTTCATCTGGCCGAAAACGAGGACCATATCCGCCAGCACGCCAGCGGCCTGCATCGCCCGGTGGAGTTCCTCGCCTTCGCGACAGCGCTCGCCAATGCCGCAGAAGATGCTCACGCCACGCGCCCGGCCGATCATATTGTGGATGATCTCGGTGAGCAGTACCGTCTTGCCGACCCCGGCTCCGCCGAACAGGCCGGCCTTGCCGCCCCGCTCCAACGGCGCCAACACGTCAATAGCCTTGATGCCGGTGGCGAAGACCTCGGAGCGAACAGCCCGCTCGGCCAGCGTCGGCGGCTGCTGATGAAGGCTGCGCCAGGCCACATCCTGCAGTTCCGGCCCGTCGTCGATGACCCGACCGAACACATCGATCATGCGCGACAGCACGGCCTCGCCCACCGGCACCTGCAACGGCCGGCCGCTGTTGATAACCGGGGCACCGCGAGCCAGACCCTGGGTGGGCGTAAGCGCGATGCCTCTGGCGTGCCGCGCATCGAGCTGGACAAGTACCTCGATGACGACCTGCGCGCCGGCCCCGGCGTACAGCACCGTATAGATCGCGGGCAGACCGCGCTCGAACTGCACATCGACCACACTGCCGCGTACCGCGACCACACGGCCGGGCGAAGAGCGCCTATCGGAAACATCCGGCGGCCGATTCACAGCCTACCGTCCGGCGGCGGCACGCGATGCCGCAACCACGGTTGCAAGCCGTGGCCCCAGCGCTCGCCGCTCGACAATCGAAAATCGGGTATCGAGACCAGCGTGCTGCAACATAGAATGGCCCTGCTCCGTCCACCCGGCATGGGCGATGCAGCCAGTCTAGGTCGTGGGCCGGCGCCCGTATTGACGCAAATCAAGCGGATCGGACAGCGTGATCGATCCGGCTGCGGATGAGCAGCGCGCGGCGCAGCGCATGCTGAACTCCACTTGGCCATCCGGGTGTAACCCGGCAACGGGTGGTCGCCGCCCGAAAGCGCAGCGCGGCCGTTTTTTTTAAGGTACGGCCAGATCGATGATCTGTTCGGTCGGGATGGTTGGACGCACATGAGCCTTTAAACGAGCGCGTGCCGCCATTGCGAGAAAAATCGTACAAACGGCATGGGGGCGGAATGTCGATTCGCATACACCGTGCATTGACGCGACAGAGCAATGCACTTATTGTGAACATGTGTACACTATACTAATGAATTAGCCGGTGAAACCGATTGTCAAAAGGGTGCTCGGCAGTTCGCTGGCCAGTGCCCTTGCCCACCCGTCTTCGGTCGATGATTACCTCGCGTTGATCGACGATCGGCTGTCGCTATCCGAGCCGCGCGGACGTGTGGTGCACGCTGTTCGCCAGACGCCCGACAGCGTCACCCTGTCGATCGAGCCGAACGACAACTGGCGCGGCCATCACGCCGGCCAGCATGTATTGCTCGGCCTGAATCTCGACGGCGCCCGTCATAGCCGCTGTTTTTCCATCGCCAGCGCGCCGGAGGAAGCGTTGATCGAGATCACGGTCAAGCGCAACGGCGATGGACGCGTCAGCAATCATCTGGTCGATCAGGCCCGGCCCGGCCAGCTGGTATATCTGAGCCCGGCCGAAGGCGATTTCTGCCCGCCGAGGCAGGCGCCGGCCAAGGCCTTGTTATTGAGCGCCGGCAGCGGGATCACGCCGGTGATGAGTGTTCTGCGCACGTGGTTGGCCCGGAACGCGCCGACCGATGTGGTGTTCCTGCACTATGCCCGCACGCCGGTCGACATGATCTATGCCGCCGAACTCGAGAAGCTCGCGGCCGAGCATGCCCAGCTGCAGTCGATTGCCGTATTCACCGGCGCCGATGGCGGCCGGCTCGATGCTGCGGCGCTGGACGCGCAGGTGCCCGATCTGGCCGAGCGCGAGACCTGGCTCTGTGGGCCGGCCGGGTTCATGGATACCGCCGAAACACTGATCGAGGCACGCTCGAGCGCGCCGCTGCATCGCGAGCAGTTCGCGGCCAGCCGACGCGCCAGCGCGCACGGCGAAGGCGCGGTGCAGTTTCTGAAAAGCGATATCGCTGCCTCGGGCGAACACGGCTCGCTACTGGAAATCGCCGAAGGCGCGGGGCTGTCGCCGCCTATGGCTGTCGCATGGGCATCTGCCATGCCTGCAAGTGCCGCGTCGTCGAGGGTACGGTGCGCGATCTGCGCACCGATCGGGTCCGTCAGCTACGCGATACCGATCTCCAGCTCTGTATCCACGCCGCCGCGGGCGACGTGGCGATCGATCTCTGACCCGCCGATATTTTCTTCTCCTCTATTTCACCACGGAACGCCGCGCGCGTTCGGGGACAATTCGTCCATGAGCAAGCCCACCCATCTGAGTGAGGCCGACCTGACCGCGTTCGGTCAGTCGCTCGACCAGATTCGCGACGAGGTCATGAATGATCTCGGCGAGCGGGACGCTCGATATATCCATCGCATCCTGCGTACCCAGCGCGTCAGCGAAGTCGCCGGGCGCGCGCTGCTGTTCGCCGGGCTGCTGCCACCGGCGTGGCTGGCCGGCACCTCACTGCTGGCGCTGTCGAAGATCCTCGAGAACATGGAGATCGGGCACAACGTCATGCACGGCCAGTGGGACTGGATGAACGATCCGGCCCTGGATTCCGCCACCTACGAATGGGACAACACCTGCCCGTCCGCGCAGTGGAAGCATTCGCACAACTACGTGCACCACACGTTCACCAACATCATCGATCTGGATCGCGATCTCGGCTATACCCTGCTGCGCGTGAGCGAAGACCAGCCATGGGAGCCGCGATTCCTGGTCCAGCCGGGGATCGCGCTGCTGCTGGCGGCGTTCTTCCAGTGGGGCGTGGCGCTGCACGATCTGGAGTTCGAACGCCTCGGCCGCGACAAGACCTGGGCGGACCTGCGCGCCCAGGCCGGCCAGATCCTGGGCAAGGTCCGCGGTCAGCTGGTGAAGGACTACGTGTCTCTTTCCGGCGCTCGCCGGGCCGTTGTTCGCGCCGGTATCTGGCCGGCAATCTGTCGGCCAATTTCACGCGTAATGTCTGGTCCTTTCTGATCATCTTCTGCGGGCATTTCACCGACGAGGTCGAGATGTACGACCAGGCCGAAACGGCCGCACGAGAGCCGCGGACAATGGTATCTGCGCCAGCTGCTGGGTTCGTCGAACCTGACCGGCTCGGTGCCGTTTCATGTGCTGTCCGGCCATCTGAGCTATCAGATCGAGCACCATCTGTTTCCCGACATGCCGTCCCATCGCTATCGCGAGATCGCGCCGCGAGTCCAAGCGCTGTGCGCGCGACTACGGCATCAACTACAACACGGGCTCACTGGCCCGCCAGGCAGGCGGCGTCGCACGGCGCATTCTGAGAATGTCGCTGCCGGGGCAGCGTCGCCGACGTGCAAAGAAAGAGGTCGCCAACGCGGCCTGAGACATAGTGGTAACCCGGCGCGGGCAACATCGCCCGCGGCCACGGCGAACAACAAGTCGCTGCAGGGGCGTGCCGTTCGTTGGCGGGCTCGCGCAACCCGAGCGACCCGGCGCTGCATCGAGCCCCATCGGCCCGCCGGCGATCAGGGCAGAGTTATGGCAGCATCGGTCAATGTGCTCGTGCACTGCACGAGCACATGCCTGACCCCGACCTGTGCCTACGCCGGGCCCATGCCCGCTATGCTTGAGCCTCGCCATGACAAGTCACGAACACGCCCGCAAGAACAAACCGGCCGCTGCGCCGAGGCAAGGGCAAGAGTCGTCCCATCCGCCGACGTTTCCTGTGGTCGCCATCGGGGCATCCGCCGGTGGCCTCGACGCGTTGTCCCGTTTCTTTTCCAAGCTGCCGACCAACAGCGGCATGGCATTCGTCGTCGTTCAGCATCTGTCTCCGACGCAGGACAGTCTTCTCAGCGATATTCTCGGGAAAGCAGCTCACCTGAGCGTGGTCCAGGCCGAGGACGGCGCTCTGCTGGAGCCCGAGCATGCTTATATCATTCCGCCCAATCGCTATCTCACGCTGGATGAGGGACGGCTTCGCCTGGAGGCGCCCGCAGGCGGTAGTCATCCCCATCTGTCCATCAATCGTCTGTTTCTGACGCTGGCCGAGCAACTGCGCGATCGGGCAGTCGCCGTCGTGCTGTCGGGCAGCGGCACGGACGGCACTGAAGGCATCCGCGCCGTCAAGCGGCGGGGCGGACTGACGATCGCGCAAGCTCCGGACAGCGCCCAGCACCGCGGCATGCCCGAAAGCGCCATCGCCAGCGGCGCGATCGATCTCACGCTGCCGCCCGAAGCCATGGGGCCGGAGCTGATCCGCTACATGAAACAGCGCGAACGCGCCACCGATGCAGAAGTTCAGATGGCGCCGGAGCAGCGCGAGCAATGGCTGGCCCCGGTGCTGGGGTTTCTGCGCGAGGTGAAGGGGCATGATTTCTCGCAGTACAAGACCAAGACGATCATGCGCCGCATCGGACGCCGCCTCGCGGTTCACAACATGACCGACATCGCGGAGTACGCGCGGTTTCTGTCCAGCAACCCGGCCGAGGCCGCCATACTCTTTCAGGAGTTCCTGATCCGGGTCACCTCGTTCTTTCGCGATCCGGCCGCCTTCGAAGTGCTCGCGAAGGACGTGATTGCCCCGCTGGTCGACGACAGCGAGCCCGGGCACACGCTGCGCATCTGGGTTCCCG
The DNA here is from genome assembly GCA_963835375.1 of uncultured Gammaproteobacteria bacterium. Lineage (GTDB taxonomy): Bacteria > Pseudomonadota > Gammaproteobacteria > Nevskiales > Salinisphaeraceae > Salinisphaera. The sequence continues at coordinate 23,350 of CAWIGB010000016.1, forward strand.
GCTGCTCAACGGGAGAAGAGGCGTACAGCATCGCCATGCTTCTCGACGAGCACAGGACGAACCGATCGGACGCGCCTCGTATCCAGATTTTCGCCACCGATATCGATACGGCTGCCCTGGATATCGCGCGCGCCGGCTTCTATCCGAGCAGCATCGCATCGGATGTTTCTGCCGAGCGACTGCGCCGCTTCTTCAACAAGCGCGAAAGCGGCTATCAGGTCAAGAAGACGCTGCGGGACATGCTGGTATTCGCCGAGCAGAACCTGATCAAGGACCCGCCCTTTTCCCGCATGGACCTCGTGAGTTGCCGCAATCTACTGATCTATATCCAGCCAGAAATGCAGAAACGAATCCTGGCACTGTTTCAGTACGCGTTGAAACCGAACGGCATTCTATTTCTGGGCACGTCGGAGACCGTGGGCAGTGCGAGCGACCTGTTCGAGCCGCTGCAAAAGGAAACCAATATATTTCGCCGGCTCAATGCGACCCCCTCCTACGCGCGCCGCATGGATCATCTTTTCCTGCCGGATCCGCTGGCGCCCGGCCAACGCTCGACTCAATTCACGCCCGAGGAAGCGGTGGAATTGCCGAAACTCGTCGAGAATGTTCTGGTACGCGATCACACGCCGCCGTGTGTCGTCGTGAATGCCCATAACGAAATCGTGTATTTCCATGGCCACACCGGCCGCTTTCTGGAGCCGCCGGCCGGCCGCCCCACCACGGACCTAGTCAAAATGGCGCGGCCCGGGCTGGTGAGCGCCCTGCGTACGGCACTGCATCAGGCGCGCAGCCAGAAGCACGCGGCACACACCAGCGCCGCGATCTCGGAGGGCCTGATTCGCATCACCGCCCTGCCGCTGCGCGAGCCCGGTCTGCCCGAGGGCACGGTGATGGTTCTGGTGCAGGCAGTTGAAGGCGAACAAACCGACAGCGTCACCCACTACCACGCCGGAGGCGATGGCGAAGCGCAGCACGAAGCGCTGCAGCTGGAACTCCAGCAGACCAAAGAGGCGCTACAGGCCACGATCGAAGAGGTCGAGACGTCCAACGAGCAGTTGCAGAGCAGTAACGAGGAACTTCAGAGCAGCAACGAGGAGCTTCAGAGCAGTAACGAAGAGCTGGAGACATCGCGCGAAGAGCTGCAATCCGTGAACGAGGAACTGCATACCGTCAATGCCGAGCTCGAACACAAGGTGGGAGAGCTTTCACGCATCAACGACGATATGAACAACCTGCTGGCCAGCACCGCGATCGGCATGATCTTTCTCGACCGCGATCTCAAGGTGCAGCGTTTCACCCCGGCGGTGACCAGCATCGTGCCGCTCATTCAGGGCGACATCGGCCGACCGCTGGCGAATATCAGCCACAGGCTCGAATACAGCAGCCTGGTCGACGACCTCGAGAGTGTGCTCGACAACCTTGTGCAGTGCGAACGCGAGGTCCGCACCCGTGACGATGACTGGTATCTGGTCCGAATACGTCCGTATCACACCGCAGACAATCGCGTAGGCGGTGCCGTCGTGGCATTCATGGACATCACCGATCGGGTCAGGCTGCGGGACCTGCGCCAACTGAGCCACACGCTGGACTTATGTCCCCTGCTGACCCTGATCGTCGATACCAGCGGCCAGCTCGTATACGCCAACGCTGCATTCAGCGCCCGCGCTGCGCAGGTGATCGAGCCCGGCACGCACCCGACGCTGGCCGAACTCGGCGTTGAGGCCGATGACGCGACGGACTGGCAGCAATGCTGGCCTGCACTCCTAGGCGGCGCAAACTGGTCCGGATTCATGCACTTGAAAACAAAGACCGCGGGAATACAAAAATTCTCAGCAAATGCCGCAGGTATCGCCGCCCACGGCGACGGCACTTCTCACGTCGCAATTTATATGGACCCTGACGAGACGCGGGCGTAGTGTGATGACTTGGCCGCCTGCTTCGGCGATCCGGCCTATAGCGATGCATATTGCAACTTTCAGTTGTGCGCACGAGGGTCCTTGTCCATGGTCGAGCACGCCGGGAATCCACACGAGTTTCTCGATCTTCGCGCCACGGCCGAAAAACTCATTGTCGATCGCGAGATCGACAGTCGTACGCTATCGCACGAAAACCTTCGGGCACTCGTCCACGAACTCCAGGTTCACCAGATCGAGCTCGAGCTTCAGAACGATGAGATGCAGCGCGCGTACATGGAGCTCGACAGCCTGCGCGCGGATTTGCAGGATCTTTACCAGCTTGCGCCGGTCGGGTATATCGCGCTGCGACGTGACGGGCTCATTCTGCGCGCGAACCGCGCCGCAGGCGAAATGCTCGGGGTTGCGCCGGCCGCGCTCGAGGGCACCCGTTTCTATCGGTACGTGAGCCCTCCGGATCTCGCGGCCTACTATGCCCACCGACATTATGTCGCCACCGAAGCTCTGTACGGCTACTGCGAGCTTCAGATCTGCCCGCGCGATGGCCCGATTCGCGACATTCGGGTCGACAGTCTCCCGAAATTCAATGGCAGCGGGCAATTGGCCGGCTATCGCACCACGCTGGTCGATATCACCGAACTCAAACAACTCCAGCAGCAACTGCGAGTCAATGCCTCGGTTGTCAGTGCCACCAGCGAAGCCGTGGTCATATGCGACATCGATGCACGCATTACGGCGGTCAACCCTGCGTTTCTTGAAGTAACCGGTCTGTCAGATACGGATATCGTGGGTCGGCCTCTGTACGAACTGGTCGATCAATCGAGCGCGGTCGCGATCCGAGCTGCCTGGGAAACGCTGCTTCGCAAGGGCCACTGGGCAGCCGAGTGGCGTATCCGTGGCCGCAATGCGCATGTCCCCGTCTGGGGCGCCTTGTCGACGGTCAGCGACGAGCCCGGCTTCCCGCTCCGGGTGGCCGGCATACTTTCCGATCTGACCACGCAGAAGGAAGCCGAGGAACGCCTCTACCGCCAAGCGAATTACGACACGCTGACCGGGCTGCCGAATCGTACCCTTTTTGGCGAACGACTGACGCACAGTGCACGGCAGGCCAACCGCGAAGATCGCCGATTGGCATTGCTTTTCCTGGATCTCGACCGATTCAAGATGGTCAACGACACGCTGGGCCATTCGGCCGGCGACGAACTGCTCGCCGAGGTCGCCCGGCGTCTCAAGAGCTGCGTTCGGGAAAGCGATACGCTCGCCCGCATCGGCGGTGACGAATTCGCCTTGATCCTCACCGATTTCGCGTGTCGTCAGGATGTCGCCGTGGTCGCTCGAAAGGCACTGAAACAATTGAGCCGCCCGTTCGCGCTCAGCGAGACCGAGGTTCAATGCGGCGCCAGTATCGGCATCGCTGTCCATCCGGACGATTCCGACGATCTCGGGACCCTGCGTCGTCACGCGGATATCGCCATGTATGAGGTCAAGCGTACCGGGCGCAACGGATACCGTTTTTTCTCCCAGCGCATGATGCAGGCCGCGACGGCTCATCTCCATGTGGTCACAGAGCTGCGCCGCGCGTTGAGAGAAGACGAACTCGAGCTCCTGTATCAACCGATATTCATGCTCGACTCCGGCGCGCTGTTCGGCGTCGAGAGCCTGCTCCGCTGGAATCATCCTTCGCGCGGACGGCTCTCGCCGTCGAGTTTCCTCGAGGTGGCCGAGGATAGCGGCCTGATTCGAGAGATCGGCGAATGGGTGTTGGCCCAGGCCTGCTGCGATGCTCGGCAGTGGCGCAAGACGCTGGGTGCCGGGCCTGCCAGCGTGTGCATCAACCTCTCGGGGCATCAGTTGAACGATCCCGTCGCCTACGACCGGCTACGCGCGAGCCTCGATGATTTCGGTTCCACCGACTTCGATCTGGTGCTCGAGATGACAGAAACCGTCGCCATCGATGCCACCTACCGCTCCGGCGAACGTCTCAACGCATTCAAGGCCCTGGGCATTCGGCTGGCGATGGATGATTTCGGCAAAGGGTATTCGTCCCTGGCAGCACTGAAGGCGCTGCCCTTCGACATCATCAAGATCGACAAGAGCTTCGTTCAGGATCTCGACGACAGCCGCTCGACGCCTCTCATTGACGCAATTATTGCCATGTCGCATGCGCTGGATCTGATCGTGGTGGCTGAAGGCGTGGAGACCGAGGACCAACTCCGGATTCTGCGTGCCAAGGGTTGCGACGCAGCGCAGGGTTATCACTTAGGCCACCCGATGGATGCAGCGGCCCTCGCCGCGAATTTCGCCGGAAACGATACCGTGCAGTAGGTCCGCCGACGGTGGCGCTTGCAACGCGCCGCCATCTGTTGTCGGGTTCTTGTCTTGTCCGCGTGCCGAATCTCCATCGCTTATGTCAATGGACTCTCCCGCGTTTCGGTATGCGGGTCGAGATCGGATCTAACCTCGATATGTCGATTGCGCGACAATCAACCGATTCACGTAAGGATCCACCATCAGCGGGCCACGATACTGCACCGGGCGATAACGATAGATATAAGACGGCAGCAAGGAGTACTGAATCTGCAGCATCAGCCGTGGCCGTCTTGTCGGGGTGGTGCCTTTGTGCACGCCGGTCGTGTTGGCAGCAAATGCGAAGCCCGCCGGGCCCGTCACGACCACGATGTCTTCGGGGGCATATCTGCCGGCGATATACGCATCGCTGTACTCATGCAGGCGCACGGTCGGACGGTCCTTGTGCGTACGTTTGACGTAGACATGCGGGCCGGCGTCTTCGTCAACCTCGGTGAGATACACAAAGATCTTTAAGTGGCGCCAGTCGTCCGCATCGCGGTGAAACGCCTGCACCCCCATGCCGTCGCGCTCGCTCGGAAACGACCAGCGCAGGCCCAGAGCAGACAAGGTCGGCTTGCAACCGATGTAATCCTCGGCAATTCCGAGCAGGAACGAACTGTTGGCGAGTTCCAGGATATGCGGCGCCGCTACGATGTCATCGAGATGATAGTCCGCGATCCGCACGTTTTCAGGGCGGTTTGCGATCGTAAAGCCATTGCTCGCGCCCGCTCGGCGGGCAACCAGACGCTTATCATCAAGGAAACCCTGAACTTCGGCAATCTGAGTATTGTCGAATAGCGCCGGCAGGGGCACGAAGCCATCCCTGCGCGCACCGGCCAGCGCCGCACGCTGCTCCGTTGTCAGCTCGTTGTGACTCGCGCCGCCATGTCGCCGACGGATTGTCCGCGCCAATAGCCGAACGATCGACGACCGCGTGCGACGCCCCGTTACGAGGCGCTGACTGTAGTACCGAAGACTGTGCCCCGGCAGGAACCCTTCTCCGGGCGTGAGTTGTGCAAATTCCATAGCCATACTCCCGGCGAGAAGATATGGGGAGGCCCGCACCGCCCCTTTTTACCGCGAACGAGGCGCAGTACCGCGGCGTAAAACTTGCGAGCCCAGGCGACGGCGTTGCGACTCCGGCCGCGCCACAACCCGAGCGTCCGGCAGACCCGCGAATCCGCGCGCCAATCAGGAACCGGCTCAGGTTGCCAGGCTCCGGTACGTCTGCGGCGGACTCAAAAGTGAAACCGGCATCCACCTGAGCGCCGTCGGTATGGGCCCACCCCGACCAGCTCAGCAGGATATGATCATCAGCGAACGCAACGCGGCTGGTTTCGAATCCGCTCATGGTGGTGTTCCCGCCCACCTTGGCGTTGGCAATCTTCAGCGGCGCGACGGCGTTGAAGACCGGTCCACTGAAGCTGGCGCCCGGCCAAGTCGGCGACGGGCGCGGCCTATCGAACGTTGCCAAGGGCGCATCGGCGAAGGAATCGAGAAGTGGCGTGGTGGCGCCCTGCACGTCGATCACGGCTTGCGAGCCGACCCGATCACGAAATGCGCCGGCGTTGTCGTGACGCTATTGTTAGACGTCGACGTAACCGGGTAGCAGTAACCGCGTCCATCCGCGATCCGAGAAAACTCGCTTGAGCACTCGCGCTCAACCCCAGCACTGTGGCTGCAACCATGAACAGCGGCACTCGCTCTCCCGTGTTCATAGCCCACCCCTCGCGCTGTTTTACAATACCGTAACTTTCTAAAACCGTCGTATCTGCTACTTGCATTTGCAATATCGAGGCCAGCGCTGTCTTTTTTACATGAAACTGATTTTTCTTGCATTTTTTCGTGCTCGGGCGATGCAGGCTATTCGCTGTGTAAGAAAATTAATCGCGCCTGAGACCGTCTTTTTTTCTGCTTCGAATGCAAATTCAAACGCTTAACAAAGATTCGATCATGAAGCAGGGCTGCTGTTTATGTAAGGTTCCCCGACGCTGTATGCCGACGTCGACCGGAGAGACATGGCCCCCGACTGCGGCTTGCCCCGCCTCTCCAAGGCCTTGTCTTGCGGCTAACACCACGGTCGCCGGCAGCCTTTCGACCTCACCTGACCCTGCCACCATTCTTCCGCCGCCTCCGCCGCCCCTGACCACGTCGAGCGAGTATCAAAGCTCCTGACAGCCACGCGTTTCATGTCGCGCCGACATCGGGATGAACCGAATCGTCGCCACAGATGACGCAGATCAACACGCCGCCCGCATCAAGGCGCGCATCGTGTAGTTCTGTTTCGGCGCCATCACCGGTCGTCGTCCAAGAGGAGAGACACATCATGTCGCAGATGAAGGCAGCGGTTTTCGTTGAACCCGGACGTATCGTGCTTGAAGACAAGCCGATTCCCGATATCGGCCCCCTGGATGCGCTGGTACGCATCACGACCACAACGATATGCGGCACCGACGTGCATATCCTGAAAGGCGAATACCCCGTCGAGCGCGGCTTGACGATCGGTCATGAACCGGTCGGCGTGATCGAGAAACTGGGCTCGCAGGTCACCGGATACGTCGAGGGGCAGCGCGTGATCGCTGGCGCGATCACGCCGGATGGTACGAGCTACGCTTCGCTTGACGGCTTTCACTCGCAGTGCGGTTGCGGTGCCCCGCATGGCTGGAAAGCGATGGGCGGCTGGCGCTTTGGCAATACCATCGATGGCTGCCAGGCGGAATATGTCCGCGTACCGGATGCCATGGCGAATCTTGCCCCGATCCCGGACGATTTGAGCGACGAGCAGGTGTTGATGTGCCCGGACATCATGTCGACTGGTTTTTCCGGCGCGGAGAGTGGGCGCATCCGGATCGGCGATACCGTGGCGGTTTTCGCCCAGGGACCGATTGGACTTTGCGCTACCGCCGGGGCCAGGCTGCAGGGCGCCACCCGTATCATCGTGGTGGATACCGTACCCGAGCGGCTCGAGGTCGCCCGCCGCCTCGGCGCCGATACCGTGATCGACTTCAAGAAGGAGGATCCGGTCGAGGCGATTCGATCGCTCACCGATGGCCGCGGCGTGGATGTCGCGATCGAAGCGCTAGGTACGCAGAAGACTTTCGAATCGGCGCTCAGCGTGCTGCGCCCCGGCGGGACGCTATCCAGCCTCGGGGTGTACTCGCAGGACCTGAGCATACCGCTGGGCGCCTTCAGTGCCGGGCTCGGCGACAACCGCATCGTGACGACCCTCTGCCCCGGCGGCAAGGAACGCATGCGCCGGTTGCTCAACGTCGTCGCCTCGCGACGGGTCGATCTTGCGCCGCTGGTGACGCATCGCTACAAGCTCGACGACATCGAGGCGGCGTACGATCTGTTCTCGCACCAGCAGGACGGCGTCCTCAAGATCGCGATCACACCGTGACGCGGGTGGCTCGAAGCCCCGGGTACGCCTGATCGAGGCGTGGCGAGCGTCCGGCCCGGCTGCTCTGATCACGAGCCGGGCCGAATGCTGTGATCCGCCGATTCATGCATCAGCGACAACGCCGATCGGGGCTGCATTCCCGAACGCACGGGCGCGGTCGACTCCGATGCACGTTCCCGTATGCTCCGCCCCCTGCGACGTTCGCTCGCGCGTTGCCATGCTCAAGCGGCTGGCCCCGGCCCGTCGACCACCAACCTTTTTTGAAACAACACCACCAGCCTTTCGGGATGCAAACGGTCGTCGTCCAACGGCGCGGGCGACTCGACCGAATGGATGACGGCACCCGCGCGACGTTTCGGGCCTGGTGGGCCGAGTGATCAGCCGGCGTCCCCACAGCGCCTTGGCCCGCTGATATCTTGTGTGTGATACATCCATCACGAAAGCCACAAGACGAGAACAGTACATGAGTCAGGCACAGTCACCGCACAGTGCGGCAACGGCAACCCATTACCGCTGGGTCGTCGTCGCGCTCCTCTTCGCGATCATCGTCATCAACTACATCGATCGTTCGGCGATCTCCTATGCGATCGGCCCCATGGCCAAGGAGCTTGGCATCGGCGATTCACAACGCGGCCTGGTGCTCGGTGCCTTCGGCATCGGCTACGCGTTGACCACCTTTCTGGGCGGCATTCTGGTTGACCGCTTCGGTGCGCGCATCATTCTGGCCGTATCGGTCGCGCTATGGGTGCATCTCGATCGGCGGCACCGGGCTTGTTCAAGGCTTCACGCTGGCACTGGTCGCCCGCGCCGCGCTGGGGCTGGCCGAGGGCCCGATGTTCCCCGGCATGACCGGCGCGATCAGCCGCTGGTTGTCGCCACGAGAGCGCGGCAAGGCGATGGGCTCGTCATTGACCGCAGTGCCCGTGTCGCTGGCGATCGGTGCCCCCGTGGTCTCCAGCCTCATCGCCTGGCTGGGCTGGCGCGGAATGTTCTATGTACTGGCCGCAATCAGCTTTCTCTGGCTGCCGTTGTGGTGGTTCCTGTTCCGTGACCGGCCGGAGCAGTCCGGTTTCGTCAACGAAGCCGAACTTGAAGAGGTCCGCCGTCTCGGCGACAGCGCCGGTTCGGGCGCCAACCGCGAAGAAGCGGCCGCGCCAGCCGAAGCCGACGGCGCCACGTCAACCTCCTGGCGTCGTCTCCTGACGAATCCGACGCTGCTCGCCAATTACTGGGCCTTCTTCGTCTTCGGTTATTTCCTGTTCTTCTTCATGACCTGGTTGCCGGGTTATCTGGAAAAGGGCTTTCATCTGAGCGTATCGGCCGTCGGCTGGTTCTCGGTCGTGCCGTGGGCCGCTGCGGCGGTGGTATTGTTCAGCCTTGGGCACTTCTCCGACCGCTTGCTGAAACGCACCCACCGCCTCCGGCCCGCGCGAAGTCATTTGATCGCCGGCGACTCAGGCCGTCGCAGCGATCGCGATCCTGCCGGTCGCGTTCTCATCGAGCCTGACCCTGTCGCTGATCCTGATCACCATCGCTCTCGCAGCTTCGATGGGCGCCAACTCCGCCTATTACGCGGTGAATGTGGATATCGCGCCCGATCGCTCGGCAACCGCGCTCGGAATCATGGATTTTGGTTTCGCAATCGCGGGCTTCCTCGCGCCCGCCATTACGGGCTGGGTGGTGGGCAGTCGGGGGAGTTTCGACGACGCGTTCTTCCTGCTTGCCGCGCTGGCCGTGTCCTCGGTCATCCTGACCCTGATATTCCATCGACCGGATGCGCATGCGATCGGTCATCCCTACGCGGCAGGCCGCGAGCGCTGATCCGGGCGCCACAGGCGAGCCACCGGGAGGAGCGTGCAGGCCGCGCGCAGTGCGTGCCACCGACATGCCGGCGTAATGCCCGCCTGTCTGAGCCGTCTCGTACGCCCCGGCTTTCGAGTAAAAGAGAAGGAACAATCGACATGGCCAGTGAAAGCAGTCCGTATACCCTCTACGGCACCGAATTCTCGCTCTACACCGGCAAGGCGCGGGCCTATCTCCGATACAAGGGGCTGCCCTTCCGCGAGCGACTATCCACACTGCGCGTATACAAACGGGTCATCGTGCCAAAGACCGGCGTGGCGTTCGTACCCGTCGTGGAGACGCCGCAGGGGCAATTCATTCAGGACACGACGGAGATCATTGATCTTATCGAGTCGCGCGAGCCGGCTCCTGCGGTCTATCCTCCCACTCCCAAGCAACGTCTGACCGCGCTGCTGCTCGAACTCTATGCCGACGAATGGCTGCTGATCCCGGCGATGCACTACCGATGGAATTTTCCCCGGGAAAACGAGAAATTCCTGATGGCCGAGTTCGGACGTGTTGCGCTGCCTCATGCCCCGGCTTTCATCCGCCGCCTCGTCGCCCGACGCAACGCGGCACGGTTCGCCGCCATGCTTCCGTCGCTGGGCATCCGGCCGGAAACCATTCCGGCCATTGAACAAAGTTATGAAGCATTGCTGGACGACCTGGAAACGCACTTCTCGCAGCATCGCTATGCGCTTGGTGATCGCGCCTCACTGGCCGACTTCGGGCTGATCGCGCCATTCTACGCGCATCTCTATCGCGATCCCTTTCCTGGCGCGCTCATGCGCAGGCGGGCGCCGGCCGTCGCCCGTTGGGTCGAGCGCATGTTCGAATACAATCCGCCTCACGGCCAATGGCTGGATAACGACGCCATCCCGGAGACCCTGCTGCCAATTCTGCGTCGACAGTTCACGGAACAATTCCCGGTGTTGCGCGATACCGTCGCTGCGGTGGCCTCGTGGGTGCAGGCGCACCCCGGTCAACGCTTGCCGCGACGGATCGGCGATCATCGCTTCGTCTTGAACGATACCGAAAGCGAACGCGCGCTGATGCCCTACCCGCAGTGGATGTTGCAACGCCCGCTCGACTACTACGCCGAGCTTGAATCGACCGACCGGACATCTGTTGACAGCCTGCTGCGCGAGACGGGAGGCATTGAGGCCATGTCGATGCGCGTTCCGGTGCGGCTGCGCCGTGAGAACAACCGTCTATGGCCCGAGCCATCGTCAAGCGAAGGCACCTTGTCCGACCCCTGATGCTTGACACCGTTGGCTTCCGAGAATCGCGAGCTCCAGGATATGCCGCTCGGTTCGAGTACGACGCAGTCAATCTTGGGCGCGGCGGTATCGTCCGGTTTTCCATCCAAGGCGCACGCCGCGACAGCGGCGTGGACGCCGAGAGCACACGCGGACTACCGGACGTGTCGGCGGCGCTGCCCGCGGCCGAAGTGCACCAGCGAATGTCTCTTCAGTATCTGGCAGCTCGTCGTCTGCATGGCGTCAGTTTGTTCCGGCCCGACAGCGCCGCCGGCGCCAAGGCCTGTCGTACGGGTGTATTTCCACCCGTGCCTCGCAACGCTGCCAATCCCATCGGTAGCCGGCGCTGCTCCGCCACCAACGCCGGCGACTGCGCACGAGAAACGCCATCGACGTCGTCAAACGCGAAGTCAACCGCCGCCAGCCGCGTGGCAACGCCCATGCCCCGGCGAAGCCGATTGCCTACACTGGGTGACGGGCGCCACCTTGCCAAGGAGCAGTCGCGGGACTGGCAGACCGGGCGGCGCGGTCTGAAGATCGGCCCGGACAAGTCATCGATCACGCAAACGTCAGGATCGCAACGCTACGGAATGGGTGTGGCTTAACGACGTTCAACGCGAGCTCACCAGCTCGGGCAGCCCCGAATCTCGAAAAACCGGCCCGTCGAATGATAATCGCCATTGCTGAAGATGACGGCCCAACTGGGGCATGAAGCCGTGCTGGAAATCGGCCACGCTATCCCAAAAACCCTCACGAAAATCGCATGTCGCCCCTTGCAGCGTACGGCCGTCCGCGTGAAGACTGTCGTGAACCTGTAGCCAGAACGCAGCAAGTTCTCCGAAGTTGTCATGTGCGCGCCAGTACGATTCCGGATAGCGCTCGCGTATGAATGCGATCTCCGGGGGCAAAAATGTACGGTTCGGCATGGTGCTGACACTGATCCACCGGATCAGTATTCCGGTCACCAACACCTCGGTGAAGCCGGCGCGCAGCACCGGGCCGGCGCTCATTGTGGGCGGCTTGGCGCTTCATCAACTGTGGTTATTCTGGATAGCGCCGATCGCGGCCGGTGGTGGGCGAGGCGTTATGAGCGGCGCCCCTGGGGGTCAGCGGGAGCGCCGTGCTGATGCGTCGACCATAAAAAAAGCCCCGACGCATGAGCGACGGGGCTTTTCGTATAAAGCCTGGCGGTGACCTACTCTCACATGGGGAGACCCCACACTACCATCGGCGCTGAGCGGTTTCACTTCCGAGTTCGGAATGGGTTCGGGTGGTTCCCACTCGCTATGGCCGCCAGGCAAACTGGAACAATCGGGTTTGTAATCGAACACTGCGTTGCTCGCGCAAAAGCGCTTGAGCGTTATATGACCAAGCCTCACGGGCGATTAGTACCAGTAAGCTGAATACATTGCTGTACTTACACACCTGGCCTATCAACGTCCTCGTCTCGGACGACCCTTTAGAGCTCTCAAGGAGCTAGCGAGATCTCATCTTGAGGTGGGCTTCGCGCTTAGATGCTTTCAGCGCTTATCCCTTCCGTACGTAGCTACCCGGCAATGCCATTGGCATGACAACCGGAACACCAGAGGTACGTCCAACCCGGTCCTCTCGTACTAAGGTCAGATCCTCTCAAATCTCGAACGCCTACGGCAGATAGGGACCGAACTGTCTCACGACGTTCTAAACCCAGCTCGCGTACCACTTTAAATGGCGAACAGCCATACCCTTGGGACCTGCTTCAGCCCCAGGATGTGATGAGCCGACATCGAGGTGCCAAACTCCTCCGTCGATGTGGACTCTTGGGAGGAATCAGCCTGTTATCCCCGGCGTACCTTTTATCCGTTGAGCGATGGCCCTTCCATACAGAACCACCGGATCACTAAGACCTACTTTCGTACCTGCTCGACCCGTCGGTCTCACAGTCAAGCACCCTTTTGCCTTTACACTCGTTGCACGATTTCCGACCGTGCTGAGGGTACCTTTGCACTCCTCCGTTACTCTTTGGGAGGAGACCGCCCCAGTCAAACTACCTACCATACACTGTCCCTGATCCCGATAAGGGACCTAGGTTAGAACCTCGAACATTTCAGGGCGGTATTTCAAGGGTGGCTCCACGCCGGCTAGCGCCAACGCTTCAAAGCCTCCCGCCTATCCTACACAAAAATATTCAAGATCCAGTGCAAAGCTGTAGTAAAGGTGCACGGGGTCTTTCCGTCTTGCCGCAGGAACACTGCATCTTCACAGCAATTTCGATTTCACTGAGTCTCGGGTGGAGACAGTGTGGCCATCGTTACGCCATTCGTGCAGGTCGGAACTTACCCGACAAGGAATTTCGCTACCTTAGGACCGTTATAGTTACGGCCGCCGTTTACCGGGGCTTCGATCAAGAGCTTCGCCGAAGCTAACCCCATCACTTAACCTTCCGGCACCGGGCAGGCGTCACACCCTATACATCCACTTACGTGTTAGCAGAGTGCTGTGTTTTTAGTAAACAGTCGCAGCCACCTGGTCTCTGCGGCCCCTCTCAGCTCCACGCGCGAAGCGCTTCACCTAATGGGGGCGCACCTTCTCCCGAAGTTACGGTGCCATTTTGCCGAGTTCCTTCACCCGAGTTGTCTCATACGCCTTAGGATTCTCACCTTATCCACCTGTGTTGGTTTGGGGTACGGTCTGCTTAACCTGAAGCTTAGAGGTTTTTCCTGGAAGCGTGGTATCAGCTACTTCGCGCCCTTGGGCACTCGTCATCGCTTCTCGACATCAGCCTTCCGGATTTGCCTGGAAGACCTGCCTACAAGCTTAAACCGGGATAACCATCACCCGGCTAGCCTAACCTTCTTCGTCACCCCATCGCAGTTAAGCGAGGTACGGGAATATTAACCCGTTTTCCATCGACTACGCCTTTCGGCCTCGCCTTAGGAACCGACTCACCCTGCGCCGAATAGCGTTGCGCAGGAAACCTTGGATTTTCGGCGGGCAGGTTTTTCACCTGCCTTATCGTTACTCACGTCAGCATTCGCACTTCCGATACCTCCAGCAAACCTCACGGTTCACCTTCACGGCCTACGGAACGCTCCTCTACCACTTGCAATAAATTGCAAGTCCGCAGCTTCGGTGCATGGCTTTAGCCCCGTTATATCTTCCGCGCGGGCCGACTAGATCAGTGAGCTATTACGCTTTCTTTAAAGGATGGCTGCTTCTAAGCCAACCTCCTGACTGTCTGTGCCTTCCCACATCGTTTGCCACTTAGCCATGACTTGGGGACCTTAGCTGGCGGTCTGGGTTGTTTCCCTTTCCACTACGAAAGTTAGCTCCCGCAGTGTGTCTCCCGTGCTCAAACTTGCCGGTATTCGGAGTTTGCCTCGGTTTGGTAATCTCTTATGAGACCCCT
>CAWIGB010000016.1:40000-148253 GCA_963835375.1 uncultured Gammaproteobacteria bacterium
CCGTGTCTCAGTCCCGGTGTGGCTGATCATCCTCTCAGACCAGCTACTGATCGTCGTCTTGGTAGGCCGTTACCCCACCAACAAACTAATCAGACGTAGACTCATCTTTTAGCGCGAGGGTAGAAGAGCCCCGCTTTGCTCCGTAGAGATTATGCAGTATTAGCCTGGGTTTCCCCAGGTTATCCTCCACTAAAAGGCAGATATCTACGCATTACTCACCCGTCCGCCGCTCGTCAGCAAGGTGCAAGCACCTCCTGTTACCGCTCGACTTGCATGTGTTAGGCCTGCCGCCAGCGTTCAATCTGAGCCAGGATCAAACTCTCCAGTTTAAATACTTCTAACTGGTGCACGATTGATCCAATCGTGCGAGTCATCCCAAGCTTTATGCTTTGGATGCTCTATAGGGCTTGGCTTAACGCCACCCCACAGGAGCACCCACACAAGTCACTTACAAGTTGTTAAAGATCTGCAATCTGCGTCGGCTAAACTAGCGCTTAACCGAAGCGTTGAATGTTGCGAGAGCGCGTATTCTACGCCGTTCCAACACCCTGTCAACCACTTTTTCGAACTTCTCGAAATCGTTGCTGACCGACTTTCGCTCCGCCCCAAGGCGGCCCTCCAGTCTGCAACAAATCAACCGAATCAAGCAAATGCTTTTTTCCGTTCGATCTGTCACCCAGCCACCGAATCCCTCGTTAAACAATCCATCCGGAAACCGCCCCGCCACCCGAAAACATCAGCGCCGCCGTGCGTCGCGAATGCCGCTCCGTGTTGCGAGAGAGCGCATTCTAGACCTTCGTCGCAATGTGTCAACGGATTTTTTAATCGCATTGTCACAAACGCCGCGACACGGGCTTTCCAGGGTTGCTTCCATTGGACCGGCGGGCGTCACCCTGCGCCATGACATGTGGGCCGCTGCCCACCCCGGATGGCGAGAACGACACCCCGCAAGCCGTCGCCCGAAATGCCACATGGAAGCTAAACGCCTATTGCGCAAGTACTTTCGCGGCAATAAACTGGATGTTTGTACAAGACCACCCGCTGTTGGCCAATTTCACGACGCATATCGGTGTCGCCGCGTCAGCCGGAGCAGTCATCGCGGCTTCGGGGTTGTCTGCGCAACTGTGGCCGCTGACGCAGGCGCCGGCTATCGTACTGCTGGTGGCTCTTGGCGGCATCATGCCGGATATCGACGCCGACAAGTCTCATTCGACCCGGCTCATTTTCACCGTCCTTGCGATCACGGCGGCCCTTGCGGCGCTGGCACTGACACAAACATCCCTCTCCTGGCTGGGTGCGACGTGTCTGGCTCTTGGGCTGTATGTCGGGATCCGCGACGTGTTTGCCGTTGTCTTCCGAGCCCTCACCCGCCATCGCGCCAGCTGGCATTCGCTTCTTGCGGTCGCAGGGGTCATGTTCTCCACGGTCACCATCAGCTTTCGCTGCTTCGGGCAGCCGGCCAGACTGGCCTGGAGCGATGGGCTCGCAGTCGCCCTTGGGATGCTGATTCATCTGCTCCTGGACGAGTGTTTCAGCATCGATCTTGAAGGGGCTCGGCTGAAGCGATCGTTCGGCACCGCGCTCAAACTCTTCGACTACCGGCGCCCGTATGCGACGGCGCTCATGGCCAGCGCGACCATGCTGATCATGCCCTGGATGCCGCGCTGGCCTTTCTGAGCCGGCAGTCATGCGCTCGGCCGTTGCCCTTACTGGCGCATCACTTCCCGTCGGCCCGTTCGATGGCGGCCACCCGCTTACTTTCCCAGAAACGACGACAATGCCTGATTGGCTATCGCGCCGCATACGCGCGTGCCGATCCGCTCCTTCAGATTGGCCAGGTTGAAGCGATTGCCTTGCCCACTCTGGAGCACGCCCGACAGCCCCTGTTGATACCCGGCGCTCTTCTCGGCCTGGCTCTGCCCACCCAGCCGGCTCAACAGACGGTTTTTCACCTGTTCCGCCGCGCTCTGTGTGTAACCCTGCTTCTGGCAATACGCCAGCACACCCGCCACATTCTGCATGCTCGATAGATTGAACGAGCCGCTGCCGAGTTGGCGCAGCAGCGTGGCCGAGCCGGCCGCGTTCCCGCTCTGCGTGGCATTCGGCGAATTCATCAATCCCGAAGCCTCTTGCTTGAGATTGTCAAACGCGTTGGCCGAAGCCGCCGAAGAGACGGCGACCGTGCCGCTGATCACGACCATTGCGAAATATCGGCTCTTCATTGACTGCTCCTGTCGCAAGACGACCGCACTACGATCTGGCTCGTCGAACTTCGTCGAGAAGTTCGACCCTATCGATAAGACACTACGTGACCGCAAAGTGACCAGATCTAACGGCACGTCTCTTGTCTCGCGGCCATTCGATACGCGCTACACGCCGCGCGCCGTCGTCGCGCACAACCGACGTGCACGCCCTGATGCGCGCTGTCCATCGCACGAACCAATATGGGCAGTCTTCAGCTCGGCACCGATGCTTCACCCGCACCGGATGCAACAACAATCCCGGCGGTCACGAGTACAGCCGCGGATGACCGGTTAAGCCAGCGCACGGCCCGAGCGGAGGCGAACAGTCGGCGCACCCATGAACACAGGACGATGTAGATCAACGCACCGCTCGCAAGCGTTGCGGCCACGATCAGAGCCGTCGCCAAAAAACGGGCCGTGGTCATCCCGTGCATATCCACGAAATTCGGCAGCAGTCCGAGGTAGAACAGGATCACCTTCGGGTTGGAGGCGGACGTCAGAAAACCGGCCGTCAGATCGCGCCAAGGCGATCGCACTGCTGACGTCGTTGCGCTCATCGGGCGAGCCGGGCTGCGCCAAGCGCGTATCCCCAGCCAAATCAGGTACAGCCCACCGATCAACCGGACCCACAGGAACAGTGCATGAAATTCGCGGGCGATAAAAGCCAGGCCCGCCAGCGCCGCGCCGAGATATATCAGGTCGGCCGAGAGCAGCCCCGCGGTCAACGCCAGTCCCGCCGCAGCGCCGCCCTGCAGCGACCGTGAAATCAACGCGAAGATGCCCGGTCCCGGCGTCATCACGAATACAAAGGTAGCCATCATCAGCAGAACGGCGCCGTCGAGACTCATGACACTTTCGATGCCTGAAAACGGACCGCGATGATCCGCAATCAACCCGAGTGCGGCAATCCCGCCGCGGGACCGCTGCGGTTTCCTAAGCGCAGCGGTTGTAGACCGCGAATCCCTTGGGGCCACGCCCGAGTCGCCCTCGGGTCGGCAAGCGCAGACGCGCGAGACCGTACCGGCGCCCGATCGATCTCGTGGCCGGCCACTTCGCCAGGGAAAATGCCCCGTGTTAACCGCACGACCGCAATCAGGCGCTGCAACGCTTTCGCATAGCGCGCCTGCGCTACGAACGTCGCGGTTTCTCGTTGTAGCCAGACGCTGCGCGGCGGCATGGACGAAACAACAAGATCCAGGCGCCGCATGGCTTCAATACTTCAAGAGCGGGCCCCGCGTGCCTGAACGCGCCGACAACCGATCGCGGCGCTGATCATAGCTCGTTCGCACAAAACGGTATGAAGATCGTGCATCGGTCTTTTACACTACGCTCACGCGCCCGTAGCTCAGCTGGATAGAGCATCGGCCTTCGAAGCCGGGTGTCGCAGGTTCGAATCCTGCCGGGCGCGCCACATTCGAAAGACTCGCCCGGCCGGGCGCTGACCCAAACCGTCCGAACCGAGCTCAGCCGCGCCTGCAGCAAACCACGAGCCGCGCTCGGCCCATGCACGTCCTCGCCGAAGCGCATGGCGATACGAGCCGGGCGGGCAATACGCGCCAGCATGGAGTCATTCTTGCCGTGCGCGCCCGACCCGAGCCATCGACTGAGTATCGGACGGCTCGCCCCGCGAGAGACCGAGTCACAACGCTTTGGCCCCGTCGTTGCGCAGCTCGCACAACGCCCCTGAACGCACGGCATCGCCCGGAAGCCCCGGACGCGAGTCGCTGTCGCATCACGGGACGGTGACTTCGCCTCGATACCGTTCCTATCGAACCGTGATTGTTCGCATGCGTTTTCGATACGGGCCATATGCCGAAGACACAACGCCAGCCTACCCGAAAGGATCTCGGCCCCTCTGTTGGCACTCTGTCGTGTCGTTACGCCATGTAGCATCCCAAGCTGCAATGCCCGGTGCCCGTGCTCGCTGCCTGCCATAATTCACGATCGGGGCGATCGGCGCTCGTATGCCCCGCGGATATTCAGAGCGTTCTACTGACCTCGGCCGCGATGTCGGACTCAGCCGCTACGGGGCGGATCAGGGGCGACATAGCCTATCGCGCCCGGTCTTCGCCGTCCGATCGTCCGCCGAGTATCGGCACGCCTTCTTCACGCCACGGGGTCAATCGACGCACGCCCCCCGGCTATTTCTCGGCCAATCCGGCTTCGACATCCATTGCCGTCACAACCGCTCGCCACCATCGCGTGAGCCCGGCAAGGGCTGTAGTTGTATCGTTTTATGTCAGTTCGTGTATTCGACATACTTTGCGACAAACTTCCGAACGGCTGACAACGGCGCGGCACATCGGGGCGCTGTAATATCCCTCATCATGACTGTGCTTATCCGTGACCGGCGGCGCCTCGGCGCGCCCCCTGGCCCTCGTTATGCCTGGCGTAGGCGTGCCCGCCGACCCATTGCCGCGGTGGCGCTTCTGGCGTTGGGCGGATGCGTTCTCCCCCCGAACGTGCCGGCACCAAAACCGATCGCGCCGAGCCATTACCGGGGCTCGGATAAGACGGCGCGCGCGAACGACCCGTCGATCTGGCCGACGCCCGCCTGGTGGCGGAATTTCGACTCGCCGGAACTCGACCGCCTCATGTCGCAGGCACGGTCCGCGAATTACGATATTGCCGCCGCCGCCGCCCGGGTGGCCCAGGCCGACGCCCAGATCCGTGTTTCGGGCGCGCCGCTCTTCCCGACGCCTGGGCGCCAAGGGATCCGCGACACGCAGCTATCAGGGCGCCGGGTCGCAGAGTAATTCGTACTCACTGCCCAGCGGCAGCGGCGGCAGCACCAGCGTGCTCTCCCCCGGTTCGACCACGCGAACGGATTATCAGGCGGCCCTCAACGCCAGCTACGAGCTCGACTTCTGGGGCAAGAACCGAAGCTCGCTGCGACTCGGCGAAGCAGTCTGCACTGGCGAGCCGCTACGACGAGGCGACGGTGGCATTGAGCGTGGAATCGAGCGTCGCGACCACTTACTTCACCATCGTCACGCTCAAGGATCGGCTACGCATCGCCCAGCAGAACCTCGGCATCGCGCGCGATCTGCTGAAGGCGTTGCAGGCACAGCTCCAGGTGGGCATCGGCACTGCGCTCGACGTGGCGCAGCAACAGACCCAGGTGGCAAACCAGCTGGCGGCGATTCCGCCGATCCGGCAACAGCTGGAGCAGAACGTGAACGCGCTCGCCGTTCTGCTCGGAGAGCCACCGGCCCGGCTCGATCTCACCATCACGACGCCGTCGCGGATCAGCGTGCCCTCGATCGATGCCGGGCTGCCATCGACCCTGCTCACCCGCCGACCCGACATCGCCCAGGCACGGGCCCAACTCAACGCCGCGCGCTCGGACGTGTCGTCATCCAAGGCCGCGCTGTTTCCGACGTTCGATCTGAGCGCCCAGGGCGGCTGGGAGAACGCGACGCTCAACGGGCTGTTCAATCCGCTCAACGAGTTCTATTCGCTGGCCGGAAACATCACGCAACCGATTTTCGAAGGCGGTCAGCTGCGTGGCCAGCTCGCTGTCAGCCGTGGTCGCTACGACGAACTCCTGGCCAATTACCAGAGCGACGTCATCAGCGCGTTCGAGGATGTCGACAACGCTTTGACCGATATCCGCCAGACCACCGAACAGGAAAAGCGTCAGCAACAAGCGGTGAAACTGGCGCAGCGCGCGCTCGATATCTCGCGCGCGCGGCTCAGACAAGGCATTACCGATGTCACCACGGTACTCAATACCGAACAGACCCTGTTCAACGCGCGCGACGCGCTCGCCCAGACACGCCAGGCCCGACTCAATGCCACGGTGAGTCTCTATCAGGCGCTGGGGGGCGGCTGGGATGAGGCCACCGCCCGGCAATCCAAGAGTTATCGGGCCATGCCACGGTTGTGAACCCGTGGCGCCGTATCGCCCGCAAGGAATCACGATGACTGGAAAACGTATTCTGATCGCGCTGGTCATGCTCGCCGCGCTCGCCGGTCTGATCTGGTTCGCGCTGTCGGCACACAGCGGCAAATCCACCCGCGGCCATGGCCGGTTCGGCAACGGGCAAGCGCGGCGTGTCGGTACTCACCGCCAAGGCCACCCGCAAGAACGTTCCCGTGATTCTCAACGGCGTCGGCACGATTCAGGCGTACCAGACCGTCACGGTACAGCCGCAGGTCGGCGGCAAGCTGCTGAGCCTCAACTTCAAGGAAGGCCAGGAGGTCGACAAGGGCGACGTGCTCGCGAAGATCGACCCCACCACCTACAAGGCGGATCTCGAACAGGCCAAGGCCAAGCTCGCCATGGATCAGGCAGCGCTGGCCAACGCGCGGCTCGACCTGAAGCGCTACGCGAAGCTGGCGAAGACCAACTACGTCTCGAAACAGCAGGCCGATCAGGCTCGGGCCACCGTTCGCCAGGACGCGGCCCAGGTACAGTCCGACCAGGCGGCGGTCGACAGCGCCCAGGCCACGCTGGGCTACACCTCGGTGGTGGCGCCGATCACCGGGCGCACCGGCATTCGCATGGTCGACGAAGGCAATATCGTGTCGGCCAGCAGCACCGATATCGTCGTGATCACCCAGGTGCAACCCATTGCGGCCGTGTTCACGCTGCCCTCGGACGATGTCGCGCAGGTACGCGCCGCCTCGGCCAAGGGCGCTCTGACGGTGCGCGTGCTGGGCGCCGACGGTAACAAGGTCCTGGATACCGGCCATCTGGAGGTGATCAACAACCAGGTCGACACCACCACCGGCACGATCAAGCTCAAGGCCGTGTTGCCGAACGCCGGCGAGCAGCTCTGGCCCGGTCAGTTCGTCAACGTCCGGCTCCAGGTCGGCACGCTGGACAACGCGACCGTCGTGCCGGTCGCCGCGGTACAGCAAGGCCCGAACGGTGCTTTCGTCTACGAGGTCGGCAAGAACGGAAAAGCCGCGATGCATGCGGTGACCGTCACCCAGCAGGACGAGACCCAGGCGGTGATCGCCCAGGGGGTCAAGCCGGGCGAAGCCGTGATCACCGCCGGGTTCGGCCAGCTTTCCGACGGCGCCAAGGTCAAGGTGGATCAGAGCAAGGGCGAATCGAACCCGAGCTCGGCCAAGGCCGCGGAGGAGATCGGGCACAAAGCCGAATCCGGTCGCGATGGTGAACCCGCCGATCCCGGCAATACGGGCAGTAGGCGGCGCACCGGCAATTCCGGCGATTCCGCGACGCCGCCCCGGCAGAAGAGCACGGCGAAACCCTGATGCGCGTCTCCGACGCTTTCATCAGCCGGCCGATCGCGACGTCGCTGCTGGCGCTGGCGGTGCTGTTGTCGGGCGTCCTAGGCTATCGTTTTCTACCGATATCGTCGCTGCCACAGGTCGATTTCCCGACCATCCAGGTCACGACGCGCCTGCCCGGCGCCAGCGCCGATACCGTCTCGCGCCTGCTGACCGCGCCGCTCGAGCACCAGCTCGGCCAGATCCAGGGGCTGTCGAACATGACTTCGACCAGCTCGATGGGTCGCAGCGAAATCACGCTCCAGTTCGTGCTCGGACGCGATATCGATGCCGCGTCTCAGGACGTACAGGACGCGATCAACGAGGCCAACGGCAATCTGCCGAACAACCTGCCCTACCCGCCGAGCTATTCGAAGGTGAACCCGGCCGACACGCCGATCCTCACCATCGCGCTGACATCAAACAACCTGCCGATCGAGCGTCTCAGCGACGTCGCCGATACGCTGCTCGCCCAGCGACTGAGCGAAGTGGGCGGTGTCGGTCATGTGACGGTCGAGGGCGGCATCCGCCCGGCCGTGCGCATCCAGGCGGATCTGCCACAGCTCGCATCCTACGGCCTCGGGCTGGAGACGTTGCGCAGCGCAATCTCCTCGGCCAACACCAACCAGGCCAAGGGTTCGCTCTCGGGCGCGGTGAAGGCCTACACCATCGGCGCCAACGACCAGCTCGCCGATGCGGCGGCTTATCGAAACGTCATCGTGGCCTACAAGAACGATGCACCGGTGCGCCTCGACAATGTGGCCAAAATCGTCTCCGGCGTCGAAGACAACAAGGTGGCCGCCAGCTTCAACGGCACGCCGGCGGTGGTCATCGACGTGCAGCGCCAGCCGGGCGCCAACATCGTGCAGACGGTCGATGCGCTCAAGGCCCGCCTGCCGGAACTGCGCTCGGCCGTGCCGAGTGGCGTGAACATGCAGATCGTGTCCGACCGCACGGGCACGATCCGCGCTTCGGTACGCGACGTGCAGTTCACCCTGCTGCTCTCGGTGGCACTCGTGGTGATGGTGGTGCTGCTGTTCCTGCGCAGCGTCAGTGCGACGATGATCGCCGGCGTCGCCCTCCCGCTATCGCTGATCGCCACCTTCGGCGTCATGTGGTTCGCCGGGTTTTCGCTCGACAATCTCTCGCTGATGGCGCTGACCATTGCCACCGGGTTCGTGGTCGACGATGCCATCGTGATGATCGAGAACATCGTGCGCCATCTCGAGGCCGGAGAATCGCCGATGCGGGCGGCCTACAAGGGCTCGGGCGAAATCGCCTTCACCGTGATCTCGCTGACCCTGTCGCTGATCGCCGTTTTCATCCCGTTGCTGCTCATGCCGGGCATCGTGGGCCGGCTGTTCCGCGAGTTCGCGCTCACGCTTTCGGTATCCGTTGTCGTATCGGCCATCGTTTCACTGACGCTCACGCCGATGATGTGCGCGCGTCTGCTGTCGACCCGGGCACGTCAGCCCGGTCGTTTCTCGCGCGCGGCCGACCGCGCCGTGGCCCGTCTGACCGAGGGCTACGAAACAAGCCTGCGCTGGGTACTCGCCCGGCGCGCGGCCACGCTGTGGGTCACCGTGGCCACGCTGGCGCTGACCGTGCTGCTGTACATCCTCATCCCGAAAGGCTTCCTGCCGCAGGAAGACACCGGATTGCTGAGGGCGCAGACACGCGCGGATGCATCGTTGTCGTTCGAGGCCATGCACAAGATACAGGCGCGCGTGGATGCAGCCGTACGACGCGACCCGGACGTCGCCGCCGTCACTTCGACCGTGGGCGTGAGCTCGAGCAACGCCACGCCCAATGCCGGCAGCATGTCGATCGTGCTCAAGCCCCGGGCGGATCGCAGCGACACGATCGATACCACCATCGACGATCTCAATCGACGCGTGGCCGGCATCGCCGGTGTGAACGTCGTGTTCAAGGCCGTACAGAGCATCCAGATCGCCACCACCAGCGGCCCGACCCAATATCAGTACGTGCTGACCGACAGCGATGCCGACCGGCTGACCGAGTGGTCGAACCGCCTCACCCGGGCGCTGCGAAATGTGTCGCAGGTGCGCAATGTGTCGTCGGACATCGACAACGTGGGCCAGCGCGTGCAGGTCGACGTGGATCGCAACGCCGCCGGGCGCCTGGGCGTGACCATGCAGTCGATCGACGACACGCTCTACGATGCCTTCGGCCAGCGCCAGATCTCCACCATCTTCGGCCAGGCCAATCAGTATCGTGTGGTGCTGGAGGCCGCACCTCGCTATCAGTCGGATCCGTCGGTGCTGTCGGATCTGTACGTGCCGACAAGCGACGGCAGTCAGGTGCCGCTGCGCGCGGTGGCGAACACGCATCTGGTTTCAGCGCCACTGGCCATCCAGCACGAGGAACAGTTCCCGGCCGCCACATTGAACTTCGATCTGGCACCGGGCACCTCGCTCGGCGAGGCCGTCAACGCGATTCAGGACACCGAGCAATCGATCGGCATGCCGGCCGCGATCCAGGGCACGTTCGTCGGCAGCGCGGCCGAGTTCGCCAAGTCGCTCAAGGTCGAACCGTGGCTGATTCTGGCTGCGATCATCGTCATCTACATCGTCCTGGGTGTGCTCTACGAGAGCTTCATCCACCCGTTCACGATCCTCACCACCCTGCCTTCGGCCGGCGTGGGCGCGCTGCTGGCGCTGTCCCTGCTCGGTTACGACCTGTCGGTGGTGGCGCTGATCGGGATCATTCTCTTGATGGGCATCGTGAAGAAGAACGCCATCATGATGATCGACTTCGCCCTCGACGCCGAGCGAGAACGCGGCCTGGCGCCGGAAGCCGCCATCTTCGAAGCGGCCCTGCGGCGTTTTCGCCCGATCATGATGACCACACTCGCGGCCCTGCTCGGCGCCCTGCCGCTGGCGCTGGCCCACAACGTGGGCTCCGAGCTGCGCGTACCGCTGGGCGTGACCATCATCGGCGGGCTGTTGCTGTCGCAGGTCATGACGCTCTATACGACGCCGGTCATCTACCTGTACATGGACGGCGTGAAGGACCGGCTCGCGCGCTCGCGTCTCGGGCGTTATCTCGGTAGCCATGAAGCCCGCGGTCGCGGCCTCGCCCCGCCGATCCGCTGATCGGGCGCCGCTCGCGTCATGAATGTTTCGGCTCCGTCCATCCGGCACCCGATCGGCACCTGCCTGCTGGCCTTCGGCCTGTTGCTGCTCGGTACGGTGAGCTATCTCTATCTGCCGGTGGCCAGCCTGCCCTCAGTGGACCTGCCCATCATCACGGTATCCGCGAGCTTGCCGGGGGCGAGCCCGGAGACGGTGGCGGCCACGGTCGCGGCGCCGCTGGAGCGCCGCCTGGGCGCCATTCCGGGCGTCACCGCGCTGAGCTCCACGAGCACGCTCGGCTCGACCAGCATCATGATCCAGTTCGCGCTGAACCGCAGCGTGGACGGTGCCGCACAGGATGTGCAGTCCGCGATCAACGCCGCCCAGGCGGATCTGCCGGGCAATCTGTCGCGTACGCCGCATTTGCGCAAGATCAATCCGTCGGCTTTTCCCATCCTCATTCTGGCGCTCACGTCGAAGACGATGCCGCCGAGCGATCTCTACGATGTCGCCGACACCGTGATCGCGCAGCGCATCGCCCAGGTCCAGGGGGTATCGGATGTATCGGTGACCGGTGCCGAGCAGCCGGCGGTGCGCGTGGATATGGAGCCCGGCAAGCTCGCCGATATGGGCATCGGTCTGGACGTCGTACGCCAGGCCATCGTCAACGCCAACGTCGACAGTCCGCTCGGCAGTTTCGACGGAACGAGCCGGCATCTGAGCATCGGTACCAACAGCGCCCTGCGCTCGGTGGACGATTATCGGTCGATACCGGTCAAGAAGACCGACGGCACGCTGGTCCCGTTGTCCGATGTGGCGAACGTGAGTGCGGGCACGCGCGACCGGCTGCAGACGGGTTCCTACGACGGCAAACCGGCGGTGCTGCTGATCATCCATCAGTCCAGCGGCGCCAACGTGGTCGCCACCGTCGAGCGCATCAAGGCAATGCTGCCGACACTCGATCGCTGGGTGCCGAGTGGCGTCAAGATCTCCACCTTCTCGGATCGAACCACCACCATCCATTCCAGCGTGAACGATCTGCAGTTCACCCTCATGGCCAGTATCGCGCTCGTCATGCTCGTCGTACTGCTGTTCCTGCGTCGCGGCGTGCCCACGATCGCCGCCGGCATCACCGTACCGCTGTCGCTGGCCGGCACCGCCGTGTTGATGTGGCTGTGCGGATTTTCGCTCGACAACCTGTCGCTGATGGCGCTGACCATTTCGGTCGGCTTCGTGGTGGACGATGCGATCGTGATGATCGAGAACGTCTACCGCAATCTCGAAGCAGGCATGCGCCCGCTGCGGGCGGCGTTCGCCGGCGCCAAGCAGATCGGTTTCACCGTGGTCTCGATCAGCCTTTCACTGATCGCCGCGTTCAGCCCGTTGGTGCTCATGAGCGGCATCCCGGGGCGCCTGCTGCGCGAGTTCTCGCTCACGCTGGTATTCGCCATCGCGGTGTCGGCGCTCGTTTCGCTGACCGTGACGCCGATGATCTGCAGCCGGTTCATCCGGCGCGCGCCCCAACTCGGCGAGACCCGGCTCGATCGACTGCTCGAACCCGTGTTCGTATGGCTCAACGGCGCCTATACCGCCAGCCTGCGGCACGTCATCAACCAGCGCTGGCTGATGATGGGCGTCACCGGCGCTGGCGCTGGTGCTCATGGGCGCGCTGTTCATGCATCTGCCCAAGAGCTTCATCCCGGAAGGCGACGCCGACCTGCTGATCGGCATCACCCAGGGCGCGCCGGATGCCTCGTTCGATCGCATGGTGGCGATTGAGAAACGCGTGCGCGATATCGTGCTTTCCGACCCGGCTGTGGCCCACGTTGGCGACGGCGTCGGTTCGTCGGGCCGTGGCGGCGCCAACCAGGCGCGGCTTTTCGTGGCGCTGAAACCCACCGACGAACGCACCGCCACGGCACAACAGATCATCGCGCGCCTGCGACCAAAACTGGCCAAAGTGACGGATGCCCGCACGTTCCTGAGCGCGATCCAGGCCTTGCCGACCGGCGTGCATCACAGCGACAAGGGCAATTATCAGTTCACACT
Source organism: uncultured Gammaproteobacteria bacterium (assembly GCA_963835375.1). Lineage (GTDB taxonomy): Bacteria > Pseudomonadota > Gammaproteobacteria > Nevskiales > Salinisphaeraceae > Salinisphaera. Next base: position 52,629 of record CAWIGB010000016.1, read on the forward strand.
CTGGAGCCCCGAACTTTCGCTGTTGTCGGAGTGGACACCAAAGGTGCTGGCAAGACTGCGCCGGATTCCGCAGCTGGCCGACATATCGACCGATCGCGACGAAGGCGGGCCCCAGGTCAATCTGCAGATCGATCGCACGGCGGCCGCCCGGTTGCACGTGAGTGCCACGGCCATCGATTCCGCGCTCAACGATGCCTTCTCGCAGCGCCAGATCTCGACCATCTACACCCAGAGCAATCAGTACAAGGTGGTGCTCGGTATTTCGCCCGATCTGCAGCGCGAGGTCGCCGACGTTCATCGCCTCTACGTGACGGCGGAGGACGGCAGCCAGGTACCGCTGTCGGCGGTCACCACCATGAGCATCGGCACCGCACCGCTGTCGGTGCATCACGACGGCCAGTTTCCGTCGGTGACCTTCAGCTACAACCTCGCGCCGGGCGCCACCATGGGCGTGGCACAGAGCGCGATTCAGACCGCGATGGGCGAACTGCATGCGCCACCGGACGTACACATCGATCTCGGCAGCAGCAGCAATCCGGCCAGCGCCGGGCACGAATTGCTGCTGATCTGTGCGGCGCTGATCTCGGTCTACCTGGTGCTCGGCATTCTCTACGAAAGCCTGATCCACCCGCTGACGATCATCTCCACCCTGCCGTCGGCCGGGCTCGGCGCGGTTCTCGCCTTGTATATCACCGGCACCGAGCTGTCGCTCATGCCGGTGATCGGCATCGTGTTGCTGATCGGCATCGTCAAGAAGAACGGCATCATGCTGGTCGACTTCGCGCTCGAAGGCGAGCGCAAGCGCGGCTGGACGCCGGAAAAGGCGATCTTCGAAGCCGCGCGCGAGCGCTTCCGGCCGATCACCATGACCACCATGGCCGCCGTGCTTGGCGCGGTACCCCTGCTGATCGCCTCCGGTCCGGGCTCGGAACTGCGACGACCGCTGGGCATCACCATCATCGGCGGGCTGATCGTGTCGCAGCTGCTCACCATCTACACGACGCCGGCGATCTATCTGGTGATGGATCGGATGCACTGGCGTCGGCGTCGTGCCAGCCGGCGTGCCGTTCCGGCCGACGACGAACGGATATAGCACCCGGCGCATGCCGGTGGCGGCCCAGCCGGCGCGGGCCACTCACGGCGTCCGATGCCGACAAATACACGGCCGTTTCGATCAAGCCGGCGCACGGGACGGCTCGGTAATATCGAAGCGAACCCGATGCCGGAGCAAGCGCCGTGGCTGCTGACACCCTGGAACTTCCCGCCACGCCCGATTTCGATACCTGGCCGGTCGACACACCGATCGATCACATCGAACAGGCCGACCATATCCTGACCGTGGCCTGGCGTGACGGCCGGGTCAGCCGCTATCACAGCGTCTGGCTGCGCGATAACGCGGCCGACGAAACCACCGTCAACCCCGAAACCCGGGAACGCACGCTGGATCTGTCGCGACTGAACGGCTGGCCGACCATCGCCGATGCCCGTCTCGAGGGCTCGGGCGCCGTCTCGATTGTGTTCGCGCCCGAGCAGCGCCGGTTGTCCTTTCATCCCGGCTGGCTGCGCGCCAACGACTATTCGAACATGGACGAGCCCGACGCGCCGCTCGTGCCGATACGACACTGGACTGCCGAAACCCGGGCCGAGCCGATCACGCTGGACGCCAGCGGCTGGCTCGAGCGCCCGTCGGGCGACCCGGCCGCCGAAGCGTTTCTTGCCGAGGCACTGGAAGCCGTCATCGGCGAAGGCCTGGTCCGGCTGCGGAACCTCCCCGCTCAACCCGGCACCCTCAACGATATCGCACCGCGACTTGGCGTCGTTCGCGCGACCAATTTCGGCAGCCTGTTCGATGTACGCGCCAAACCGGACCCGGATTCGAACGCCTATACATCGATCGCATTGCCGCCACATGTGGATCTGCCGACACGGGAATATCAGCCCGGGCTGCAACTGCTGCACTGTCTCGAGAACAGCGCCGTCGGCGGCCAGGCCGTGATGATGGATGGTTTCGCGGTGGCCGATGCGCTCCGTACGCGCCATGCCGATCATTTCGACACGCTCACGCGAGTGCGCTGGTGCTTCGCCAATACGGCGAAGACGACCGACCACGTCTGGTTCGAACCCATGATCAAGCTCGATAACGCGGGCCGCGTGGTCGAGATCCGTATCGCCGATTTCCTGCGCGGCCCCCTGCTGGCGCCGTTCGAGGATATCGAGCCGGCCTACGCCGCGCTGATCTGCCTGCAGACGATGTTGAAGGAACCGGAATTCGCCCTGCGCTTCACCTACCAACCCGGCGATCTGGTGATCTTCGACAACCGGCGGCTGTTGCACGGCCGCGATGCCTTCGATCCCGGCACCGGCGGCAGCCGCTGGCTGCAGGGCTGTTATCTCGAACGCGACGAGATCCGCTCGCGCCTGCGCATGATCCGTCGCGCCGAACGCGAACGCCGCGTCGCGTCCACGGCCTGACCCCCTACCTACTTACCCGCAGGTACACCGCCGCCGCGCCGGGCCGTCTGTCGTGGCGACTCGCCGAAACGCGCCTTGTAGGCCCGGCTGAAATGCGCCAGATGATCGAACCCGGTGGCCACGGCCACCTCGGTCACGCTGAGCCGGCTGTCGGTGAGAATCCGCTGTGCATGATCCAGCCGAACGGCCAGATAATGACGCTGCGGCGATCGCCCAACGTGGGCCGTGAACAGGCGCCCGAGTTGTCGGGGCGATTTGCCGACGCGCCGACCCAGCGCGCCGATCGACAGCGGCGCCCCGACCGTCGCCTCCATGATGGCGAGCGCTTTCGTCACGGCGGTCGGCAGCCGAGCCCGATCGGCCCCGCTCACGAGGTCCGGCTCGGCGTCGGCCGCCTGTCGCCGATGCATGAGCTGGCGGGCCACTGCTGCCGACAAGGCCGGGCCGTGCATCTGTTCCAGCCAGTCGAGCATCATGTCGAGGCTGGTCGTGCCGCCGGAGCCGGTCAGGCGCGTGCCGTCGAACACATAGCGCGCCGGGCTGATCTGAAGTTCAGGGAACTCCTCGCGAAACGCCGGCACGCTCTCCCAGTGCAATGCGACACGATGCCCGGCCAGCACGCCAGCGCGTGCCATCACGAACGCCGCGGTATCCAGGCCGCAGATCATCCGGCCCTGGGCCGCGATCCGTCGCAGCCAGGCAAGATGGTCGTCTCCGACCGCAACTTCGGCTTCATACGAGGCCACGACCGCCAGCATCTCGCCGCGCGGCAGCCGGTCGGTCGGCGCCGTCGACCGCGAGCGTCACCCCGTTGCTTGCCGTCACCGGACGGCCATCGATCGACAGCAGCTCCCAGGCAAACAATGGCCGACCGAAACGGTTGGCGACACGCAACGGCTCGAGCAGACAGAACAACGCCACCATCGAGAACTTCGGCAGCAGCCAGACGCTCACGGTCCGCCCGGCCTGTTCCGGGGTCAGAACCTGGGGTATATCCGGCCGGATGTAGCCCCAGTCCTGGGTCGTCTCAGTCGTCATTGCTGTACCCCGCGTGCGGCGCGCGCCGGAGCCCCGAACCATATCAGCGGCGGTTGGCAGCCCGAATCGGGCCGGCCGGCCCGGGCATCCAGTCCTGGGCGACCAGTCCAACGTCGTCTGGATGCCTTCGCCGCCGGCAAACAACAGGCCCGGCACTCGTGCCGTCGCTCGTCATGCCAAGCGCTGGGTGCGCCGACCGACACGTCGCTAAAACCGATCGCGGCGCAGCCTGGCCACCGCAGCCACGGCCAGCACCAGGGCCGCAAGCGCCATCACCGCGACGAAGCCGTTGGCGCCGAAGAGGTCCATGGCTTCGCCGGCGATTGGGGGCCCGATGACGCTGCCCAGGCAATAGGCGATCACCAGCGCCGAGCTCGCACGGGCGAGCGCGGTGCCGCGAAATGCGCTGCCGAGCAGCGTGAGTGCCAGCGTATAGAAAGCGACCACCGCCCCGCCCCAGAGAAACAGCACCGCGCGCAGAAGCCAGGGCGCATCGATGATCAACGGCAGGATCGCGGCCGTCGCCGTGCTGGCCAGCGCACAGCCGATCAGCATCGCCCGTCGGCCGAAGCGGTCGGCCAGCCAGCCCAGCGGCAACTGCAGCGCGACCGCGCCCAGCGTCACGATGGTCAGCAATGCGACCGCACGGCCCTGGCTCATGCCCAGGTCCAGCCCGTAGAGCGGCAGCAGCGCCAACGTGGCGCTGTCGACGAAACCGGAGATCAACGAGGCCAGCATGATGACCGGCGCCAGCCGCAGCACGCTCATGCTGACGGCGTCGTGGTCGTGGGTGATCGCCGACGCGCCGCCGCGCATCCAGATCAGCGGCAGAGCCGCTGCCAGCACCAACGCCGCCGAGATCACGAACGGCGCCACACCGCCGACCCCGGTCGCCTGCAGGATCAAAGGCCCGATCGCGAAGCCCAGCCCGAACAGCGCCGAATACACGCCGGCGACCAGACCGCGGTTGGCCTCCGAGGAGAACTGGTTGATATAGGTCTCGCTGATCACCCAGTGCAGCGACATGCCGATACCGATCACGAAGCGCAGCCCGAACCAGAGCGCGGCGCTGCGCAACCAGCCGGCCGCCAGCAACCCGCCGGCGCTCAGCAGGATGCCGCCGAACATGATCGGCACCGGGTTCACCCGCGCCAGCAGGCGCGGCACGAAGGGGGCAGTGACCAGCGTCGCGCCGACGCCCAGCGAGGTGTTCAGGCCGACCATCGCGCTGTTCAGCCCCATATGCGCGAGAGCCACGGAGAACAGCGGCGCGGTGATGCCGAGCGTGATGCCCACCGCCGTGATGCTGCAGAGCATGGCGATCAACATGGTGCGGGTCGACGGCCCGGCGTATTCGAACGGATAGTCGCTCATCGGAGCGGCTCGTCGCCGAGGGCCGGCAGCACCGCGGGGCGCGCCGCGGCGGCCCGGGTGTTCATTCTCGCCTGCGCGGCAGGTCGATGAACCGCGGTGCGACCACCCGCGCACGTTCCTCCGAGCGCAGCAGCCGCAACTCGCGCCGGTAATGGACTTCCACCCTCAGCTCGGTGCCCGGCTCGGCCCAGCGCGCCTCCACCAGCGCCAGCGCGATGCTCTTCTTGAGCAGCGGCGACCAGGCCGCGGCCGTGGTCTGCCCAACCACCCGTCGCCGGGCGTAGAGCACGCAGTCCAGCGCCGGCCGGCGCCCGGCCAGTTCCAGCCCCACCAGCCGCAGCGGCGGGCCACCGGCCTCCTTCTGTGCGAGCAGCGCGCGGCGACCGTTGAAATGGTTCTTGCGGAAATCCAGCGCCCAGTCGAGGCCCAGTTCGTAGGGTGAGCGCTTTTCGGTGATATCCACGCTGGTGCGGGCATCCTGGTATTCGCTGTGCACCTGGATATGCCCGGCTTCGATGCGGGCGATATCGAGCGCCCGCGAACCGATCGGCACGAGCCGGCCGTCCCCGGCTGCCATCAAGGCCGACCACAGAGCCATCGCATCGTCTGCGCCGACCCACAGCTCGTAGCCGAGATCGCCGGTGAAGCCGGTGCGCGTGATCGTTACGTCGATCTCGCCGAGCCGCGTCTGCAGCAGGCGGAAATAGCGGAGTTCCGCGGCTTCGGCCACGCCGGCGCGCAGCAGGATGTCGCGCGACAACGGCCCCTGCAGCGACAGCGCGGCGTAGCGCTCCGAGACATCCTCGATGTCGCACATCCAGCCCCTGCGCAGTCGCCAGGAACCAGGTGAGATTGTGCTCGCCGCAGTTGATCTGGAAGCGGTCGTGGGCGAACCGGAAGACGATGCCGTCCTCGATGATATGGCCTTCGCCATCGCACCACGGCGAGTACAGACAACGGCCCGGCCGCAACCGCTCGATATCGCGGGTGATCAACCGGTTGATGAAGCGCGGCGCATCGGCGCCCGTCACCGCGTACTTGATCATCGGCGACAGATCGTAGAGCGAGGCGCTGTTACGGATCGCGGCGTATTCCTGGCCCTCGTTGTAGAAGCACGGCACGGTCGCGTAGCCCTGCCAGCGCTCCCAGGCCTCGATCTTGTTCAGTGGCGCAAGCGCCGCGTGGAACGGCGTATGCAGCAGGGCCGCGTCAGTCATGCCGGGTTCTCCGCCGGCGGCGATCGCGCAGGACCGCGCGTGCCGCGTTGTATCCGTTGGTGCCGGTGACGCCCCCGCCCGGATGGGTGCCCGCGCCGCACAGGTACAGGCCATCGACCGGTGTGCGGTACTGGGCGAAACCCGGTACCGGGCGCACCATGAAGAACTGGTCCAGCGCGATATCGCCGTGGTGCCAGTGGCCGCCACGGTTGCCGAAACGCGCCTCGATATCGCGCGGGCCCCAGGCCTCGCAGGCCAGCACCGAGGCCGCGAAGCCCGGCGCGTGGCGTTCGATCTGGCGGGTGACGGTCGCGCCGAGTTCGTCCGGATCGAGCGCGCTGCTGTAAGGCGCATAGGCGACGTTCACCGACATCACGTGTCGGCCGTCCGGGGCGCTGCCCGGGCCGCCGCGCGACGGGATCGTGATCTCGAGCGCCGGTTCCGGCACGGCTTCGCCGTATTTCACGTGATCGAAGGCCGTCTCGACGTAATCGATCGAAGGCGCAAGCAGCCAGCGCGCTGGCCCGCCGGCGCAAGGCAGCGGCAGATCCGGCAGGCGATCGAGAGCGAAACTGACCTTGCCGGTGGTACCGCGCGTACGAAACGCACGAACCTCGTCGAGAAAATCGGCATCCAGATGATCGCCGCCGACCAGGTCGGCGAAGGTCGTCACCGGATCGGCGTTGGACAGGACGATCCGCGCCTCCAGCACGCGGCCGTCGCTCAATTCCACCCCGCGACTTGCGCCCGCCTCCACGTGCACCCGGGCCACACGGGCATCGGTGAGCAGTTCCACGCCGCCCGCGCGGGCGGCGTCCGCCAGGGTATCGGCGACCGGCTTGTCGGTGGCGACGGTCGCGCCCGGCATTGTCTTGCGTCCGGACTGTTGTAGCGCCAGGCGATGCAGCAACGTGAACACGGTGTTCGGCGAACGCGGGCCGTGATCGGTGCCGAGCACTGCATCGAGCGCGAACGCGCCGCGCAGCAGATCGTGTTCGAATTTCTCTTCGAGCAGGCCGGCGACATCCATGGTGATGATGCGCAGCAGTTCGCGCATGGCATCGCGCCCGCGCCGCCGGATCGACCAGCCCAGCCGGCCGAGCGCCAGCAGTTCGCCCCGGCGCGTGGGATCGAGCTTCGGCGGCGTCGCGCGAAGCAACGGGCCCAGCGCGGCGGCATGGCTCTGCAGCTCGGCGTACGCGGCCGCGAAATTCGCGGCATCGCGCGGCGAGCGGCCTTTCAGGCTCGCGGCCGTGGTCTGCGGATCGGGGCCGATCTCGAGCGCGCCACCGACCGGATCGAGCGCCAGGCTGGCCAGCGGCAGACGCGGTTTTCATCCCACGCCGGCCGAGCTTGAGCGCGCGTATCACGCGCGGGTCGAAGGCCGGTTGGACATGCGCCAGCGCGGGCAGCCGGAATTCGGGATGCACTTCGTGTACCGACGCCCCGCCTCCCGTGTGCCGGGCCGCCTCGCAGACCGTCACGTCAAGGCCGGCGCGGGCCAGACAGGCCGCGGCGACCAGGCCGTTGTGGCCGCCGCCGATCACGATCACATCGCGCTGGGTACGGCTCATGCGGCTTTCCTCTTCTTCAGATCTGCGAGCACCTCGCGGGCGGCGTTGTAGCCCGGCGCGCCCATCACGCCACCGCCCGGGTGGGTGGACGAGCCGCACATGTAGAAACGATCGAGCGGGCCGCGGTACTGGGCATAGCCCGGCACCGGCCGGTTGAACAGCAGCTGGTCGAGCGTGAGTTCGCCGTGGAAGATATTGCCCTCGGTGAGCCCGACCTCGGCCTCCAGCTCATGCGGCGTGCGCACTTCGAGATCGACGATCGAATCACGCAGCCCCGGCGCATGGGCCTCGATGGTCGACAGCACCGTATCGCCGAAGGCATCGCGCTTGTCGGGCGTCCAATCGCCGTCGGCGAGCTTGGGCGGCACGTACTGCACGAACACCGTCATCGTGTGCTGGCCCGGCGGCGCGACCGACGGGTCGATATGCGACGGCACGGAGATATCCAGGAACGGCCGCTGCGACCAGGTGCCGCGCTTCCAGTCGTCGTAGCCGCGCTCCAGATACGCCATGTCGGGCGAGATGGTGATCGTGCCCTGGGCCAGATCGGGCGCGGAATCCGGAATCGCGGTGAACTGCGGGGCGCGGTCTAGCGCGATGTTGACCTTGCCGGAGGAGCCACGAATCTTGAAGTTCTCGATGCGTTCGCGGAACGGCTCGGACAGCGCCTCGCGCGGCATCAGGTTCAGATAGGTCCGGCGCGGGTCGAGGTTGGAAATCACGCGCTCGGCCTGGATCTCCTCGCCGTCGGCCAGCACCACGCCGGTCACGCGGTCGTCACGGGTCAGGAACTGGCTGACCTCGGCCTCGGTGCGAATCTCGCCGCCGGCAGCGCGTACCGCGCCGGCCAACGCCTGGCTGATCGCGCCCATGCCGCCGCGCGCATAGCCCCAGGCGCCGATCGTGCCGTCCACGTCGCCCATGAAATGATGCAGCAGCACGTAGGCCGTGCCCGGCGAATACGGCCCCAGCGCGGTGCCGATGATGGCGCTGCCGGCCATCGCGCCCTTCAGCAGATCGCTTTCGAAGTAGCGGTCGAGAAACGACGCGCTGCTGGCCGTCCACAGCCGCATGGTGTCGTACATCGCTTTCTCGCCCATCCCGGCGAAGCGCTGACCGATGCGGCGCAGATCGGCCAGATCCTGCCAGCGGGCCACGGTCGGATCGGGCGGCGTTTCCAGCAGCATCGGCCGGATGAAACGACACTGGCGCAGCACATCGGCAGCGAAGCGATCATAGGCCTCGGCATCGCGCAGTGAGTGCCGGGCGATTTCGCGCCGCGTGCGATCGTGGTCCGAGAACATGCCCAGATAGTCGCCGTTGTGGCCGAGATTGACCGCGCCCTCGAACGGCAGGATCTGGAGCCCGTGCGGTCGCCAGCTCCAGATCGCGGATGATCTCCGGCCGGAACAGGCTGCATACATAGGAACAGGAGGTGAAGGTGAAACCGCCGCCGCGCGGATCGCTGTAGGCCGCCCCGCCCACCTGCGCGCGGCGCTCCAGCACCAGTACCTTGAGCCCGGCACGCGCCAGATAGGCAGCCGTGGTCAGACCGTTGTGGCCCGCCCCGACCACGATGGCATCGAAAGCACTCATACGCATCGCCCCGTCGCGAATCGACTGCGGTCTGTACCGGCGCCCTGCGCATACCCGGCCGCCGAAAGCGGTCGTCGCGCAACGACCGAACGGCCCGCTGCTGTGCATCAGATGGGCTCGATTCTGTCCGAGCTGCCGGCGATTGTCCAGCCAATTTTGATTGACTTGTCGATCAATATCGTGAGATTTTTCGATGTATCACGGCCCTACAAAGCGCTACAATCCGTGTTTTGCGCTGCCGCGCAGGAGAATCGCCAGGGTGACGAGTGTGAGCAGAAAGACGGCCTCCAGCGACCGCGCGGACGTGCGACGCCAGCAGCTGATCGAGGCGACCATCACGGTGATCGGCCGCAAGGGCTATGCCGGTACCCGCATGGCCGACGTGGCCAGCCAGGCCAAGGTCAGCTACGGCGTGGTCGGATTCTATTTCAAGACCAAGGACGATCTGCTGCTGGCAACACTCCAGTGGCTGGCCGAGGAATACACAGCGGTCTGGCGCGCTGCAGTCGACAAGGCCGGTCCCAATCCGGCCGATCAGCTGCGGGCGATCATTGATGCCGACTTCTCCTCGAAGATCGCGAGCCAGAAGAAGATCGCGGTCTGGTATGCATTCTGGGCCGAGGCCCGCACCCGGCCGAGCTATCGCAAGCTCTGCGCCGAACTCTACAACGACTACCACTGGCAGGTGCGGACCATCATTCAGGAACTGATCGATCGCGGTGGCCATCAGCATCTGGACAGCGAGCGCGTCACGCTCGCGCTCAACGCGATGACCGACGGCATGTGGCTCGACTTGCAGATCCAGCCGCGCGATTTCGACCGCAGCGCTGCCAAGCAGGCGATCGAGATGTTTCTTCAGCACATGTTCCCTGCCGAGTTCGGATCTGTCGGCGAGCAGACCGCACCTCCCCGGCAGGCCCGCTCGGGAACCCGATGATGAGCCTATCCCCTGACCTGCCCGTCGATACCGAGGGCTGGCGCGAGCGCGCCGCCCGCCTGTGCCCCGAAGGCCGTCATTTCATCGACGGCGATTTCGCGGCATCGGCCGATGGTGCGACTTTCGAAGACATCAACCCGGCAACCGACGAGGCTTTCGCGACCATCGCCCGCGGCACGGCGACGGACGTCGATCGCGCGGTCGCCTCGGCCCGGGCGGCGTTCCGCGCCGGCCACTGGTCGCGCATGGCCCCGCGAGAGCGCATGGACATTCTCTCGCGCTACGCCGAACTCATCGCGGCCCACACCGACGACTTCGCCCTGCTGGACGTGCTCGACACCGGCAAGCCGGTTCGCAACATGACCGACGAGGACGTGCCGGCCAGCGTCACTGCTTCCGGTATTTCGCCGAGACGATCGACAAGATCGAGGGCGCGGTCACCAACACCGCGAGCGACGCCTTCCATTACATCCTGCGCGAGCCGCTCGGCGTGGTCGGCTGCATCGTGCCGTGGAATTATCCGTTGATGATGGCGGCCTGGAAGGTCGCGCCGGCGCTCGCCGCCGGCAACAGCGTGGTGCTCAAGCCGGCCGAACAGTCGCCCCTTGTCGGCCGGCTGATGGCGCAGTTGTTCGTCGAGGCCGGCGGCCCGCCGGGTGTTTTCAATGTCGTCCAGGGTTACGGCGCCGAGGCCGGCGAAGCGCTGGCGCTGCACCCGACGTGGCCAAGATCGCCTTCACCGGCTCGGTGGAGATCGGCAAGCGCATGATGATCTATGCCGGCCAGTCGAACATGAAGCGGGTGACCACCGAATGCGGCGGCAAGACGCCGCAGATCCTGATGGCCGATCTCGACGATCTGGACACGGCGGTGGATTACGCGGTCAACGGCATCTTCGCCAACCAGGGCCAGGTCTGCAATGCCGGCTCCCGATTACTGGTGCACCGCGGCATCGCCGAGGATTTCGTCGAGCGCTTCAGCCAGCGCGCTGCCGCGCTCTATGCGCCGGGCGACCCGCTGGACCCGGCCACGACTCTGGGCTCGTTGATCGATCGCCGCCAGCAGTCGCGGGTGCTCGACTATATCGATATCGGCCGCCGCGAAGGCGCGCGAGCTGATGCTGGGCGGCGGCGCGCCGGACGGGTTCGACCACGGCGCCTATGTGGAGCCCACGTTGTTCGCCGGTGTGGCCAACGACATGCGCATCGCGCGCGAGGAAATCTTCGGCCCGGTCGCCGCGGTGATCGCCTTCGATACGCCCGAGGAGGCGGTGGCCATCGCCAACGATTCGATCTACGGACTGGCCGCCAGTATCTGGACCGAGAACGTGAACACCGCCCATCGCATGGCGCGCGACATCGAGGCCGGCGTGGTGTGGATCAACTGCTTCGACCACGGCGACATGACCCAGCCCTGGGGCGGCTACAAGCAGTCCGGCAACGGCCGCGACAAATGCTTCGAAAGCATCCTCGCGCATACCCAGACCAAGTCGGTCTGGCTGCATCTGGGCCAGGGCTGAACCCCCGGCAGCGGCGCCCGAACGGCACGTCTTGATCCACGGGCCGGTGCACGACACCTCGATTGCGCCCCGGCCGTTCGGCGGGCATCCGAAACAGCGCCACTGGAATCAGCCTCGAGCCGCGCCCGGCGGCCCCGGCGCTTTATCCCGTCAGGCGCCGACGTGGCCGGCCGCTTTCGGCCGCGCGGCGCTCGGCCGACGCATCGGCGTGGCGGCCCGGTTCGGATTCGCGCTGCTTCGCCTGCCCGGTTGGCGCACGGCGGCCGGTTTCGGCTGCGGCTTTTTCCGGCAGTACCCGCAGCGCATCCGGGGCCAGATAGGCGCTGACCTTGTCGCCAATGGCAAATGCCGTCTCGCGCTCGCCAGTGTTCTGAATCTCCACCTCGATCGTGCAGCCGACGTCGAGCTTCACGATCAGCAGGAAGGCGTTGCCGAGATACATCGAGCGCTCGACGCGGCCCTCCAAGCGGTTTTCGCCGTCATGCACGGTCTCGACGCGATCGAGCCGGATGCGCTCGGGCCGGATCGTCGCCTTGCCGGCGCCGGTGACGTCGGCGTTGCCAAGGCCGGCGGCCAGCGGCCGGCCGCCGATCTCGATCCGACACCGGCCGTGGCCATCGTTGCCACGCGCGATGGCATCCATGAGATTGGAAGCACCCAGGAAATCGGCCACGAACACCGTCTCCGGCGCTTCGTAGATCTGCTGCGGGGGGCCAACCTGCTCGATCCGGCCGTCCTTCATCACCGCGATCCGGTCGCTCATGGTCAGCGCTTCGTTCTGATCGTGGGTGACATAGATGAAGGTGATGCCGACCTGTTCCTGCAGCGCCTTGAGCTCGATCTGGAGCTGTTTGCGCAGCTTGGCATCGAGCGCGCCCAGCGGTTCGTCGAGCAGCAGACCGGAGGGCCGCAGCACCAGCGCCCGGGCCAATGCCACGCGTTGCTGCTGGCCGCCCGAGAGCTGCGAGGGCTTGCGTTTGCCCATGCCGCCGAGCATGACCAGTTCCAGCGCTTCCTCGGTGCGCCGCGCGACCTCGGCGCGGCCGAGCTTCCGGCGGCGCAGGCCGAACGCCACATTGTCGAATACGTTCAGATGCGGAAACAGCGCATAGCTCTGGAACACCGTGTTCACCGAGCGCTTGTGCGGCGGGCACTGGGCCATGTCCTCGCCGTTGAGCACGATGCGTCCGGCGTCTGGTCGTTCGAAGCCGGCGATCATCCGCAGCGTGGTGGTCTTGCCGCAGCCCGAGGGCCCGAGCATCGAGAAGAACTCGCCGCCGGGAATACGCATGTCGATGTGATCGACCGCGGTATGCGAGCCGAACCGCTTGCCCAGCTCGATCAGCTCGATGGTGCCATCTGCGTCTTGCGTCATTCGCTTGTCTTCCTCCGTCACGTCCCGCACCGGTGCCGGCACGTGCTAACTGAAGTCGATGGACCCCATCTTCGCCAGATCCGAGCCCCGGCCACCGCCGCTGCGCTCGCCGCGTGTGAGCAATCGGTAGAGCCCATAGGCGAGCACAATGGCGATCAGGGTCAGATAGACCATGATCGAGGCGACCGCATTGATCGACGGCAGCGGTGCGGCCCGGGTGGCGTTGTAGACCTTGATCGGGATGGTGTCGCAGCCCGCGCCGCAGGACATCCACTGCGCGATCACGAAGTTGTCGATCGAGATCGCGAACACGATCATCAGGCTGGCCAGGATCGCCGGCAGCATCAGCGGCAGCAGCACCAGACGCAGCGACTCGGCCGGCGTGGCGCCGAGATCCGCCGCCGCTTCCTCGTACTGGCGCCCGATCGACATCAGCCGGCCACGCATCACCACCACGACATAGGAAATCGAGAACGTCACCTGCCCCAGCATCTGCGCGAGCGTGCTCGGGTGGATGAACACATAGACGTACTGGAATACCAGATAGAGCGATACGCCCATGACGATCTCGGGCGTGACCAGCGGGAACAGCATGAGGAAATTGGCCGGCCGCGCGCCGGCGCCGCGCCAGCGCGCCAGCCCGAGCGCAAGCAACACGCCGATGGGCGTGGCGATCAGCATGTCGAGGCCGGCGAGTTTCAGGCTCTGGTAGAACGCCGCCTGCAGGCTGGGATCGTGCCAGACCGAGTACACCGGATCGCCCCAGTACCAGCGCGTGGGATTGAAGCCCTGCCAGACCGAGATCGAGCGCCCGTTGTTGAACGAAAAACCGATCGCGATCACCACCGGCACGATGGTCCAGATCATATAGGCCCAGGTGATCACCGCGAGCGAGCGCGGCCGGCGCCACGGATTGAACAACAGGCTCTTGAGCCGCTGCCCCAGGCCCGCGCCGTGTCTCGACCGCGAATCGGAAGACAGGGTCGTGCTCATTGCAGTGCCTTCTGCGCCTTGGCGACGCTGTACAGATAATAGGACATCAGCACGGCAAGGAAGATCGCCAGTACCAGCGTCATCACCGCGCCGACATCAGGCTGCGGGCCGCCGTGGAAATACAGATAGATCTGGTTGCCGAGCATGGTAGTGCTGGGCGAACCGGATACGATCTGGTTGGTGTAGTAGTCGCCGAACATCGGCAGCGTGATGATCACGCAGCCGCCGAGAATGCCCATCTTCGACAACGGCAGCGTCACCCGGAAGAACGTCTCGGTCGGGGTTCGGCCCAGATCGCGGGACGCCTCGAGCAGGCTTTCGTCGATTCGGTCGAGCGCCGCGAGCAGCGGCAGGATCATGTACGGGATATAACCGTATACCAGCGCAAAGATCACCGTGGCGGGATGGCCGCCGAGCCAGTTCGGCGGCTGGGCGGTGATATGCGCCCATATCAGGAACTGGTTGACCAGACCGTCTGGCGAAGCAGGCCGACCCAGGCCAGCATGCGCATGAGATAGCTGATCCAGAACGGCAGCAGCAACAACACGATCAGCAGGGTCTTGGTGCGCCGGGCATGACGCGAGATGTAATAGGCCACCGGATAGGCGATCAACAGGCTGATGGCCACCGCGAAGAAGATGTACACGCAGGTGCGCAGGAACACGTGCCAGTAGATGTTGCCCGGCAGAAAACCGGCCAGCGTGGTGAGCGCATCCTGGACGTGCCAGTGCAGCGGATTCCAGATCGGGATCGGGTTCTGGAAGATCGGGTCCAGCGTGCCGAAGGCGACCCCCACCACCGCATACACCGGCAGCACGAACAGCAGCAGCAGCCAGAACACCCCCGGCAGCGCGCATGCTTTCCACAACCAGCGCGGGTACATCGCGTTCCTCTGCTCGGTCGACGGCCGTCGTCAGACGCCCGAGATGAAACGGGCGAAGGCGTTCTGCCAGATTCTCTGGCCCTTCGGCGTGAGCGTCATGTACTGGATCGATCCCGTCCCGAAATCGTCCGGCGCCATGACCGCGCTCGCCAGATGCTTCGGAATCGTGCCTTCCGAGACCAGGCGCTTGGCGTTGATCGAATTGATCGGCGGCTGATAGCCGGTGTAGTTGATGAAATTCGAGTAGGCGTTCTTTTCTTCCAGGATGAAATTCATCCACAGATGCGCGAGCACCGGCTTGGAGCTTGCTGCCGGCACCGCCCAGCAATCGTTCTGGATCGGCGCATGACCTTTCGGCGCGGTCCAGTACTGCAGGACGTCGGCCGATTGGCCTTTCGGCATGTACCACATCGCGCCGGTAAGAATATCGCCCGACCATGCCTGATGGAGCCAGCTCGTCCCCTGCGGCAGCGAGCGATATTCGGCCTGGTTCACCTTCGGGTTGCAGATCGCGCCGAGCTTCTGCAGATCGGATAACGCCCGGTCGATCGCCTTCGGGTCCTCGGTATTGATATCCGTATGACCGCGATACAGCATGGCCAGACCCAGCGTCTCGCGCGGGGAATTGATCAGCCCCGTGTAGCCCTTGTAGGCCTGCGCCTTCCAGAAGATCGACCAGGGGTTGTCCATCTTGGCGATGTCTTCGCTGACCTTGTCGCTACGCCAGCCGATACCGGTCGTGTAGCAGGTATAGGGCACCGTGTAGCGTGCGCCCTTGTCGTAGAACGGGCTCTGCAATTCAGGCCAGACGTTCTTCTTCAGATTCGGTATGTAACCGTGATTGATCGGCTGCAGCAGTTTGCCGATCGTGGCCTGCGCCAGCCGGTCCGGCGTGATTTCGGTCACATCCACGGCGACATCGCGATTGGCCAGCTTGGTGATCGCCTGATCCATGTTCGAGAACGTGGTCAGCTGTACGTCCACGTCGTATTTCGCCCCGAACTTGTCGAGCAGCTTCTTGTAGAGATAGTCGGAATAGTTGAACACGGTGAACGTGCCGCTTTCCGGCTTGAGGCCATCGGCGATCGCATGCCCGTTCAAAGGCAGCGTGACCGGATGGTCGGGCCGTGCCAGCGGAAAGCCCTGCAGGGCTTCCGCCCCCAGGCCAGCTTCGTCACCAGCGGCGAGGCCGCCACGCCCAGCCCGGTCGCCACAATGGTGCGGAGCGCCTGCCGGCGCGACATGCCGTGCCGCCCCAGACGCGCGATCGCGCCCTCAAGTTCGTCGCTATCGTTGCTCATAGCCGTACTACTCCCGAAAAAACGACGCCGTCGCGCCGGATAGCCCCTCGTGCGGGCGGACCACGGGCCCGCCACTCACCCTCTTCAAATATCGCCACAAGCAATGTGGCAGACAACCGTATGGCAGATCGGTCACGGCCAGCGCCGTGATTGATTGATCAACCAATACGTAAAAACCCTGCGTTAGTCAAACCAACCGCCATAAAGCCAGTGGCGCATACAGTTATTCCTGCCGTGCCGCCGTTTCATGGCGTTCACGTCAACCATACACTGACTGATTGATCGATCAAAATTAGCGTGGCATGCTAGCTTCAATCGAACGATGCGGCGCGGTGTTCGTGCCTCGCGGCATGGTTTCGCGGGCCAGATCGCAATGGCTGCAGCGCTTTATCTCAACCGCTACCGACACGGTGCGTTTCCGAGGGAGTTTCCGACGATGAACGGCGCAACGGACAACAAACGAGAAAATCGCAGCGGCTCGCGTGCGCCCTACCCGGTGAACCCGGGGCCGGCGAATTCGCTGCCGGCCTGGACCTATCGCGACGACGAGTTCCTGGACCTGGAACGCGAGCACATCCTCATGCCGTCCTGGCAGATCGTCTGTCATGAAAGCGATCTGCCCGAGCCCGGCGATTATCAGGTGCTCGATATTCTCAAGGAAAGCGTGGTGGTGATCCGCGACCAGGATCGCACCCTGCGCGCCTTTCACAACTTCTGCCGCCATCGCGGCACGCGGCTGTTCGATGGCAAGGGGCGCAACACCAAGCCGGTGATCGTCTGCCCCTACCACGCCTGGACCTACAACCTCAGCGGCGAACTGCGCAACGTGCCCGAGGAGCAGTCGTTCCCGGGCCTGGACAAGAGTTGCTTCGGCCTGAAACCGGTCGAACTCGATACCTTCCTCGGCTTCATCTTCGTGCGCCTGCGCGACGATGGCGGGCCGAGCCTGGAGGAGATGTGGGCGCCCTATCGCGACGACATGGCCGCCTATCGCGTCGAGGAGATGGTGCCGATCACGCCGCTCGACCAGACCGAGTGGCCCTGCGACTGGAAGATCGCCGTCGACAACAACCTCGAGTGCTATCACATCATGATCGGCCACCCGGGCCTGCATCGCATGTTCGGCCTGCAGCCGCTCAACATGGACGTACAGGACAGCGGCGTGGCCAGCACGGTCAGCCATTTCAAGGACAAGCCCTCGCCGGTCTGGACCGAACGCCTCTATCAGGAACGCATCCGCAAAGCCGCGACCCATCTGCCGGCCGACCGGCGCGACGCCTGGGCCTTCTACACGATGATGCCCAACATCGGCCTGGACCTGTATCCGGACTCGGTCGATTTCTTCCAGCTTCTGCCCATCGGGCCCGAGCGCTGCGTGGCGCGCTACTGCGTCTATGCCCTGCCCGATGCCAGCGATGAGATGAAGAAGCTGCGCCGCCTGAACATGCGTATCAGCAGCAAGGTGATGGAAGAAGACGACTGGCTGTGCCGGCGCGTCGCCGCGGGCATTCATTCATCGGCCTACGAACCCGGGCCGCTGTCGGAATACGAGATCGTGCTCAAGCAGTTCCACGATTCGATCCGCTCGGTGCTGCCGGTCGCCGGGCTGCCGAACAAGCCGCGCGGCCGGCCGCTGGCCGAGATCAACGCCGAGATGCGGGCGGAGCAGTCCGGCCGCTAATCCAATTCACGGGCGGCTCGCGCACGACCGCCCCGCTCTTCAGGTACGACCGATGCAACACCAGCGCCTGTCCGCTTCACAACGCGTTTCGACCAATACCGCCGACGGGCCCGATGCGGTCCATGCCGGCGACAACCAGGTCATCCATCCCTGGGAAGCCTTCGGCAGTTACGGCAACAACCGGCGCACGATCATCGAGCGCGGCGAAGGCGTCTATCTCTACGATACCGACGGCAACGCACTGATCGACGGGCCGGGCGGCATGTGGTGCGTCAACGTGGGCCATGGTCGACGCGAAATCGCCGATGCGGCGGCCGCACAGATGACCCGGCTGGCGTATTGCAGCCCCTGGTCACTGACAACCGGCCCGGCCGCCGAACTCGGCCAGCGCCTCACCGCGCTCGCGCCGGGCGACCTCAACCATGTGTTCTTCACCGCCAGTGGCTCCGCGGCCATCGACTCCGCGCTGCGTTTCGTCATGTTCTACAACAATGTGCGTGGGCGGCCCGAGAAGAAACATATCATCACCCGGCGCGATGCCTATCACGGCAGCACTTATCTGGCGGCTTCGGTATCGGGCAAGGGGCGCGACAAGAGCTGGTTCGATTTCGAGACCGATACCGTGCATTTCGTGTCGTCACCCAACCCCTATCGCCGGCCGGAGGGCATGTCGGTCGAAGCGTTCTGCGACCAGCGGATCGCCGAACTGGAAGCGACGATCGAGGCCGTGGGTGCCGAGCGCGTCGCGGCCTTCATCGCCGAGCCGATACTCGCCTCTGGCGGCGTGATCGTGCCGCCGCCCGGCTATCATCGGAAATGCCTCGAAATCTGTCGCCGGCATGACGTGCTCTATATTTCGGACGAAGTGGTCACGGCCTTTGGCCGGCTCGGTCACATGTTCGCCAGCGAGGACGTATTCGACATCCAGCCGGACATCATCACCACGGCCAAGGGCATCACCTCCGGCTACATACCACTCGGCGCCGTGTTCCTGTCGGATCGACTGGTCGCGGAAATCAGCGGCGACAAGTCGAACGATGCGATCTTCACCAACGGCTTCACGTACTCGGGCCATCCGGTCGCCTGCGCGGCGGCCCTGGCGAACCTCGACATCATCGAACGCGAAGGCCTGCTCGAGCACGTGCGCGAGATCGGCCCGTATTTCCAGCAGCGTCTGGCCGAACTGCGCGACCTGCCGATTGTCGGCGATGTCCGGGGCATGGGCCTGGTCGGCTGCGTGGAATGCGAGATCGACAGCACCACGCACGACGCGCTGGAGCGCGACTATGCCATCGGCAATCGCATCGATGCGCACTGCCAGGAACTGGGGCTGCTGGTGCGACCGTTCGTGAACATGTGCGTGATGTCGCCGCCGCTGACGATCACCCGCGAACAGATCGACGATCTCGTCGGCATACTGCGGACCGGTATAGAACGCGCCACGGACGACCTGCGCCGCGAAGGCATCTTCTGATTTCGGCCGATCCGGCCCGGCGCTTCACGCCAGAGCGCCGGCACGAAGCCGGCGCTCTTTCT
Source organism: uncultured Gammaproteobacteria bacterium (assembly GCA_963835375.1). GTDB lineage: Bacteria > Pseudomonadota > Gammaproteobacteria > Nevskiales > Salinisphaeraceae > Salinisphaera. The sequence continues at coordinate 72,125 of CAWIGB010000016.1, forward strand.
TGTCGTCCGTGCGGCAACTCGCTCAGCGCATCTCCGCATAGGGGTCGTGCAGCTCGAGTGGCTGCGGCGTTTCACGGTTGGCCAGGAACGAGGGCCGCGGTCTGTCGGCGGCGAACGGTTCCGCCAGCGCGTTGTAGATGCTGTTGTACACGAAGAACAGGTTCGAACGCGGCCAGGGCGACATGTTCGAGTTCGATGCATGAAGCACGTTGCACTCGAACAGCAGCAGCGACCCGGCCGGCCCCTTCGGCGCGGCGATGCCGCCGCTGTTGACCAGTTCCTGAAGGTTCTGCTGGCTGGGCACGCCTGCCTCCTGGGCCTTGAGCGAGCTCTTCCAGTTGTCGTCGGGCGTCGCCCCCTGGCACAGGCACGAACTGGTGATGAGACCCGGGTATGAGCATCAGCGGGCCGTTGAACTCGTTGTTGTCGGTCAGCATGATCGAGGCACTGATGGCGCGCATGCGCGGCATGCCGTCCTCGGCGTGCCAGGTCTCGAAGTCCGAATGCCAGTCGAAGCCCGCGCCCTGGAAGCCGTACTTGTCGTTGATCCGCGACTGGTGGATATAGACGTCGCCGCCCAGCAGTTGCTGAACCATGCCCAGAATGCGGGCATCGCGGGTCAGTTCGTCGAAGCGCGGCGAGATGCGGTGCATGTCGAACACCGAGCGTACCTCGCCGGATTTCGGATCGCGGATCACGCCGTCCGATCCGAGCAGTTCCTCGTCGTGGCTCATCGCTTCGAGTTCGTCGAAGAACGGCGCCATCCGGTCCTGAGAGAAGAAACCCTCGAACCAGAGGAAGCCGTCGCGCTCGAAGGCCGACAGCGCCACTTCGTCGAGCGGGCCATTCCAACGGCTGTCGGGCCCGGCATGCACGACCGGGTCGAGGCGCTGATAACGCGTCTCCGGCTGTTCGGTGCGGGTGATGTAGTCATCGTTCTGCATAATAGTCCTTCGATGGTTCGCGATGTGCGCGCAGCTCGCGGCGCGGCATACAGTCGACATTCGATGGAGATGACGCGTGCAGCCTGTTCGGCCAGACATGCCGCCGCAGACTGCCTTGCCGCGGGTCCCCGCGAATACGCGTGATCGCCTTGTACGGGAGGGCCATCGCCGTCGAGTACGACCCGCCGATATGCGTTCGACCTTGCCGCGGGAAGCGGGGCCCGCGTTTTGATTTCGTAACAGGCTAGAAATCAGGCGGGAGCGGCTCAATCAGTGAGTTCACCTAATCGTCCTGGCAGTCACCAGGCGTTCGGCGGCGATTCAGACGCTGCGGCTATGATCGCGATGTGCAGACACGGGCTATGGCCCGCTCATTCGAGATGGATAACGCCATGGTGACCGACGCCACCACGGACAACATGCTCGGCCGTGCCCCGGCCGCGCGCCGTGTCATCCGGATGGTCAGCCTGCTGGTCGTCGCGGCACTCGCGGGTTGCGCAACCACACGTGCCCCGCACGGCGCCGGCAGCCATTCGCCGGCGCCCACCGGTGAGACGCAAGACCACTCCTCTGCCATCTACGAGCGCGGCGATGCGGGCTACTACGCGGCACGTTTCGACGGCCGAACGACCGCCAGCGGCGAGACCTACGACCCCCACGAACTGACTGCCGCCCACCGCACGCTGCCGCTCGGCACCCGCGTTCGCGTCATCGATCTGGACAACCACAAGCACGTGACCGTGCGTATCAACGACCGCGGACCGTTCGTGTCTGGCCGCGTGATCGATCTGTCAAATGCCGCGGCCCGGAAGCTCAAGATGCGCCACGACGGCGTGGTACCGGTGACGTTGCAGATCGTGTCCGAGCCCCACTGAACTTATTTTTTTGCGGGACGCCAACGAAAAGGCGGGGCCGGGCCCCGCCAATCGCGGATGAACGATCACGAATCCGACAACACTTCGATGCGGCGCGGTTGGGTCTGGGCCTTCTTGGGTACCGTGACCTTGAGCACCCCATTGTCGGCGCGCGCTTCAATAGCCTCTTCGTCCGCCGTGTCCGGGAGCGTGAAGCGTCGGATGAAGCGCCCGTAGCGACGTTCGACCAGGCGAGCCGGCTCGCGGGCCGGACGGTGGGAGTCACCGCTCGCCGGGCCGTTTGTCTGGCCCTTGGATTCCCCGGCCTCCACGGTGTCATGGCGATAGACGCGCTCGCCGCTCATCGTGAGCACGCCGTTGCGGAGCGTGATCTCGATGTCCTTGGGCTGGATACCGGGCACTTCCGCTTCGATCAGATAAGCCTGATCGGTTTCGTGAATATCGATCGCCGGCCGCCAGTTGCCGCCGGCCACAGCCGGTACGGCATCGGTTTCGCCGACAAACATGCGGTTGATCTCGTCGTTGAACTGCTGCAACAGACTCGACGGCTGATAGCGTTGAATGGCCATGATGCTCTCCTGTTCAAGATGGCGGGCACCGCTTCGGGCGCCCTCGTGTTCCGTTGCCTTATAACTAGGGCCGGCCCTAAACGGTTCAATACTTGTTTGATCGTTTTTTTACGCCTGGCGTCGGCCGGAAACAGCGGGCGAGCGCGGCTATCAGGCCGTGGCGACGATCAGGCATAATGCTGTGCCTTGCAGCGGTTCGGGCGGCTTTACCTGCAACCCATGGATCGCGCGGCTCATGCGCGGCAGACTGTCGCTGAATTCATTGTCCATGACGCGCGGCGGCCGCCGAGCCGCCGATGTCACGCTACGGAGACGAACGCTGTGTCCACCCCCGAGTTTTGCATCCGCCCGACGACGACGCCGGTCGCCGCCAACGTCCGCGACGAGATTCTGGCCAACCCGGGGTTCGGGCAGTACTTCACCGATCACATGGCCCATGTGCGCTGGACCAAGGCCGATGGCTGGCATGGCGCCGAGCTCCGGCCATATGGCCCGTTGACGATGGACCCGGCCTCGCCGGTACTGCATTACGCGCAGGAGATCTTCGAGGGCCTCAAGGCCTATCGGCACGCCGATGGATCGGTCTGGAGTTTCCGTCCGACGCGCAATGCCGCGCGGTTTCGACAATCCGCCCGGCGGCTGGCCCTGCCGGAACTCAATGACCAGACCTTCGTGACATCGATTCGTACGCTGGTGGAACAGGACAGTGTCTGGGTGCCAACCCCGCGCGACGAACACGAAGAATGCAGCCTCTATATCCGGCCCTTCATGATCGCGAATGGGCGCTTCCTCGGCGTGAAGCCGGCCGCGGAAGTCGATTACTACGTGATCGCCTCGCCGGCCGCCTCGTACTTCAAGGGCGCCGGCAAGCCCATCTCCATCTGGCTATCGTCGCACTACAACCGTGCCGCCCCCGGCGGTACGGGGGCGGCCAAGTGCGGGGGCAACTATGCGGCCTCGCTGGTGGCCCAGCAGGAAGCGATCGACAACGGCTGCGAACAGGTCGCCTTCCTCGATGCTGCAGAGAACAAATGGGTCGAGGAACTGGGCGGCATGAACCTGTTCTTCGTCTATCGCGACGGCCGGCTGGTCACGCCCGCTCTGACCGGCACCATTCTGGAAGGTGTGACCCGGGATTCGGTGCTTACCCTGGCGAAAGAAGTCGGCCTGAAGCCCGAGGAGCGTGCCATCAGCATCGACGAATGGCGCGAAGGCGTGAACAGCGGCGAGATCAGCGAGGTGTTCGCCTGCGGCACCGCCGCCGTGATCACGACCATCGGGGCGCTGATGACCGAGCACGATACGATCGGCGATCCCGAGCGCAGCAATGGCCAGGTTGCCCAGCAGCTGCGCAAGGCGCTGCTCGATATCCAGTACGGCCGCGCCGAGGACAGCCACGGCTGGCTGACCCGGCTGGCCTGAAAAGAGCTCGCCCCGGTTCCATCGACGGAGTGGGCAAGAACTCGCCGGGGCGTTGATTGACCGGATAGCGTGACGGGCCATGGCATGACACGGCCCGTCACGCGCATCACGAGGCGACCCGCGGTCTTCCTTCCTCGCCACGGAGGGACTGGCGATCATTCCGGCGGCAGGCATGTTTTCGATGTGGGATCGCCGCGCCGTCTCCGCCCGGTTAATCTCGCCACATGGTCAGTCGGCGCTGGGGCGCGTCAAGGTTGTATGCAGGCCTGCGTCAAGGAAGGTTCTGCCCCCGAGGCCGGATGACGGCAGAACCGTTCGCCCCGTCGAACGCACTCAATTACATCGCCCGCCATGTAACGAAATTCTAACGAATAACAAACACCCCTGGCACACGACGATGCTCAGTATGGCGGCACCCAGCACGGCCGGGAGGACCGCTATGACCCACGCGAAGCGCGATACGTCACGCTCGTCGACCCGTCAGAATGCTGGCGACGGCGAGCATCGAATCTATCCAGACGAGAGTTCGATCCAGAACGCCGATCTGTTCACGCGCTTGCGTGCGCGCCGGATCACGCCACGTCTGCTGCTGGCCTATGCCGCCGCGCTCTGCCTGCTCCTGTTCGCAGCGCCCTGGGCGCCAACATACGCACTGGGCTGCGTGATGGTCGGCCTCGGGCTCGCCCTGCGCATCTGGACCTTCGGGCACCTGCGCAAGAACCAGAACGTCATCACCACCGGGCCGTATGCGCATACGCGCAATCCGGCGTACGTGGGCTCGGCGCTGGTGATGACCGGCCTGTTCATCGCCGCCGGCAATCCCTACGACTACCGCGGACTGGCCATCTGGATGGCAGGTATCGTGGGTTTGTATGTGTTTTTCAAGCACTACATGCCGCGCAAGTATCGTCGCGAGTACGGCAAGCTGCGCAAGCTGTTCGGACCATCCGTGGACGAACACGCCGCGCACGTGCCGGATTTCTTCCCGCGTTTGACGCCCTGGCGCAGCGGCGACACCCAGCGTTTCTCCTGGGCCTGCGTTCGGGCGAACCACGAACTGGTCTGGCCCGTGGCCGGAATCATCGCACTCGCCATCATCGGACTCGGCTGAGGCGCAGGTTCGCGCCGCCTGCGGCCTGACGCCAGCATGGACACCACGTTCAACAAGGTCGCCGCCATCACCCTGTGGTTCTGGGTGCTCAAGATCCTGGCGACGACACTCGGCGAGACCTCGGGCGATCTGCTGGCGATCACGCTCAATCTCGGTTATCTCGCGGGCCTGGCGATCACGTTCAGCGGGCTCGCCGTCCTGCTCGTGGCGCAGCTGGCTGCGGTCCGGTTCCGACCGTTCCTGTACTGGGCGGCGATCGTCGGCACCACCACTGTCGGCACCGAAATATCCGACATGATGGACCGCACACTGCACCTTGGTTACCCGCTGGGCGCGACGGTACTGGCAACCGCCCTGTTCGCCACGCTCGTCATCTGGCGGCTGAGCGAGGGCGAACTCCGGGTGTACCCCATCGTTGTGCGGCGTCGCGAATTCTTCTACTGGGCGGCGATTCTTTTCTCGAACAGCCTCGGTACGGCGTTCGGCGATTTTCTGAGCGACAGTCTCGGCATGGGTTATATCAGTGGCGCCCTGCTTACAGCCGCCATCATCGGCATCGTGGTCGCGCTGCACTACACCACGCGAATCAACGATGTCGCTCTGTTCTGGGTGGCCTTCGTGTTCACGCGGCCCTTCGGCGCGACGTTCGGCGATTTCCTCACCAAACCGACATCTGCTGGCGGGCTGCATTTCAGTACCCTGACCGCATCGGCGGTCGCAGTCGTACTGATGATCATCATCATCGCAGTGACCGGGCGTGGCGAAGCACGGCGGGCTCAGAGCCACTTGGGCGCCGATACCCCCTGACCCCCGTCGAGATGCCCGGCGACGCCCGGCCTTGCAACCGCACGGGATTCGATGAAGGGCATGCGGCAAACCGCAGGCCGGCGATTACGGTGTGCGCCCCCGGGATGAGCGACACGGCCGACAGAGCGTGACGCCATGCTTCGAATCCACGGTCGCTGGAAACCACAAAACCGCCGCCATCCGCGGTTGCAACGCTGGCCTGCAACCACTGCGCTGCAATGCGCTCGCCGCACCCCCGGTTGCGGCAGATCAGCGCCTGGCGCGGGCTCGCACTCAACCTCAGCACGCTCATCGGGGCTGACCTCGCCGGGTCGACAGGTCGCACGATACCCCGGCTCTACAACAGCCCACGACTGGCCTGTTCATTCCGCTGGCGCCGGCGCATTACCGTTGATCTCGATCAACAGCGCTGCAGAGCGTCGACGATAACGTCTTGCTCAGGTTTTCGGTTCGAGCAGGATGCGGACATGACACAGATGATGAACGCCGCCGTGGTGAGTGCCTTCGGCCAGCCGCTGACGCTCGACGAAATCCCGATTCCGGAGCCCGGGCCGAATGAGGTGCTCGTCAAGATCATGGCCAGCGGCATCTGTCATACCGATCTGCATGCGGCCAACGGTGACTGGCCGGTCAAGCCTACACCGCCGTTTGTACCTGGCCATGAAGGCGCCGGCATCGTCACGCGCCTGGGCCCGGGCGTGACTCATCTGAAAGAAGGCGATGCGGTCGGCATCGCCTGGCTGCATGACGCCTGCGGGCGCTGCGAACACTGCATCACCGGCTGGGAGACGCTCTGCGAATCGCAGAACATGAGTGGCTATACGGTGAACGGCAGTTTCGCCGAATACGCCATCGGCCACGCCGACTATGTCGCGCGCCTGCCGGACAACATCGATTTTCTCTCGATCGCGCCGGTTCTCTGCGCCGGCATCACCACCTACAAGGGCCTGAAGGAAACCGAAGCCAAACCCGGTGAATGGGTGGCGATTTCCGGTATCGGCGGTCTCGGCCATGTCGCCATCCAGTATGCCAAGGCCATGGGCCTGCGCGTGGCCGCGCTCGACGTCACCGCCGACAAGCTGGCGCTGGCCCGGGATCTGGGCGCGGACGTGGCAGTCGATGCCAGCGACGCAACCGCGGTCGAACAAGTCATTGATGAGACCCAGCGGCGGTGCCCACGGGGTGCTGGTCACCGCGGTATCGGTACCGGCCTTCAACCAGGCGCTCTCGCTGGTGCGCAGGCATGGCACCATCGCGCTGAACGGGTTGCCGCCGGGAGACTTCAAGACCCCGATCTTCGACGTGGTACTCAAGCGGCTGACGATTCGCGGCTCGATCGTGGGCACACGCAAGGACATGGAGGAAGCGATTGCCTTCGCGGCCGCTGGCCAGGTTCGGCCTCATATCCACGAGACACGTCTTGAACGCATCAATGATGTCTTTGCCGATCTCGCTGCCGGAACGGTCGACGGGCGCATGGTCATCCGGATGTAGCGCACCGGCGATGATCCCGGAACGCCCTGGAGAGTGCGATATGCGTGCGATGGTTCTCGACGAGCCCGGCCGTCCGTTACGGCTGGATCGCGAACGCGCCCGGCCCGAACCCGGGCCCGGCCAGCTGCTGATTCGGGTTCATGCCTGCGGCGTCTGTCGCACGGACCTGCATGTCGTCGATGGCGAACTGCCGGAGCCCGCCGCCGCACTGATACCGGGACACGAGATCGTCGGCACGGTCGAGTCGACCGGCGCCGGCGTTTCGCCGAACCATATCGGTCAGCGCGTCGGCATACCGTGGCTCGGCTGGACCTGCGGCGACTGTGCGTTCTGTCTCAGCGGGCGAGAGAACCTTTGCGATCGTGCGCGTTTCACCGGCTATCAGATTGATGGCGGTTATGCCGATTATGCCGTCGCCGATGCCGGATTCTGCTTCCCGATCCCCAATGCCTTCAGCGATCAGGACGCGGCGCCCCTGCTCTGCGCCGGGCTGATCGGCTACCGCGCTTGGCGCATGGCCGGCGATGCCCGCCGCATCGGGCTGTACGGTTTCGGCGCGGCGGCACATATCGCGATTCAGGTTGCTCGTTTTCACGGTCAGGAGGTCTACGCGTTCACCCGCCCCGGTGACACGGCCGGCCAGGATTTCGCCCGCCGGATGGGCGCGACCTGGGCCGGCGACTCGGACCAAAAACCGCCCGACAAGCTGGACGCGGCGGTGATCTTTGCGCCGGTCGGCGCGCTGGTGCCCGCGGCGCTCGCGGCCACCGACAAGGGCGCGGTCGTGGTCTGCGCGGGCATCCACATGAGCGACATCCCCCGCTTTGCCTATCGCCTGCTGTGGGAGGAGAGAACACTGCGCTCGGTCGCCAATCTCACACGCCACGACGGCGAACAATTCTTCGATCTCGCCGCGCGGATTCCGATCCGGACCACGACCACGGCCTTTGATCTGGAGCAGGCGAACGAGGCATTGAGCGCGCTGCGCGACGGGCGCATCGAGGGCGCTGCCGTGCTGCTGACGACCTCGCAACGATCGACTCAGCAAAACACCGCCCTGCGGAGGGCCCGCGATCATGATGCCGGATGACTCTGCCGACACCCACAGCCATACCGACGAGTTCGCGCGACAGCGACGTGTGATCGACGCGCTCTGTGCGCCGGACCGCTATCCGCACGCTGTCGATACCGTACAGCGCATCGACACCCATATTTCGACCCTGCTGCTCGCCGGCGACTATGTCTACAAGATCAAGAAAGCGTTGACCCTGGCGTTCGTCGACTACGCCACGCTGGCGCGCCGACGTGACTGCTGTGAAGCTGAGATCCGTCTCAACCGTCGGTTTGCACCCGATATCTATCTGGCGTGCGTGGCCGTGCGAGAGGGCCCCGACGGGCCCACCTTCATCGGCGACGGGCCGGCGATCGAATACGCAGTCCGTATGGCGCGCTTTGCGCCGGAGGCCCAGGGCGATGCCTGCGCACGGGCCGGGCGAATCACCGCCGAGTCGGTCGACGGGCTGGCTGCCACGATCGCGCGCTATCATCAGGACGCCCCGAGCGCAGCCGCCCCGGGCCGATTACGGCAGTGCCGCCTCGGTCATCGCCGCCGCGAAGGCCAATCTGGAGGAACTCGGGACGCTGATCGATGACGCAGCGCGGTCGGCCTTCGTCTCATTGAACAGCTGGCTGCGCGACCGGCTCGCAGACGCCGCGCCCGAGCTGGATCGTCGCCGCGCGGCGGGTTGCGTGCGCGAATGTCACGGCGACATGCACCTGGCGAATCTGATCTTCCGTGCCGGCCGCTGGGAAGCCTTCGACTGCATCGAATTCGATGCCGCGCTGCGCTGGATCGATGTCATGGATGACATGGCGTTCACGCTCATGGATCTCCACGCCCACGGCCTGGCCGAACCCGGCCATCGCTTTCTTAATCACTATCTCGAAATCACCGGCGACTATGCCGGACTGACCGTGCTGCGGCCGTACCTGGTCCATCGCGCGCTGGTGCGCGAGAAAGTGGCATACCTCAGCGCCAGAACCGATGCCCATCAAGACGCCCCTCACCAGCTGTCGCGTTATCTCGAAACGGCACATGCTCTATCGATCGAGCGGCCACGCCTGGTCATCACCCACGGCATTTCAGGCTCGGGTAAAAGCTGGGCGGCACAACGCGTGGCCGAGCATTTCGGCTATATCCGGATCCGCTCCGACGTGGAGCGCAAACGCATGCATGGGCTCTCCGCGCTGGCGCACCGCGCGGATGCGCCCGGCCATGGGTTGTATGACGAACAGGCGTCCGTGGCCACCTACGAATGCTTGTTCGAACTCGCCGCGGCGGCCCTGCGTGGCGGCTGGCCGGTGATTCTCGACGCGACCTTCCTTGATCGCGATCAGCGTGAGGCCGCGCGCGCCGTCGCCCACGAGGCGGGCTGTCCGTTCCATATCCTCGACATGGACGTGCCGCCCGAGACCGCGCGGCGCCGTATTCAGGCACGGGGCGCGTCGGATGCCTCCGATGCCGATACCCGAATCCTTGATCATCAGCTCGCCACATATCGCCCGCTGGCGCCCGACGAGCGCGAGGATGCCTTGAGCACGTCAGGCGCGTTCAGCGAACTGAGGGCGCTGTTCGAAGCGCTGCAAGCCTAGGGCGGCGACCCGGGCACTTGGCCGGCCCATTCCGCACCCAGACGCCGGCAATGAGCCGCTATGGCCTGTTCCTCGTCGGTCGGGATGACCCAGGCGCGCACCGCGCTCTCAGGCGTACTGATACGCAATGCGTCGCCTGAATTGGCGCTCGCGTCGATCTCCACGCCCAGCCATTCCAGCGCCTCGAGGATGCGCTGGCGAATCGGCCCTGCATGTTCACCGATGCCGCCGGTGAACACCACCGCGTCGACACCGCCCAGCGCCGCGGCCATCGCGCCGATCTCGCAGACGCAGCGATAAACGAACAGCGCGATCGCTTGCGCAGCTTCCGACGTATCGCTGGCCAGCAGCACACGCATGTCGTCGCTCAGACCCGAGACGCCGAGCAACCCGGAGCGGTTGTAGAGCATGTCGTTGAGATCGCCGGTCGATGGCCTGCCTGCTGCAGCAAGTACAGCAGCACGCCGGCATCCAGCGCCCCGCAACGGGTAGCCATGGGCAGGCCATCCAGCGTGCTGAACCCCATGGAGGTGGCAATGCTCTGCCCTGCCGCCAATGCGCAGAGGCTGGCGCCATGCCCGAGATGCGCCACGATCGCGCGCCCCGCGGCGGCGGCCGGATCGACCTCTCGCAGACGGTCGGCGATATATTCGTACGATAGACCGTGGAAGCCATAGCGCCGCACGCCCTGCTCGTACCAGTGTCGTGGCAGCGCGAATCGTTGCGCCACCGGCGGCTGGGTGCGATGAAACGCCGTATCGAAACACGCGACCTGCGCCAGCTCGGGACGAAGTCTGGCGATCGTACGCACGCCGGCCAGGTTGTGCGGCTGATGCTGTGGGGCAAGCGGCGTCAGCGCATCCATCTCGGCGAGTCGGTCCGGATCGATGCGCACCGGCGCGGTGAAGCGCGTGCCGCCGTGCACCACCCGATGACCGGCCGCCGTCAGCGTCCCGGCGCCCGGAATGCGATCGCATTCCGCCAGAACATGCGTAACAGCTGCGGTCAGTCGGTCGCATCCCGTCGGTAGTTCCCGCTCGTCGAGCAGCCGGCCATCAGCCGCCCGCAGGCGCAGCCGGGCAGGCATGTCGTGATAATCTACTGACGCGCCGAGGCAACGCTGGAGCGCGTCGCTCGGGGCCGAGGCCGCGAACAGCGCCATCTTCAACGACGATGAGCCGGCGTTGACGACCAGGTAACTCACGCCGTGCTCCTGCCAGGGGCGTTCGCGCTGTGGCATAGCGCTCGGCCCCGTGATGCGACGCGCGACCCCGGCGCCCACCCGCGGGTGCGCATGCGGCGTTGACGCACGTCAACGCCGCGCAAGGCAACACGTCCTATCGTTGTGTCTTCGATCACCGCGGAGCACCTCATGCAGTCACTTCCTCATCATTATCACGTCCACGCCAAGGGCTCGGCCGAGGGCGAGGTTCACCTGGGCGGCGATCAGCTGCCGGACCTCGCAGCCACCGCGCCTCCGGAATTCGATGGCCCGGCCGGCTATTGGTCGCCCGAAACATTGCTGATGGCCTCCGTCGCCGGCTGTTTCGTTCTCACCTTCCGGAGCGTGGCCCGCGCCTCGAAGCTGGACTGGGAGAGCGTCGCTTGCGACGTGCACGGCGTGCTCGAACGCCACGACGGTCGCAACCATTTCGCGCACCTGACCATGAAACCGCATCTGGTGGTGCGCAACGCGGCCGACGAGCACCTGGCGCGCCAATGTCTGGACAAGGCCGAAACCGCCTGCCTGGTCACCAACTCGCTGACCGCCGATATCAAGCTCGATCCGAGTATTGAAGTGGTCGAAAACGCCTGAACGGCGGATGCGCCGAGCTCGGCGGACGTCCGTCCCCGGACGTCCGCCGATGATCACGCCGTGCGACTCTGAGCCACTTGTTCCGCCAATGCGCACCGAAGGGGGATCCCCCAACGTTCGCGCCAATCAGGACTGGGGGAATCATCTCTCACACGCCACAGCTGCCTCCTGCGCTGAATGGTTGTCGAGGATGGTTTCCGGCCCGGTCGATGGCGAACCCGCCGCCGCGAGTTCGGCGATCTCAGCAGCGGTGAACAGCCGCGAGCGCACGATGAAGCGCAGGCCATCGGCCGCTTCCAGCGAAAAACTGTCGCCGCCGCCGGTCGTGACATCGATGCTCAATTCACAGGAGGCCCAGTAGTCGAATTGTTCGGGTCCGACATAGAAGGGAAAACCCGCGACCCGGCCCAGCATCACATCGCGCGCGCCGACGCGGAAATCCGCCTGGCGAAAACACATCGGCGCACTGCCCTCGCAGCAGCCGCCGGACAGATGAAAGATCAGCGGGCCATGATGCGCGGCGAGCTGGCGCACCAGCGCGGTCAGCTTTCGGCGTGAACAACAATCGTTTCGGCATGCGGCCACCTGAGTCTTCTGCACTCCTGCGCCCCGGAACAGGGATTCCGAGCGGCGCCTACCTGCCCGACGGCCACCCGCCGAGATCTCAGCGATAGACCATGCCGCCGTCGATGAGCACCGACTGTCCGGTCATGTAGTCGGAATCCGGCCCGGCGAGATAAGACACGAGCGCGGCGACATCCTCCGGCGTCTCCGCGCGGCCGAGCGCGATGCCACCGACATACTTGTCGTAGGTTTCGCCTTTCGCCGCGCCGGTCAGCGTGGCAAAGCGTTCATCGATTTCGACCCACATGTCGGTCCCGACCACGCCGGGGCAGTAGGCATTGACGTTGATGCCCGAGGCGGCCAGTTCACGTGCGGCGGCCTGGGTCAGCGCCCTGACGGCGAATTTGGTGGCCGAATAGACACCGAGCATGGCAAAACCCTCGTGACCCGCGATCGATGCCGCGTTGATGATCTTGCCTTGCGGCCCCGCGCCTGGAATTTCTTCGCCGCGGCCTGGATACCCCAGAGCACGCCCTCGATGTTGATGCGCAGGATGCGGTCGACTTCTTCCGGCGTGACATCCAGGATCGGGTTCACCTGCGCGATGCCCGCGTTATTGACCATCACATCGAAGCCACCAAGTTCGCGCCGGCGTGATCGATCGCGGCATAGACCTGATCGCGATCAGAGACATCCGCGACGAACGTCGTGACACGCCGGCCGAGCGCCTCGATATGCTCGGCCGCAGCCACGAGCTTTTCGCCCTTCATATCGACCAGCGCGATATCCGCGCCGTCGGCGGCCAGCCGCCGGGCAATACCCAGACCAATACCCTGTGCGCCGCCCGTGATCAGCGCGACCTTGCCTTCAATCGTCATCGTTCAATCCCTTTTGAATAGGGCCGGTCCACGCCAAAGCACATCGACACAGCCGTAATGGCGCGTCGAGCCGAACGGCTGCCCGTCCGCCGAAGCGCCCGTTATCGATTCCGGCTCAGAAGAAACCCATCGCTTTGGTGCTATAGCTCACCAATAGATTCTTCGTCTGCTGGTAATGATCGAGAATCATCTTGTGCGTCTCGCGTCCGAAGCCCGATTGCTTGTAGCCACCAAACGCCGCATGCGCCGGATAGACGTGGTAGCAGTTGGTCCATACCCGACCGGCCTGGATGGCCCGGCCCACACGATAGGTGTTGTTGACGTCGCGCGACCAGACGCCGGCGCCGAGGCCATAGAGCGTGTCGTTGCCGATCCTGATCGCATCATCCATGTCCTTGAACGTCGTGACCGACAGCACCGGGCCGAAGATCTCTTCCTGGAAGATGCGCATCTTGTTGTGCCCGACGAACACGGTCGGCTGGACATAGTAACCATTGGCCAGCGCTTCGGCCACTTCGGCGCGCTGCCCGCCGGTCCGGCAGTCCGCGCCTTCCTGCTTGCCGACATCGATATAGTTGAGGATCTTTTCGAGTTGGCCGGCCGAACATTGCGGGCCCATCTGGTTTGCCGGGATCGAGCGGATCGCCGACCCTGATGGCGGCGACGCGCGCGGTCGCCCGTTCCATGAATTCGTCGAAGATCGACTCCTGCACCAGCGCCCGCGATGGGCAGGTACAGACCTCGCCTTTATTGAAAGCGAACAGCGCGAAGCCTTCCAGCGCCTTGTCGAAGAAACTCGTCGTCGGCGTCCATCACGTCCGCGAAGAATATGTTCGGCGACTTGCCACCCAGTTCCATGGTCTGCGGAATGATGGTCTCTGCGGCGTACTGCATGATCTGGCGCCCGGTCGTGGTCTCTCCGGTGAATGCGATCTTGGCGATGCGCGGGCTGCGTGCCAGCGGCGCGCCGACTTCCGAGCCATGGCCGAACACCACGTTGAGCACGCCGTCCGGCAGCAGATCGGCGATCAGATCCATCAGCACCGCCAGACTCATCGGCGTGTCCGAGGCCGGCTTGATGACCACGCAATTGCCGGCCGCAAGCGCCGGCGCCATCTTCCATGCGGCCATCAGCAACGGGAAATTCCAGGGGATGATCTGGCCGACCACGCCCAGCGGCTCCTTGAAATGATAGGCGATCGTGTCGCGATCGATCTCGCCGATACTGCCTTCCTCGGCGCGGATACAGCTGGCGAAATAACGGAAATGATCGGCGGCCAGCGGAATATCCGCATTCAGCGTCTCGCGGATCGGCTTGCCGTTGTCGCGGGTTTCCACCCGCGCCAGCAGTTCGAGGTTTTCGGTGATGCGATCGGCGATGCGGTTGAGAATCTCGGCGCGCTGGCTCGGCGATTTGTGCGCCCAGCCCGCCTTTGCGGCATGCGCGGCATCCAGCGCGTGTTCGACGTCTTGTTCATCCGAGCGCGCGAATTCACACAGCATGCTGGCATCAATGGGGCTCGTATCGGCGAAATAGCGTCCTTTTTCCGGCGCCCGCCATTCGCCCCCGATGAAATTGTCATAACGCGAACGCAGCACGCTTTCATCCAGTTTCGAAGGTTGCGTCTTGGTCAGCATGAGACGGCTCCTGGCACGGGGCCCACTTGGGCGGTGGTGATGCGGGGCTCTCGCAGGGCGAGAAACCATGGCCAGAAGTCTAGCCCTGCGCGGGGCGCCGTCCTTGATCCTGATCACAACTGCGCAAGATGCAGCGCAGGGCGAGTAAAGCCGGCCGAAAGCGTGCGCGCCTATGCGCCCTTCGGCCGGTTTATTCGATGCCCGTGCGAGCGACCTGCCATTGCCGATAGAGAGCGGCCACGGCACAGGAGGCAAGCCGCGCCAGCGCGCTGTCGGCACGGCTGGTGAGCATGATGGGCACGCGGGCGCCCACCACCACGCCGGCCAGATGGGCACCGGCCAGATATTCGATTTGCTTGGCGAGCATGTTGCCGGCTTCGAGATCGGGGACGACGAGGATGTCGGCCTGCCCTGCCACCGCCGATACGATGCCCTTGGCCCGGGCGGCTTCCGGCGATACCGCGTTGTCGAAGGCCAACGGCCCGTCCAGCAGTCCGCCGACAATCTGCTCGCGCTCGGCCATCTTGCAGAGGGCGGCCGCCTCGCAGGTCGACGGCAGCGCCGGCGTCACCGTCTCCACCGCACAGACGATCGCCACCTTGGGTGGATCGATGCCGATCGCGCGGGCCAGATCGATCGCGTTCTGGGTGATATCGCGCTTGGCCGCCAGATCGGGCGCGATGTTGATCGCGGCATCGGTAATCAGCAGCAAGCGCGGATAGGCCGGCGTGTCGAGCACGAATACGTGGCTCATGCGACGCGCCGTGCGCAGACCGCCGCTGCGCGCCACCACAGGCGCCATGAAGGCATCCGTATGCAGGCTTCCCTTCATTAGCGCATGCGCCTTGCCTGAACGAACGAGATCGACTGCGCACTGTCCGGCTTCGTGGCCGTGACCACTGGCTACGAACTGCAGATGCTCCACATCCAGATGATGCGCGTCGGCGACCGCTCGTATCTCGGCCTCGGGCCCGACCAGGATCGGTTCGATCAGGCCCTGCCGTGCGGCGTCCAGCGCACCGCCGAGCGACGCTACGTCGGTGGGCTGCACCACGGCCGTGACCAGAGGTTGCGCCACAGCGACCCGATCAATCAATGTGCTCAGACGATCTCCCGCCCGCGCCCCCAAGCCTGCCGCCGACTCAATATTCACGGGACCTCCCAGTCAAGATATTGTTATTGAAAGCCGTATGAGTGCGCTACCGCGACGATCGCATCGACCGATCGCCTCGCTGTCTTCCGAATAGCCCCTTATGCGTGCCTTTCGCACCAAACCAGCGGCGACGAAAATCATAGACTCTGATAGTGTCGAGAGTTGTACTCGAAAAGAGTTTTGATCTGGATCACCAGCGCACTCTTTAAAGCTGCGTAAATTCGATACTTATTCGTAGTCTCGTCGGGCTCGAGCCCAGGAGAAGTCAGATGTCGATCCCCCGAATGACGGCCGCCGGCGATCGTGTCTCCGACTCGGCTCGCCCCCCGGCGCGGTATACCGGTCAAGTCACCACCGCTCACGGCAAGTGCGGCGCCTGTATGTTCAAGCCCGGCTGCCTGCCGGCGGACCTAGAAGGCACTCGGCTCAGCAGTTTCGAACATCAGATCTGGCGTTACTCGCGTCCGGTGAAGGCCGGCCAGATCCTGGTCCACCAGGGCGATGTCATCGATTCGCTTTACGCCTTGCGGGTGGGTTCCCTGAAAGCGTACATCGATGAAGCGGACGGTACGGAGCGGGTGATGGCATTCCGCTTTCCCGGCGCCATCATCGGCCTTGCCGAACCGTACCAGAAGCAATGGGTCACGCAGCTTCGCCGCGCTCGAGGACAGCTGGCTGTGCCGTATTCCGCTGAACGCGATGCACGATGCGCTTCAGCGCCAATTGATCCGGCTGATGAGCGACTGTCTGCGCCGCGAGTACGAATCGCATCTCACCCTCGCGCTTAACAGCGGCAGCCGACGGGTGATTTCATTCCTGCTCGAGCTGAGCGCGATATTCAGGGCGCTCGGACAGTCGCCCGTGCATCTGCGCCTGCCCATGATCTATCTCGATACGGCCAGCTATCTGGGTATGCGGCACGAATCGCTCTCGCGAACGCTTTCGCAATTGCAGAGCCAGGGTCTGATCCGGAAAAGCGGCAAGGAGATTCATATCGACGATCTGCCCGGCCTGGAACGGTTGAAGAACGACGATGATCTGCCTGGCTCAGGCAACGCATGCAGACTGGAGCGGGCGGCCGGTGCCAGCCTACCGACGATTGGCAAGCAGCAACCCGATACGAAGCGACGCCATCTCCTATAGTTCGCCTTCGCGCCCGACGGACGAACCGGTCAGAAGTCGAATCGATTGGTCTGTTCGGGCAGCGTGGGGCACCCGAGTGCGGGCATCCACAATCCCCCATCGGCGCCATTGCCCTTTGGATACGGCTGGCGCAGCCGCTCGGCGAATGCCTTCAATAGGACCTCGTCGCTATGCGGCAGCCTATCCAGCAGTGGTTGTGCGGTGCGCCGATGCGCGGCCAGGGCCCTGATCAAAGCTGTCAGCTCGCGCCCGGAGCGACTCGGCGCACCTGCGCTGAAACACGCTCCGTCAGCCGTTGCTGGCGACACAGGATCTGCTGTTGCCGGCACCCCATACGCTCCAACCGACGCCGATCGACCGACGCGGACTCGAAAAGCCTCGGGTAGAGCAGGTCGGTTTCAGCGGACAGGCAAGATCCGGCCTGAATAACGAATGCCTGCAAGCGCTCTTCGGCCGCCTGCCAGTCGGACTCTTCGATTGCCGCCTGCACTTCCTTGAGCAGCGATACGCAATATTGGTTGCCGAGCATTGCCAGTACGGAAAATGTGGTCACGAGCATATCCATGTCATGGAACACACGATTATCATCAACTTCCATCGCGCGCGATCTATTGATCTGGCTCAAAAAACTGCGCAATTACCGATCCGGCTTCGCGCCTTGCGCGGCCGCCCCCCAGTAATAGGCATATTCGCCTCTCGGCCGGGCTCGATCCGCGTGCCGGCGCGGCCATTCAGCAGAAGCGCGCATCCTCGAGCCGCCCGATCGCCGCGAATCCTCCGGCGGCATGAACGAAATCCCGGGCCGCCGCGACCTTCGGCGCCATGGATCCCGCGTCGAACGTCATGTCTTCGAGCGTATCCGCACTGATGCGCCGGATGCGATGGGCGTTGGGCGTGCCGTAATCGGTCTGCACGGCATCGACATCCGTCAACAGCAACAGGGCTTCGGCGTTCAGACATCGTGCGAGCAGCGCACTGGTCGCGTCCTTGTCGATTACGGCTTCCACCCCGCTGATACGCGCCATCCTCCCCGCGTACCACCGGAATGCCGCCACCTCCGGCGCAGATCGGGAACAACACCTTCCCGCAACAACAAGGCAATGACGTCCAGTTCGAGAATACGGACCGGCGCCGGCGAAGCGACCACCCGTCGATAGCCCGCGCCGTCCGCCGCGATCTGCCAGCCATGCTGACCGGCCAGCGCCTCGGCTTCGGCTCTGCGTATAGACGGGGCCAACCGGTTTGCTCGGCTTGTCGAACGCGGGGTCATCAGCCGGACTTCCACCTGCGTCAGCAAGGTCGCGATCTGCTGATCCCGCGGCAGCCGATTCGCCAGTTCCTGCTCGATGAGGTACCCGATCATGCCCTCGGTTTCGGCTCCGAGCACGTCGAGCGGATAAAGTTCGTCTGCCTTGTAGGCCGCCCCCTGCAACGCCAGCAGCCCGACCTGCGGCCCATTACCGTGCGCGATCACGACTTCGTGCCCGGCCCGCACCACGGCCGCCAACGCCTCGGCGGCAACCGCCGCGTTCGCGCGCTGGTTCGCGGCGGTCAACGGCTTCACCGCGACGCAGCAGGGCATTACCGCCCAGGGCAGCGACGACACGCATGTCAGCGCCCCAGCGTGGCGACCATGATCGCCTTGATCGTGTGCAGCCGGTTCTCGGCCTGGTCGAATACGATGGAATGCTCCGATTCGAAGACCTCCTCGGTGACTTCCATCGAATCGAGCCCGTAGGTCTGGTAAATCTTCTCGCCGTAGACGCGTTTCGCGGTTGTGGAACGCCGGCAGGCAATGCATGACGCGCACGGCCGGGTTGCCGGTCAGATCCAGCATCTGCCGATTGATCTGGTAAGGGCGCAGCAACTCGATCCGCGATGCCCAGGTCTGTTCGGACTCGCCCATCGAAACCCAGACATCGGTATAGAGAAAATCCACGCCGGCTACGGCCTCCTGCACATCGTCGGTGACCACGATGCGCGCGCCGGTATCCTCAGCGAGCGCGCGACAGAACGCCAGGTGTTCGGCGGCGGGCTGGCGCTCGGCCGGTGCCGCGATATGACAGCCCATGCCGAGCTTGGCCGCAGCGATCATCAGCGATACAGCCACGTTGTTGTGGCCATCGCCGACGAAACAGAACGTGATGTCCTTGAGCGGCTTGTCGCAGTGCTCGCTCATGGTGAGGAAATCGGCCAGCACCTGGGTCGGATGGAATTCGTCGGTCAGACCATTCCAGACCGGTACGCCCGCATGCGCCGCCAGCGTCTCGACGATCGACTGGCCGAAACCGCGATATTCGATGGCATCGAACATGCGCCCCAACACGCGCGCCGTGTCCTTGATGCTTTCCTTGACGCCCATGTGCGAGCCGGACGGCCCGAGATAGGTCACGTGGGCGCCCTGATCGTGGGCGGCGACCTCGAACGCACAGCGCGTGCGGGTACTGTCCTTTTCGAACACCAGCGCGATGTTGCGGCCGGCCAGCCGAGGCTGTTCCGTGCCGGCCGCGCGCGCGGCCTTGAGCTCGCGGGAGAGTGTCAGCAGATAGCCGATCTCCGCGGGCGAGAAATCCTTGAGGGTAAGAAAACTGCGGTTGTTCAGATTGAAGGCCATGATCAAATTCCCAGAAAAAACTAGATCGGATCGCGCTCGATCGGACAGCTCATGCAATGCGCTCCGCCCCGCCCGCGCGAGAGCTCGAATCCGGGGATCGTGATCACCTCGATGCCGGCCTTGCGCAGTTGCGTATTGCTGTAGACGTTGCGGTCGTAGGCGATGACCACCCCCGGCGCGATCGCGAGCACGTTGTTGCCGTCGTCCCATTGCTCGCGTTCGGCTTCATACTCGTCGCCGCCGGTCGGAATCACGCGCAGCGTCTTGACGCCCAGCGCATCGGCGACCGCATCCAGAAAATTGTCTTCCGCCCGAAGGTCCAGCGTGCCCTCGCGTGCGCCGGGGCGCAGGCTCCAGGTACGAAAGGACTGCACTGCCGCCGGAAACATGGTGGCCGCATCGCGATCGAGCAGCGTGAACACGGTATCCAGATGCATCGCCGCGCGCGCCTTGGGAAACGCCGCGGCGATCACGCGCTCGGCACCGCCGCGCGCGAACAGATTCAGCGCCAACGCCTCGACCGCCTGCGGCGTGGTGCGCTCGCCCATGCCGACCAGCACGGTGCCGTTGCCGATCGGCATGACGTCGCCGCCTTCGATCGTCTGACCGTCGTAGCTGCGGTCTTCCTCGCCGAACCAGAATGTGAACGGCTGATCGCGAAACAGCGGATGGAAGCGATAGATCGCCTGGTAGTTCAGGGTTTCGCGTCGGCGCGCGGGTTTCGCCATCGGGTTGACCGATACGCCGTTATAGATCCAGCAGGAGGTATCTCGTGTGAAAAGATGGTTCGGCAACGGCGGCAGGATGAAGTCGTGGCCATCCATGGCCTCGGTGGTCAGCCCGGTACCGCTGAACGGGCTTTCCGCGCGCGCCAGGCCGCCGATCAGCATGTCCGTGAGTTCTCGCGCCGGCCTTTCGCTCAGATAAGCGCGCACTTCGTCGCAAAGGGCGACGCCGACGTTGCCGGGCGTGATCGCGCGTTCCAGCAGCCAGCGCCGTGCTTCGGCGTCTTCCAGCGTCTCGGCGAGCAGATGCTGAAGGTACAGCACTTCCACATCGCGCTCGCGCAGCGAATCCACGAATACGTCGTGCTCCTCGCGCGCACGCTTGACCCAGAGCACGTCGTCGAACAACAGGCTTTCACGATTACCCGGCGTGAGCCGCTGCAGACTCAGATCCGGGCGATGCACCAGCACGCGGCGCAGCGTGCCGACTTCGGAATATGTGCCCAGCTGGCTCATGATCGAACTCCTTGCAATGACAAAGCATCGACGGCGTATGCCGTCTTGTGCGGGCGCATCATTCCTGCACCACATAGGTGTAAAGTCGTGTACGGCCGTTCTTCGGTGACGGCATACAGCCCCTGGATCTCGTTGGCGAAACCCGGGAAACGATTGGCCGCCGCCTCGAACATGCGGAAGTAATCCAGCATCGGCCGGGCCGCGGCGTCATAGCGTTCGCCGGGCACGACCACGCCGATGCCCGGTGGATAGACCAGCGCGAGCGTGGCGGCTATACGGCCGTCGATCTCGTCGATCGGCAGGAAGTCGACATCATTGGCGATCAGGCGATCGGTCGCCTGTTTGGGCGTGAGCGCGATCTCCGGGAAATGGGCCGCGCGGAACTGATCGCGCTGCAGTCCTGCCGTATCGGCATCGCGATAGAAGGCATGCATCTCGGCGCATAGATCGCGCAGGCCGAGCCCGGCATAGCGATCGCCATGAGTCGCCACGAATGCGGGAATGACCTCCGCCAGCGGCGCGTTGGCATCATGCAGCCGCTTGAATGCCATCAATGCGCTCAACAGCGTGCCGGCCTTGCTCGATTCCATCCCCGGGGTGAGCAGGAACAGCAGGCTGTTGAGATCGTTCTTCTCCGGCACGATACCCTGCTCGCGCAGATACTGCGCCACCACAGCGGCCGCCACGCCGTGATCCGCATAGGCGCCGGTCGCCGGATCCAGCCCGGGCGTAAGCAGCGTGAGCTTGTTCGGATCGGTCATGGCGTAGTCCGGCACCAGATGTCGAAAGCCGTGCCAGGCCGCGTCCGGCGTGAGCGCCCAGCACGCCGGGTCGCTGGCCAGGCGGTCGGTCTCGACGTCTTCCCAGGCGATGTCTCCATCGACCGCCTGCCATACACCGGAGCGCGGCAACCGTACTCGGTCCGGCACGAACGGATCGAAGAACCAGCGCCGCGCCGGGTCGGATTCGGTCGTCTCGAAGTGCCGCTTGAGCTGCCGGATCTTCTTGCGCAGCTCGATGCCCAGACGAATGGTCTCGTCCCACAGCACTTGGCCCGAGCGGCCTTTCATCATTTGCGCGCCGACGTCGAGCGAGGCAAACAACGGGTAGTACGGCGACGTCGACGCATGCAGCATGTACATCTCGTTAAAGCGCCGGTGCTCGATACAGCGCTTCTGGCCCGCGATATGTGCGTCACGCACATGAATCTGCGACGCCTGAGAGAAACCCGCGAGCTGCTTGTGGGTGGACTGCGTGGCGATGATGCCCGGCTGATCGGCGCCCAGATCGGCAAGCCCCATGGCAAAATGCTCGGCGAACAGCGGATGGAACTTCATGAAGCCCGCCCAGGCCTCGTCGAACAGGATGTAATCGCACAGAGGCCCGAGCTTTTCGAGGATCATTCGGGCGTTGTAGATGCTGCCGTCGTAGCTACACTGCTCGATGACTGCCACGCGGAACGGCCGTTGGCGATCGGCGATCGCCGGATCGCTGACCTGCGGATGCTGCACGGATCGCCTGGCGGATGCCGGCTTCGTCGAGCGCGTCATAATCGATCGGCCCGATCAGGCCGTAGCCGTTGCGCTGGGTCGGCAGATATACGGGAATGCCGCCGGCAAGCACGAGCGCACCGTGATGCGCCGACTTATGGTTGTTCCGGTCGAACAACACCAGATCGTCACGGCCCACCAGCGAGCTAAGCACGATCTTGTTCGAGGTCGAGGTGCCGTTGAGGACGAAATAGGTGCGGTCAGCGCCGAAGATCTTCGCCGCCTCGCGCTGAGCGGCGAGCGCCGGGCCTTCATGAGTCAGCAGATCGCCGAGTTCGACCACGGAGTTGTCCAGGTCGTTGCGAAAGATCGCTTCGCCGAAATGCTCGACAAACACCCGGCCGATCGGGCTCTTGCTGTAGAACACGCCACCGTTGTGTCCCGGACAGGTCCAGACCTGATTGCCCTGGGCCGCGTAATCGACCATCGCCCCGAAGAACGGGGTCTTCAGCGAATCGCGCATAGCTATGCAGATGGCGCGCCAGATTCTCTGCGATGAAGGTGGGCGAATCCTCGGCGAGGAAGATGTACCCGGTGACGCGATCGAGCGTGGCCTCGGAGATTTCCGCCAGCTGCATCCGCTCGGTCAGCAGGAAGATCGGACATTCGAGGCCGCGATCGCGAATCCAGGCGACCAAGGCCTCGGTATCTGCCGTATCGCCGCCTTCCCGGTCCCACTGCAGCACCAGACAGCCGAATGAGGCGTTGCTGCGGATCAGAAAACGCGTCTCCTCGAACGACTCCCGCCCGGGCCACTTCGTAGGCCGAATCCTCGAGTGCGGCGACGATCTCGCTCGCAGCTGGCATTGCTCGGCGGTATCGCGCCTCGCCCCGGGGCGAAGAACAGAAACTGGAACAGATGATCGTAGGACATGACCGCCCCGCTTACCGATGCCCACGGTGCGAGCGGTCGGCGAGGCTCAGCGATACCGACACTGACGTGCGGCTACGACGAGAACGAACAGCGCAGCGACACGGTCCGACGCGGAGCTCGACACACTATCGCGTCGACACCATGCTGGCGCCGTGTGTGCCAGTACACCGGGATACCGAGCGCGAAGATGATGGTCGACAGCAGGATGAACTGCGGGCCGGCCGCATAGAGCATCCACAGCGCATAGACGGTACCCAGCACGCCGCTGATCAGCGCCGGATTGCGATGCTCGTGACCATGCGCGCTGGCGAACGCCGGCGTGCAGGCATAGCGCCAGAGATACGCCGCGCTGGCAAGATACGGCGGCAGCACGGTGACGCCGGTGATCGCGATCAGCCACAGCCAGGCATTGTGCGCGAACAGCACCACGAACATGGTCGCCTGCATCACCGCCGACGACAGCCAGAGCGAAGGCGCCGGCGAATGGTAGCGGTTCTCGTGGGCGAGCACGGCCGGGAACACGCCGTCCTTGGCGCCTTCGAACGGGAGCTCGGCAACCATGATCGTCCACGCCAGCCAGCAGCTCAGCAGCGAGACCAGCACCGACACGATCATCAGGATCGCGCCCCACTGCCCCACGACATGCTCAAGCACATACGCGGTCGACGGGCTCTTGAGGCCGGCCAGCGTCGTCTGCGGCATGATCGCGAACGGCAGCACCGACACCATGAAATACAGGAGCAGGCAGAGAAACAGACCGATGAAGGTTGCCCGTCCGACGTCGTCGCTGCGGCGGGCACGCCCGGATACGACCACCGCCCCCTCGATGCCGATGAACACCCAGAGTGTGACCATCATCGTGCTTTTGACCTGAGTCAGAATATTGCCGAGATGGGCCTGCTGCCCCCAGATATCGGTGGAAAACTGGGCGCTACTGAAAAATACGAGCAGAATGACGATAAAAGCGATGATCGGTATGATCTTCGTCGCCGTGGCTACGGCGTTGAGGAATGCGGCGCGCTGTACGCCGAACAAGACGATGAAGTGCATGGCCCAAATCAGGACAGAGCCCCCCATGATCGCCGGCCATCCGGTCGCCACCTGTGGGAAGTAGTACCCCACGGTCTGCATGATCAGAACGGCGAAGGCGACGTTGCCGAACGCCGCGCTCAGCCAGTAACCCCAGGCCATCTGAAAACCGGCGAAACGGCCGAAGCCTTCACGCGCATAGGTATAGATGCCGGCGCTCAAGTCAGGGCGCTTGTCTGCCAGCGTTCGGAAGGTATTGGCGAGAAAGCCCATACCGACCGCTGTCACGATCCAGGCGATGATCACGGCCATCAACGACGCGCCCGCGGCCATATTCTGCGGCAGACTGAACACGCCGCCGCCGACCATGGCGCCGACCACCATGCCGATCAGGCTCAGAAGCCCGACCCGGCGCCCGGCCGGCTGTTCCGCCGCGGCCTGCTTTTCTTCGACCATCCCACTCATAATTCGAATCCTTTACTTGGCCGTTTCAGGCCACGAATGAATAGTTTTGTCAGCGCCGAACCGTCTCGGCGCCGTTTCCCGACCGGGAGACCAAGATATGCGAGTCCCACTCGGGCCTAATTGATTCGCATCAAATAGGCCGCCGAAATTCGATCGAGCGATCAATCCACACGAATACAGGGGATGGTGTAGCCGGCAACGGTTTCGGATTCCACAATCGAAAGCCCGTGCACTTCGCTGGCAAATCCGGGGCATGCCGACTCGGTGGCACGACAGAAACCCAGATAGGTCTCGATGGCCCGGTCGTCCGTACCGAATCTCTCGCCGGGCATGATCAACGGAATGCCCGGCGGGTACGGCACCACCATCACGGCGGCCACCCTGCCCGCCAGCGCATCGATCGGCACGTTTTCGACGTGGCCGCGCACCAGCGCATCGTAAGCATCGGCGGGCGTCATGACGGCTGTGGGAATCGTGGTATAGATATCCTGCATCAATCGCAGCGCATCGTGCTGCCCGATCAGGTCGTGCATCCGCTGACAGAGATCGCGCAAGCCCAGCCCCGCGTAGACCGACGCGTTCTCGGCATACAACGCGGGGAACACGTCCTCGACCGGCGCATTCGCATCGAACAGCGCCTTGAACTCGAACAACTCGGCGAGCAGGCTGCCCCACTTGCCCCGGGTTATTCCGATCGAGAACAGCACGAGAAAGGAGTACAGCCCGGTCTTTTCGACCACCAGGCCACGGGCCCAGAGAAAACGGGCCACGATCGCGGCCGGGATACCCCAGTCGGCGGGAACGCCGTCCGAGCCGATGCCGGGGGTCAGAATCGTGACCTTGATCGGGTCAAGCATCACGTGTCCGCTCGCCAGCACCTCGAA
This sequence comes from uncultured Gammaproteobacteria bacterium, assembly GCA_963835375.1. Lineage (GTDB taxonomy): Bacteria > Pseudomonadota > Gammaproteobacteria > Nevskiales > Salinisphaeraceae > Salinisphaera. The sequence continues at coordinate 97,848 of CAWIGB010000016.1, forward strand.
ACCATGCCAAGACGCCTCGTGCCGAACCAGCCACGACTCGGGCGTGGGCGTCGTTGCCGACTCGCGCGGATCGCTACCTTCGACCGCGTCCACGGCGGCCGGCGGCTGCCACAGCCGGAACCACCAGTCGTTCGCTGCCAGTTCGTCCGTCACCTGCGCGAAACGCCCGCGGAACGCCATGGCCTCATCGAGTGTGTCATCAACCAGTGCGCGTCCGCCGGCGCCTCGCATCATGCGCGATGCGACATCGAGCGACGCGATGATGCCGTACTGCGGCGACGTCGAGGTATGCATCATGAACGCTTCGTTGAAGCGTTCGGCGTCGTGGGGCTGGGCGTCACTCTCGCGCACATGAACCATCGATGCCTGTGAGAAGGCAGCAAGCAGCTTGTGCGTTGATTGCGTGGTGAACGTCGCCGGTTCGCCAGGCTGCATCATGCCTTCGGACATGCCGAAACGCCCCGCATAGAACGGATGAAAACGCGCGTAGGCGAACCAGGCCTCGTCGAAATGCAGCACGTCGACACTGCCGGCGAGCGTGGCCCGCAACGCGTCGACGTCGTAGCACAGGCCGTCGTAGGTGCAGTTGGTGATCACCGCCAGCCGCGCGTGACGACAGCCCTCCGGCACCAGCGGATGTTCGGCCAGCCGTTCGGCGATACGCTCGGCCGTCAGTTCGGCACGCGGGATCGGCCCGATGATGCCGTAGACATTGCGCGTGGTCGGCAGATAAATCGGTACGGCGCCCGTCATAACGATCGCGTGCAGTATCGATTTATGACAGTTGCGGTCGACGAGCACGACATCGCCCCGTGCGACATTGGCATGCCAGACGATCTTGTTGGCCGTCGAGGTGCCGTTGGTGACGAAATAGGTTCGATCGGCGCCGAAGGTACGCGCCGCCTCGCGTTCGGCGTCCCCCACCACGCCCGAATGTTCGAGCAGCGACCCCAGTTCCGGCACCGAAACCGACAGATCCGAACGCAGCACGTTCTCGCCGAAGTACTCGAAGAACGCCCGCCCCACCGGCGATTTGAGAAACGCCACACCGCCGCTGTGGCCGGGGGTGTGCCAGGAATACTTGTATTCCTCGCCGTAGCGTACGAGCTGCGCGAAGAACGGCGGCAGCAGCCGATCCAGATATTCGCTGGCCGCTTCCGCGACGTGGCCGGCAATGAACGTCGGTGTGTCTTCGAGCTTCCAGAAATAACCGCGCACATGGCGCAGTGCCTCGATGCTGATCGATCGCAGCGCAACCTTGTCGGTACACAGAAAGATCGGCACATCGGTGTTGCGGGCGCGCACGCGTGCGATCAGATCCTCGAGCGGACCGCTCGCCGCCGCGCCGTCGATATCGCCGTTGATGACCACGGCTGCGATTTCCGGATGGGCCTGGATCATGCTCGCGCCGCCGGCCGGCGCTGTCGGCGACCTTGACCGAACACGCGTGTTGTTCGAGCTGGTCCTTCAGGGCATGGATCATCGAAGCGCCGGCCCCCTGAGTGATCCACTCAGGATCGATCACCAGAACCGGGAAGTGCTGTCTCCAACTCATAACGCATTACTCGCATTCATGTGGGGCGGCGTCCGAAGCCGTTCCCTGGGGCCCTCGTCAGCCGCCTCGTACAGGCGCCGCCACCGATAACGCGCCGCCGAACGAAGTGAGAACGATGGTTGCCGGCGCCCGCCCGCCCCTTCTTCGAGAAAACGTCGAGCCACGCTGGCCATCGCTCGGATGACCGATGAGCGGCGAATTTTAGGCGCGCCGACACGAACGGCGTTGATCTCGATCAAGCGTTGCCACCGGCCCGTCTTCCGCGCCCGACGCCAATGGGCTCAACGCTTGCGACAACAGACTCAGACCATCGTCGCGATGGTCTTGCGAAAGCGCAGCAGAGAGGCTGCGAACAAAACCATACCGATGACCAGAATCGCGGCGAGTTGCGGCCAGACCGTGGCCAGTCCCGCGCCGCGGTAAAGCACCGCCTGGGCCAACGAAACGAAGTGCGTGGTCGGCGCAGCCAGCATGAGGTCGGCCACGGGCGCTGGCATGCTCTCGCGGGGCGTCATACCGCCCGACAGAATTTCCAGCGGGAGCAACACCAGAATGAGCAACAAGCCGAACTGCGGCATCGAACGCGCCACGGTGCCGAGAAATATGCCCATCGATGTGGTCGCGAACAGATGCAGCGCGACGGCCGCCAGAAACAGCAGCGTCGAGCCGTGTATCGGGACGGCCAGCAGCCCGCGGATCACCACGAACAACGACAATGCCGTGGCGAGCAAAACCACGATCGCCATCGACCACACCTTGCCGAGCATGATCTCCAGCGGCGTGACGGGCATCACCAGCAGATGCTCGACCGTGCCGTGCTCGCGTTCCCGGATCAGCGCCGCCCCGGTCAGAACGATCGAGAGCATGGTGATGTTGTTGATGAGTTCCATCACCGCGCCGAACCACTTCTCGCTGAGCTCCGGATTGAAACGAGCGCGCAGCACCAGGCCCACCGGGAGGACCGGCTCGGTCTGTCGACGGCGCACGAAATCCGAGACTTCGTCGTTGACGATGCTCTGGATATAGCCGGCGCCGGTGAACGCCTGGCGGACCTGGGTCGCATCGACGTTGAGCTGAATGGCCGGCACCCGGCCGGCCATCACGTCACGCTGAAAATCCGGCGGGATATCGAGCGCGAACGTATCCTGGCCGGTGTCCAGACGCGGGTCCATCCGACTTGGCGCAATCATATCGGGCGGGCGGAAATAAGGTGGCTGGAAGGCATCCACGATCCGCTGGGCGAGCGGCGAGCGATCTTCGTCGACGATCGCGATGGCCGCATTGTGCAGCGTTTCCGGCATGGCCGTGGCGGCACTGTAGATCCCGAACGTGAAGGCATAAACAATGAGCACCAGCATGCCGCGGTCGCGCGCCAGGCTCCGCAGCTCCTTGATGCCCAGATTCCAGATATTCGCTGCGCGCACGATCAACGCGCCTGCTTGTGCAACAGCATGGCGGTCAGCCCGAGCAGAATCGGCACGCTGACGATCATCGGCCAGAACGAACCGTACAGATCGGCGAAGCCCAGCGCCTTCGAGAACGTGCCGCGCGAAATCGTGATGAAGTGGGTGGTCGGATAGAGTTCGCCGATCACCCGACCGGCCCCTTCGAGCGAGGCGACCGGGTTGATCATCCCGGAAAAACTGACCGCGGGCAGCAGTGTCAGCACGGCGGTGCCGAAAATCGCCGCGATCTGGCTGCGCATGAACGTTGAGATCAGCAGCCCGAGGGCGGTCGCGCTCGTGACATAGATCAGCGCCGCCAGCGTAATCGCGGCCAGACTGCCCTTGAACGGCACGGCGAACAGCGTCACCGCCAGCAGCATGAGCAGCGCGAAATTGATCATCGCGAGCACGACATACGGCAGCTGCTTGCCGAGCAGAAACTCAAGGCGCGTGGTCGGCGTGACGTAGAAATTCGTGATCGACCCGAGTTCCTTCTCGCGCACCACGCTAAGCGCCGCGAGCATGGCGGGGATCAGCATCAGCAGCAACGGAATCACGCCCGGCACTATGGCGGTGAGACTCTCGATGTCCGGGTTGTAGCGATAGCGCGTCTCGATATCGACGCGCCCCAAAGCCTCGCGGCCGCGCCCGGCCTCGCGGGCCTGCCGCACCAGCCAGTGCTGGTGCATGCCTTGTACATAGCCCCGGACGGTTTCGGCCCGGCTCGGCATGGCGCCGTCGATCCAAGCGCCGATATTCACGGCGCGCCCGCGGGCGATATCGCGGGCGAAGTGCGGCGGGATTTCGATCGCGAGAGTCAGCTTACCGCTGCGCATGCGTCGATCGAGATCGGCGTAACCGGTGATGGGCGGCTTCTCGGTGAAATAACGCGATCCGGCGATGCTGTCGGTGTAGTCGTGGCTGAGCGTGGTCTGATCGTGATCGAGCACGGCAAAGCTCAGATTCTCGACATCCATGTTGATGCCATAGCCGATCACCACCATGAGGATCACGCTGCCCAGCAGTGCCAGGGTCAACCGGATCGGATCGCGCCGCAGTTCCAGTGCTTCCCGGCGCGCATAACTGAGCGTACGGCGCGGATCGAACACGCGTCGGGCGGCCGCCGCACTGGAGGCGGATGCAACGGCCAGGACGGCTTTGGTCACCGGTTCGGCGGGATCGCGCTGCTCAGCCGGCGCCGCCGCCTCTTTCAGATAACCGATAAACGCGTCCTCGAGCGTGTCGGCGGCCCGCTTTCGCGCCAGTTCAGCCGGCGGATCGGTCGCCAGCACGCGCCCGGCATGCATCAACGCGACCCGGTCGCAGCGCTGGGCTTCGTTCATGAAGTGCGTGGAGATGAAGATCGTGACGCCGTCCCGTCGCGACAGATCGGCCAGAATCCGCCAGAACGCATCGCGGGCCACCGGATCGACACCCGAAGTCGGCTCGTCGAGGATCAGTATTTCCGGCTCGTGAATCATCGCGACCGCGAGCGACAAACGCTGGCGATGCCCCAGCGGCAATGCCGCGGGCAGTGCGTCGACCACCTGCGACAGACCGAAGCGGTCGAGCATGGCCGCTACCCGGGCGGGGCGGTCCGCGGCCGGAATGCCGAACAGCCGAGCATGCAGCACCAGATTCTGTCGTACCGTCAGCTCGGTATAGAGCGAGAACGCCTGCGACATGTAGCCAACTCGGCGACGGGTCGCCATATCGTTGGCATCCACGGGCTGGCCGAACAACCAGGCCTTTCCTTCGCTCGGCGGCAGCAGGCCAGTGAGCATCTTCATGGTCGTGGTCTTGCCGCAGCCATTGGAGCCGATGAAGCCAAAGATTTCACCGCGTTTGATGGAGAAACTCACGCGGTCGACGGCCGTGAAATCGCCGAACCGCATGGTCAGCCCACGCGCCTCGATCGCGATCTCCTGTGCCGCAGCCGGCAGCGGTCCGATCTCGACGGCGTGGTGATCACGCCGGCGCTCTTCGGGCAGCAGCGCGATGAAGGCGGACTCCAGATCCTCGCAGCCGGTCTCCTCGAGCAGCCCGGCCGGCGTATCGCAGGCCAGAATGCGACCGGCATCCATCGCCACCAGCCAATCGAAGCGGCCCGCCTCTTCCATGTAGGCCGTGGCCACCACGACACTCATGCCCGGGCGTTCGGCGCGAATGCGGTCGATCAGATCCCAGAACTGGCGGCGCGACAACGGATCAACGCCGGTCGTGGGCTCGTCGAGCACCAGCAGATCCGGATCGTGAATCAGCGCACAGCAAAGCCCGAGTTTCTGCTTCATGCCACCGGACAACTTGGCAGCCGGCCGATCGACGAAATCGGCCAGCCCGGTGCTCGCGGTCAGATGCGCGATGCGCGCGCGTCGCTCGGCGGCGTCCTGACCGAACAATCGGCCGAAGAAGTCGATGTTCTCGAATACCGACAGTGTCGGGTAGAGATTCTTGCCCAACCCCTGCGGCATGTAGGCGATCCGGGGACAACTGCGTTGGCGGTGCCGGGGATCGGCCATGTCGCCGCCCAACACTTCGACACGGCCGCTCTGAACGGCCCGCGCCCCGGCCACCAGCGACAACAGACTCGACTTGCCCACCCCGTCCGGACCGATCAGCCCGACCATGCAGCCACAAGGCAAGCTCAGATCGATATCAATCAGCGCCGGGCGGTGTCGATAACTCAGGCCGACACCGCTCAGGCAGACCACTGGCGCGGCGCCGCCCGACCTATCGTCCACTGGCGCCCCGGAATCAGTCATGCGGCAACTTGACCTGCATATCCGCGGGCCATGGCGTCGCGGCATTCAGGCGCACGTAAACCATGCCGGGCAAGCCGGTCTTGACCTGTTTGAGATGTTGGCGCAGCAACGCTGGGGCGATCCGGGCCTTGAGCCGGAACGTAAGCTTCTGGCGTTCCTCCGCGGTTTCCACCGTCTTCGGTGTGAACTGGGCCACATCGGCAACATACGAAATCGTGGCCGGAATCACGTAGCCCGGCGCCGCATCGAGCACGATGCGGGCCTCAGCCCCGAGCGCCACGCGCCCGGCCTTTGCCGTCGGCAGGAAGAAGGTCATGTAGACATCGCTCAGATCGACCATGCTGAGCACGCTGGCGCCCGCCGCCAGCACTTCCCCGGGCTGTGCCACGCGATACTGGATACGCCCCGCGCGCGGCGCGCGTAACACGCTGTCTGCGAGCTCGGCCTCAAGTTCCTGTGTGGCCGCAATGGCGGCCTGAATCGAAGCCTTGGCCTGCCCGACCGATGCCTGGGCCGCCTGAATCGCGGCGCCGCTGGCTTCGACCTGAGCACGCGCGGCGGCGAGCGTGGCACGTGCCTGCTGGTAGGCCGATTCGTTGTCATCGAGTTCTTGCTGAGATCCGGCCCGCTCCGCGAGCAGGGCCCGCGCGCGACGAAAGCGCTTGCCGGCCACATCAGCTTCGGCTTTTCGCTGCGCTACCACCGCCTGTGCGTTGGCGTATTCGGCCCGCCGCAACGCCACGGTGGACACCGCCGAGGTCTGCACGCTGCGCGCCTCCATCACCCGGGCCTTCGCCTGGGCCAACCGGGCATTCAGCGTCGCAGTGTCCATATGCGCCACAACCTGGCCGGCTGCCACGAAATCGCCCTCGTGCACCGCGATATCATGAATGCGGCCCGCGTACTTCGTGGCGATCTCGATATCCACCGCTTCGATACGGCCGTTGCTGGCAGCGAAACCCGGCCCCGGCCCGTCGGGCTGCCAGCGCAGCCAAGCCCATATACCGATCGCGACGATCAGCAACGCCGCCCCGCCCCAGAACAGCGCCGTCTTCATCTTCGGGCTCACGGTCATGTACTCGCTCCCGTTGGCATGAGATTGTCGACCCGGCCGCCACCGAGTGCGCGATATAGATCGACCGCGTTGGTGAGCTCGGCTCGACGCATCTGCACCAGCCGCTGCTGCTCGGTGAACAGTGCGCGTTGGGCATCGAGTACTTCGATGAAGGCCACCGAGCCGTTGTCGTATTGATGGCGGGCAAGCTGTACCCGGGCGTGCTCGGCCGCCACGGTGTATTTCAGGGCCTCGACCTGGAGCCGTAGCCACTTGCGCGCCGTGAGCCCGTCGCGAACTTCACGAAATGCCTGTTGCACATCCGACTCGTACTGCGAGACCGCCGTATGACGCCGAGCCCAGGCCAGATCGAGATTGGCCCGGCGCTCGCCGTAGTCGAACAGCGGCAGAGTCAGGCGCGGCACGAACAACCAGCTGGCGGTTCCGGCCGCAAACAGATCGCTGAGCTGACTACTCGCCGTGCCGTAGCTGCCGGTGAGCGTTATCTGCGGCAGAAAAGCGGCCCGCGCGGCGCCGATATTGGCGTTGGCGCCGCGCAATCGCGCCTCGTCGGCCCGTAGATCAGGGCGATTGAGTAGCAGATCGGACGGCAGCCCGGGCGCAATCGCGGTGACGATGCCCTGATCGCCCAGCTGCCGCGGGGCCGGCAATCCGCTCGGCCACTGGCCGACGAGTTGCTGCATGAGATTCTGATTCCGGTCGCTCTGCTGGTGCAGTGCCGCGAGATCCACACGCGTACTGCCGGTCAGCGTCTGAACCTGGCGCAGCGCCAGTTCGGACGTTGCCCCCAATTCGTAACGACGCCGCGCGATGCGCAACGATTCCTTGCGATTGCCGAGCGTCTGCGTTGCCAGCGCGATCCGCTCGTCGAACTCACGCTGCAACAGGTAAGTATCGGCCACCTGGGTGATCAGGCTGATCTCGAACGAGCGGCGGGCTTCATCGGTCGCCAGATACTCGGCCAGCGCCGCCTGCCGGAGATTCGCCACCCGCCCCCAGAAATCGAGTTCGTAGGCTGGCACGAGAATCGCCAGCTGATGCTGCTTGAGATCATTGCCGCCGATGAACGGTGTATTGCCGGGCACATTGCCTCGGATCACGGTGCCGCTGGCATCGACGCGGGGTAGCCCGGACGCACGCTGGATTCGATACTGCGCCCGCACTTCCTCGACCCGACTCACGGCGACTTCAAATCGCTGTTGTGCGTCAGCGCGGCTTCGATCAGCCGCTGCAGGCGCGGATCGCGGAAGAAGGCCCGCCAGTGCACCCGCGACGGCATCGAGCGCGGGCCGGAGACCGGCATCACCATAGCTCGCCGGAATCGGCGGGGCCGGCGTTCTATCGTGGGGCGCCAGCGAACAGCCGGACACCGCCATGACAGCAACCGTCAGCGCCACACGACACGAATAGAGAAACCACAAGTTGTACACCGGCCCGTTCGGACTTCGATGCGTTATGATCGCGAATCGGTGCCAGGAACGACTTGATCCGGGTCAAGCCGATTCGGCGGGTGCCCCTGCGCAACCCCCAGTTCACGCCGCGCGCGGCGCCCTCCTGCGCGACGCCGCTTTATTTCGACGCGCCGAGACGCAGCGGCATCACCAATTCCCCGTCGCCACCCAGATCCGCCGCCAGTCGATCCAGATCCACCGCATCCAGCGTTTCGTGCTCCAGCAACTCCTTCGCGCCGGCCACCAGCACTTTGCGATTGTGCTCCAGCGCGGCGTAAACACGCTCGAATACGTCATGGATGATGGCGCGCACGGCACTGTCGATGGCATCGGCGGTTTGTTCGCTGAACGGGCGCTCGCTTGATCCACCGTAACCACCTGGCCCGAGCAGGCTGGCCGGCTCGTGGTCGTAGGTGACATAGCCAAGCTGCTCGTCCATGCCATAGCGCGTGACCATGCTGCGTGCCAGATCGGTCGCCTTGGACAGATCGTCGGCGGCACCGGTCGACAGATGGCCGTAAACCAGTTTCTCCGCCGCGCGGCCGCCCAGCAGCACGGCGATCTTGTTCTCGAGTTCCTCGCGCGTCATGAGAAAGCGATCCTCGGTCGGTCGCTGCAGCGTATAGCCGAGCGCCCCGATGCCGCGCGGAATGATCGAGACCTTGTGCACCGGGTCCACGCCGGGGAGCAGTCGTGTCATCAACGCATGCCCCATTTCGTGATGGGCCACGATCTCGCGCTCGCGCGGATTCAGGATGCGGTTCTTCTTCTCCAGCCCGGCCACAATGCGTTCGATCGCATTGTTGAAATCGAGCATCGTAACGGCCTCGGCACGACGCCGTGTGGCAAGCAGCGCCGCCTCGTTGACCAGATTGGCGAGATCAGCACCGGTAAAGCCGGTCGTGAGCGCCGCGATTTGCTCCAGCGCCACGTCATCCGCCAAACGGATCTTCTTCACATGTACACGAAGAATCTGGATGCGGCCGGCCTTGTCCGGCCGATCGACCAGCACCTGACGATCGAAGCGCCCCGCGCGTAGCAGCGCGGGATCGAGAATCTCGGGTCGGTTGGTGGCTGCCAGGAGTACGAGACCGCCGCTCGGGTCGAAACCATCGAGCTCGACCAGGAGCTGGTTGAGCGTCTGTTCGCGCTCGTCGTTGCCGCCCTGATGGAACACACCGCGGGCACGCCCGAGCGCGTCCAGCTCATCGATGAAGATGATCGCCGGCGCCTTGGCGCGTGCCTGCTGGAACAGGTCGCGTACGCGGGCGGCGCCCACGCCGACGAACATCTCGACGAACTCGGAGCCGCTGATCGAGAAGAACGGCACCTCCGCCTCGCCGGCCACCGCCCGGGCGAGCAGGGTCTTGCCGGTGCCCGGCGGGCCGACCAGCAGCACGCCCTTGGGGATATGGGCGCCCAGCGTGCTGTAGCGCTTGGGATCCTTGAGGAACTCGATCAGTTCGACCAACTCCTCCTTGGCCTCGTCCACACCGGCGACGTCATCGAAACCGACCTTGGTATCGGTTTCGACATAGACCTTGGCGCGGCTCTTGCCGACCTGCATGAATCCGCCGGCGCCGGCACCACCACCGCTCATCCGCCGCATGAGAAAGACCCATACGCCAAGAAACAAACCCATCGGCAGGATCCACGACAACAGCGTGCCGATCCAGCTCGTATCGGGCGCCCCGCGATAGGTCACCCCGGCCTTGTCGAGTTCGGCCCGGATATCCGGCGGAACTCGTAATGTCGTGAAACGACTCTTGCCATTCTGCGGCTGCTTGAATTCGCCGCTGATCGATTGCTGCCCGACCACCACGTCCTTGATGTGGCCTTGCGCCAGTTCATGCTGAAAGGCGCTGTACGGCAGGCTGACGGGGGAAGATCGGTCATTAGACAGCTGCATCATGGTGATCAGTACGAGCACGGGGATGAGCACCGACCAGATATAGGGATAGAGTTTCTTGTTCATTAACCTACTGCTTCATTAACCTGCTTCATGCTCCATCCAGGCGATCGGCGCTGTGCACTGCGTGCAGCGCTTGATCTGCGATCTCGACGGCCGTCCTATGCCATTACAGCGTTGTGATCGGGGTCTGCTTTGCTTCGACCGCGGCCGCAGCATTCCTGAGAAAGCGGATCTCGACCGCGCCATCCTGTCGTGTCACATCGAATCGTTCGCACAATGCGTCGGACGGCAGGCTCACGCTGCGTGCGAAATGGCGGTGGCAGTACGGGCATCGATGCCGCCTTCGATTTCCGCCGTGCCAGAGCCGCGGGCGCTCACCAGTGAGCAGCAGCACACCATCCTCCACGGCCAGCGCTATATCTTCGGCCATGACACCGGGCAGCTCGATGCGAATCAGGTAATACTCGTCGAACTCCCGAATATCCACCGCCAGCATCCAGTCATCACGATCATCCGAGACGAACTCGCGTTCCGATCCCGCTTCGAGTCCGTGTTCGAGATCACGAGTCGTTCGATCCATGCTCGCCTCCTGGAGTATCCGCTCCGGCATGGCGTGTCCGTGCCATGTATCAAATTATGAGTCGTGCGCTACAGGCGCGCGTTGACCCGGGTCAATTGCACGCGAGAATCCGAACGCGCCGGCATGCACACGCTGAGCAGGCGCCGTGCCATGCGCTCTCGACTACGCGGCCGGCCACTGCCAGTCGTGGACTTCCGGCATGTCCTCACCGTAGCGGTCAATGTACTGGCGGTGCTCGATGAGTTTGTCGCCCAGCAACCGTTTGAGACGCGCCGCGCGGGCATGCGGGCGCGGGAGCTGATCGATGGCATCGATCGCCAGATGGAAACGATCAAGCTCGTTGAGCACGGTCATGTCGAAAGGCGTCGTGATGGTGCCCTCTTCCTGATAGCCGTGCACGTGCACGCCACGGTTGCGACGGCAGTAGGTCAGCCGATGCACCAGCCACGGATAGCCGTGGAAGGCGAACACCACCGGCCGGTCCGCGGTGAACAGGTCGTCGAAATCGGCGTCGCTCAGGCCGTGCGGATGTTCGCGCTCGGACTGCAGCTTCATCAGGTCGACGACGTTGACCACGCGCACCGTAAGCTCCGGCAGGTGCTCGCGCAGGATGGACACTGCGGCCAGCGTTTCCAGTGTCGGCACGTCGCCGCAGCAGGCCATTACGATGTCCGGTTCGTCATCGGTTTCGTTGCCGGCCCATTCCCATACGCCGATGCCGCGGCTGCAGTGCACGATCGCCTCGTCCACGGTCAGCCACTGCGGGGCCGGATGCTTGCCCGCAATCACCACGTTCACGTAATGACGACTGCGCAGACAATGATCCATGACCGACAGCAGGCAGTTGGCGTCCGGCGGCAGGTACACGCGCACGACCTCCGCCTTCTTGTTGACGACATGATCGATGAAGCCCGGATCCTGATGCGAGAAACCGTTGTGATCCTGACGCCAAACGTGCGATGCGATCAGATAGTTGAGCGAGGCCAGACGCGGACGCCAACATAGCTGTGCCGTCACCTTCAACCATTTGGCGTGCTGGTTGAACATCGAATCGATAATGTGGATGAACGCTTCGTAACAGTTGAAAAGTCCGTGGCGTCCGGTCAGCAGATAGCCTTCCAGCCAGCCCTGGCATTGATGCTCACTGAGCATCTCCATGACCCGCCCGTCGGTGGCCAGCAGTGCATCGTCGGGACGCATTTCGCCGAGCCACTGCCGACGGGTGGCTTCGAACACGGCCTCGAGACCGTTGGACAGGGTCTCGTCGGGCCCGAAGATCCGAAAGTTTCGGCGTGGCTCGTTCAAGCGCACGACGTCGCGCAGGAACGGACCCAGCGCATGCGTATCGCCGATGCCCATCGTGCCGGGCGCGGGCACGCCGACCGCGTAGTCACGAAAGTCCGGCATCCTCAGATCGCGCAGCAACAGCCCGCCGTTGGCGTGCGGATTCGCGCCCATGCGGCGTTCGCCAACCGGCACGAGGTCCGTCAACTCGGAGCGCAGTCGCCCGATGTCGTCGAACAACTCCTCGGGACGATAGCTTTTCAGCCAAGCCTCGAGCTGGGCGAGATGAGCCGGGTTGGATCGCGGGTCGGAAATCGGAACCTGGTGCGCCCGGAACGTGCCTTCGACCGGTTTGTCGTCAACCCGGGCCGGGCCGGTCCAGCCCTTGGGCGAGCGCAGCACGATCATCGGCCAGCGCGGACGTTCGCACGTCTCCCCCGCGGCGACCTGGTCTCGTGCCTCTCGTTGGGCATGCCGGATCTGCTCGACGGCGACATCCAGCGCCGTTGCCATGGCTTCGTGCATCAAAGCCGGCTCGTGGCCCTCGACCCGGATCGGCGTCCAGCCGTAGCCACGTAGCAACTGATCCAGCTCCTCGTCGCTGATCCGCGCCAGAATCGTGGGGTTCGCGATCTTGTAACCATTGAGATGCAGAATCGGCAGTACCGCGCCGTCGGTCGCCGGATTCAGGAACTTGTTGGAATGCCAGGCGGTTGCCAGCGGGCCCGTCTCGGCCTCACCGTCGCCGATCACGCAGGCCGCGATGAGTTCCGGGTTGTCGTACACCGCGCCGAAGGCATGGCTGAGCGAATAACCCAGCTCGCCGCCCTCGTGTATCGAGCCGGGGCACTCCGGCGAGGCGTGACTAGGCACGCCACCGGGGAAGGAGAACTGTACGAACAGTTGCCGCAGGCCAGCTTCGTCGCGCCCGACGTTCGGGTAGATCTCGCTGTAGGTGCCTTCGAGATAGGTATTTGCGAACACGGCCGGGCCGCCGTGGCCCGGGGCCCGACAGGTAGATCATGTCGAGATCGTGTGCCTTGATCGCCCGGTTCAGATGGGCATAGATGAAGTTCTGGCCCGGCGTCGTGCCCCAGTGACCCAGCAGCATGCGCTTGATGTGACCCGGTTCGAGCGGGCGGCGCAGCAGCGGGTTGTCGAACAGATACATCTGTCCGACCGAGAGATAGTTCGCTGCTCGCCAGTACGCATCGAGCCGCCGCAACAGATCCGGGTCAAGAGTGCTCATCGAGTATTCCTATGAGATCTGTCACGGCGCTGTCCGTGGACGGCGCGGGTCCGCGGCCTTCTGTCTCTTACGATCACGTGCCAGTGACCATCGGGCTGCAACAAGAGACAGCGCGCGGGCGGCGTCGCTGGTGTGCGCTCATGCGACACTGGCCACGTCCTAGCGCTTCCATGCCGCCCGGCGCGCGCGACACTGGGGTCGCCACGGGCAATCGGATTCTTCGCACATATTGCGTTCGTCGGTGCCGAAACACGGGGTTTCGCCACGGCGTACCTGTTCGGCCCATATCTGCCAACGAAGGTGAGCCGCATGCGGTTCACCGTGCAATACCGCAATGCGATCGTTGTAGACCTTCTCGAACTGCGTCGTTTGATTCATGCCCATGGTCCTCGCAGTCGGCGGACACAGGCTGCGCCCACTAAAACCGAAGCTTCACGTCAAACTTACGCTGAGCGCGACGCCTCCGTTTTGAGCCAGATCAAAAACGCAGGCAGCGAAGGCGGCCCGGCGGGCGCGCGGCCAGAGCGTGTCGAGATTTTCAACGTGGCTGCGCCGGACGCGGCTCTGCTGCAAACCGAGGCGCAGCGCGAGGCCGTCGCGCTATGGGAGACCCGCAACGACAGGGATTGCCGCCGATGAGCCAATGGGGCCCTGACCTGCCCCGAATCGCGCCGGCCGGCGTTGCTCATCTTGATCGCGGCGGGCCGCCACCGCGATCGGAGCCGGCGCGGCCTCGGCCAATGCGCAAAGCCGGCTTGCCATGGCGCACGCCACGCCACTTCTGGCTAAAGCTCAATACGCCGTTACGCCGTCGTAGATTTCGAGGTAGCGCGCGGCACTGGCCTGCCAGCTGAAATCGCGGGCCATGCCCGCGCGCTGAATGCGCCGCCATTGTTCCGGCTGCGCGAAATACGCGAGCGCGCGCTCCAGCGCACCGATGAAAGCCGGCTCCGTCGCCGGCTCGAATACGAAACCCGTGGCACGATCGGCTTCAAGGGTGGCCTCGTCCGTGTCGGTGACGCTGTCGGCCAGACCGCCGCAACGATGCACCAGCGGCGGCGTACCGTAGCGTTGACTGTACATCTGATTCAGCCCGCACGGTTCGAACCGCGACGGCATGAGAAAGATATCCGCCCCGGCCTCGATGCGATGCGCCAGCCCTTCATCGAACTCCAGCCGCACGGCAACCGCGTCCGGGTGCATGGCGGCGACATCGCGCAATCGCGCCTCCATGACGGGATCGCCGCGACCGAGCAGTGCGAGCTGGCCGCCCTGTTCCAGCAACCGCGGCAGCCCGGCCAGCACGAGATCTATGCCTTTCTGCTCGACCAGCCTCGAGATCACGCCGCAAAGCGGCGCATCGGCTCGTTCAGCGAGACCCAGCTCCCTCTGCAGTGCGGTTTTGCAGAGGCTCTTGCCGGTCAGATCGCCGGCATCAAAAAGCGCCGGGAGATACCTATCGTCGGCGGGGTTCCAGACGTCGGTATCCAACCCGTTCAATACGCCGGACAGGCGAGCACCGCGAGCCTGGAGCAAGCCCTCCAGACCTTGCCCCGATTGCGGCGTACGGATTTCATCCGCATACGTCGGGCTGACCGTGGTCAGTGCTGTCCGCGAAGGCGAGACCGCCCTTGATGAACGAGAGTTGCCCATGGAACTCGAGCGCATCGGGATGCCAGAGCCAGGCCGGCAGGTCCAGCGTCTCGCGAGTCCGGGGCTCGAACAGGCCGCGATACTGCAGGTTATGAATCGTGAACACGGTGGTCGCGGGGACACGTTCGAGCATGGCGTGCACCGGCGCCAGCCCCGTCTGCCAGTCGTTGCAGTGCAGAACGTCGGCCTGCCAGGCCAGCCCGGCGCGCCCCCCGGCGAGCCGCGCCGCAATACGCGAGAACGCGCCGAAGCGATAGGCATTGTCGGGCCAGTCCTGCGTCTGTTCGTCGTGGTAAGGGTTGCCGCGCCGGTCGCCAAAACCCGGCAGGTCGACCAGCCAGGTCCGAAGTCCGCTCGCATCGACAGGCGCCGTCAACAGCCGCGCCCCTGTGACCGGCGCTCTGAACTCGGGCACGGCGGCCCATCCGGCATGCTGCGCGAGGATTTCCCCATAGGCCGGGATCAGCAGACGGACGTCGTGCCCCGCGGACGCCAGCGCTCGCGGCAGACTACCCGCCACGTCCGCCAGGCCGCCGGTCTTGATCCAGGGCACCGCCTCGCTGGCGACGAACAGGATGCGCCGTCGCACGCGGCGCGTCTTTTGATCCGGCGAACTCATGAAGTTTCGTCCCGCTGGAGGATCACACCGCCCAGCGGGGGCAGCGTCAGGACTACAGACTGCATCTGTCCCATGCAGGCGATGGGCTCGCTGGACACACCGCCCAGGTTGCCGATATTGCCGCCGCCATAGACGGCCGCGTCGGAATTGAAACACTCGCGGTAATCGCCAGCCTCTGACACACCGAGTCGATAGCCATGGCGCGACTCGGGCGTGAAATTGAGCACGACAAGCACCTCGCGGGCACCATCACGACGTCGATAGGCAAGAATCGAATGCGCGGCGTCGTCACAGTCGATCCAGTCAAAGCCGTCGGGTTGAAAATCCCGACGATGCAGGGCCGGCTCCGCGCTGTAGAGACGCCCCAGATCGCCAATCAGGGTGGCGATGCCTCGTCGTTCCGGCTCGTCGAGAAGAAAATGCGGCATGGCGAGCTGTTCGTTCCATTCCCAGGGATTGGCCATTTCGGCCCCCATGAACAGCAGCTTCTTGCCCGGGTAGGTGAATTGATAGGTGTACAGCAGCCGCAGGTTGGCGCGTTTCTGCCATGGATCCCCCGCCATCTTGCCGTAGAGCGAGCCTTTTTCGTGCACGACTTCGTCGTGCGACAACGGCAACACGAAATTCTCGTTGAAGGCATAGAGCAGCCCGAAGGTCAGCTCCTTGTGATGATAGGCCCGATGGATCGGGCGGCGATGCAGATAATCCAGCGTGTCGTGCATCCAGCCCATGTTCCATTTCATGGAAAAACCGAGTCCGCCGGCCTCCGGCGGCCGTGACACGCCGGGCCAGCTGGTGGATTCCTCGGCGATCGTCACGCTGCCGGGGCATTCGCCATGGGTGAGCACATTGAGGCTGCGCAGAAATTCCGTGGCCTCCAGATCCTCGTTGCCGCCCCGGGCGTTGCGTCGCCAACGTTCGGGGGCACGGCCATAGTCCAGATACAGCATCGAGGCCACGCCATCGACGCGCAGGCCGTCGAAATGAAATTCCTGCAGCC
The DNA here is from genome assembly GCA_963835375.1 of uncultured Gammaproteobacteria bacterium. Lineage (GTDB taxonomy): Bacteria > Pseudomonadota > Gammaproteobacteria > Nevskiales > Salinisphaeraceae > Salinisphaera. The sequence continues at coordinate 114,433 of CAWIGB010000016.1, forward strand.
AGTACAACGCGCTCGACAGCAGGAAGCTGCGAACCTCCGGCCGCCCGTAGTCGAACTGCAGCGTGCCCCACTCCGGATGTTCGCCGCGCAGGGGATCCGCATGCTCGTACAAGGCGCTGCCATCGAATCGCGCCAGTCCGAACTCGTCGCGCGGAAAATGCCCCGGCACCCAATCCAGATAGACGCCGATGCCCGCCTGATGGAACAGGTCGACGAAATAGCGCAGATCATCCGGTTCGCCGTAGCGGCTGGTGGGCGCGAAATACCCCGTCGGCTGGTAACCCCAGGAAGCATCGAAGGGATGCTCGGTCAGCGGCATGACCTCGACATGCGTCATGCCGAGATCCAGCACGTAGGGCAACAGGCGGTCGGCGAGTTCCCGATAGTTGAGAAAACCGCCGTCGGGCTGGCGCTGCCACGAGCCGAGGTGGACTTCATAGACTGCGATCGGCGCCGTCTGCCAGTCGCCGCGCGCTGCCATCCAGTCGTTATCGCCCCAGACATGCTGCGACGGGCCGGTCACGATCGCGGCCGTGGCCGGGCGTCGTTCGAAACGCCGACCGTAGGGATCGGTCTTGGTCCTCACGCGACTATCCGTATCGCGGATCTCGAACTTGTACAGCGCGCCTTCGGCCAGACCGGGGACGAACAGCTCCCATACGCCGCTTCGGCTGTGGATGCGCATCGGGTGGGCGTGCCCGTCCCAGCGATTGAAGTCGCCGACCACGCTCACGCGCTCGGCCCGAGGCGCCCAGACAGCGAAACGCGTGCCTTCGATACCCTGATCGGTGGCGCAATGCGCGCCGAGCAGCCGCCAGGCCTGGGTATGGTCGCCGGCATTGAAGCGGGCCAGATCGCTTTCGTGCAGCAACGAGGCAAACGCATACGGATCGTGCTGTTCATGCCGGTGGCCATGTTCGTCCACCCAGCTGAGACGATAATCGTCTGGCAACCGGCCGTCCGCGCCGCGCCAGACAAACAACGCGGAATCGCCGTGGCGTTCCAGCGGTTCGTTCAAGGGCATGAGCCAGGCTTGCCTGGCGTGCGGCAAAAACGCGCGCACGACCTCCCCGTCTGCGTCCATGTGTCGTCCGAGCATGCGATGCGGATCGTGCAGGCGCGCATCCAGCAACCGAATGAGTTGTTCATCATGTGACTCTTTCACGCCGTTTTCTTCTCCGGATCGGATATTCCATCCTATCCTGCAAGATAGCCGCTCACGCGATTTTGCGCGAAATCAATACTGCGTCGACGTTTTTGGCTTAACCTCAGGTATGGCATTTCAGCGGACGGGAGCGGCAGTCGTGGATAAAGAAAAACAACAGGCGCATTCGAATCGTTTCATCAGCCTGGTCACGCGGGATACGCTTGCCATGGTACTGGCCGGGGGGCGCGGCACCCGGCTCGGCGGGCTGACGAGAAGACGGGCCAAACCTGCCGTTCCGTTCGGCGGCGAATTCCGGATCATCGATTTCGTATCTGTCGAACTGTATCAATTCGGGTATCCGGCGCGTTTCGGTTCTCACCCAGTACATGGCGCATCCGCTGATCCGCCACATGCATCAGGCCTGGGGTTTTCTGCGCGGCGAGTTCGGGGAATTCGTGGAAGTCGTGCCGGCTCAGCAGCGCCTGGGCGACGCGTGGTACCGCGGCACCGCGGACGCCGTGTACCAAAATCTTGATCTGATCGCCGAACACGAGCCGCAGTTCGTGCTCGTGCTGGGCGGGGATCACGTCTACAAGATGGACTACGGCCCAATGCTGGGTTTTCACGTCAGCCACGACGCGGACGTCACAGTGGGGTGCGTCGATGTGAGCCTCGAGGATGCACGCGGCTTCGGCGTGATGACGGTCGATGAGGATCATCGCATCACATCATTCGACGAGAAACCCGAGGTAACCCGACATCGATGCCGGACCGTCCGGATCGAGCGCTGGCGTCGATGGGGATTTATGTCTTCAGCACCGATTATCTCGTGCGGATGCTCGAGGCCGATGCCGCCGAATCCGAATTCCAGCCGCGATTTCGGCAAGGACATCCTGCCGCGCGCGGTGGCCGAAAATCACGGCGTGTATGCCTATCATTTCAACGAGTACGTCGAGGCCGGCACCGGCTACTGGCGCGACGTGGGCACCCTGGATGGCTACTGGAAAGCCAATCTGGAATTGATCAACGTCATGCCGGAGCTGAATCTCTACGATAGCGACTGGCCGATCTGGACTTATCAGGAACAGGTGCCCCCGGCGAAGTTCGTGTTCGACGATCTGGGCCGGCGCGGCGAGGCCGTCAACTCCATGGTCGCCGGTGGCTGCATCGTCTCCGGGGCGACTGTGCGCCGTTCCCTGCTGTTCTCCAGTGTGCTGGTCGCCGAGCGCAGCGTGATCGAGGATTCGGTGATTCTGCCGGATGTGGTGATCGGCGCTGATTGCCGGATTTCCAAGGCCGTGATCGACAGCGATTGCCACATTCCCGACGGCACGCTATATCGGCATCGACGAGGTCGCCGACGCGCGACGGTTCGAAGTCACCGACGAGGGCGTCGTGCTGGTGACCCGCGAGGCCCTCAATGGCTGATACGAAGCGTTCGCCGTTGCAGATCGTGCTGTGCTGGCACATGCATCAGCCGGATTATTTCGACCCGACCAGCGGACAATTCCAGGATCCCTGGACCTACCTGCACGCGATCAAGGATTACGTGGACATGGTTGCGCATCTCGAGGCGCATCCGGATATCCGCGCGGTGGTGAACTTCTCGCCGGTCCTGCTGGAACAGATTGAAGCCTACGCAACCGACCTGGCCTCGGTCGCGGTCGGAGGCGGGCGTATTCACGATCCACTGCTCGCCGCACTTCAGCAACCGCTGATACCCAACGAGCGCGAAGAGCGGCTCATGTTGCTCCGGGCTTGCCTGCGCGGGGCCGAGAACCGCCTGTTCGAAAACCTGGATGTCTATCAACGACTCGTGGCCACGGCGCGGCACATGCTCGCCCAGCCGGATGAAGTCGCTTATCTGCACGATCAGTTCTTCGTCGACCTGCTGGTGTGGTATCACCTCGGCTGGATCGGCGAAACGGTACGACGCACCGACCAGCGCATACAGGATCTGCTCGCCCATCAACGCCACTACAGCATGCTTCAGTGCCGTACTCTGGTGGCCGTGATACGCGAGCTGATCGATGGCGTGCTGGATCGCTACCGCGCACTGGCCGATGCCGGCCGCATCGAACTCTCGATCACGCCTTATAGCCATCCCATTCTGCCTCTGCTGCTGGATCTCAACAGCGCGCGCGAGGCCTGGCCGGAATGCCCTCTGCCGTTGACTGCCGCATACTCGGAAGGCGAAACTCGCGCCCGATGGCAGCTCGCCCGCGCCCGCGAGGTCTTCGAGCGCTTTTTCGGTAGCGTGCCCGTCGGTTGCTGGCCGGCCGAAGGCGGCGTCTGTGCCCGAAGCGTCGCGCTGGCTGGCGAAGCCGGTTTCGACTGGGTCGCCAGCGGCCAGGCCGTGCTCCGCAATAGCCTGGACGCTCACGAGCCGGAGCATAGCCGAACTCTACCGCCCCTATCGCCTCGAACCGGACGGCCCCGCCTGCTTCTTTCGTGACGACGCGCTGGCTGATGCCATCGGCTTCGTCTATCGCGACTGGCACGCCGAAGATGCGGTGGCCGACTTGATCCAGCACCTGGAGGAGATAGACGGCGAGCGAACGGATGATCAGCCCATGATGGTGCCGATCATCCTCGACGGTGAAAATGCCTGGGAGTACTATCCCGAGAACGGTTATCATTTCCTCGACGCGCTCTATACTGCGCTGGCCCCACGAGCGGATCGTCACCACCACCTTCTCCGCCCATCTGGCCGAGGACGCAGGCGGCCAACCGGCCAATTACCGCGGCTCGTCGCCGGCAGCTGGGTGTACGGCACGTTTTCGACCTGGATCGGCGACAGCGAGAAGAATCGAGCCTGGGACATGCTGGCTGCCGCCAAACACGTTTTCGATCAATCTGCGCCGAAGCTGGACGATGCTGCCCGCGCGGCCGCCGAACGTCAATTCTCGCTTTGCGAGGCCTCGGACTGGTTCTGGTGGTTCGGTGGCGACAGCGCTGCCGATACGGTGACCCATTTCGAACGCCTGTTCCGGGTGCATCTGGCGGCGCTGTATCAAATGCTCGGCTCTGATCCACCGGATACTCTGGCTCACGTGTTCACCCACGGCGTGAGCCGTGGCGGCGTCAAGACCATGCGCCGCGCGCACTGACGATCATGTCGACGGGGACCCGCGCTCGACCGTCGGCGCAGCGGCGTGCTTCTGCATCCAACCTCGCTGCCCGGGGCCGGCGCCCATGGCCGGCTGCGGGCCGGAGGCCGTACGGTTCTGCGATTTTCTGCGGACATCCGGCTTCAGCGTATGGCAGACCCTGCCGCTGAATCCCCGCGATGATACGGGCAGTCCATATCGCAGCGCGTCGGTGTTCGCGATCGATCCGACGCTGCTCGACCCCGCGGACATCGAGATGGAGCAGCATGCCACCGACATGGCTGCGTTCCTCGCGGATCAATGTTTCTGGCTGCCGGATTATGCACTGTATGTCGCGCTGCGACGAGAGTACGAACGGCCCTGGTATGACTGGCCTCAAGCCCTGCGTGATCGCGACCCCGCGGCGCTGGATATCGCAAGAAAGCGCCATGCCGAGGCCATTGAAAGCACGTACCGCATCCAGTATTGCTGCCATCGCGGCTGGTCGCAGCTCCGGTCACAGGCTCACAGCCGCGGCATTCGGCTATTCGGCGATCTCTCATTCTTCGTGGCCTACGACAGTGCCGATGTATGGGCCCAGCGATCGTTGTTCCTGCTCGACGACGAAGGGCGCATGATCGCGAACACAGGCGTACCGCCCGATTATTTCTCCGCGACCGGGCAACTCTGGGGCATGCCGCATTATGACTGGCCGGCCATGCGCGCAAGCGGCTGGCGGTGGTGGGTCGAACGCCTGCGCCGCCAGCTGGACCTGTTCGATCTTTTGCGGCTGGATCATTTCCGTGGACTTGCCGCCGCCTGGCAGGTGCCGATGCACAGCCCGGACGCGGCTGGCGGCCACTGGGAGCCGGGCCCCGGTCATGCATTGATCGCCGCCCTCACCGAGGCACTCGGTCCACTGCCTCTCGTTGCGGAAGACCTGGGCCAGATCACCCCCGATGTCGATCAGTTACGTCACCGCGCCGGTCTGGCGGGCATGCGCGTACTGCAGTTCGCGTTCGGCGGCGGGGCTGACAACGTACACCTGCCGCACAATCATGTCGCTGCATGCCGTCGTCTACACGGGGACGCACGATAACAACACACTGATCGGCTGGTGGACGCAGGACTGCAGCGCCGCGGCGCAACAGCATGCCCGGCGTTATCTCGGCCATCCGGCGGACGCGCCCGAGGCGCTCCAGCGAGAAGTGCTGGCCTCGGTCGCGCGCTTGGCCGTGCTGCCGATGCAGGATCTGCTGGAGCTGGGTGCCGAGGCCCGCATGAACCGGCCCGGCACTGCTGTCGACAACTGGTCATGGCGGCTCGACTGGATCCCGGATGACGCCGGCACGAGCCAACGTTACCGATCACTCAACCGGCTGTACGGCCGCCTCGTGGCGGGCTAGGATCCGGTCTCCGGCCTCTTTCCTTGCCTATCCTCAGAGCCAGCGCATCAGGCCGGTCTCGAACGGATGCGCCAACATCGGGTGATAAGGATAGGCTCTGACCTGGTACTCGTAGCGCCCGGGCACATCGATGGGCTCGGCCAATCGATAGATCGCGGTACCGTTCTCGCCGTTCTCGGGCTGCAATCGACAGCAGATCGCAGACTCCGTCTCGCCATCGTCGCGAAGCCGTGTCATCACGCACTCGAGCTGCAGATCCTCGGCCTTGAGCCCCTGGAGCTGCACCGCCACGTGCAATTCCAGCGGCTCGCCGCTGTCGATCTGCTCCGCCCGGCCATTGCTGCGACTCAAGGTGACCCCCGGCCAGGCGTCGGCCACGCGGTGCTTCCAGGCCACGAGCTCGGATGCCGCTTCGCCATGTCCTTGCGCCAGAAGCCGGCCATGTCGGCTCGCCGGCAGATATAGGTTTTCGACATAATCCAGCAGCATACGCTGCGCATTGAACCGCGGCAGCACGGTGTACATGGCGGCCTTGGCGCGCGCGACCCAGCCTGGCGAATAGCCCAGATCGCCGCGGTTGAAATAAAGTGGTGCCACCTCGTCCTCGAGCAGATCGAGCAGATCCTCGGCCTCGTAATGGTCACGCTGCTCCGGGTCGCTGTGGCTGTACGGGCGTAATCCCCCAACCGTTGTCGCCCTGGAACCCTTCGCCCCACCAGCCATCGAGGACGCTCACGTTGAGCGCGCCGTTGAGCGCCGCCTTCTGCCCCGACGTACCGCAGGCCTCCATGGGGTATAAGGGCGTGTTGAGCCAGACGTCCGCGCCGGCCACGAGCTGACGCCCCAGCGCCAGATCGTAGTCCTCGAGCACGAACAGTTTGCCGGCGAATTCCGGCTTTCGCGAATATTCGACGAGCGTGCGGATTAGCGCCTGGCCCGGCTCGTCGGCCGGATGGGCCTTGCCCGCGAACAACAGGATGACCGGTCGCTCGGGATCGTTGAGCAGCGCTGCGAGCCGTTCCGGGTCGCGCAGCAGCAGAGTCGCCCGCTTGTAGGTGGCGAACCGACGCGCGAACACCATAACCATCGGGTCCCGTCCGAAGGTCGGCCGCAACACCGCGAGACGGCGTTCAATATGGGCGTCGCCGACACCCTGGCGGCGATACTGGCGGGTCAGACACCCGGCGACATAATCCAGCATATCGGCCTTGATCGACATGCGCTGCAGCCAGAACTGCTGGTCGGGGACCGAACGAACGAGTTCGCGCCAGAAGTGATGGTCGCACTGGCGTACCCGCCAGCCCGGGGCGTGCATGTCGAAGAAATAACTCCACTGCCGCGACAGGAAGGTCTGCACGTGCACGCCGTTGGTGACGTACTGCAGCGGCGATTCGTCGACCGGTACCTGCGGCCAGATGTGGCGTTCCATCTCGGCTGTCACGCCGCGATGAATGCGGCTCACCGCGTTCTGATAGCGCGAGGTGCGCAACGCCAGCGTGGTCATGTTGAAGGCCGTGTTGTTCTGCTCGCTCTGTCCGAGGGCCAGCAGCTGATCGACCTGAAGATTCATGGCCTTTGCATACGGGCCGAGATAAGCAGCCGCCAGATCATGCTCGAACACGTCATGACCGGCCGCCACCGGCGTATGGGTCGTGAACACGGTCGCGCCGGCCACCTGCTCCATCCCGGCTTCAAAGCTCATGCCGGACTCGATCGCCTCGCGACAGCGCTCGATCATCAGAAAGGCCGCATGGCCTTCGTTGACATGCCACACCGACGGCTTCAGACCCAACGCACGCAGGGCGCGGACACCCCCGACGCCGAGTATGAGTTCCTGCTCGATCCGTCGTCGCCGGTCACCACCGTAGAGCTGGAAGGTGATCGAGCAATCCGGTCTGGCATTACCCGGCACGTCCGTGTCGAGCAGATACAACGCCAGATGGCCGATTTCAGCGCGCCAGATCTGTACCGTCACGTCGCGATCCGGGAACGGAACAATGACCTGCAGCGGTTCGCCGTCGTCCGCGTGCACCAGCGTGATCGGCAGATCGCGCAGGTCGTGCGGCTGGAACATCGCATTCTGCGTGCCGTCGCGCTCGATCTGCTGGCGGAAATAGCCCTGCCGATACATCAGGCCCACGGCAACGAACGGCAGCCCGAGCCCGCTGGCCGCCTTGCAATGATCCCCGGCCAAGATGCCGAGCCCGCCGGAATAGATCGGCAGGCTTTCATGCAGTCCGTACTCGGCGCAGAAATACGCGATCAATCCGTCTTCAGCATCCAGCTTTTCCGCCACGAGAGCCGAGGGCGTACTGGTCTGGTCCCGATAAGTCCGGAACAGGCCGAGCACATACTGGTATTCCTCGAGAAACGCCGCGTTGCCGGCCAGCTCATCCAGTCGCTGCTGTGAAATATGGCGCAGGAAGACCTTGGGATTATGACCACATCGTTCCCACAGGGCGGTGTCCATTCGCCAGAAAAGACCGCGGATGTGGCGATCCCACGCATAGAGCAGATTTTCGGAGAGCGCCTTGAGCTCCGACAACGAATCCGGCAACCGAGCCTGAACTTCCAGAACATACTTCTGACCTGACATGCCATTACCTTTACAGATTCCGGACTGGCCACGAATGGGCGATCCGATGACTAAATAGACACCAATATATAGCCTGCGAGAGGCACCCGGCGGTGCCGGAGAAATATATTTATTCCATCTTGTCGCCCCCACACGCGGCCGACCGGACGGCGGCGTCCGATGCCATCATTTCAGGCGGCCAGGACCACCCACTTGACGCATATCAACCGTTATTGCGAAGGCTTATTGCGCCGGCAGCAGACCTGCCGCCGGTGGATTCGTAAGCGAGAGTCAGGACGAGTTCGATAATCTATTGATTCGAATCAATAGATTCTTCGCGTCGCCCAGCTACACTGCTGATTGTCGATCACCACGCGACAGCCGCTGGCACCCGCCGTGTGTCGGAACCCGGAAATGAGTCGAAGCCACGAAATCCAGCAGCAGATCCGGAATGTGCAGAGACTGCAGCGCGTGGTGCGATCGATGCAGCTTGTGGCCATGGCCAAACGCCGGCGCTGTACCGACAAGATGCTCGCCGGGCGTCCCTACGCCGCCGCGATCCGTCGGCTCGCTCGGCACATGGTCTCGGCACACAGCGAATTCCGGCACCCCTTGCTGACCAGTCGGACTGACGAACACGCGGGCTATCTTGTCGTCACCTCCGACCGCGGATTGTGTGGCGGCCTCAATCATCGCCTGCTCATGCAGGTGAGCCGCGCGATGCATCAAAGAACGGAAACGGCCACCGAAATCCCTCTGGGGGTGTTCGGTAAACGCGGCCTCGCCTATTTCAATCGACGCGACGGGCATGTTCTGGCGTCGGCACAGGGTCTGGCCGATGCGCCTGCGCCCGAAGCGCTGGCGGATACAGTCAAGGCCCTCGTCGATCATTACGCACAAGGCCGGATCGACCGCCTCTTCCTGGCATTCAACCGCTTCGAGAATGTTCTGCATCAGAAGCCAATGATCGTGCAGTTGCTGCCCGTATTGCCGTTGGAAAGCCAAGGCGCGCCGCACACCTGGGACTATATCTACGAGCCCGAATCGGTCGATCTGATCGACGACGTCCTGCGTCGCTACATCCACTACCAGATCTATCAGGCCGTGCTCGAGAACCGGGCCAGTGAAATGACCGCGCGGGCAGCAGCCATGCAGCAGGCCGCCGAGAACGCGGCCGACAAGATCAAGAAGCTCACCCAGACCCGCCATAAACTCAGACAGGCCGCGATCACCCAGGAGATCGAGGAAATCATGGCGGGGAGTGAGGCGATCGTCGGTTGATCCTGCCGCGCCGGCTATTGCCTGCGCCTGGCAGAGCACTTCGCATAACGCACCGAATGATGCTCGATACCGGTGCAGGTACGGACTGCGCCTGCCCGAAGCTGCGGCCGGACTACAAACCGCAGCAGGCGGTCCGAAACCATTGCCGCATGGCACGAACGACATGGCAAGACGAAATGATCCGGCGGCCAACGTTCGGCAAAGCGCGATTGACGCGAGATGCCCACACCGCATCGACGGAGCCTGCTCCGAAAACATCGACCGCGATATCGGCATCGTGGGCGTCACGGCCGCGATACCGAACGCTCCGACCGAGCGGCTCGTGTTCAAGACTGCAGTCGCTACAAGACTCAGCGAAAACGAACATGAACCTGAGTGCTCTCTCCAGTACTCCACACTGAAAACCCGACAGGTCATTGTCATTAACCCCGCGGCTCCGATGCACACGCACACCTGATACCGACATCGGCTCGCGCGTATTAAAAACGGACGATCAACCAGATACGCGCGCATGACCAGGGCGGGTTTCGGGCCAAAGAATTCTCACCCCGGAGGCGCACAGCGCAGCAAGTACGAGAAAATCCATCACCTTCACAAAGAAAAAGTAGCGCGGGAAATATGCGGGGAACAGCATGAAATGTGCGATAAGAAACACAACACCAATCAAATACGTGTTTGATAGACGCAGAAACGATTCGTTTATCTTCCGAAGCACAAGAGCCGCGATCGAGCCGATTACGTAGATATAAAAAATCGGCAGCGTGATGAATTCAGCGGTCGCTCGCAGATAAAGCCTGACGTAATCGCCCGGATTCGGAGAAATGGCCATATCCGCCGGGTACGGCGTTAAATGAAAGAATGTGAAGTTCAGGATCGTCAGATAGCCATAATTCCCATGTGAAATGTCAATCCATTCCAGAACGGCCACGGACGCTGCCGCCGACGCCAGCGGCAACACAATCTTGCGGTTTACGATGCCGACGTAACAGGCGACGATTATCGACAGCAGGACAAAATCTGTTCTGATGAACGGCAGTGCGACGACGAAGGCAAGCCCCCATAAATGCCGGTTTTGTATCAGCAGATATAGCACGGCCAAGCTGGCGGCTGCGGCTACTACGTCCGGAGTATTCAGCTGAACGAGGGGCAACAACCCTGCTGTTATCGACACCGGGATGCAAAGCGTAGCCGGCAATCCCGTCGCCGCCAGAATCGCAAGAATCATCAGCACGCAGAGCCCGCCGTAAAATATGGCGGTATACCTGAGCGCCCCGGTATGCGTTGTTCCGAGCGAAACGAATAATCGCGCCGTCTCTATATAAGCAATGCGGATGCTGTAGAAAGGGAGCTGTTGATGCAGAGCCTCGGCGTCGCGGTACACCTCGGTCTGATAGTCATTCGTACCGATGATCTTTTGATATGAGTGAGCGTCCACCGACTTCTTGATATCCGCATAAGTCTCATCACGAAGGTCATCGCCACGATGGCCCTCCGCCGCGTACATCGATGCGACGTAACCGACGGTATCCCAGTTGTCCGAAGCATGCGAAACGCCCGCCGCGGCCACGATCAAAACCAGAATCACGCCGCACAAGGCATGAGCACCCGGCCCGGACGAACAAAGGATGCGGCCCAACGCTGCTGTAGACGGAAACGCGCTAAACCAGCGAACATCCAATCTCCCGCTCTGCTTGTCGCTCCGCACACGCGGCCCGCCACGGTTGGCAGCGAATTCGCGCTGACGCACCCACCCCGTCCCCGTGCCGCGATGATTGCCTACTTGCGAGTGCGATAGCGGCCTAACCGGCCTTGACGATTTACAGTTCTAGCGCGGCACGCACCCACGCTACTGCTATTCGGCCCATTCGACCAGATTACCGGGATCCAATCGGGAACATTCCTACTCAACCGGGTTATCCACCGTTATTCGCTTCATAACCCATCTCCTTGTGCCAGCGCATTACTACACTGCGTTCCTCAGCGTGCCCGGATCGAGGCACAATTCCCTTAAGCACGCTAGCTTACCCGGACCACCGGCGCCCGGGAAGCATTGACGCCATTAGTGGCGACGCAATCTCAGGAAAGTAGAGCAAGCTGTTCCACTAATATGATGCGCCCGTGACCTAGCGCAGCCAATAAGGAGCGCAACCCGGCGCCGACGGGAAGCCATAACGCGCCGAACTCGATAGCCCAGACGCCTGACTATCGCAGCGTGCGAAAGCGCGCCAGAACCCGGACACCAGCCGGACACAAAAAAACCGGCGACGGGCCGGCTTCTTTAAGTCATTGATTTAATGGTGGGCCGTGCTGGATTCGAACCAGCGACCAATTGATTAAAAGTCAACTGCTCTACCAACTGAGCTAACGGCCCCACGCGGAGCGCGAATGATACCGGAAAATACCGGTTTTGCCACCCCTGCGGATCAGGCGTTGCGGCGCGCCCGGTTGGTAACGGGTGGGATCGGCCACGCCAGCGGCCTCGAACCCGGCACGGCGCAGACGGCAGGCATCGCAGACGCCACACGCACGGGCCTCGTCGTCGGCCTGGTAACAGGTTACGGTCCGGCTGTAATCCACGCCGAGCGCATGGCCGCGCCGGATGATGTCGGCTTTCGTCCGCTGCATCAACGGCGTTCGCACGGCAATCGGATGGCCTTCGACACCGACCTTGGTCGCAAGCGCCGCCATGCGCTCGAAAGCTTCGATGAATTCCGGCCGACAGTCCGGATAACCGGAATAGTCGACAGCATTCACGCCAATATAGATCGCCTCGGCGTTCAGAACCTCCGCCCAACCCAGCGCGATGGAGAGGAACAGCGTGTTGCGGGCCGGAACGTAAGTCGACGGAATGCCGTCGGTCGGGGCCTCGGGCACATCGATGCTGGCGTCGGTCAGCGCCGAGCCGCCCATGCCGTCGAAGTCGATGGTCACGATCTTGTGCTCGGCGACGCCGGCTGCATCGGCGATCCGTTTCGCTGCGCCGAGCTCGGCGGTATGACGCTGACCATAGTCGAAGCTCAGCGCGTAGCAGCGATAACCGGCAGCGGCCGCTTCGGCCAGGCACGTCGTGGAATCAAGACCGCCGGACAATAGAACAACGGCCGATGGCTGGTCGGACAAGGACATCGTTTTTCCTGGAGAACGGTGGGTAATCTACCGGTCAATGGCCCGGCGCATCGCCCCACAGCTGCTTGTGCAGTTGCAGCTGGAAACGCACCGGCAAGCGGTCGGCAACAATCCAATCGGCCAGCTCGCGCGCCGTGATCTCGCCGTGGCTCGGCGAGAACCAGATGATACATCCGGCCGGCGGCGTGATTTCCGCCAGACGCGCCCTGGACCACTCGTAATCCGAACGTGAGCAGATCACGAACTTGAGCTGATCATGGTCGGTGAGTGCATGGATATTGTCCCAGCGATTGCGCAGAGCTTCGCCCGAGTCCGGGGTCTTGATATCGACCACGCGCGAGGCACGTTCATCGATCGGGCGAATATCGAGCGCACCGGCGGTCTCCACGGACACGTCGTAGCCGGCGTCACACAGACGCCGAACGAGAGGCGCAACATTCGGCTGAGCCAACGGTTCGCCGCCGGTCACGCAGACATCGTGAGCACCGAACGCACCGACGCGGGCGACGATGTCGTCCAGCCGGGTCCACTCGCCGCCGTGGAAGGCATAGGCCGTATCGCAGTAGTGACAGCGCAACGGGCAGCCGGTCAGGCGCACGAAGGTGCACACACGCCCGGCCGCCTTGGCTTCGCCCTGCAGCGAGCAGAATATTTCGGTGATGCGCAGCGCATCCTCGCGTTGCGTCCATCGGCTGCGGCGCACGCCGTCGCGGCGGACCTCGTCGGATCGGACGTCGAGTACGTCTGGCATGGGTTCTATATCCGTCAGCCGCTGCCAAGCGACTGTAGCTTCTTCTTGGCCAGATCGGCGGAATTGCTGTTCGGGTACTGATCGACCACACGTTGCAACGTGGATTTGGCATTGTCCGTGTGATTCTGCGCCGCTTCGATCAGACCTATCTTGTACAGCGCCGATGGAACCTTGGACGAATTACTGAACCGATTCACCACCGTCTCGAAGGCCTTTTCCGAGTTGTCGAGCTGCTGTTGCACGTAATAGGTCTCACCAAGCCAGTACCAGGCATTGTCGGTGAGGCTGGTCTGAGGGTGCTGGGCGACGAATTGCTTGAACGCAGCGATCGCTGCATCGTACTGCCCGCTCTTGAGCTTGTTGAAGCCATCCATGTAAGCCGCCTGCGTGGCGGAGTCGACATCCGACGCATTACTGCCATCGTCATTGCCGGTGGCTGCCTGACCATCGCCGCCAGTACCGCCCTTACCGCCGCCAGCATTCGCAGCGCCGCCGTTCTCCAGCTTGCTCAGCCGCTTGTCGAGGTTCTGATACAGGTCGCGCTGGCCTTTCTCGTTCTGCTTGAGCTTGTACTGCAGCGTATCGACCTGGCCATTGAGCTCTCGTACCTGCTGCTGGAGCTGCTGAATCTGCTGATACAGCGCGAACAGATTCGGACCATTGTTGTTCTGAGCCAACCGCAACGGCTGATGTCCGGCATGGCCGGAATCCGCCATGGCGGGATGGGCTGCAAGCCCGGTCGCGCCGAGCGCGACCGTGGCTGCCAGTGTGGTGGTGATCAACGCGTTACGCATCATCGGCCCCTAGCGGCTATTGATTCGTGTAGATGAAGTCCACGCGACGATTCTTGGCATAGGCCGCTTCAGTATGGCCGAGTACGGCCGGCCGCTCTTCGCCGTAGGAAATCGTGGTGATCTGACTCGCATTGGCGCCGGAAAGTACCAGGGCCTGCTTGACCGATTCGGCACGACGCTCGCCGAGGGCGACGTTGTATTCACGCGTGCCGCGCTCGTCGGTATTGCCTTCCAGGCGCAGATGCACATTGTGGTGGTTGGCCAGATACTGCGCATGAGCCTGGATGGCCTTCGAGTACTTCGACGGGATCGAGCTGCTGTCGAGCGAGAAATAGATGGTCCGGGTCGACAACGGGTTGTTGGGGTCCGTGAACAGGTGACGATCGCCTTGCGGAATGCCCTCCAGACCACGTACGTCGATGTCACGGCTCTGGCCCATGCCCGAGGCCTGACCGTTGCCGCCCTGCATGCCAGCTTCCGGCGTGCTGCCATTGCCACGAATGTTCTTGTTACCACCGCAGGCCGTGACTGCAATCGCGGCTGCGAGCAGCACCATGACCAGCATCAGCCGGCGGGCGAATTGGAAATCGAAGTGACGCATTGCTCGAACGCTCCTTGCTTTGTTGTCCATCAACGACCGGCCGACAGGATGGCGACCGGCGTATTCATCCGTTAAATCAGTATCCCAGCGGGCCCCAGGCCGGCTCGCGCACTTCCCCGGCCTGGGAAAGCGTGGATTTCGCGCTGCCGTCCACCGAGACCGTGGCGAGTGAATTGCTGCCACCCTGGGTCGCATAGAGAATGGCCTGGCCGTTCGGCGCAAAAGCCGGACTGTCGTCCAGCGGACCGTCGCTCACGATACGGACATTGTTGTTCGCCAGGTTCATGACCGCAATCCGAAAACCGTTGCCGCTCTTCTGCACCATCGCCAGCGACTTGCCGTCTGGCGAGAAATCCGGACGCTGGTTGCTCTGGCCGTCGTACGTCAGGCGCTGAACCTGACCGCCTTGGCTGCTCATCTCGTAGATCTGCGGCTGGCCGCCGCGGTCCGAGGTGAAAGCGATGTGCTGACCGTTGGGCGACCAGGCCGCTTCGGTGTCGATGGCAGAGCTGTGCGTGAGCTGCTGCAGCTGACCGCTCGCCAGGTTGTAGACGAAGATATCGCTGTCGCCGTTGGAGGACTTGGTCAACGCGATTCGCTTGCCGTCCGGCGACCATGCGGGCGCGCCATTGACACCGTGCCCCGAAGCAATCGTGCGTACATTGCCGGTGGCCAGGTCTTGTACCCGCACGCTGCTCACGCCCTTGTAGACGTTGAACGCCACATAAGCCAGCTTGCTGCCGTCCGGCGACCAGGCCGGCGACATGATCGGATCCTGCGACGAGTAGACCGTACTCGGGTGGCTGCCGTCGTAATCGGAGACCACCAGGCGGAACTGCCGCTTGTCCGCCGAACTACCGGTCACGGTCACATAAGCGATACGCGACAGGAAGTAGCCCTTCTTGCCGGTGAACCGCTGGTAGATCAGATTCGCGATCGTGTGTCCGGCCTGACGCAACTGATTGGAGCCCGCATTGAGCTGATAGCTCGCCACCGACTGGCCCTGGGCCACATCGAGCAGATTGAAGGTGATCTTGTAGCCGCCCTGGCCGTTCGGCGCGGCCGAGCCCACCACCAGGTTATCCACGTTCTGACTGCGCCAGTTGTTGTAGTTGACCTGATCCGGCGAACTCGGCTGGGCCAGCATGTTGCTGCGCGGGAACACCTTGAAAAGCCCGGTCGACGCCAGGTCATTGCTCGCGATCTTCGCGACATCGACCGGCAGCTGCTGGCCCTGACTCTGCCCGAACGGCGCAATCGCAATCGGAATAGCGCTATCCGAGCTCTTGGTGATATCCACCTGCAGCGCAGCCTGAGCCGGCGATACCGCCACGGCCATCAGGCACAGAGCTGCGAAGCCGACGACGAGCGAGTGAAGATTTCTATATTTCATTGGTCCGGCCTGAAGGTGAACTCGATTTCTGGCTGAAACAGATTGTCCGACGACGGCGTTGGCAGCGGATCGGATTTGTAGATGGCCTGTTTGACCGATCGATCGACCACCGTGCTGCCGCAGGAGCCGAGCAGCTGGACATTGGTGATCTGGCCGCCCGGCAACTGTTTGACTTTGACCTTGCAGGAGATATTAGAGGTGCCGGGCGGACGAATCCAGTTGCCTTCCACTTTATCCTTGATCGCTGCGACATAGCGCGCCATCGCCTTCTGGTTGGCGGCATTCTGACGGCCGGCCGATTCCTGGGCCAGAGCCTTCTGAAGATCCGATTTCGCGGCGGCTTCACGCGCTTTCTTCTCGGCCGCGGCTTTCTTCGCCGCTTCCTCAGCGGCTTTCTTCTTGGCCGCTTCTTCGGCCTTCTTCTTGGCCTCCGCTTCTTGACGCGCTTTTTCAGCAGCGGCCTTCTTCTTGGCTTCAGCTTCTTTTCTGGCCTTCTCTTCGGCCGCCTTCTGCTTCGCCTTCTCGGCGGCTTCCCGCTGCGCTTTTTCCTGCGCGGCCTTCTTGGCCGCGGCCTCTTTCTGCGGCTTTTTCCTCGGGCGGCCTTCTGCTCGGCGGCCTTTTGAGCTTTTTCCTGCGCCGCCTTCTGCTGGACCTCCTGCTGCGCCTTGGCCGCGGCAGCCTTCTCGGCCGCTTCCTTTTGCGCTTTCTGCTGGGCTGCTTTTGCAGCCGCCTGCCGCTGGGCCTTTTGCTTCGCGGCCTTTTCAGCAGCCTCTTGTTCAGCTTTTTGCTGAGCCTCTTTTTGCGCCTTCTGCTGCGCCGCCTTTTCTGCGGCCTGCTGCTGAGCTTTCTGCTTGGCCGCTGCCGCTTTGGCCTCCTGGTCCGGTTTCTTCTCGGCCTTGGGCTCGGGCTTCGGCTGAGGCTTGGCCTGTTTTTCAGTGGGCGGGCTCGGCGGTTGTGCCGGCTGATCACTGGTGCTTACGACCGAAGCCTCCACGATCGATTGGCCGTGGTTGCCTTTGGAGGCCGAGTTATGGAGGAACTGGATTCCGAAGATCAGAAATGCAGCAACGAGCGCATGCAGCGCGACGGCCAGCAGAACCGCACGCCAGTTCTCAGCGATCTTCTCCAACAACGCCCGCACTTAGCCACCGCTCCCGCTCTTGGATTTGTCGACGTTGTTGGTGATCAGTCCAACATGGTCGGCACCGGCCTGCTGCAACAACACCATGCCGCGCACGACGTTGGCGTAGGCGCCGGAACCATCCCCTCGCACAGCTACCGGCGCGTTGGGCCGCGCGTTGAGCACCTTGGAGACGGTCGATGTGATCTGATCCGGCGACAACGGTTTGTCCGGAGTCGGACCGACATTGAGCGACATATCGCCGTCTGCTGTCACGGTCAGAACGATCGGGTGATCGTCCTTCATGTCCAGCACCTTGGCCGGCGCCTTGGGCAGATTGACGTTGACACCGGTGGTCAACAGCGGCGCCGTGACCATGAAGATGATCAGCAGCACGAGCATCACGTCGATATAGGGCACGACGTTGATCTCGGCAGTCAGACGACGTTTCTTTCGCGATCTCATGAGCGATGTTCCTTCGCGAGCCGCAGAGCCTAGAGTTCCGGCGCGGTGCGCACGGGCTCAGGCTTTTCCGTCTTCTTCACCGCCCGTTCGCGACCGATCGGGTTGGCGGCATTCACCCCGCGCTCGACGATGCCCGCCATTTCTTCCATGAACGTATCGAAGCGATTCTCGATGAACTCGAGCCGATTGGTGAAGAAGTTGTAGGCCACCACGGCCGGAATCGCCGCAAACAGGCCCATGGCGGTGGCGATCAATGCTTCCGCGATACCGGGCGCGACCATCGACAGGCTGGCCTGCTGAACATTGCCGAGCCCGATGAACGCACTCATGATGCCCCAGACGGTGCCGAACAAACCGACGTACGGGCTGATCGACCCGACGGTGGCCAGGAACGCAAGCCCGGATTCGAGCCGTTCGAGCTCCCGCGACAACGCCACCCGCATCGCCCGCTGGACCGAGGGCACGATATCCGCGCTGGTCGCGTCGCCCTGATTGCGCTGGCGTTTCAATTCTTCGTAACCGGCCTTGAACAGCGCCGGCATCCCTTCGGGATGATCGTCGTGGCGATGGACCTCCTCGTAGATGTCCTTGACGTTGCCACCGGACCAGAAACGATCCTCGAACCATTCCATCTCGGCGACGGTATTCTTCATCAACCGCCGCTTGGAAAAGATGACCACCCAGGAGGCGATCGAAGCGAGCAGCAGAATCACCAGCACGGCCTTGACCAGCGTGCTCGACTGCATGATGAGACTGACAAGACTCATGTCGGTCGCGACGTTCATCTCGACTCCTTGATAAGCGCTTCAGGCAACCGGCATGGCCGGAAGTTCGCGACTTTTACACAGGCGACCGTGAATTGGCCCTGAATTAGACACGTGCCATCGCGCGTGATCCGTTGTTCGAAGACAACGCGCGCCGGCGTACGTTCCGCAATAGTGACGCTAACGGCAAGACGATCGTCAAGCCGTGCCGGGCGGCGAAAACGAATCGACAGATCGGCGAGCGTGAAGACCACACCATGCGCCTCGGCCAATTCCCGATGCCCCAGGCCCTGCGCTTCGAGCCATTCGGTCCGAGCGCGCTCGAAATAACGCAGGTAGTTGGCATGATAGACCACGCCGGTGGCATCCGTATCCTCGTAGTAGACGCGGATGCCGATCGTGAACGCCGTCTCCATATCAGCCATCGAAATCGAACAGATCCGAGTCGGCGGGACGGCCGGGCTCCGGCACCGGCAGACCGTAGTGACGATAGGTCGCGGCCGTGGCCAGCCGACCGCGCGGCGTGCGCATCATGAAGCCCTGCTGGATGAGATAGGGCTCGATGACGTCCTCGATGGTCTCGCGCGCCTCGCCGATGGCGGCCGCCAGGCTTTCCACGCCCACCGGCCCGCCTTCGAACTTCTCGATCAGCGCGCCCAGCAGTTTGCGGTCCATGACATCGAAACCGTTGTCGTCGACCCGCAGCATGTCCATCGCGCGGCGCCGCGGTAACGCCGTCGATCCGGCCGTCGGCACGGACTTCCGCGTAATCGCGCACACGCCGCAGCAGCCGGTTGGCCACACGCGGCGTACCGCGCGAGCGACGCGCGATCTCGTCGGCGCCGGCGTGCTCGATGGCGATCTCCAGGATCCCGGCCGAACGCGTGACGATCGAGGCCAGATCGGCCTGCGAATAGAACTCCAGGCGCTGCACGATGCCAAAGCGATCGCGCAGCGGCGACGTCAAGGCCCCGGCGCGCGTGGTGGCGCCGACCAGCGTGAAGGGCGGCAGATCGAGCTTGATCGAACGCGCCGCCGGCCCCTCGCCGATCACGATATCGATCTGATAATCCTCGAGCGCCGGATAGAGCACTTCCTCGACCACCGGCGACAGCCGATGAATCTCGTCGATGAACAGGACATCGTTGCGCTCGAGATTGGTCAGCAAGGCAGCAAGATCGCCCGGCCGTTCCAGCACCGGGCCGGAGGTCTGACGGAAACCCACGCCCATCTCGTTGGCGATCACGTGCGCGAGGGTGGTCTTGCCGAGCCCCGGCGGGCCGAAGATCAGCACGTGGTCCAGCGCTTCCGCGCGCGCCCGGGCCGCCGACACGAAGATATCGAGCTGCTCGCAGCACCTCGGGCTGGCCGACATATTCGGCGAGACCGGTGGGCCGCAGTGCGCGATCGAAGCGGCCGTCCTCCGGGCGCTCCGACGATCCGATCAGACGTTGTTCGCCCTCGTCTTCGAATTCGGGCTGCATCTCAGCGTACCGCTCGTTTCAGTGCTTCGCGGATCAGGGCTTCGCTCTCGTTGGCATCGGCATCGAGCCCACGCAGCAAGCGATCGGCCTCGGCCGGTTTGTAGCCGAGCGCGATCAGCGCATGGCGCGCATCGGCGCTCGCCCCCACGCCGACCGCTTCGGCACCGCCCTGGGACGGCGCCGCGTTCAGACTCGGTGCGATATCGGTGCCCGACAGCTTGTCCCGCATCTCGACCAGCAGACGGGCCGCGGTCTTCTTGCCCACGCCGGGCAGACCGGTCAGGCGGGCGGCGTCGTCGGCCTCGATGGTCGCCACGAAATCAGCCACGTTCATGCCCGAAAGGACGGTCAACGCCAGCTTGGCGCCCACGCCGGATACCTTGATCAGTTCGCGGAACAAGCGCCGCTCGGCCTCTTCCGCGAAGCCATACAAGCAGAATGGCGTCGTCGCGCACCACCATCTGTGTGAGCAGCGTCACCTCGCCGGACTGCTGCGACAACGTGAAGAAGGTCGACATGGGGGCTTCGAGCTCATAGCCCACCCCCGCGACGTCAATGACCAGTCGCGGCGGCTGCTTTTCCACGACGCGCCCGCGCAACCGACCGATCATGACGTGCGCGCCCGTGCTGCCTGCATGCGGCTTCCCGTATGGGCATGATGGGCGTGACACAGGGCAACGGCCGCGGCATCCGCGGCATCGGCCTGCAACGGACCGCTCGCGCCGAGCAGCATCGCGACCATGTGCTGGATCTGCACCTTGTCGGCATGTCCGCGGCCCACGATCGCCTGCTTGATCTGGGTCGGGGTGTATTCCGCTACCGACAGGCCCGCCGAGGCCCCGGCACAGATGGCCGCGCCGCGCGCCTGACCGAGCTTCAGCGCACTGGAGGCATTGCGCGAGACGAACACGTTCTCGATCGCCATTTCGTCCGGGGCATATTCGTTGATGACTGCCGACAGCCGATCGAAGATCAAACCCAGCCGGGTCGGAAAATCGGTGCGCGGCAATCGAATGCAGTCGATGATCTGGGCGCGCGGCGTGCGCGCCGCCGTCGACGACCGCATAGCCGGTCACCGTCGAGCCGGGATCGATGCCGATGATTCGCGGCACTAGGCCGCCTCGTCCGACAGCGATGCCTCGTCGAATTCGACGTTGGTGTACACGTCCTGCACGTCGTCGATGTCTTCAAGCGCATCGATCAGCTTGAGACAGGTCTGCGCCGCCTCGCCGGTCAGCTCCACCGTGGTGGCGGGTCGCATGGTGACGTCGGCATCGGCTGGAATGAACCCGGCGGCTTCGACTGCCTCGCGCACCTGGGTGTAATCGTCCGGCGCGGTGAGCACTTCGAACGATCCGTCCTCGTATTCCACGAGATCCTCGGCGCCGGCCTCCAGCGCTGGGTCGAGCACGTCCTCGTCATTGACCTCGGGCGAGAACGTAAGCACGCCCTTGCGATCGAACAGATAGGCCACCGAGCCATCGGCGCCCATGTTGCCGCCGTTGCGGCTGAACGCATAGCGGATCTCGGAAACGGTGCGGTTGCGATTGTCGGTCATGCAATCGACCATGATGGCCGCACCTTGCGGGCCGTAGCCTTCGTAGCGGACTTCCTCGTAGTTGTCCCCGCCGGACTCACCCGCGCCGCGCTTGGCCGCGCGCTCGATGTTGTCCTTCGGCATGTTGGCCGCCAGCGCCTTGTCCCACGCCAGCCGGAGTCTTGGATTGTCGTTCGGATCCGAACCGCCCATGCGGGCCGCGACGGTGATTTCGCGAATCAGCCGCGTGAACACCTTGGCGCGCTTCTTGTCCTGGGCCTTCTTCCGATGCTGGATGTTCGCCCATTTACTGTGCCCTGCCATAAACGCCTCGTCTGGATACGCTCGGCGGCATTTTAACAGGCTGCATCCCGCCTGGCGCGCCGCGATGGCGACGCCGAGCGTGTCCGAGCGTATTCGGGCCTATTAAAGTTCGATCTGCAGACCGAGCTCGACCACCCGGTCGCTCGGGATGAGGTAATAAGCCGTTGCGGGCATGGCGTTGCGCGACATGTAGGCGAACAGGCGTTCGCGCCAGACCATCATGCCCGGCACTTCCGACGTCGGAATCAACGTCTCCCGACCGACGTAGTACGTCGTCTGGTCGACATCGACCACGAGCCCGTATTCCTCGGCGAAGCGCAGGGCCACCGGCACGTTCGCGGCCTGCATGAACCCGTAGTAGACCTGCATGCGATAGAAACCATGGCCGAGGTCCTCGATTTCCATGCGTTCAGCCGCCGGCACGCGCGGCACGTCGCGCGTGTGTACCGTGAGCAGAATCACCTGCGTATGCAGCACCTTGTTGTGGCGCAGGTGGTGCAGCAGCATCGGCGGCGTTTTCGTGCCGGCATGGGTCATGAATACCGCCGCGCCATCGACGCGCAGGCTCTGGTCGCCATGCGCCTCGATGAATTCCTCGAGCGGCTCGGTGTCTTCATTGAGATGCCGCCCCACCAGCTCGCGCCCGGTACGCCAGGTCGCCATGATGAAGAAGATCAACCCCGCCACGATCAGCGGATACCAGCCGCCGTCGGGGATCTTGAAGATATTGGCGCCGAAGAATGAAAGATCCACCAGGATCAACAGCAGAGCGATAGCGGCGGCGAAGTTCGGGAACCACCCCCAGCGGCGCGCGACGAAGAACGCGAGCACGGTGGTGATGACCATGTCGAGCGATACGGCCACACCGTAGGCCGAGGCGAGCCGATCGGAACTCTTGAACCCGATCACCAGCCCGATGGTTGCGGCCATCAGAACCCAGTTCACGATCGGGATATAGATCTGGCCATAGGATTCCCGCGAGGTCTGAACGATGCGCATCCGCGGCAGCTGGCCCAGCTGGACTGCCTGCCGCGTGAGCGAGAACACGCCCGAAATCACCGCCTGCGACGCGATCACGGTAGCCAGGGTCGCGATCAGCACCACCGGATACAGCGCCCAGTGCGGCGCCAGTGCGTAGAACGGCTGTTGGGTCTGCGGATCCGACAGCATCAGCGCGCCCTGCCCGAAGTAGTTCAGCAGCAGCCCCGGCAGCACGATGGTGAACCAAGCGATACGAATCGGCGCAATGCCGAAATGCCCCATGTCGGCGTAGAGCGCCTCGCCGCCGGTGACGACCAGAAACACCGTGCCCATGACCAGAAAGCCGGCGAAGCCGTTGGCGGCGAAGAAAGTCACGGCGTGCACCGGATTAATCGCCGCGAACACGCCGGGATGATGGATGATGCCGCCGATGCCGAGCACGCCAAGAGTCGCGAACCATAGCAGCATCACCGGGCCAAAGAAGACGCCGACGGCCGACGTACCACGATGCTGGATCAGAAACAGGCCGACCAGGATCGCGATCGTGATGGGTATGACATATGGCTGGAAGGCGGGCGTTGCGACCTGCAGCCCTTCGATCGCGCTCAGCACCGAAATGGCCGGCGTGATCGTGCCGTCGCCGTAGAGCAGTGCGGCCCCGAACAGGCCGAGCAGCATGAGAATATAGCGCCGGCTGGTCTTCTCCGTCTTCCACGGATTGAGCAACGCCACCAGCGCGATGATGCCGCCTTCACCGTTGTTGGAGGCGCGCATCACGACCGACAGATACTTGATCGAGATCACGATGATCAACGACCAGAACATCAGCGACAACACGCCGTAGATATTGCTCGCCTGGGTATCGATGCTGGCGTGCGCGTAGAAGGCCTCGCGCAAGGCATAGATCGGACTGGTGCCGATATCGCCGTAAACGATGCCGAGCGCAGCGAGGCAGAGCAACGGCATCGACTTGCGGTCGCTCTGCGTGTCGGGTGTCGGTTCGTCTTCCGCGCGGTCTCTCGCGGCGTCTTCGTGCCGGGTATGTCGGGCTAGCGAATGCTCTTCGCTCTCGTCACTCATTCAGGGCAGACCGGCCGGAAAACACCACGATCCGAAGTCTACACGGCTCCGAATCGTGGCGCGTCGCTGGGCAGGCACTGCACCCGACGGCGTGTCGGATGCTGCAGCTCGACTTCGCCCGTTACTTCTTCTTGCGCTGCGGCGGGAAGTGAATCGGCCGGCCGTCCACAGCCAGCGCGGCTTCATGGACCGTCTCGGACAACGTCGGATGTCCGTGCATGATACGTGCGATGTCCTCGCTCGACGCCTTGTATTCCATGGCGACGACCATTTCCTGCACCAGTTCGGATACATACGGGCCGATCATGTGCACACCAAGAATCTCGTCGGTCTTGGCATCGGCGATCATCTTCACGAAGCCGCCCTGCTGGCCAAGCGCCTTGGCGCGCCCGTTGGCCGCGAACGGAATCTGACCGACGCGATAGTCGATGCCGGCCGCCTTGACCTGGGCTTCGCTCTTGCCGACCCAGGCCAGCTCCGGCGTGGTGTAGACCACCGACGGAATCGCGTCGTAGTTCACGTGCGGCTTCTGGCCGGCCAGGATTTCGGCGACCGTGGCGCCTTCTTCCATACCCTTGTGGGCCAGCATCGGGTTGCCGACCACGTCACCGACCGCATAAACGCCCGGCAGGCTGGTGCGATAGAAATCGTCCGTGTCGACGAACCCCTTGTCGTCGAGATCCACCCGCGCACCCTTGGCGCACAGGTTCGCGGTATTCGGGCGACGGCCCACCGCGACGATCAGGCGATCGAAGGTCTCGCTCTTGCTTTCGTCGCCCTGGGTGTACTCGACCCGAACCGACTTCTTGTTGGTCTTGGCCGAAGTGACCCGCGCGCCGAGCTGGATATCCAGGCCCTGCTTTTTGAACGTCTTGAGGGCTTCCTTGGCCACATCGCGATCGGCGATCGGCATGAAATCCTCGACTGCTTCCAGAAGCGTAACCTCGGCGCCCAGGCGCGACCAGACACTGCCCAGCTCGACGCCGATATAGCCGGCACCGATCACGCCGACCTTTTTCGGCACTTCGTCGAATTCGAGCGCGCCCCAGGAATCGACGATGAGCTCACCGTCGAAGGGCGCGATGTCCAGTTCCACCGGAATGGAGCCCGAGGCGATGATGATGTGCTCGGCCTTGATCGTTTCTTCGTCGCCGTCGTGGCCGGTGTATTTCACCTCGCCCGAATCCACCACCTGGCCGCTGCCGGCCATGGATTCGACGCCGTTGGCCTTGAACAGGCCGGCAATGCCGCCGGTGAGTTCCTTGACCACGCCGGCCTTGCGCTTCTGCATCTGCGCGATGTCCATCTCGACATCGCCGACCTTGAGGCCGTGCGTCGGCGAATTCATGGTTTGCGCGATGATAGAGCTCGCTGGATTCCAGCAGCGCCTTCGACGGGATGCAGCCGGCATTGAGACAGGTGCCGCCGAGCGAAGGCTTGTTATCGAGATTGAGCCATTTATCGATGCAGACGACCTTCATTCCGAGCTGTGCGGCACGGATCGCGGCCACATAACCGGCCGGTCCTGCGCCGATTACCACGACATCGTATTGCTTGCTCATGCTTGTCCTTGCTTGATTTCTCTAAAGAAGTGCGCCGGCGTGAAGCCGGCGCATGGGGATCGAATCAGACCTGCAGCAGAAGGCGCGCCGGGTCCTCGAGCAGTTCCTTGATCGTACGCAGGAACAACACGGCGTCGCGGCCGTCGATCAGCCGATGATCGTAGGATACGGCCAGCATCATCATGGGCCGGATCACGATCTCGCCGTTACGCACCACCGGCTTGTCGTTGGTGGCGTGCATGCCGAGGATCGCCGCCTGCGGCGGGTTGATGATGGGCGTGGAAAGCAGCGAGCCGAACACGCCACCGTTGGTGATCGTGAACGTGCCGCCGGTCATCTCGTCCATGGTGACCTTGCCATCCTGCGCGCGCTTGCCGAAGTCGCGGATCTTGGATTCGACCTGGGCATAGGACTGCTGGTCGGCATCGCGTAGCACCGGCACCAGCAGGCCGCGCGGCGAGGACACGGCCACGCCGATGTCGTAGTAGCCGTGATAGACGATGTCGCCCTCGTCGATCGAGGCATTCATGATCGGATAGCGCTTGAGCGCTTCGACCGCTGCCTTGACGAAGAACGACATGAAGCCGAGCCGGACGTCGTGGTCCTTCTCGAATTTGTCCTTGTACTGCGCCCGCAGATCCATGACCGCCTTCATGTCCACCTCGTTGAAGGTGGTCAGCATGGCGGTGTTCTGGCGAGGCATCCAGCAGCCGCTCGGCGATGCGCTGGCGAATACGCGTCATCGGCACGCGTTGTTCCACGCGCTCCGGCGAAACCTCGCCCAGCGCCTGGCGATCGGCCTGTTCGGTGGCCGCGCGCCTGCTCGGAACTCGTATCACGACTGTCGCGCCCGAAGCGCTCCTGGCCGGCGCGCCGAGGACTTGCTGTCGATCGCCTTCTGCACGTCGGCCTTGGTGATACGGCCGTCCTTGCCGGTGCCCTTCACATCACGCGCAGCGACGTCGTTCTCGTCCATGAGCTTGCTGGCCGCCGGGCTGGCGACGGCATCGTCGCCGCCCGATTCACCGGCATCGCGTCCGATCGCTCCTCGTTCGACGAGGCCTGGCTCGGCGCGGATCCGCTCTTGTCCTTGGGCTGTCCATCGCCGGCATCGTCGCTCGCCGGCAGTCGCCGGCCGCCGCCCTCTTCGATGATCGCGAGCACATCGCCGGCCTGCACCGTATCACCCGCCTGGACCTTGATTTCGGCGAGCTTGCCGGCAGCCACGGCCGGCACTTCGAGCACCACTTTGTCGGTCTCGAGATCCAGCAGGTTCTCGTCGCGTTCGACCGCGTCGCCCTGCTTTTTCTGCCATTCGCCAACCGTGGCCTCGCTGACCGATTCCGGCAGCTCCGGCACTTTGACTTCTGTCGCCATTACTTTTCCTGATTCGTCATCTGTCTGTGAATTATCGATCCGCACTACTTCTTGCTGCGGACACCGGATTTCTTGCCGCGCGGATCAGCCTTGACCGTGCCTTTCTCGATCAGAGTGCTCACCGCCGACCAGCCCGGCCTCGACCACCGCTTCCTGCTGCTGCACATGCAGCTTGTGGTAGCCCACCGCAGTCGTCGCCGCACCGGGGCGGGTCGCATAAAGCAGCTCGTGGTGATCCTCGAGCGGCACCTGAAGCCGATGCTTGATCTGGTACCAGGCGCCCTGGTTCTCGGGCTCTTCCTGACACCAGACGATCTGATCGGCGTTGGGATAACGCGCCAGCGTTGCCGCGTAATCCTCCGCCGGGAAACGGATAAAGCTGTTCAATACGCACCAGAGCGACATCATCGAGTTCGCGCTCTTCACGCTCCTGATACAGGTCGTAATACACCTTGCCGCTGCAGAACACGATCCGCTTGACCTTATCCGCGTCCAGATCGGCAGTCTCGTCGATCACGAATTGGAAGTGGCCATTGGAGAGGTCTTCCAGAGTGGAAGTCGACAGCCGATGACGCAGCAGACTCTTGGGTGTCAGCACGACCAGCGGCATGCGCAGATTGCGCACCATCTGCTGACGCAGCAGGTGGAACCACTGCGACGGCGTCGAGGGCACGCAGACGAGCATATGGCGCTCAGCGCACAGCTGCAGGAAGCGCTCCAGCCGTGCCGATGAATGCTCCGGCCCCTGGCCTTCGTAGCCATGCGGCAGGAACATCGTCAATCCGCACATCCGGCCCCACTTGGCGCGGCCGCTGGCGATGAACTGATCGATGATCACCTGGGCGCCATTGACGAAGTCGCCGAACTGGGCCTCCCAGATCGTCAGCGTCTCCGGGTCGGCCGAGGCATAACCGTACTCGAAGCCGAGCACGCCGGCCTCCGACAGCAGCGTGTCGTGGACCTCGAAGGAAGTGCCGTCGCGCGAACATTCGTTCAGCGGCAGGATCGCCTCGCCGTCCTTCTGGTTATAGATCTTGGCGTGGCGATGGAAGAACGTGCCACGGCCGGAGTCCTGGCCGGAAAGCCGCACGTTGAAGCCGTCGTCGAGCAGGCTGGCATAGGCCATGTGCTCGGCAAAACCCCAGTCGATGCGCGACGCTCCGGCGGCCATCTTGCGTCGATCGTCGACGATGCGCTGGACGCGCTTGTGCAGATCGAAACCGTCGGGCAGATTGTCGTACATCGACGACGACAAACGCCGCAAGGTCTCCACCGGGACCGACGTATCGACGATGTTCGACCACTTGTCGATACGGTACTTGTCCCAGTCGACGGTATGTTCGTTGCCGACCATGCCGAGCGTGGTCCGGCTGATGTTCTTGCCCGCATCGAGCCCATCGCGATAGGCGTCGAACAGCTCCTGGGCGCCATCATCGCCGATCAGGCCAATGTCTTGAAGATGCTTCGCATACAGCACGCGGGTGGTCTGCATGCTCTTGACCTTCTGATACATCAGCGGCTGTGTCACCGCCGGCTCATCGGCCTCGTTATGGCCCTGCCGGCGATAGCAGATCATGTCGACGATTACGTCCTTGCCGAACGTCTCGCGATAATCCATCGCCAGACGCATGACGAACACGACCGCTTCGGGGTCGTCTCCGTTGACATGGAACACCGGCGCCTCGAGCATCTTGGCGATGTCAGTGCAGTAGTTCGACGTGCGCGACATCTCACCCTGTTTACCGGTGATCGGATCCTGCATCGTGAAACCGAGCTGGTTGTTCACGATCAGATGTACCGTACCGCCGGTCGAATAACCTTCCGCCTGGGACAGCTGCAGCGTCTCCATGACGATACCCTGGCCCGCGAACGACGCATCGCCGTGGATCAGCACCGGCAGCACGGTTTCGCCGGCAGTGTCGTGGCGGCGGGTCTGACGCGCCTTGACCGACCCTTGGGCGACGGGATTCACCGCCTCGAGATGCGAGGGGTTGAACGCGAGCACGAGGTGCACGCGCTCGTCCTCGATCTCGATGTCGGTGGAAAAACCCAGGTGGTATTTGACGTCGCCCGACATGTCGAGCTCATCGACGTCGTACTTGCCTTCGAACTCGGCGAACAGCTCGCTCGGCGCCTTGCCGAGAATATTGACCAGCACGTTGAGCCGGCCGCGATGCGCCATGCCGATCACGACCTCGTCGACATGATGGCGCGCGGCGCGAGCGCACGAGCTCGTCGAGCGCCGGGATCATGCTGTCCGCACCTTCCAGCGAGAAACGCTTCTGGCCGACATACTTGGTATGCAGGTACCGTTCGATGCCTTCGGCCGCGGTCAGTTGGCGCAGAATCTCGAGCTTTTCGTCATCCTTGAGCCCCGGATGCTCGACCCCGGCCTCGAGACGACGCTGGATCCAGCGCTTCTGCTCGGTATCGGTGATGTACATGTACTCGGTGCCGATCGTGCCCGTGTACACGTGCTTGCAGACATCGATGATGTCGCGCAGCTTCATCTCGTCGTCGTGGGCGTAGAGCGAGCCGGTGTTGAAAACCTTGTCCATGTCCGCCTCGCCGAGACCGTGATAGGCCGGATCGAGATCGGGCAGCGGCGGCGGCTGATACAAACCCAGCGGGTCGAGATCGGCGACGCGATGCCCCCGGCTGCGGTAGTGATTGATCAGCTGGAGCACGCCGGCCTGCTTCTGGGCGGCACGCGAGGACAGCCCGGGTTTGGCCGAAGCCCCCTGTCCTGCCGAAGCCTGCATGTCCACGAACGAGTCGCGGATCGGACCGTGGGCGATATCGCTGCCACTGCCGTCACCGTTCAGGCTCTTGAAGTAGTCGCGCCAGCTCGGCTCGACTCGATTCCGGATCGCGGAGATATTGCTCGTAATAGGCTTCGACGTAGGAGGAGTTGCCGCCGAACAACGGGGAGGTACTGATGAACTCGTCGTTCAAGTCGCTTTTCATAGAAACTGGTCTGTGGCCGTGTCAGGGTGCCGGATACACCCCGGTGTCGTTGGCCGGCGCTCCGCTGCCATCATCCGGTCTGCGCCGGGCGCTCATGATAACAAATTGCCCGCGCCGGGGCCGGCGCGAGACGCCGGCATGCCGGGCCGCTGTTCTAGCTGGCCTGTTCTTCGATTCCGAATCGTCTTCCCAGCCGGCGGTGAGGCCTTTGAGATAATCGCGGAACTCGTCGCCGATCTCGTCGTGCTTCAGGCCCATCTCGACATTGGCCTTGAGATAGC
Source organism: uncultured Gammaproteobacteria bacterium (assembly GCA_963835375.1). Taxonomy (GTDB): domain Bacteria; phylum Pseudomonadota; class Gammaproteobacteria; order Nevskiales; family Salinisphaeraceae; genus Salinisphaera. Next base: position 144,538 of record CAWIGB010000016.1, read on the forward strand.
CGAACTTGCTGCCGCAGTCGTAGCGAGTGCCTTCGAACTCGTAGGCCAGCACAGTCTGTTCGCCCATCAGGGCCTCGATCGCGTCGGTGAGCTGGATCTCGCCGCCCGCGCCCGGCTTGGTCCGATCGATCAGCCGGAAGATGCGAGGCGTGAGAATATAACGGCCGACCACGGCGAGATTTGAGGGCGCGTCTTCGGTCGCCGGCTTCTCGACGATGCCGCGGATCTCAGACAGGCCCGGGCCGATCGGCTCGGCCTCGACAATGCCGTACTTGTGGGTTTCCTCCCACGGCACGCGCTGCACCGCCAGCACGCTGGTGCCGTACTCCTGGTACACGCGGTGCATCTGTGCCATGCAGGGCTGGAAGGAGCCGGCGATCAAGTCGTCGGCCAGAATCACCGCAAAGTCCTGATCACCCACCGCAGGCAGCGAGCACCGGATGGCGTCACCCAGACCAAGCTGCTCGGGCTGCCGGATATAGACGCAGCTGATCCCCGGCGGCAGCACGTCGTGCACCGCCGCCAGCAGCTCTTCCTTGCCCTTGGCTTCGAGTGCCGCCTCGAGCTCATAGTCGCGATCGAAGTGATCCATGATCGAATTCTTGGCATGGCTGGTGATGAACACCATTTCCTCGGCACCCGCGGCGATCGCCTCCTTGACGGCGTACTGCACCAACGGTTTATCCACCACCGGGAGCATCTCCTTGGCGCTGGCCTTGGTCGCCGGCAGAAACCGCGTGCCGAGGCCGGCTACCGGAAACACCGCTTTACGAATTCGCATAACACATCCTTTATCTTAAGCTTGATCCAGTCGTCGCCGTGCGGATCGCAATCACTGCGCGCGGCAACCGGCATCGACCGCCGACTCAGGGGTATCGCACTTCACCGGTCAGGTGATGCACATCGCCGGAGCGGCTGGTCAACGCAAAATTCACGCCGTTGTCGACACGGCCTTCCTTGAACAACACCGTGCTCGGCAGAAACACGGGCTTCTTGAACGCAACGGACAAAGAATAAGCCTCGGCGCCAATATGCGGCTCGAGTGCCGCCGCGGCCCGGGCCTTCATCCACATTCCCGTGGCGATCGCGCGAGGAAACCCGAAGAGCTTCGCGCTCCACGGGCTGAGATGAATCGGGTTGTAGTCGCCAGCCGCTGCTGCGTAGCGGCGACCGATATCGGACGGCACTTGCCAAGTCGCCTCCTCGTCCGGGGTAAAACCCAGTTCAGGCGTCTGCCTCTTGCTGCCGGAAGAACTGCCGGAGCCGCCCTTGCGTCGCGACAGCATCACGCCGGTTTCTTCCCAGATTGCGGTGCCGGCCGCATCGTTCACGCGCGTCACCAGGTCGAATTCGATACCCTTCGATACGTCTCGATGGCCACCGACCGAAACGATCAGATCCAGCGGCTCATCTGCGCGGATCGCCCGATGCTGTGTGATCTGATTGCGCACATGGATCAGGCCAAGCAGCTTGAGCGGAAAGTGTTTGTGCGTGAGCACGGCCATGTGCAAGGGAAAAGCCAGGACATGAGGGTAGGTCACCGGCAAGGTATCGGCACGCGGGAAGCCACAGACCCTGCGGTATCGCGCCAGGTTCTCGGCCCTGACTTCCAGGTCGTTCAATCGCGCAACGATATCGGGAATGGTTTCGCCCTTGGACAGGCCGGAACCGAAAGTCGCAACCGCGCGCAGATAAGATGGCGCTACCGGTGGCAGCTGCTCGAAATCGAGCCTGGTATCTCCTGACATCGGTTTATCGTCTTTGGACGATGGAAGTCTGGAGTTTAACGCGTTGGGTGGGCAATACAATGATGGATCGCCCCCGATCGTTCAGCTTTGATTCGGATAAACGCGCGCCCCGTCGAGCAGACCATCGTCGATCGATGCAAAACAGATACCTGCAACCGGAACCACGAGCAGCCCGATCGATTACCCTGCTTGATTAACGCAGACCATGGCATGACTCGCGCGACAAGCCGCGCCCAACCCCCGTCCTGATTATGTATCAAGCTCAGCAGCCTTGAGCTGGCGCTCGGTCCAGGGCCGCGTGGTGGCGGCCGCCCGCACCAGCCTCGGCAGGATCGAACGCAGGTTATAGCGCCGGTTGAACCGATACTGGAAGTCGGCCAGATAGCGCGGCGCATACTTGGCGAACTTGAATGCGTGATAGGTGCCGGTCAGTGCGTTCTTGAGATTGCCGAGCAGGATGTTCACCCATCGAAACTCGGGATGCTGGGCCGATGTACGACCGGAGCCGGTCACGATCGCCAGATGGCTATCGATCTCGGCGCGTAGCGCCCGGAAGGCGGACAAGCCGTCGCGAGACGGCGTGTGTGTCGGCCGATAGCGACCCATTGGCCCAGTCTCGCACGGCCTCTGAGGTAAACGGCATGCAGCGGATCACGACCTGATGCGGCTTGCGATCGTCGGTCGTCGACACGGCCATGACAAATGGGATCTTGTTGGGCGATCCACGCCCGCGCTGGCCGGGCTCACCGGCTCGCTCACCCCCGAGGTAGGCATCATCGATCTCCACTCGACCGGAGAGCTGGCGTTTGGACTCACGTTCAGCCATGACCTGCATGAGCTTGTGCTTGAGTCGCCAGGCCGTGCGCCAGCTCACGCCGAGCTGGCGTCTCAGTTCGAGCGCCGAGACATTGTTCTTGGCCTGGGTCAGCAGATGCATGGCCAAGAACCAGACCGTCAACGCGAGCTTGGTCGAATCGAAAATCGTGCCGGCGGTCACGGTGGTTTGATGGTGACAGCGCTGGCACTGCCAATAGCCACGGCCGGCCCGTTGAAAGGTCGTATGCAGCCGACAGCGGCAGGCCGGACAAGCGAAGCCGCGCGGCCAGCGTGAGGCCGCCAATGCCTGTTCGCATTGTGCCTCGGTGCCGTAGCGCTGCATGAACTCGGCCAGCGACAGGCCGGCCTGCATCTGTACTCGATTGATCGCCATGACAAAACTCCGTGTAGGTCATGGCTCTATTATCCGGAGTCAGTGGGTCAGATCATGACCCTGCTGAGCTTGGTACATAATCAGGAGATCCCTAAAACGGCCAAGCTCGCCGACAACGATCGGCTGCAAATCCATGTGCAAGACCGGCTTGCCGGCGCGGTCACAGATGCTGAGGGCCGGCCGATTCCGGGCCTCAACGTGCCGTGGAAGGGACGGCGCCATGGTCGTCGCGCGGACCGGCGATGGGGCACCTGCTGGGGCCCTGAGCAAATCAGTCGCCGATTGCGGGTCGGACTTCCGCACTATGCGTCCATGCGGATTTCTCACGAAGCTATCTACCAAGCGCTCTATGTCCAAGGCCGTGGCGGGTTGCGACGCGAACTGTCCGCCTGTCTGCGTACCGGCCGAGCGCTACGGGTGCCACGTGCCAGGACGCGGCAACGCGGTAAGCAGTTCATCACCCCTGAGGTGATGATCAGCCAACGCCCAGCCGAGGTCACCGACCGTGCCGTGCCCAGTCATTGGGAGGGCGATTTGGTCATCGGCCTGAACAGCTCGGCGATCGGCACCTTGGTCGAGCGCACCACGCGATTTGTAATGCTGCTGCACTTGCCACCCATGCCAGGCCACCGCGCCAGTCCCAAGGTAAAGAACGGGCCAGCGCTGACTGGCCATGGCGCTGAGGCGATCCGCGATGCGATTGCCGCGAAAATTGCGACGACTCCTTGAACCTAAGGTCTACGCCTGACTCGCAGATT
>CAWIGB010000017.1:0-32881 GCA_963835375.1 uncultured Gammaproteobacteria bacterium
GCGCGAGATGGCAGAGGAAAAAACCCGGGAGATCGGCGCCGCCTACGAGCGCATTTCCGAGGCCCGCGGCATCAGTTAGGTCGGTGCCGTCAGTAAGCAAGCGGAGTTCGTGTGATGGCGCCTGCATGGCGCAAAACGCGCCGAAATAATGCAACGAATTCGCGTTATTCGGGATACAGGGGGGCGGCCGACGGGAATGGGGCAGACGCCGGGCCATCCCCGTTGCCGAGCCGCTCATGTACCATTGCAGGGCCCGGCCGCGTTCGCCGCGACGCCAGAACAGAGAGGTCGCGGGGCGCGGGCGGGCACGCGGTCTCCAGCGCAACCAGGCGTTTGCCGGCGAGCGCATCGGCGACCCAGTGACGAGGACAGTAGCCGACGCCGAGGCCGCGTTCGAGCGCTTCGATCTCGGTACGCATGCTCGTTACGGTCAGTCGTGGCTGACCATCGATGAGGTTGCCGCTGCGCGGCGCGAACTGGCGGGCGGTATCGGCCACCACGAGCGCACAACGCGCCCGGATCGTGTCCGCGCTGAGCGGCCCGGCACGCCGGCCGACGCACCGTCCGGTGCACAACAGAACACGAACTCGATGCGGCCGAACACCAGGCGCCGAATGCCGGCATGGGCTGGCGGTTCGGTGACTCCGATGGCCAGATCCACGCGCTCGTCGACCAGCGCCTCCCAGCTGCCGGCCAGCACTTCCTCGTTCATGCGCACGTTGATCGCCGGATGCGCGGCCGTGAATTCCGCGATCAACGACCAGAGATCGGCCGGTTGCTGAATCGCATCGATCGCGATTTCAAACCGGAGCCCCCGAGATCCGCCTGGCGGCGGGCGGCCGCTGCCAGTCCGCGGGCGGCGACGGAATACGCCGGCCTTCGTCGAGTAGCAAGCCGGCCGGCTCAACACGGCGCGATGGCCGGTGCGATCGAACACGTGAATGCCGAGTTCTGCCTCGAGCTGGTTGACGGTATAAGGAGATCGCCGAGGGGACGCGTACAGCGACGCCGCTGCGGCGGCGAAGCTGCATGCCGGCCGATGGCGTCCAGCACCTCCAGCGCTTCCAGTCGAACGGATTCGCTCATCGTGCGCCGCTTGTTCAGTGGTTCTGAACGACTATGCCAGAAACCCTTGCTATGCGTGTCGATGCCGGAGGGTAGCGTTGACACGCTAACAATCGGCATCCCCAATCAATTTGTTTCAGCCATAACGAGGCCGATACCGGCCGAGGAACCGCATGAAAAAGATTCTGGTGCTCTACTATTCGATGTACGGTCATATCGAGACGCTCGCCCAGGCCGTGGTCGAGGGGGCGCCGTGGAAGGTGTTGAGGTCACGCTCAAGCACGTACCCGAGACCATGAGCGCGAGCGCCGATAACCTGGGTGCCAAGGGCTCGCTGATCGGCGACGAAGCCGTGCCCGACGAACTGGCCGATTACGACGCCATCGTGTTTGGTACGCCGACCCGGTTCGGCAACATGGCGGGTCAGATGCGCACCTTCCTCGACCAGACCGGCGGTCTGTGGGCCAATGGCAAGCTGGTCAACAAGATCGGTAGCGTGTTCACCTCGAGTGCCACTGGCGCCGGCAACGAGACCACGATCACCTCGTTCTGGAACACGCTGGCCCATCACGGCATGCTCATCGTGCCGATCGACTACGCCGGCGCTCAGGAGTTGTTCGATATTTCCGAGCTGCGGGGCGGTTCGCCCTATGGCGCCTCGACCTATGCCGGCGGCGATGGTTCGCGCCAACCGTCCGACAAGGAGTTGTCGATCGCGCGCTATCAGGGCGAGAAGGTGGCACGGCTGGCCACGCAATTCGCCGGCTGACCCGCGCGCTGCGCGCTGTGCCAAGATGATCGCGTTAGCGGTCGGCTCATTCGTCGGCTGCGCCAAGTGGTAACCGGAGTGTACGCATGAAGAAGACCGCTGCCGCCGATCATCCGATCCAGAACCTGCTCGCCGTGCGCTGGAGCCCTTATGTCTTCAGCGAACAGCCGGTGCCAGCGGCCGACCTGCGCTCGCTGTTCGAGGCCGCGCGCTGGGCGCCGTCGAGCTACAACGAGCAGCCGTGGCGTTTCATCCTTGGCCAGCGCGGGCAGGGCGACGTGCACGGCCGCATCCTGCAGTGCCTGGCCGAGCCCAACCAGAAATGGGCGCAGAAGGCGCCGGTCCTGGTGCTCGGTACGGTGGTCCGGGAGTTCGTGCGCAATGGTCACCCCAACAAGGCCGCGCAGCACGATCTTGGCCTTGCGGTGGGCAATCTCCTGGTCGAGGCCACCGCCCGGGCGTTGCATGTGCACCAGATGATCGGGCTGGATGCGGAGGCGGCGCGCCGCGCGTTCTCGATCCCGATGAACGCGGACGCGTTGACCGCGATCGCGATCGGCTATGCCGACAAGACGGGGGCGGGCGATCCGGCGCTGGCCGAACGCGACGCCAAGCCGCGCGAGCGACGCCCGATCTCCGAGTTCGTGTTCGGCGATCGGTTCGGAGAAAACGCCAGCCTGTAGTGCGCGCTACCCGTTGATCAAAAAAGGGCCGTCGGTGAACCGACGGCCCTTTTCCTTGCCGGGGTCGCTCGAGTCAGTCCTCGTTCTGATCAACCACGCTGATCGACTGGGGCTTGTCTGCCGCGCCGCCCGCGACCCGGATCTCGAGCAGCCCGTTACGCACAGTGGCATTGATGTCGGACTCGTCGACGCCGTTGGGCAGAATCATCGCGCGACGGAACTCGCCGTAGACGCGCTCACGTGTGTAGTAGAGCACCTCGTCGTCGTTGATTTCGCTGTTGCGCTGGCCGGAGATGGTCAGGACGTTGCTGGCGACGGTCACCGAGACGTCCTCGCTCCTGACACCGGCCACCTCGCAGCGCACGATCAGGTCGTCGCCGAGGGCAAAGATATCGGCCGGCGGCACGTAGGCGGCCGCATGCGTGCGACCGCTGCCGCTGACCTTGCCACGCGTCATCCATTCTTCCTGGGCGCGGCTCATCTCGCTCATCACGTCGAGGAAGCCACGAAACGGATTGTGCCGGGACTTGGGTACTTTGGGATTGTCGGCCATGGGAGCCTCCAAAATGAGTTCGGGGGCCGGGCCTGATCAGCGGAACCCGGCCGATTGATGGTGTAGCCAGGGCGTAATCAGGCGCGTTTTGTGTTCGGGAAGCGCTGTGGCAGCGTCTCCTCGTTGAGTGCCTTGTACAACGCGAAGCACATGATCACGAGAACCAGACAGAACGGCAGCCCCGAGGTTACCGCAGCCATCTGCAGGGCCGACAGCGGATTGCCGCCGCCGAGTGTGCCGGCAACCAGCAGCACGGCCGCGACCGCACCTTCCATGATTGCCCAGAACAGACGCTGCTGCCAGATCGGGTTCGGATCGCCGCCGTTGGTCAGGATATCGACCACCAGCGAGCCCGAGTCCGAGGAGGTGGCAAAGAACAGCGTGACCACCACGATGGCCAGCGCCGAGGCGATGATCGCGATCCAGCCCGCGACCGGCAGCTGATCCATCAGCACGAAGATGGCGTTGGCCGAGTTGGCGTTCATCAAGGCCTGGTCGCCGCCACCGCTCATCACGTATTTCAGCGCGGTACGGCCGAAGATCACGAACCAGACGATCGAGGCGCCGGTGGGGATCAGCAGCGTGCCCAGGATGAACTGACGGATGGTGTAGCCGTAGGAGATGCGGGCGATGAACATCCCCACGAACGGCGACCAGGAAATCCACCAGCCCCAGTAGAACAGCGTCCAGGAATCCTGGAAACTCTGGCCCTTCTTGTCGGTGAAGATGTTCAGACTGGTCTGTACCAGATGCTGCAGATAAAAGCCGGTGTCGGTGGCCAGATAGCTCAAAATGTAAAGCGTCGGACCGACAGCGAATACGAATATGGCCAGACCGATGGCCAGCCACATGTTGATGACCGACAGACGCCGGATGCCGGCGTCCACGCCGAGCATCACGCTCGTGATGGCCACGATCTCCACCGCGAGAATGACCAGAAGCTGGGTTGTCAGGCCGTCGGCAAAGCCGAACAGCTGGCCGAGGCCGGCCGATATCTGGCTGGCGCCGAGGCCGATCGAGGTGGCCAGCCCGAACAGGGTGCCGAATACGGCCAGAATATCGATAAAGTGCCCGATCGGGCCGTAGATACGATCACCGATGAACGGGTAGAACGCGGAGGCCGGCTTGAGCGGCAGATCACGCCGATAGGCGAAATAACCCAGCGACAGACCCAGCACGATGTAGATCGCCCAAGGATGGAGGCCCCAGTGGAAGAAGGTGTAGTTCATCGCCGATTCGGCGGCCGCGGGCGTGTTGCCATCGACCACCGGCGGGTTCTTGTAGTGCAGCAGCGGCTCGGACACGCCGTAGTAGACGAGGCCGATGCCCATGCCGGCGGTGAACATCATCGAGATCCAAGACCAGGTGTCGAAGTCCGGCTTGGAATCGTCGGGGCCCAGCCGCAGATTACCGAAGCGGCTGATGGCGATGAACAGGACGAACACGACGAACAGGGTCGTGGCCAGGATATAGAACCAGCCGAAGTAGGTGACGATGAAGTGCTGGATTGCGTTGGCTACGCCGGAAAAGCCCTTCGGGAAAATGCTGGCCAGCGCTACGAACAAGATCAGCAAGGCGCCGGATATGAGGAAAACCGGCGGGTTGGTATGGGTTTTCAGATAGGTCTTGATCTGGGACATGAACGGTATGCTCCCTGTTGGGTTCGTCTGCCGACGACCGGCGCGTTTGTTCGGGTTCGGCGCGCGGCCAGCCGGGCGAGATCGAAAAGCACGCGGGGTTGCGGTGCGTGAGCCGCGCGCGACACGGGCTCGCGCCGCAACGGCCGGGCCCGGCTCGTCACTTCCCCCTTCGATGGCCTGACGGCGATTTCAGCCCGCGTTCAGAGTACGCCATGCCGGCGCCCCGGGCCAGCCACCGTGTAGACAGCCATGTTAGAACGGAGGCATACAACATAATTGTGCGTTGTGCATGACTGATACTACACAGACGAAGGCGGGCATCAACCCGCCTGTTTTTTTTCCATCCGTGATCGTGGTCGGCCTGCTGGTGATTTTTGCCGCGGCCGTGCCCGATACCGCCAACCAGTTCTTCGGCGCCGTCCAGAGCTGGCTGATTGGAAAGTTCGGCTGGCTGTACCTGGCGTCGGTCGGCGTCTATCTGGTGTTCTGCATCGTGCTGGCGCTGTCGCGCTACGGTTCCTTCAAGTTGGGTCCGGATCACAGCGAACCCGACTTTTCCTACCTGTCGTGGTTCGCGATGCTGTTCTCGGCCGGCATGGGCATCGGGCTGATGTTCTACGGCGTGGCCGAGCCGGTACTGCATTACGCCAACCCGCCGACCGGGCAAGCCAACACCCCGGCCGCGGCCAAGGAGGCGATGCGCATCACCTTCTTCCATTGGGGCGTGCACGCCTGGGCGATCTACGCCGTGGTTGGCTTGGCGCTGGCTTATTTCGGATTCCGGCGAAATCTGCCGTTGCGGATCAGCTCGGCGCTGTATCCGTTCATCGGCAAGCGCATCTCGGGCCCGATTGGCAACGCGGTCGATGTGCTCGCCGTGTTCGGCACGTTGTTCGGCGTGGCGACCTCGCTCGGCCTGGGCGCGCAGCAGGTGGCCTCCGGCCTTAACTTCCTGTTTCATGTGCCGGACTCGATGTTCACCCAGATCGTGCTGATCTGCATCATCACGGCGATGGCGACCACGTCGGTCGTGTTCGGCCTGGATGCGGGCATACGGCGCGTATCCGAACTCAACCTGTGGCTGGCCGCTGCGCTGCTGTTGTTCGTGATTGTGCTGGGGCCGACGCTGTATATTTTCCAGTCGTTCACCCAGAACGTGGGCAACTACGTCTCTTCCCTGGTCGACATGACGTTCAATTCGTACGTGTATACCGGCGGCAAGGACACCCAGAGCTTCATGAGCGGCTGGACGCTGTTCTACTGGTCATGGTGGATTTCCTGGTCGCCGTTCGTGGGCATGTTCGTGGCGCGTGTATCCCGCGGGCGGACCATCCGCGAATTCGTCGGCGGCGTGCTGCTGGTCCCGGTGGGTGCGACCTTCCTGTGGATGAGCGCGTTCGGTGACGGCGCACTGCACATGATCATGGCCCAGGGCGCAACCGATCTGATGGATGCGGTCAACGCCAATGTCTCGACTGCGCTGTTTGTGTTTTTGCAGCATTTCCCGCTGACGATGGTCACGTCGATCCTGGGGACGATTCTGGTCGTGACCTTCTTCGTGACGTCATCCGACTCGGGTTCGATGGTGATCGATATCCTGACCGCCAAGGACGGCGAGGAAGCCCCGGTCTGGCAGCGCATCTTCTGGGCCGTGTCGGAAGGGGTGGTCGCGATCGTGCTGTTGCTGGCCGGCGGCATCGGCGCGTTGCAGGCGGCCTCCTTGGCCTCGGCGCTGCCCTTCACCCTCATCATCCTCGTCATGGCGCTTGGTCTGTACAAGTCACTGAAAATCGAGGCCGTCAAACAGGATTCAATGCGCCATATGATGAACACGGCGTCGAACGTGGCATCGGGCGGTGGCGGCAATTGGCAGCGCCGGCTTGAGACCTTGGTGTCGTCGCCGCGGCGCAGCCAGGTCGAGACCTTTCTGAAGGACACCGTCAAGCCGGCGATGGAAGAGGTCGCGGAGAAGTTTCGTGAATCGGGAATGAGTGCCGAGGTGTCGATGGAGGATGATCGCTGCTACATCGATGTCGACCACGGCGCGGAGATCGACTTCGTCTACGGCGTGCGCGCCCGCCGGTTCGCCGCGCCATCGTTTGCGATGGGGGCGCTGCGGGAGCGCCGGGGCGAGACCCGCGATCGCGGTCACTATCGCGCGGAAGTCTATCTGCGCGAGGGCGGCCAGCAGTACAGCGTGGTTGGGTACCCCAAGACGCAGCTGATCGGCGATATCCTCGATCAGTACGAAAAGCATCTCCATTTCCTGCACTTGGTGCGCGCCTAGGATCGTTCGATCCCGACTTTACCTCCGGCGTCCTCGGGCGCCGGTTGGTTTCGTCGTCGGTCGTGAATCCACGATCGGTTATCCTTGACCGCGTTTTCGCCAGCCCGGACGTTCATGCGCTCTAATCCGCTTGCCCTGACTGCCGTGCCGCCGATGATCAAATGGCTTTTGATCGCCAACGGCATCGGTTTTCTGCTGCGCATCTACGATCCGCAGCTGATGATTCTGCATTTCGCGTTGTGGCCACTGGGCAGTTATCCGGTCGGCGCGACGGGCATCAGCGTGGGCTTCAAGCCGTGGCAGCTCATCAGCTACGCGTTTCTGCACGCGAATTTCTTCCACCTGTTCTTCAACATGTTCGGTCTGTGGATGTTCGGCCGGGTGCTGGAACAGGTCTGGGGGCAGGCGCGGTTCCTGCTGTTCTACACCGTCTGCGTGATCGGCGCCGGACTGACCCAGCTGGTGGTGGTTTCGTTCATCCAGGCCGGGCCGATTGCGCCGACGCTGGGGGCCTCGGGCGGTGTATTCGGCATTCTGTTGGCCTTTGGCATGATGTTCCCCAATGTCCGCGTGATGCTGTTGATTCCACCGATCCCGATGCCGGCCAAGTATTTCGTGCTCGGCTATGGCGCGCTGGAGTTGTTCTTCGGTGTCACCGGCACCGAGGCCGGCGTGGCGCACTTCGCGCATCTGGGCGGCATGGCGTTCGGCTTCATCCTTTTGATGATCTGGCGTCGTCAGGGGCGCCTGGGAGGCTGAAAGCGTGGCACTGTATCGTTCTCCCATCGTGTTCTCGGCCACGACGTTGCTGGAAAGATGCGCCGCCGTGTGTTCTGACCGCATCGGACTTCGCGTCCCGACGCCGTGAACAGCGTCTTGCTGCACCGCATATTCGGGCTCGTGTTCTGCACCGTCGGCGCGATGACGGGCATCAGCGGGTTCATGTTCTGGTTCGATCCGCCGGACGTGCCGCTCAATAATCTTTTTCTGGCGGCAATGGTCGTGGTGGGCACGATCGCCTTCATCGGCGGCCTGGGGGTTTTCCGGCAGCGGGCTTTGGCGCGTTGGGCCATGATTGGCCTGGCGGGTCTGGTGTTGTGCGTGGATGCGATCGGTATCGTGCACGCAATGCTGGTTGCCAACATCGGCGAACTGATCATTCTTTTGACGGCCGTCATGCCACTGATCCTGGCGATCTCTGCGCTCTACGAGCTGGGTCGCCCGGAGCGCGATACGCGCTGAAAGCCCGAGCGGCCGGCCATGACGGCGGCCCGGGTTGCGGCCCGGCCTACACGCCGATGTTGAACGTGACGTCGATATTGCCGCGTGTGGCGTTGGAATAGGGGCAGACCGCGTGCGCCTTGGTGACCAGATCGTCCGCCACTTCCTGACCCAGGCCGGGAAGTGAGACATTGAGGATGACCGCGATGCCGAAGGCGTCGCCCGAGGGGCCGATGCCGACCTGACCGGTCACCTTGTGATCGTCGGGTAGCTCGATCTTCTCCTTGCCCGCGACGACCTTCATCGCGCCGATGAAGCACGCCGAGTAACCGGCGGCAAACAGCTGCTCCGGATTGGTGCCGTCGCCGCCGGCGCCACCCAGTTCTTTCGGTGTGGACAGCTTGATGTCCAGTGCATTGTCCGAGCTCGTCGCCCGTCCGTCGCGGCCGCCGGTCGCGGTGGCTTCGGCCTGGTAAAGAATCTTGTCGACCGCCATGAAGAACCCTTGTTGGAATCGGATGTCGAGATTGTCATGGTGTTAGGTTGCGCGCAACTAAAGCGCAGGGGCATGAACCGCCGCCGCGCGGCGTGGTCTTAAGGTAGAATCAGGTTACAAACCGCATGCTGTATCCCATCGGCAGCGATCTCACGATATGACCACCATGAAGACGCGTTTCATCTGGCTGACGGCTCTGGCTGCCCTGCTTGCCGGCTGCGCTTCGGGGCCGGTCTATCGCCCTGCGGCCAAGCCCGGCGGCTTTGGCTATCGTGACACCATGCTCACGTCCCAGCATTATCGCGTCAGCTTTGCTGGCGACGATGGTACGGCACGCGAGACAGTCGAGAACTTTGCGCTGTTTCGTGCCGCGGATCTGGCGCTCTCGCACGGCGACGATCATTTTCGCGTGGTATCGCAGCAGACCTCGCCCATCACCGAAAACACCGACTACGGTCCGACCGCCTCGGTCGGCTATGGCTGGGGTTATCCGTTCTGGGGTACCGGCATCGGCTACAGCACCGGCAGTGTGAGTCGCACACGTTATGAAAGCGTGCTGCAGATCCAGATCGGCCCGGACGTGCCGGACCAGGGGCCGGACATCTACGATGCTCGCCAGATCAAGCAGAATCTCTCACCCGAGGTCGCGGCGATGCAGCGCTAGGGCGTGTCGAGATTTCGTGCGAGCGCCATACGGCTCCGGATCATGTCCGACAAGGCGCGAGGCGTCGATGGTGGGTGGCGCCAAGATCTAATGTGAGCAACGCCGGCAGACACGTCCGGCTGATTTCAGTGCGCACAAGCCTTCGGGACAAAGGCGCTCACGGGATGAGTATGCCGTGCTCCAGCGCGCCGGCGTAGAGTGCCGACGCGGCATTCGTTGCGCCTCGTCTTTCAGCAACCCGCGCTTTGCGCTGTCGAGCCCGACGCCCGGCATGCCCTGGGCGGCTTGATCATCGTTCGTTCGCGTACCGGCCCGGCACGGCCGGGGCCCGGATATCCTGCCTCGAAGCCATAAGGCTATCGTCTGATGCAGGGCCTGCTGAGGATTCCGTATGCTGGCCTAAACTTACCGGCACAAAAGCATCCGATGACAGAAAGCAATATCGAATCGGTTCTGCGCGAGGATCGCGTGTTCGAGCCGCCACGGGCGTTCGTCGATCAGGCCACGCTCAAGCCGGATGATGTCGAGGCGTTGTATAGCGCGGCCGAGAATGATCACGAAGGATTCTGGGCCGATCAGGCACGACAGCACATCGACTGGCACAAGCCGTTCAGCCAGACTCTGGACGCCGGCAACGCGCCGTTCTTCAAGTGGTTTGCCGACGGCGAACTCAACGTGTCCTACAACTGCCTCGACCGACATCTCGAAAGCCGGGGCGACAAGACTGCGATCATCTTCGAATCCGACGATGGCGAAGTCGAGCACATCAGTTATAGCGAGCTGCATGCGCGGGTGTGTCGATTTGCCAACGCGCTGAAGGCCAACGGTCTCGGCAAGGGGGACCGCGCAGTCATCTATCTGCCCAACGTGCCGCAGGCGGCGGTCGCCATGCTCGCCTGTGCCCGTATCGGCGCGATCCACTCGGTGGTTTTCGGCGGCTTCTCGGCGCCGTCACTACGCGACCGCATCGATGACGCCGAGGCCAAGATGCTGATCACCGCGGACGGCAACTATCGCGGCGGCAAACTGATCCCGCTCAAGGATACCGCCGACAAGGCACTGTCGCAGGGTTGCGCATCGAGCGGGTGATCGTGCTCAAACGCGCCGGCGCCGATATTGCCATGCCGACGGGCCGCGATGTCTGGTGGCACGACGCCATTGACGGTCAGTCGGACAGCTGCGATCCGGTATGGGTCAGCGCGGAACATCCACTGTTCATCCTCTACACCTCGGGCTCCACCGGCAAGCCGAAGGGGATCCAGCATTCCTCGGGCGGCTATCTGCTGGGTGCGATCTGCACCTGCCGCTGGGTGTTCGATCGGGCGACGATGACGTCTTCTGGTGCACCGCCGATGTCGGCTGGGTGACGGGTCACACCTACATCACCTACGGTCCGACGGCTTGTGGCGGCACCCAGGTCATGTTCGAGGGCGTGCCCACCTATCCGGAGGCTGATCGCTTCTGGAAGATGGTGGATACCCATCAGGTTACGATCTTCTACACGGCGCCTACGGCCATTCGTGCGCTGATGAAGCAGGGCGACGAATACCCGCAGCGGCATGCGCTGGACAGTCTGCTGGCATCTGGGTACGGTGGGCGAGCCGATCAATCCGGAAGCCTGGATGTGGTATCGCCGGTCATCGGCAAGGATCGCTGCCCGATCGTTGATACTTGGTGGCAGACCGAGACCGGGGGCCACATGATTGCCCCGATACCGTCGTCCACAGTGACCACCCCGGGCTCGGCGACCCTGCCGCTACCGGGCATTGTGGCCGATATTCTTGATGAGTCCGGCGAGCCGGTGACCGATCCCCATTCCGGCGGAATTCTGGTCATCAAGAAGCCGTGGCCGTACATGCTGCGCACCATCTGGGGCGACCCGGAGCGCTACAAGGAAACCTATTTCGGCATGTTCGATAACCACACCTATGTGGCCGGCGATTCAGCCCAGCGTGACGAGCAGGGCAACTATCGGATCCTCGGCCGCATCGACGACGTGGTGAATATCTCCGGCCATCGTCTGGGGACCATGGAGGTGGAATCCGCGCTGGTGCCCACAAGGCGATGTAGCCGAGGCGGCAGTGGTCAGTCGTCCGCACGAGATCAAGGGCGAAGCGATCGTGGCGTTCGTGATCCTCAAGAGTGGCGAGGCCGGAGACGAAAGGCTTGCCCAGGAACTGCGCAACTGGGTCGCCGAGCAGCCCGGGTCCATCGCTAAACCTGAGGAGATCCGCTTTGCCGAGGGCCTGCCCAAGACCCGCTCCGGCAAGATCATGCGGCGACTACTGCGCACCGTCGCGCGTGGCGACGAAGTCACACAGGATGTGTCCACGCTTGAGAATCCGCAGATTCTCGACCAGCTCCAGACCCGCGGTAGCTGACTGGTTTCAGGTCAGGGGGTGGCCGGCCCGGCCAAGTCGCTACCGTGTCGCCGGCCCCGGACTTTTATTGTTCGTGCTTATGTCGCGCTGCACCATAACGGCACTGTTCGGGGTGTCCAACGGGAGCGGGCATGAGCGAAGACGTGGTCATTGCGGCCGCGCCGCACGCCATCGGGCGGTGACGGCACGTTGGCTATCTATTGCCCGGCGATCTGGGGGCCACCCTTATCCGGATATGCTCGGCAGTCATGGTGTGGCGTCCGAAGCGTCGATGAAGTCATCCTGGGGCAGGTGTTGACCGCCGGTGCCGGCCAGATCCGGCGCGCCAGGCTGCGATTCGTGCCGGTCTGCCCGAGAGTGTCCCGGCGATGACCATCAACAAGGTCTGCGGCAGCGGTCTCAAGGCGGTCATGCTGGCTGCCCAGGCATGGTGGCGCTTGGCGATGCCGAGGTCGTGGTTGCCGGCGGGCAGGAAAGCATGAGCGCCGCACCTCATGTTCTTCCCGGCTCGCGTCAAGGCAGCGTGCCTGGGCGACTGGACGCTCTTGGACAGCATGATTCACGATGGCCTTTGGGACGCTTTCAATGGCTATCACATGGGCCAGACTGCAGAGAACGTTGCCACCAAATACCGGATTTCCCTGGCCAGGAGCAGGACGATTTGGCGGCGGCGCGTTCGCAGCAGCGCGCGGAAGAGGCCCTAAGCACGGGTACTTCGAAGACGAGATCCTGCCGATTGATGTGCCACAGAAGAAAGGCGAGGCAAGTGCGATTTGCGCGCGACGAGGGGCCGCGTCCGGGCATGACCGCTGAAAAACTGTCCCGGCTTAAACCCGCGTTCAAGCGTGACGGCAGCGTGACCGCTGGCAATGCCTCCGGGCTCAACGACGGCGCGGCTGCGGTCCTGGTCACCACGCCCGCGGCGCGCTGCGAGGCGCTGGGGCTGACGCCTTTGGCGCGTATAGCGGCCTATGCAAGCGCCGGGGTCGATCCGGCCTTGATGGGGATTGGCCCCGTTCCGGCCACTCAGCGGTGCCTGGCCCGGGCTCGACTGGTCAGTCGATGATCTGGATCTGATAGAAGCCAATGAAGCCTTTGCTGCGCAATCGATTGCGGTGTCGCGGCAGTTGGCCTGGGATGTCGATCGGGTGAACGTCAACGGCGGCGCCATTGCGCTCGGGCACCCGATTGGTGCATCCGGCTGCCGTGTGCTGGTGACCCTGATCCACGAAATGCGTCGCCGCGATGCCCACCGTGGTCTCGCAACGCTCTGTATCGGTGGCGGTCAAGGCGTTGCGCTGGCCGTGGAGTGCTTCTGAAGGGGGCGGGGGCGGAATAAAGCGAGACGAATCAGTTTCCTGCCTCGATATTTCGGGCCGTGGCCTACGGCTTGGTCGCGATTGGCATCGACCATGCAGCACTTTTAATTGCGCTGGTGATCCTGCGTCGTGTTGTTCTCCTCCAATGCGCTCGCGCTTGTCTTGTTGTGGATCACCCGCGTAATCGCGAAGCTTCCGGCTGGCGGTCATCGCCGGCCGGTATTTTCTTGCCGAACGTCCGCGCATTCGGGCCTGCGCCCGACAGGCTGACATTCCGGCGACTCGCAATTCGGGGTGGCCTGAATGCATTGTGCAACGGATAATGGCGGGCATGTCGCGCCTGGCCTGGCTGTTCGCGCCCAGCGGAGAGAACGTATCCTTTGCCGTACGCTGCTGCGTATCGGTGGCTCTTTCGCTGTGGCTGGCGTTCTATCTGGAACTGGATAACGCTTATTGGGCGTTCATCAACGTCGCGATCCTGATCCAGCCGTTGCCGGGCTTCCTCGTCGTGCGCGGCTTCGCGCGCCTGGCCGGTACCTTCGCGGCTGCCTGTGTCGCGATTCTGTTGATCGCGCTGTTCGCCCAGAGCTACACGCTGTTCTCGATCGCGCTGATCGCCTGGGTCTCGGCGATGGTGTTCTGTGCCAGTCTGTTCCGCAATAACCTGTCATACGGCTTCGTGCTGGCCGGCTACGTGGCAGTGATCATCGGCGTACGTGCGATGTCGGATCCGGCCACGGTGTTCTCGGTGGCCGTGGCGCGCTCATCCGAAACCGCGCTCGCCGCCGTGGTGGCGGCGTTCGTGAGCGTGGTGCTGGCGCCGAGCGTGACCGCGAGGAAGTATTTCCAGGCGCGCGTGGATGCGCTCAAGGCGATCGGACATCAGTTTCGCGTGCTCGATCGATCGCCCGACGAGCTCGACGGCGAGACCGGCCCCAACACGCCGCATCCCCAGCTGCACTCGCTGGTCGAGAAAACGCTCACCCTCGAGCAGACGCGCCAGTACGCGCGCTTCGACGCACCTGGGTTCGCCGAATACAACCGCCTCGCGCGGCGCCTGACTACGAGCTGTTGTGATAGTCAGCGCGATGGCCTCGTTAAGGTGTATCTGCCAAGCTCGGTCCTGATGTGAACCGGGGCCCGCTCAAGGCGCTCGATCGGGCGGCCGCTGCTGGAAACGGATCCGGGCAATACGCGCGAGATCAAGCACGGCTTCGGCGAGGCCTACAACGATGTGCTCGCGGAGGCGCGTGTCGGCGACGAGGCGCGGCGCCGCGAACGCTCTCTGGTCGACTGGGTCATCATCAGCCGTGCTCTGGACATGGCGAACCGGCTGCGCGCGGCCGTCGTCAAGCACGGTATGCTGATCGCCGAGCGCGGCACCGGATCGCGCCGGCCATCGCGCCGTAGCGAGTTCTCGACCGCAACGCGCTCGGTGAATCGGTGAAGGTCACGATCCGGGCTGCCGCGGCCATGGGATCCGGCGCGGCGATCTCGGCGACGCACGATGAACCCGCCTGGCCGGCACCATGGTCCTGTTATCGGTACGACCACGCTGTTCGCGTTGATGGACGATCCTGCCGGCGGGGCGCGCGGGTTCGGCATCGGCGGCGTGTTGGCGGGCGTGGCTGCTTTTTTCGTGAATTCGTCTTCCTGCCGCCGGCGAACAGCTTTGCGATGCTGATGCTGGTGTTGATGCCCTGCGTGTTCGTTGCCGCGCTGGCGATGGGAATCCGTCCACCGCGCTCATCGGCCGTGTGGCACTGGTGCAGTTCGCTCTGTTTGTGCATCCGGCTAACGACGGCACCCGACAGACTTTCGTCAGCTTCCTTGAAACGTTCCTGGGCGCGGAGCTGGCTGTCATCCTCGCACTGGTAGCGTCGCGCTGGTACTGCCCGTGGATCCGCGGGCGTTGCTGCGCGATCGGCTGGCCGGCATCTTCGGCGAACTGGCCAACGGCTTCGCCGAGCCGCGTGAGCGCTTCGAGACCCGGATTTACGATCGGCTGATCAACTTCCCGTGGCAGCCGACCAGGGGGAGTTCATGTCCGGCGCGCCAGGCGGCCTTCGCTGCGGTCAACATGGGCGTCGAGGCCCGTTCGTTGCGCGTACTGGCCGATCGCGCTGGCTTCGTGACGAGACCCGGACCGCCATCGACGAACGCTCGCAATCTCGAACCATGTTCGACGTGGTTATCCGGCGGTAGAGCGCGTGTTCGAGATGCAGGGCGAGGCCAACGTTCTGGCCCGGCGACTGCTTCCCGAGGCGCTACCTTCTCGCCGCGCCAACGCATGCGTTAGGCGTGCGCGCCGCGGATCCGCGGAGCTGGTCGCGGCCGCCCTGGCCGATCACGGCCAGGCGCGCGAGAATACGGACGATCAGCGCATTCGCCTGGGCGAGGCCGATCGTGCCACCTGAAACGATAACCATCGGCGGCATCTATCTGCCGGTCTTCCTCGGTTTTCTGGCCGCAACCAGTCTGTTGTATTTCGTCCTGCGTTGGTTCGCGCAGCGTCTGCATCTGTATCGCCTGTTCTGGCATCCCGCGTTGGCGGGCGCGGCGGTGTTCGTCATCCTGTTGTCCTGTCTTCTGCTGTGGTTCGGCCCCTGAGCGTGGTAGCGAGTGCGATTTCGTGAAGTCCTGATGAGTCGATGGCCAATTCGAAGAAATTCTGAAAACAACGGCTGGGTGGCCGCCACGCTCGTGTCGTGGCAATCGCGGGCGTGTTGGGATGGTTCGCCTGGCAGCACTATGTCTATGCGCCGTGGACCCGTGATGCGCGCGTGCAGGCCGACGTCATCAATATCGCCCCAGAAGTTTCCGGAACGGTGGCCGACGTCGCCGTGGCCGACGACAGCTATGTCCACAAGGGCGATCTGCTGTTCAAGATTCAGCCGATCCGCTTCAAGCATTCGGTGGCCGAAGCCGAGGCCTCGCTGGCTCAGGCCAGGGCGCAGGATCACTACGCGCAGCGCAACGCCCGCCGACTGGAGAAGTTCCGCCCGGCGGCGTATCGACGCAGAATCTGCAGCAGGCACAGTCGAACGCCGAAACCGCCAGGGCCTCGGTCGCACAGGCCAAGGCCCAGCTCGCGCAGGCGAAACAGAATCTCGAATGGGCGACCGTCCGCTCTCCGGTGAACGGCTATGTCACGCATCTGCTGCTCGACCAGGGCGACTATGCCACCCAAGGATCTTCGGCGATGACGCTGGTCGATGCGGAAACCTTCCGCGTCACGGCGTATTTCGAGGAAACCAAGCTGGCGAAGATTGCGGTCGGCGATCCGGCGGACATCAGCTCATGGCGGGCGACACCCATCTCAAGGGGCATGTCGCAAGCATCGGTCGCGGCATCGCGGTCGGCAACAACGCGCCCGGCGAGCGTAATCTGCCCGACGTAAACCCGACCTTCCAGTGGGTACGCTGGCCCAGCGCGTACCGGTGACCATCGCCTTCGACCAAGCGCCGAAGAAGCTGCCATTGTCCGTGGGGCTGACCGCGACCGTGCATGTTCACCCCGACGCCACTCGCGACAACCGCTACGACGCCTCGGCCCAAAGGGACATCTGCGCTGGTCGCCCGCCCGGTCCGGCCAGTTCGACGACGCGGATCAGGGCAAGTCGGCGGCCCGTATCCAATACCTCCGCCGCGACGGCGCCGACTGAGGCCGATCAGTCCGCGTCACCGGCTTGCGGCGACGTCGTCGAGCCGATCCACCCGGCGCAATGACGGGAATATCCACATCCAGGCACCGACCACCGCCAAGGTTCCCAGCCCGCCGATCACCACCGCCGGCACGGTGCCGAAGAGTGCGGCGGTGACGCCGGATTCGAATTCGCCGAGTTCGTTCGAGGCGCCGATGAACAGCATGTTCACCGCGTTAACCCGGCCGCGCATGGCATCGGGGGTGGCCAGCTGGATCAATGTCGAGCGCACGAACACGCTGATCATGTCGGCCGCGCCCATGGTCGCCAGAGCGGCAAACGACAGGAGGACACTCGTCGACAGGCCGAACACGATCGTGCCGAGCCCGAAGATCGCGACGGCCATGAACATTTCCGGCCCGGCGCGCCGATTGAGTGACACCCGACCGAGATAGATCCCCATCGTGAAGGCGCCGACGGCCACGGCGCTACCAGGGCCCCGAGCCCGGCCGGGCCGGTATGCAGGATCGAATGTGCATAGACCGGCAACAGCGCCGTGGCCCCGCCCAGCAGCACCGCGAACAGATCCAGCGAAATCGCGCCGAGGATGATCGGGCGGGTTCGTACGTAGACGATGCCGGCGGTGAAGCGCTGGATTGCGCTCTGTTCGGTCGTGTCGGCCCGGGTCGGCAGCGCGCGGCGAATCCGGAACACGCTGGCGGCCGCGCCGCCGAATAGCAGTGCGCACAAGCCGTAGGCCACGGCGGGGCCGGGCAGATAGATAGCCCCGCCCAGCGCCGGCCCACCGATCACCGCGATCTGGAATGCGGAGGAATTCATCGCGATGGCTTTGGGCAGCCGATCTTCGCCGACCAGTTGCGGCAATAGAGCCGTGAAGCTCGGGCCGGCAAAAGCACGCGCTACGCCGAACATCACCAACACCCCGAAAAAACCCACGGGCGAGCGGGTGCCCGACAAGGTCAGCACGAAAAACAACAGCGCGGCCAGCATCATGACCACGGAGCTGGCGATGAGCAGCAGGCGCCGGGGCAGCCGATCCGCTGCGTCGCCGGCCGGCAGCACGAGGGTTGCCATCGGGAGGAACTGCGCCAGGCCACCCAGCCGAGCGTCAGGGCGCTATGGGTCATGCTGTAGAGCTGCCAGCCCACCACAACCGACTGGACCTGGACGGCCGTTGCGGCGAAGAGGCGGCTGAGCAGCAACTTGCGGAAAGGCGAATCGCGAAGAACGCTATCGGCTGAGATCAGGGCGCCGGACATAGGCCGCGGATTGTTGCATAGCCCCGCGGTTTGCGCCTCAGTCAGCCTGAGTCGGGTCGGCGTATTGGATCGCCTCGATCTCGAGTTCGCGGGTGGAATCGGGCAGTGTCACGTCCACCGCGTCCCCGACCCGCTTGCCGAGCAGGGCCCGCGCGACCGGCGAGTGTAGACTGATGGCGCCGGTGGCGGCGTTTGTCTCGTCGGCGCCGACGATGCGATAGCGGTGGCGGGAATCGTCGGCATCGACCACGTCCACCCAGGCCCCGAAGAACACCTGATCCGGATTGTCGGTGCGCGGGGCGACCGCGGTCAGCTCGTCGACCCGCTTGCCGAGATAGCGCACGCGTCGATCGATCTCGCGCAGTTCCTTCTTGCGATAGATGTACTCGGCGTTCTCCGAGCGATCGCCCTCGGCTGCGGCGTCGGCGAGCTTGCGCACTACAAACGGGCGCTTCTCGCGCCAGAGATGGTCGAGTTCGTCGGCCAGCGCCTGCCAGCCTTCGCGGGTGATGTAGTCGCGCTTGGCCATGTCGTGTTCGTGGTGAAAACAGGCGCAGCATAAACGACCGCGCAAGGCGGGTCAGCGGCATGCCGTTTATGCTTTCGTCGCGCCGTGTTTTCGACCTGGCAATCGGCTCCGGGGACAAGCCTCGGCTTTCGACAACCGGGCGGCATCCGCGTGCCGGCCCGACGCCGACGTCAGCGCGCGTCGCCCATCGAGCCGGGCGGCGGCGGCAGATCGTCCGGCACGAAGAAGTCCGGCCAGAGTTCCTGGCTCGGGTCAACTGCATACACCGAGAAATCGGTCACGCCGGCTTCGGCCAGAATACGATCATCCATGCAGAACTGCCCGCTGAATTCGCGTGCCGGCCGGGTCAGGATGACGTGCGCGGCATCAGCCATGATGTCGGCCGTGCGGCAGTGCTCGCGCAGCTCCTTGCCGCCGATCAGATCGATCGCGGCAGTGGCGATGCCGGTACGCGGCCACAGCGCGTTGAAGGCAATGCCGTCCTCGCGGAATTCCTCGGCCATGCCGAGCACGCAAAGGCTCATGTTGTATTTCGCCATCGAATAAGCCACGTGCGGCGCGAACCACTTGGGCTGGAAATCCAGCGGCGGCGACAGGTTGAGCACGTGCGGGTTCTCGGCCTGTTTCAGATAGGGGATACAGGCCTGGCTGACCAGGAACGTGCCACGGCCGTTGATCTGATGCATCAGGTCGTAGCGCTTGGCCGGCGTATCCGGTGTTTTGGTCAGCGAAATGGCGCTGGCGTTGTTCACGCAGATATCGATGCCGCCGAAATGCCCGGCGGTCTGGCGCACGGCCGCCTCGATCGCATTCTCGTCGCGAATGTCACAGACGATCGGCAGGGCATGGCCGCCGGCGGATTCGATCTCGGCGGCGGCGGTATGCACCGTGCCGGGCAGTTTGGATGCGGCTGGTCGGTCTTGGCGGCGATCGCCACGTTGGCGCCGTCGGCCGCGGCGCGCTTGGCGATGGCCAGCCCGATGCCGCGCGAGGCCCCGGTGATGAACAGCGTCTTGCCTGCCAAGCTGGGCGAGGCAGGCGTTTTCAACTCGGCCATGCTCTCCTCCGAATGGTCGATGAGTTTCGTGTCTATTTCTTCGGCAGCGCCAGACGCATCACGCGTTCGGTCAGCCACGGTGGTACGCCGCTCGGCGCCATGCGGCCGGCGCGCATCAGCCAGCGGTAGGACAGGCCCGGCACCACCTGCGATGTTCGGCCCAGCCCGCGCAGCCCGGCGCGTGCGACCTCGTCGGCAGACAGGATCGCGCCGGCTCGCAGCGGCCAGGGCCACCCCGAGGGATCGACATTCACCTTGCCGAAGAATTCGCTCGCGGTGAGGCCGGGGCACAGCGAGACGACATCGATGCCGTCGCCCGCCAGTTCCGCGTGCAGTGCTTCGCCGAGAAAACGGTTCCAGGCCTTGGTCGCCGAATAACCGGCGAATTCAGGTGTCGGCAGGAGACCGGCGATCGAGGCCAGCATGATGATGCCGCCGCGCCCCTCGGCGCGCATGGCACGACCGAAGTGATGGGCGAGCTTGAGCGGCGCCCGGCAGTTCAGCTCCAGCGTGGTCAGCTCGTCGTCCAGTTCGTGGTCGAGAAACCGTCCGGTCTGGCCGGCGCCGGCGTTGTTGACCAGCAGACCGATATGCCGCAGCTCCAGTGCCGTGCTGATTGTCTCCACGCAATGTTCGTCGGTCAGATCGACCGCGATCGCAAGGGCTCGGGCCTGCCCCCGGGCCTCGATGTCGGCAGCGATCGCCTCCAGGCGCTCGCCGCGCCGGGCCACCAGAGCGACGTTGATGCCGCGGGCGGCGATCTCGCGCGCGAACGCTTCACCGATGCCGGCGGAGGCGCCGGTGACCAGCGCCCAGGGCCCGTACTTGTCGGAAAATCCCATGGCCGCGCCTAGTTCAGCCACGCCAGGCCGGCGTTGAGATACAGCGCGTAGCTGACCCATACCAGATAGATCGCGAACAACAGCCCGGCGAGCCGGTCGGCGCGCCAGAACGCCGCCGTGGTCGCCGCGATCGCGAGCCACAGCAGGACGATCACCAGCAGCGCCCAGCCCAGAGCGTGCGCGCCGAAGGCGACCGGCATCCACAGCGCGTTCAATGCGAGTTGCACGACGAACAGGCCCAATTCACGCCCGAGCCCGCGGGCGCGCCACACGCGCCAAGCCGCTACGGCAATTGCGATATAGAGCAGCGTCCAGACGATGGGAAAGGCGGCATCGGGCGGCGTTCCCGGCGGCTGGTCGAGGGCAATGTACCAATCGCCGGGCGGTGCGAGCGCGCCGGACAGCGAGGTCAGTGCGACCAGGATGCCGCACACGGCCGCGGCGAGTGTCGGATTGAAGTTCCGGTTCGGCGTCGATGAGGCCATGGCAGTTCCTTTCGCGTCAGCTTGCGGCGCCGATCGTGTCCAGCAACAGGCCGGGCAAGGCGTCCGACGTGCCGAGATAGGGCGCGATCTCGATTGCGACGTGCGGATGCGCGGCGCGGGTCTGCGCGACCTCGGTCGGGATATCCTCGGCCACGTGCCGGCCGGCCGCGAGGAAATACGGCAGCACCGTGACATGCGTGGCGCCGCGCGCGATCAGGCGTTCCAGTCCGTCGGGAATACTCGGCGGGGCCAGTTCCAGAAACGCACACTCGATCGCTGTGAAGCGATCACCGGCTATGGCCCGGACCTGGTCGGTGAGGGCGCGGACTTCATCGTTGGATTGGGCCCGGCGGCTGCCGTGGGCCACGACGAGCAAAGCGTTTGTCATGCAGTGATTCCCGGTAATGCGAGCCGTCGAAGACCCAGTCGTCGACGATCCGTTCCACGACGGCTCGATGCTACCAGACGCGGATGAGCTCGGCCGGCAGGCATCGTCCGCGGCGAGCAAGCCATCGGTTGGTTGAGTTGATAGAATACCGGCCCGATCGACAAACGCCGCCGATTTCGGCGAGGTTCGACATGTCAATGCCCCAGAACGAACCCGTGACTTTCACGCGCGACTGCGAGGCTGTGCTCATTCCGGCCGGCGACACCGTCGAGATTCCGGTGGGAACGCATGGCAACGTCACCCAGGCGCTGGGCGGCTCGTTCACCGTCTATATCGCCGGTAACCTGATCCGCATCGCGGGCGAGAACGCCGATGCCATCGGCAAGGAAATGCCGGAGCCGCTCAAGTTGCCCGAAAACGCCACCGCTGAGGACGTCGAGGCGATGGTCTGGGAACAGATGCAGACCGTGTTCGATCCGGAGATTCCGATCAACCTGGTCGACCTCGGTCTGGTCTATCGCTGCGAGTTCGACCACAGCGACCCGGACAACCGCGTGGTCGACATCGACATGACGCTCACCGCCCCCGGTTGCGGCATGGGCGACATCCTGGTCGACGACGTGCGTTCCAAGGTGAAGATGGTACCGACCGTGGTCCGGGTGAACGTCGAAATGGTCTTCGACCCGCCTTGGAGCATGGAAATGATGAGCGACGCCGCCAAGCTGCAGGTCGGCATGCTCTAGCCGGCCGCGCCGGCGCACACGCGCCGCAGTTGCGAGGAGTGCGTGGTGTCCGCGCGCTAGAAGTGGACGATGCCCAGCACGCCGATGACGATCAGGTAGGCGGCCACGATGTAGTTAAGCAGCCGCGGCGCCAGAAGAATCGCCACGCCGGCAACCAGGGAAATGATGGGCGCGAGATGGCCGCTGCTGATGGTGATCGTCATGAATTCCGCAGTCCTTGATGAATCGAAGCCACGAGTTTCGGCGATGCGTGGGGCCGGCACAAGCCGGCAAGCTGGTCGGGTTCAGTCGAGCTCGGCCCCGATCAAGCGTTCGAGCCGCGCGCGCTGGGCGGCAATCACTTCGCGCGTGCCGGCCTTGAGATCGCGGGTAGCGCGCATGGCGGTGAAGCCGTCGGCCAGAAGGTCGTAGGTTCGGCCGAGGCCGAAGGTACGGGCCGGCGCGCGGGCGAGTTTGAAGGCCCACCAGCCCGCCCGGTTATCGGCATAGTCGGCGACCAGCTCCACCAGTTCTTCCAGCCATAGAATCTGCTGCAGCCGGGCTTCGCGCCGGCCGACGCGGCGGAGCGCGCGCACATAGCTATGCGCGTTGACGGCGGCATCCTCGGCCAGCAGGGCATCGGTCATCGCCGCATCCAGGCTTTCGGCCGCGGCTTGAAGCTCGATCGCGATCACCAGCGGCCGGTCACGATCG
This sequence comes from uncultured Gammaproteobacteria bacterium, assembly GCA_963835375.1. Lineage (GTDB taxonomy): Bacteria > Pseudomonadota > Gammaproteobacteria > Nevskiales > Salinisphaeraceae > Salinisphaera. Next base: position 22,739 of record CAWIGB010000017.1, read on the forward strand.
ACAATGCGATCGACCGCCCGAGCGACTCTTTCCGGACGCCCGATCAGCTCCGACCAGTCGGCGTCGCGATAGAAGCGACGGGTCAGAAACTCGAGCAGGGCACGGCCATCGTAGGCGGCCACGCGTTCGGCGTGAAATGCGGCAACCCGATCCGACTGCCAGTGCCTCAATTCAGCCAGGCGCTGATGAAACAACGGGTCGCGGCGTTCGGTGATGGCAGTGCGCGCGTCGCGCAAGGCCATCAGCGCTTCGCCAAGTGGACGAGGCCCGCGGGTCATGGCGTCCTCGGGACACGGCCGATCGCATGGGCTTCCAGGCTGCCCAGATACAGCCAGTCGCCGTGGGCGGTCACGCTCGTGATCGGCGCGTAGGCCTTGTCGCTGTCGTCGATGCGCTGACTGATGACGTGGCCGTCGTTAGCCACGTGCACGATATGACCGACGTGCGCCGGCGCAGGCTGGGCCCATTGCGGCAGCCGGTATACCACCTTGCGCAGCCATGGGTACGGCGCGACGAGGTCCAGCAGATCGTTGCGCGGTGCGAACAATGCGATCCAGAAGCCGTGATGCTCGGCATCGGCATCGATGCCGTCGGGAAAGCCGGGCAGATCATTCATGAACATACCGTGGGCGCCGGCATGCGGGCCGCGCAACCAGTAACGGGTGACGCGATAGGCGCCGGTTTCGGTCACCAGCACATAGTCATCGTTCGGCCCGAGCGCAACGCCGTTGGCGAACTGAAGGCCGTCGAGCAGGACATCGGTGCTGCCGGTGTGCGGGTCGTAACGCAGCAGTCGACCATCGCCGTGATGTTCGAGGATGGCGGTGCGGTAGTGCGGTTGATGCCAGCGGCTGGTGGCGTCGGTGAAATAGACATGGCCGTCCGCGGCCACGACCACATCGTCGGTGAAAGCGAACGGTTGCCCGTTGGCGCTGGTTGAAAGCACCGTGACATTGCCGTTGCGGTCGATCGCGAGCAGCCCCTGGTCGGCGTCGGCGACATACAACGTGGGGTGTTGCGAATCCGGATCGGTCGGAGTGGAGGTGCCGTGTCCGGCGCGGGCCGGGTGCTGATGCCGTTTGGAACTCGGCAACGGTGGGCCGAACGCCATGCCGAGCGGGCGGCCGTTGGTGGTGGCGAACACTTCGCCCGGGCTCCTGCCACCGGCGTCGTTGGCATCGAAACGACGGATGGTGCCATCGGCATAGCCGGCGTACAGGCGGCCACGCGGGTCGATGGCGACGGTTTCCGGGCCGGTACCGGCGCCGATGCCGAGCCGTGTCAGCCCGGACATCGGCTGGGTATCGGTATCCAGCACCCGCGCAGGCGGCGCCTGCCAGGCTATCGGGTCGAACCGCGATGGCCAGAGCGTGGCGCAGGCGATGAAACCTACCACAACGATCAATGCCAGCAGCAGTATCCTCATGTTACTCCAACGATTGCACGGGCTTGGCGCCCGTTCCCGTATACTGCCAGTGACCCGCGAATTTCGCGTCTATTCATACCGGCCCATGCCCGATCACGCCAATTCCGCCCTGCAGGCCAAGCGCCGCGCCAGCCTCGCACGCATTCAGAAACTGGCGTTCTGGCTCGACGATGCGTTCCGCGTGCCGCTGATCGGCAGGCGTGTGGGCATCGACGGCATCATCGGTATCCTGCCGTTCGCCGGCGATGTCGCCGGGCTGGCACTCTCCAGCCTGATGATCGGCGAAGCCGTGCGTCTGGGTGCGCCGAAGCGCCTGCTGGCGCGCATGGGGGCGAACGTCGGCGTGGACTTCGCTGTCGGCCTGATTCCGATTGCGGGTGATCTGTTCGACATGGCCTACAAGGCCAATCGCCGCAATCAGGCGCTTATGCAGCGCTGGCTCGAGGATGTCACCGATGCATCGGCCGGCGCTCGCGGCGTGGGCAGCATCGGGATTCTGCTGGGCGTGGCCGCGGCGCTGGTGGCCTGCGGCGGTCTGTGGCGCGCCGTGTTCGGTTAGTTGCGTCGAGATGGACGGCAATCATGGTCTTTCAGCCGTCGCGTGCGTCGTTGACCGCCCGTGCTCAAAGGTTTTGCCATGAATTCGTGTGATGAAACACGGTGTGCGCCGCGGCGTCTGCGCGACATTCTCTGTGCCGCCATGGCCGATCGGCCGTTCCAGTTCAATGCCATCGAACTCGCCGGCGGCGGCCGGGTTCTCGATCGGGGGGCGGGTATCGTCGAACTGATGCCGGCGACACCGGTCGCCGGCGCCGCGGCCACGGTGATCTCCGCTGGCATCCACGGCAACGAGACCGCGCCGCTGGAGTTATTGCTCGATCTGGCCGGTGATCTGGACAATGGCTGTCTGACGGTCGGCGCGCCCGCGCTCCTGATCGTCGGCCATCCGGCCTCGATCGTCGCCGGAACGCGTTATCTCGACACCAATCTCAACCGGCTGTTCAAGCGTCCCGCCGTCGCGGGCGACGGGCGTGAACACCGGCGGGCCCGTGAGTTGATGGACGCGATCGATACGTTCTGGTGGGCCCATGGCGGCGGGGTTTCGCCCGAGGATCAACAGTCCACACCGTTGCATCTGGACCTGCATACCGCGATCCGGGCCAGTCGTTATCCGCGGTTTGCGGTGGAGCCGTTCTCGGAAATCGGGACACCGGCGCCGGTCTGGCGTGCCATTGCGGCCGCGGGCCTGCAGGCCGTGCTGTCGCAGCATGCGGCCAGCCCGACGTTCTCGCATTACAGCCGGGCGGAGCATGGCATCACGGCCTTCACCCTGGAACTCGGCCGGGTGGCGGCTTTCGGGGCCAACGATCTGGCGGTACTGGCGCCGATGGCCGATTGGCTGGCCGCGCGCGTGGCCGGCGAACCGGCGGCCGAGGCGTCGCCGGAAACGCTGGCCTTCTTTCGCGTGGTCGACGAACTCCGCCGCGTCGGCGAGGATTTTTCTCTGGGTTTCGACGACGATGTCGCCAATTTCACGCCCTTCGACGTCGGCACTGTGATCGCGCGCGATGACGAGGTGGGGGCTACGATCGTCGCCGATGCCCCGGTGCACGTCGTGTTTCCCAATGCGAACGTGGAACGCGGCGCCCGTGCCGCGCTGCTGGCCCGGCCGACGCCCGCGCCGTGGGCATGAGCGCGGCGTAACCGCCGTGCTACGACGGATGCGTGATGTCGTTGTGATCACGCGACTGCTAATCTATTTCGTTTGCTGCATTGCGAGGACGACTCGACGCGCATGGCCGATAACGCGATACCACTGGTCGTTCGGGACCTGCACAAAAGCTTCAACGACGTCCCCGTGCTCGAAGGGCTCTCGCTGGAGGCGCACGAGGGGGACGTGATCTCGTTGATCGGCGCCTCGGGCTCCGGCAAGAGCACGTTCCTGCGCTGCATGAACCTGCTCGAGATCCCCAATGCCGGCGATATCGTGGTGCACGGCGAATCGGTGGCGTTCAAGACCAGGCGCGGCGAGCGCGAGCCGGCCGACTGGAAGCAGGTCGAGCGTATTCGGGCGAAGCTGTCGATGGTGTTCCAGGGCTTCAATCTGTGGGCCCACATGACGCTGATCGGCAATGTCATCGAAGCGCCGGTGCATGTGCTGGGCAAGTCGAGGAAAGACGCCCGCGAGCAGGGTATGGCATTGCTCGAGCGGGTGGGTCTGGCCGATCGGGCCGATTATTTCCCGGCCCAGATGTCCGGCGGCCAGCAGCAGCGTGGCGCGATCGCCCGTGCGCTGGCGATGGATCCGGAAGTGATGCTGTTCGACGAGCCGACCTCGGCGCTCGATCCCGAGTTGGTCGGTGATGTGCTCAAGGTGATGCGCGAACTCGCAGACGAAGGCCGGACCATGGTGGTCGTCACCCACGAGATGGATTTCGCCCGCGATGTCTCGTCCCAGGTGATCTATCTGCACAAGGGCCGCATCGAGGAGGCCGGCAAGCCCGGCGATATTCTGGAAAACCCGAGCTCGCCGCGGCTGCGGCAGTTTCTCGGGCCGCGGTTCTAGCCGCCGGTCGCTTCCCGATGATCGATTTCAAAGGCTATGGATGGCGGCTGCTCGACGGCGCGGCCCTGACTGCCGAACTGGCATTGCTCTCGCTTGTGCTCGCGCTGGCGATCGGGCTGGTGGTGGCCAGCATCAAGCTTTCGCGTTCGCGCGTTCTGCATGGATTGGCGCTGCTGTACACCACCATCATCCGCGGCGTGCCCGATCTGGTGATGATGATGCTGTTGTTCTACGGCGGCCAGATCGGCGTGAACATGGCCATGGACCAGATCAATGCCTGGATCGGTACCGACATCTTCATCAACGTCAATGCCTTCATCGCCGGTGTGATCACACTGGGCGTGATTTATGGCGCCTACATGTCGGAGACATTCCGCGGCGCCTTTCTGGCGGTCGATGCCGGCCAGATGGAGGCGGCGCGGGCCTATGGCATGAGCGGCTGGCTGGCGTTCCGGCGCGTACGTTTCCCCTTGATGATGCGTCACGCCCTGCCGGGCATCAACAACAACTGGATGGTGCTGCTCAAGGCCACCGCGCTGGTGTCGATCATCGGCCTTTCGGACATGGTGCGCATCGCCGACCAGGCGACCAAGGCCACCCATCAGCCGTTTCTGTTCATGGTGCCGGTGGGCATGGGCTATCTGGCCATCACCAGCGTATCCGAGCTGTTCGTCGGCTGGTTGCGCCGGCGCTATGACGCCGGCTTCAATACGTCGAAGAAGGGCGTGTGATGGAACAGTGGCTCGCTCACGTCGCCCCGTTTCTGTCGCACAACGACATCTTCACGCCGGCGACCCTCGCCCAGTACTGGAAGGGGCTGGTCAGTACCGTCCAGCTGCTGTTCATCTCGCTGCTCGTCGGCATCGTGCTGGCCGTGCCATTGTCCATCGGGCGGGCGTCGCGGCGGATCTGGATCTCCGGGCCGATCTGGATCTATACCTATGTCTTTCGCGGTACGCCACTGCTGATCCAGCTCTACATCGCCTATTACGGCTTTGCCTTCATCCCGGGCGTTCAGCAGAGCTGGTTTGCGTTCTTCATCGATAACCCATTGTATCCGGCGTTGTTCTCGTTCGCGCTCAACACCGGGGCCTATACCACCGAAATCTTCTACGGGGCGATCCGGGCCACGCCGCGGGGCGAGATCGAAGCCGCCCGCGCCTACGGCATGTCGACTTTCACATGCTATCGACGGATCGTGCTGCCGTCCGCCTTCCGGCGCGCGCTGCCGGCCTATGGCAACGAAGTGATCTTCATGCTGCATGCCACCGCCATTGCATCGGCGGTGACCATCACGGATCTGACCGGCGCGGCCTACTACGTCTATGCCCGCTTCTATTCGCCGTTCCCGGCCTTCATCTTCGTGCGCCTGTGTCTACATGCTGCTGAGCTTCGCCATCCAGGGCGGGTTCCGGCTGGCAGAGAATCGCCTGCTGCGGCATCTCAGGCCAGCCTGACGGCCGAAAGGCTCCCACGTTGCACGTTTTGTGCATGTTCACCGTGCGAGATCCGTGGTTCAATCCATGCGTCGTGCCGGCGGCGCCTGCCGTGTTCGGCCGAACCCATTAACGAGGACCGAATCAATCATGAAAAAACTGCTGACCGTATCCGTGCTGGCCGCGAGCGTGGCACTGGGCGCCGGTGTTGCCACGACCGCGAGTGCCGCGGGCGACAACGTGCGTATCGCCACCAACGTGCCCTACAAGCCGATGGAATACACCAAGCCGGATGGCACGCTCACCGGCTTCGACATCGATCTGGGCAACGCCATCTGCAAGCAGGCCGGCCTGCAGTGCAGCTGGGTCCAGCAGGCCTGGAACGGCATCATCCCGGGCCTGATGGCGCGCAAGTACGACGCCATCATGTCGTCGATGACGATCAACGACGCGCGCAAGAAGCAAGTGTTGTTCTCGAATCCGTACATCGTGGTGCCGTCGGCGTTCTTCGTGCCCACCGACAGCTCGCTGCACAAGATCGACGCCTCGACCCTCAAGGGCAAGAAGATCGGCGTGCAGCGCGGCACCGTCCAGGACAACTACGTCACCGACAAGTACGGCGATACCGCGATATCAAGCGCTATCCGAATGCCGACGACGTGGCGGTGGACATGTCCGCCGGCCGACTTGATGCCGCGTTCTTCGACCAGATCACCGGTCAGAGCACGCTGATCGAAAAGCATCCGAAGAAATATCGCCAGGCCGGCCCCGAACTGACGAGCCCGAAGAAATACTTCGGCGACGGTTTCGGCATCGCGTTCCGCAAGAACGAGCAGAGCCTGGCCGACAAGTTCAACAAGGCGTTGGCTCAGCTCAAGAGAACGGCACCTACGAGAAGATCTATCAGAAGTACTTCCACAAGGCGCCGCCGGCGAAGAATAAATAACACGACCGCGTCGAAGCGGGATCGAGGAGCGCGCCGGGTCACCCGGCGCGCTTTTTTGGCCAGGAAGACGAACCCGTGAATGAACGCCAAGGACGCAGATGAAGCCGCGTGCGCTATCTGCCAGTCGATGGCGGCTTCCGGGCTCGTCGCCGCTCGGCTGATGCTGAGATCACGTACTAAGATCACGAAGTCCGCTTCAATCCGCGTCTTCTGCGTTCATTCGCGGCCGGTGATGTGATGCCCGCTCAGGCCGGTGTGTTCTCCGGCGTGCGACCCATCGGCGTATCCAGCGCCGCACGCCGGGATTCGGCCTCGATCTCGGCGTAGAGGGCGAACGGATCGGCGACCGGGCGCCCTAGCGCGGCTTCCAGCGACTCCTGACTGGCGGCGGCCGTGCCTTCGCCGGCATCGTCGTCGCCGAGATTCGACTGGAAGATGCCGGCCGCGCTCACCGGTAGAAAGTCCTCGTAGACGATCGGATGGGCAACGATATGGCCGGAGGCGATCAACGCCTCAATGGCGCTGTCGTCGTCGGTGGGCGCGTGGCATCGATCAGTGATTCGCTCGTCGCCTGGTAGCGGAAGTACGCCAGCTCGCGGCGACGCAGGGTATCGAGATCGTCGGGAAATTCTTCGAAGATATCGTCGAGTGCCGCCTGATAGGCGTCGTTGGCGTCTCGCTTGTAGGTCTGGCCGCGGCCAGCAGCCGATCGTAGAGGGCGCGCCCGTCGGGCGTGAGTGCCACGCCGCGCTGCTCGATCTCGCCGAAGCGGGCGGTATGCCGGCCTTGCGTGTCGCCGGCAAAGCGGATCGATTCCTCCAGCGCCTTGAAGCTGGTCTGGCGCAGCAGGATCGGCACGTCGCGCCGCGGCGGGCCTTCGATGACGGCTTTGGGCGTGATGCCGTATGCCGACATCGGCCGCCTGAGCGGCGTCGATATCCAGCGTGCGCGGGGTCAGATGATTGATGTGCGGGCCGCGGAAACAGACCACGTCCGCGATGAGCTTGTGTTCGGCGGCGAGCGCCTCGTAGGTCGCATAGTCAACCGTGGCGTCTTCGTGCCATCGGAAGGTCTCGATCGCCTCGGCCACGAATTCGTCGGCCTCGGGCTCGGTCAGCCCGCCTGCGGCTTCGAAACGTGCGATCAGCTCGCGTACACGCGGGCGTGAAGATATCGCGCTCGGCCAGAATAGCGGCCGCGCGCTCGCGCAAGTCGTCATCCTCGATCAACTCCAGTCGCAGCAGCGAGGTGAACAGCCGGAACGGATTGATCGCCAGCGCCTCGCTGTCGATCGGCCGGAAAGCGGTGGAATGCACCGGCACACCGGCCGCAGCCAGATCGTAGTAGCCCACCGGCGCCATGCCCATCACCGCGAACAGCCGCGCGAGCAGGCCGAGTTCCTCGGCTGTGCCGACACGGATCGCGCCGTGACGCTCCACCGACAGCCGATCCAGATCGTTGGCCGCGGCCATCTGCTCCTGAAGCGCCGGGTTTTCGGCCAGGGTGCGCTTGTTGATATCGGCGACCAGTTCCAGCAGCGTGCCATTTGCGGGACCTCGTGCTGGTACATGGCCGACATCGCGGCGGCGAAACGGTCTCGAATCGAGGCCGCGGATACGAACGAATCAACGGGCATGGTGCGCTCCGGGTGCGGCGTCGTGGCTGCGATGCCACGGGCCTGTCTAGACGCTTAGTCTGACATCGCTGCCCCGGGCTCGCGAATCAATCGCGGCGTCCGTCCAGGAAATCGGTGAGGCAGCGGCCGAGCGACGTCGTGGTAGCCAGATGTGCGACATAGGCCCCCAAGGCACCGCGTGCGCCGGCCTGGGTGGCCGCCGCGCGTGTGACGGCCACCAGGGTCGCGACCGAGGCGGCCAGCAGCACACCGAGTTGGATCCATATCGAATCGGCCGGCAGCGTCATCGACAGCGCGACGAGCGTGGCCAGCCAGCACGCGAGAAAACGCGGCATGCGTACGACGTCGGCGGCGATCAGCAGATAGCCGGCCCACGACGGCAGGCGTTGGCCACCGTGGCGGTTTCGAGAGTCGTGGGGATCATGGTCGGACATAATCGGGTACAGCTTGCGTGGTCGGGCCGCGCTGCGGCCTCAGAGCGTATCCACCGACACGGCCAGCGTCGGCGCGAGCGGCAGGCGCGGCAGAAGCGTGGCCTGATAGGCATGATACAGATCGGCCTTGAGATTCCCTTCGTCGGGGGCTAAGCGGAGTTCGCCGTTCAGTTCCTGCAGCCAGCTGCCACGATCGTCATCGATATACACGTCGCGAATGAAATCCCAGAGGCGCCGGTACCAGTCCTCGAAGCGTGCCTCGGCGGTGCGCGCGCCCAGCGCCGCGGCGGCGGCGGCGGCTTCGGCATGGGTCCAGTGGCGGCGCCGGCGCGAACAGGCGGCGCCCTCCCAGTCGACCGTATAAACCAGCCCCGGGTTGCCGTCGGCCTCCCAGCCTTCCGCCATGGCCTTGTCAAACAGTCGCACCGCATCGTCGGCCAGCCAATCGGGCGCATCGGCGCCGAGCCCGGCTTCCAGATGCAGCAACAGGCGCGCCCATTCGCAGCCGTGGCCCGGGGTGACGCCGAACGGCTTGAAATCATCGTCCGGCTTGTCGGCGTTGAAATCCGCCAGAATGCGCCAGTTCGAATCGAAATGCTCGATCACGCGCCATCCGTTGTCGGCGGCGACATTGTGGATCAGCCGGTCGACGATCGTCAGCGCGCGCTCGCGCCAGCCGTTGTCGTCCAGCACATCGGCCAGTTCCAGACGCATCTCGGTGGCGTGCATGTTGGCGTTGGCGCCGCGATAATCCTCAAGGCCGGTCCAGTCGCGTGCATAGGCTTCCACATAGGCTTGTTCGTCGGCTGACCAGAACCGGGTTTCCAGCACCGCGAGCACGTCGTCGAGTAGCGCGCGGGCGCCCTCGATGCCGGCACGCGTCGCGCTGGCGGCGCCGAGCGCGACGAAGACATGGATGTAACACTGCTTTGAGTCGTCGAAGCCCGCGACCGGCTCGCTCGCGAACCAGCCGTCGTGCTCGTCGTCGCGCAGCAAACCGGCGAGCGCCACCCCCCGTGATGCGCGAGCGTGGAGGCACCGGGCACGCCCAGGAGCGTAGCCAGGGCGTAGCAATGGGTCATGCGCGCCGTGATCAGCGTATCGGCCGTGTCGGACGCGAGTTCGCGGTTCAGGTCGAGCGGCCCGAAGCCGCCCCGGCCAGACAGGCGGCCCGGTCGAACTCGAGCAGGTCGAGCCCTTCAGCGGCGAGCCAATGCCGATGCATCTCGCGCTCGACCCAGCGGCCGGTGAAGGGGGCGGTGTTCATGTCGTTTTTATCGACCAAGTTACTCTCCTGTATCGCAGTGCGAGGTTCCCGGGCGCACAGTATGGCGTGCCGGTCGGCCGTTGACGACGGAGCCGCCGTCGGCGTGGACTCGTCCGAACATCGACGGCCCCTCGGGTTAAACGCTCGAGGCAGGTGCGGCGCGTCGTCGGCCTTGAATACCAGCGACCCGACTCGTTCGGCTAGTTGTCTACGTTCTGGAACGGGTAGATCGGGCCGAGGCCGAGCAGGCTGGTCAGCTCGTCCAGCGCCGTACGGGTTTCATCGGTCAGGCGCGGATCAGCCAGTCGTCGATCGCCAAGCAGTCGCGATGATGACGCTCGACCAAGGCCACGAGCTCGGTGTGTCGTACGTCGTCGAGCGGGCAGCCAGGTTCATCGCGGCACGCTCGGCGACGACAGCACGACGCGCAGC
>CAWIGB010000018.1:0-46763 GCA_963835375.1 uncultured Gammaproteobacteria bacterium
GAGCCGGGGCGATTGGCCGTAGGCGCTCAATACAGGCGCCAGTCGTTGCCGACGGCTGTATTGTCGCAAAAACAATGCATCGATGGCGGGTCGACGCCTGATCCTGCATTACCCGGCTCAGTTGTCCGGATGGGCGCCGCGCCGCGAGACCTCGGCCAGCGCCTGCACCCTGTCCTTGGCGCCGAGTGCGAGCCTGAAGTCTTCGGGGTTGTCGTAATTGCGAGCCTTCTGGCCGGCGCGTAGCCCATGCAAGCGGGCAGGCGAACACCGTCTAGGTGATGATCTCGAGAAAGCCGCCGGCTCGATGCCGTATTTCGCTGTCATCAAGGCGGCTTCGCCCATGGTGTCCCCGGCCGAGACCAGCATGGTGTGGGCGGCCAGCTGGAGCACGTGGCCCGCTCGGCGTTTTCGCTGTTTGGCCAGATCTTGGCGCCGACCGTTTCCACAGCCCGGCGTGCCCGCTGGATCGCCTCCTGGGGCTGGCCGCGACGATATTCCGCGGGGCGGCCGCACCCATCCTGTCGATCGAACATGGGCGCGGCACCATGGGCCCTGTCGGCTCGGCGCTCAGACGCCGACGCACGCTGGCTGGTATTGCTTATGGCCCGGTGTAGCAGACTACGGAATCAACACCACTTTGGCCGCGGCAACGCGGCCCTTGTCGAGCTCGCCGAACATCCGGGCGCCTTCGGACAGTGGATGCGTTTCGACCCATTCCAGTTCGCCGAGCGCGCCATTCGCCAGTACCGACAATGCAGCCCCAAAGTCGGACGGCGTATAGGTATAGCAGCCAAGCAGGCTGATCTCGGCCAGGGTGAGCTTGCGAGCATCCAGCTCGCCCCCTGACTCCTGCAGCCCAATGCTCAAGACGACCCCGCCGGGGCGCACAGCGGATATCGCAACACGGCGCGTGACGGCCGAGCCAACGGCATCGACCACCAGATCGAAGTGATCCTCGGACAACGCGTTTTTGCCTGGATCGTGCAGATTGTCCATGCCTGCCCTGGCAGCGGTGGTCTGTCGCAGAGGATTCGGCTCGGAGATCAGCGGGTCAGGTGCGCCATAAGCACGCAGTAGCAGCGCGCTGATCAAGCCGATGGCGCCGCCGCCGATCACGGCTGTTCGGGCTTCGGACAATGGCCGGACAGCGGTGCGGGCGGCCAGATGCAGCGCGTGCACCGCGGTGGCGGTCGGCTCCGCCAGCGCTGCATGGACCGGGTTCATATGCGGCGGCAGCACAAACAGGTTGCGCTCGGGAATGGCGACATGCTCGGCGAATGCGCCCGGTCGTGTCATGCCGATCATGGTCCGCTCTGGACATAGATTGAAACGCCCTTGTCCGCAGTATTCACATTGCCCGCAGCTGATCAGCGGATTGATCGCCACAGCCTGGCTGGCGTGGGCGCCGGTTTGACAGATTCCTGCCACTTCGTGGCCCAGCACCAACGGCGGATTGCGCCGTGGGTCGTGGCCGTGGAACGCGTGCATGTCCGAACCGCAGATACCGGCTGCCTGCACATCGACAATCACGTCGCCCGCGTGTTGACCGGGTTCGTCCTGATCCCGGTACTGCATTTCAAAAGGAGCGGTATAGACGAGCGCTTTCATTGCTGTTTCTCCGATTATTTTGCGGTGAACCCACCGTCGACGAAAACGGTCTGGCCGGTGATGTAATCGGACGCCCTTGCGGCGAGAAATATCGCGATGCCGTGCAGATCTTCCAGGCGCCCATTGCGCCCGATCATCGTCTGCTCAGCGTTGCGCCGGGCCTGCGCCGAATCATCGAACACCGGTGCGGTCAGTTCGGTTGGAAAGAATCCCGGCGCGATGGCATTGCAGTTGATGCCGTATGGCGACCAGGCTTCGGCCATGGCACGCGTCATCTGTACTACACCGCCCTTGGCGGTGCCGTAAGGCAAGCCGTTGGGAAAAGCACGCACCGACTGTAGCGAGGCGATATTGATGATCCGACCCCAGCTGCGACGTTGCATCTGTCCGACGAGCGCCTGCGCCAGGACAAACGGGACAGTCAGATGGATATGCAGAGTCCGCTGCCAGGTGTCCACGTCGACCTCTGCTGCCGGCAGGCGCGGATTGACGCCGGCGGCGTTGACCAGAATATCGGGCGCGGCATCCAGATCGGCACACCGTGCCGCGACCTGCGGCAAAGCGTCCAGATCGTCGAGATCGATATCCAGCACACTCGCCCGAGCGCCCGATTGACGGATCCGATCGGCGGCCTCTTCCAACCGATCGCGGCGCCGTGCGGCCAGGATCACGTGTGCCCCGGCGCCCGCCAGCGCAACAGCCAATTCGCGCCCAATGCCGGAGCTCGCGCCGGTTATCAGCGCCGATCGACCCGACAAGTCGAAAAGACCGTCACTCACAGCGACGCGTCAAGGTCGAAGCTCTCGCCCGGGAAATACTTGTGCAGCCTGATATCGCCGGTTCGGGCATGGCCTTCCATGCCTTCGCTGCGCGACAGCCGAGCGGCTACCGCGGCGACATCGTGTGTGGCGGCTTTGTCCTGGCGCTGGTAAGTGACCACCTTGATGAATTTGTGTGCGCTCAAACCACCGGTATAGCGCGCCGCTCCCTTGGTCGGCAGGATATGGTTGGTACCCGAGCACTTATCACCGAAGGCAACCGTTGTCTCCTCGCCGAGAAACAGCGAGCCATAGTTCTGCAGATTGTTCAGCCACCAATCAAGATCCGCCGCCTGGATTTCCAGATGTTCGGCCGCGTATTCGTCGCTGATCTTTACGATCTCTTCACGCGTATCGCCGACCACTATCTCGCCGTAATCGCGCCAAGCCGCCGTGGCCGCCTTGCGCTGCGTTTCAGGCAGCGCATCGATACAACCGGGCATGCGCTCCATCACGCTTTTTGCCAGCGTTTCGGACGTCGTGAAAAGCCACGCGGGCGAATCCGGCCCGTGCTCTGCCTGCCCGGCCAGATCGGCTGCCACGATATCGGCATCTGCGTGCTCGTCCGCGATGACCGCAATTTCGGTCGGGCCGGCGAACAGATCGATGCCGACACGTCCATAAAGGAGGCGCTTGGCCTCGGCGACAAAGCGATTGCCCGGGCCAACCAGCATATCTGCCGGCTTGTCCGTGAACAGGCCAAAAGCCATGGCGGCCACACCTTGTACGCCGCCCAGCGCGAGTACATGGTCGGCGCCGGCGACTTTCATGGCATAGAGAATGGCCGGATGAACGCCGCCGTCGCGCGGCGGAGAACAGGCGACCACATTCTTCACGCCGGCGATCTTCGCCGTGGCCACGCTCATCAACGCCGAGGCGATGTGTGCATAACGCCCGCCTGGTACATAGCAGCCGACGGTCTGCATCGGGATCAGGCGCTGGCCGGCAAACAGACCGGGGCTGATTTCCGACTCGAACTCGCGGATGCTGTCGCGCTGCTGACGCGCGAAGCCACCGATGCGCTCGTAGGCAAAATGGATATCGTCGCGCAGCTGCTGCGGCACATGATCGGCCGCAGCGTCGATCTTATCCTGCGACACGACAATGTCGCCCTCGAACTTGTCGAGTTCCCGGGCATAGTTGATCGCAGCTTGCTCTCTGCCGTTTTCCAGCTTTTCCAGCATCTCCAGAACGATGCTACGGGTCTGGCTCTCGCCAGAGGATGACGTGTGCGAGGCTTTCTTCAGGTAGCGAATGCTCATTGTTAAAACTCCTGTATGTAAGCGCTTACAATTGTATGTTTACTTGCGCTACGAATGATGGAATCAATGGGTCAGAATGCCCACAGGGACAGCTGCGGGATGAACGCGATCACCAGCACGGCCAACAGCATGGCAAACACGAATGGCACGGCGTACCACGCTACGCTCATCACCGGTGTTCCACGCAGGCTGGATACCACAAACAGATTCAACCCGAAGGGCGGCGTGATGAAGCCGACACCGAGCGCGGTGATCATCACGATAGAGAAATGAATATCGTTCATGCCGATGCTGCGAGCGAGAGGTAACAGCAACGGTGCGAGGATCACGATATTCGGCGTGGTCTCCATAACGCAGCCGGCCACGAGCAGGATGCCGATCATGATGAGGATCAGCACGGTGGGGTTGTCGCTCAGACCGGTCATGCCGGCCACGAACGTCTGCGGTATATCGAGGGAGGCCAGAGTCTGCGCCAGCGGCAGCGACATGGCGATGATCGGCAGGATGACGCCGTTGACCTTCGCTGAACTCTCAAGAATGCGCGGCAGATCGCGTAGATGCAGCGTGCCTTGTCCAAAGCCGACGGCGATGGTGACGCTTACGGCAACCGCCGCTGCCTCGGTCGGCGTGAATATACCCGAGTAGATGCCGCCCAGAATGATGAATGGAATCATCACCCCGTATCGAGCCGCCCAGAAGGCGCGCAGCCAACGTGTTGAGGGAAAACTTGGCACTCTCATTCTCGTAGCCGTTGATGCGGTTGAGCAGCACATTCGTGAAGAGGATGGTCACGAGCACGACCACACCGGGCACTGCGGCTGCGAGAAACAGTGTGGCCACTGACTGGCCCAGGATGAGGCCGATGATGATGTATGAGATCGACGGCGGGATGAGCACGCCAGTACACGAGCCGGCTGCAACCAGCGCGCAGGCCATGGCTTCCGGATAGCCGCGTGCGACCAGTCGGTCCAGTGTGATCCGGCCGATCGCCGCGGTATCGGCTGCATCCGACCCGGAAATACAGGCGAAGAATCCCGCGCCCAGAACCGTGGCCGAGCCAAGCCCCGTGCGGGCCCCGCCCACAGTCGCCTCGGCGAGATCCAGCAGTTTCGTCGACAACCCCGTGCGAACCAGCAGATCGCCCGTCAGGATGAACAGCGGAATCGCAATGAGTGCGAACGAATTAATACCGTCGAACAAGGCTTCGCCAAACAACGACAGGGGCAAAACGCCGGTAAAGTAGAGCATGGCGCTGGCGCCCAGGCCGATAACGACCCAGATCGGTACCGCCAGCATCATCAGCACCACCATGGCAATCAGCGGCCCATAAAAGCCCCAGCCCAGCGTGGCTGCCTGCTGTGCATACATGAGTGCGTTCATTCAGGCGATCTTCCAGTGCATGTGCCGCCATCGGGCTCCCGGCTCGCCGGCGGCCAATAAGGTGTTGCAATCATTGCCGCGTCACACTCCAGTGCCGTTCCTCAATCAAAAAGCTTGCTGCCTTCGAACGGCGCACGTCCTGTGCGCAGATCGGATACGTCGCGAAGCATTGCCTGCAACAATCGGAATATCATCATCCCGAATCCAAGCGGCACGGCCGCCAGAAACCAAACCCGGCTGACCTGAAGCGCTTCGGCCACCGAGCCGAACTGCCACGAGGTCTCTATCGGTGCCATCGACCAGTAGACCGCGATGACCGCCAGCAGAAGCGTCATGAGATCGCCGAAAATCAGCACCGTCGCCTTGCCGCGTGGCGGCAGCCATTGCAGCAGGGCATCGATACGAATATGGCTACGCTCGCGTACTGCGGCCGACGCACCCACCCAAGCCAGGTATATGAATAGAAACCGTGACGCTTCGCCGCCCCACACGGACGAATCGGCCAGTAGAAAGCGGCGCGCCACTTCACTGGTCACGATCAGTACGATGGCGACATAGAACACGAGCAGTAACCATCGCTCGCCGTTGCGATCAAGTGCGCCAACAATGGTTCGAAGCCTGGATTTCCGCCCAGCAAGCGGAGACTCGGCGGTCATACGTCGGCCACGTAATACGTGCCTCGCTTTTGCGTGGCCGCCAGGAATTCATCGAACTTGTCCAGTGACCCGGCGAGCTTCTTCTTGGTGTCGTCCCATGTCTTGAGCTGATGACCACAGGACGCCTTCCACTGCGCCATCTCGTCGTCATTGGGCGTATAGAACTGCACCCCGGCCTTCTGCAGTTCCTGCATGGCATAGGCACGTGATGCCGGCACCTGAGCCAGGTTCTGGCGGAACGTGATGTCACTGGCCTCCTCGATTGCGTGCTGCACGTCGCTCGGGAGGCTCCTGAACCACTTCAGATTGCACGAATAGATCTGCGAATCAGGCACCGCCTCGTTGAAGGTCACCCAGGACAAGACATCCTTGAACCCGAATACATAGAGAGCATTGACCGATGGGTCGAGGGCGTCGGCAACGCCTTCCTTGATCGCCGCAGTCGTCTCGCCCCAGGCGATCGGCGTCGGATTGGCGCCCATTAATTTATAGACTTTCTGCAGAATCTCGGACCCCGGCACACGAAACTTGATCCCGTGCATCTGGTCCGGCGTCTTTATCGGCCCCTTGCCGCCCTTGCGCAAGGCAATGACGCGCGGATCAATGACGACATACATCAGCGCCTTGAAGCCGTGACTTTCCAGTTTCGGGTTGATTGTGTCCTGCCATGTCTTGGACGTGACCAGGTTCACGAAATGCTGGCTGGCACCGCACCAATA
This sequence comes from uncultured Gammaproteobacteria bacterium, assembly GCA_963835375.1. GTDB lineage: Bacteria > Pseudomonadota > Gammaproteobacteria > Nevskiales > Salinisphaeraceae > Salinisphaera. The sequence continues at coordinate 6,444 of CAWIGB010000018.1, forward strand.
CGGCAGGTTGATCAGATCCGCTTCAGGGGCGAACGGCGCAAAATTGGACAGGGAATGCTGAGCGCCTTGTATCGTGCCGCTCTGGACCTTGTTCACAAGGGCAGTGCCAGCACCGAGCTGGCCGCCGGGAGCAAGCTTCACGTAGACCTTGCCACGCGTCATGTTCTCGATATTGTCCTTCAGATTCAGCTGCATGATCGGGTAGCTACGCGAGGCGCCGACGATATAGGCGGTGGCTAGATGCATCGTGTATTTGGCGGATCGCGCCCGCTGCTGCTCTTCGCGGGAAACCGCGGCAAGGGCCGGCTCCGAGGCCAGTAACCCGCCCGTGGCGGCAATCACGGCCGTGGTGAATCCGTAGCGGCCGGCGGCCGACAGAAACCGGCGTCTATCCGGCGATTTCAGGCTTTTGTCGAAATCTCTCGAATCTTTGCTGCGTCCCATGAGTAATTCTCCTGTTTTCGCACTAGCGATTATTGTTGATTACGCTTACTGGGCGTGTTTTCCCGGCGTTCCGCTACCAGCGCCGCCGCCACGAGAAAGACCGATATCAGCACTAGCAGCGCAAACTGCAGAGCGTTATCCGGCCGTAGTTGAAGAAGGGAATCGGGCAGCATTCCTCCCAGTTTTCCCAGCAGAACATCAAGCACATACAGCGCGGCGCTGAACCAGAAAAGAATCAGCAAGATTTTCTCTGAGCTCGTTCTGCCGGATCGCATCAAATTCATGCTGCTACCAAATGAAAGCGCTTACATACGCTAGGCATGAAGATATTGCGCTGTCAACAGTTCTGGTGGCATGGTCGCTGACAATCGCCGCAACCCCTATCCTTGGGGGCTTTCAAGAGAGTTCTTTTTTTTATATACCGAATTGATTTATTTGATTTTATTTTCAGCTGCTGATTGCCGGTACAACTTTAGGATAAGTGCTCTCGCCGGTTCAGGTGCCACCAACGTCTAACTCCATACAGGGGCGATCAATGACAGCCCTGCGCAAATGAGACAGACTTCAGGAAATTACTAACCCCGTTACATAGAGTGAAAGCTGCGAGACGTACGCGCCGTAACGTGAGCATTAACGACGTCGCACGCCACGCCGGCGTATCAACAGCGTCGGTTTCGCGCACTATCAACTCGCCCGATATAGTGCGCCCGGAGTTGCGCACGCGTGTCGAGGCCGCGATAAGGGATCTCGGTTATATCCCGTCCGGCGCCGCGCGAGCGCTGGCAAGCAGCCAGACTCGCGCTGTAGGCGCCATCGTTCCCACGCTGGACAACGCCATATTCGCCAGCGGTATCAGCTCGCTTCAACGCCGCTTGGCGCAAATGGGTTACACGCTGCTGGTGGCGGCATCCGAATATGACCTGGATCAGGAGGTTCGGGAGGCGCACGCATTGCTCTGCCACGGCGTGGAAGGGCTGATGCTGGTCGGAGAAGCGCACGCCCCCGCGTTGTATGACCTGCTTGAACGGTACCAGTTACCATTCGTCAACTGCTGGACGTACCGCGCCTCATCCGACCACCCGTGCATCGGGTTCGACAATGAAGGCGCAGCGCGCCGGCTCACCGAATATCTTATCGACCTAGGTCATCGCGATATTGCAATGATCGCGGGCGTTAGTCAGTCGAACGATCGTGCACAGGCCCGTATCCATGGCGTACGGGCTGCACTTGCTGCGATCGGTAGGGAATTGGACGGAGCAGCGATTCGTCGAGCAGCCCTACGGGGTCGCAGATGGCCGAAACGGCATGAGTGAGTTGCTGAACCGTTGCGCGCAACCGCCGACCGCGGTCATCTGCGGCAACGATGTGCTGGCGATCGGCGCGATATTCGAATGCCAGTCGCGCGACCTGGAAGTTCCAGCCGCCATTTCGATAACGGGATTCGACGACTTGAGCATAAGCGCGCATCTTCAACCGGGGCTGACAACCGTCAAGGTGCCGTCTTCTGAAATGGGCGCCAAGGCTGCAGATTTTCTTGTAAAACGCATCAACGGCGAGACGACGCTGCTCCATACGGAGATTGAAACGACTCTGATCGTGCGTGGAACAACGAAATCCGCAGCGAATAGAGTGGTCACTGACTTAACTCGATTGGTCCGAGCTTTGGCAGGGGCCAGTCAATGACGGTCTCGACAGTCATCGACGGGCGTTTCAATGGTTGAGGCGCCGAGCGAGATCAGTTTGGTGGCAACGACTGTTGGCAGCGGGACAGCAGCTTGTAGAACAACGCCTCGTAGGGCGTATACGGCTGGTTTTCGTTGCCGCGGGCCTTGCGAGGAGGCGTTACTCCAGCACTGCCCGGGTGATACAGGGTTGGCTGCTTGCGCCGCGCACGAGATCGCGCCGACTCGCGCGGCCAGCGAATGGAGCGAGGAGTGAGGTGATGCGATGGTGGCCACCCGCCTCCGCGACTGGCTGCTGCACTACAGCTATATCATCACCAACGGCGGCGACCGTTACAAACCGCGGGCCAGGCGCAAGGCCGGGCTGATCAAGCCTGACCCCATCCATCATCACCGCAGGTCGGCAGAGGAGATGGGGCATTATCAGTATCGCCAAGGCGCTCCGGGGCGCTATCTGATGTTGTCTGGCAATAGGCTCTGAGCTCGATCGGAGCTGGCGGAAAGAACGCTGATCAGCGCGGCGGTCGACCTGACGGATATGCACCGGCCGCGCCCCGAACAGCGAGCCGCCGGGACAAGGGGCTCGATTTGGTGGGGGCTATGACGATATGTTCGCGATATTGCGCGTGTGACTTACGGTCTAGCTGCTGGCGCAGGTGGGCGCGAGGGGCATGTCGCGGTCGTCAGTCGAGTTCGTTGAAATAGTAATGATGCCCGGTGTGGCAGAGACTGCGGCGCCATTCGACGGGTTCGTTGCGAATGTTCAGAGCGCGCCGTTCGACCGACAGCAGTGGTGAAGCCGGGGCCACGCCGAGCAGTTCTGCTTCAGTCGCAGACGCCGCGGCCGCGCGAACCATCTCGCTCGCGTGCACCACCATTACGCCGTATTCCTTTTCATAGAACTCATACAGCGTGTTCGGCAGGTCTTCGAGCCGCCAGCTAGATAAACCCGGGAAAAGACTGCTCGGAATGGTGATGCTCTCGTAAATCACCGGTGTGCCGTTAAGCTCGCGTACGCGCTCGATCCGAACCACCAGGGCGTGCGCGGGGAGTTCCAGTGCGCGAGCCTCGGTCGCGCTCGCCTTGCTTTCGAGACAGCGGGTGACCCGACTGATCGGCAGTTCCCGCTCGCCGTTGTCGTTGACGAGGTGAAAGAACTGGAACAACGAGCGTTGCTGGCTGTGCCGCGCTGCGAACGTGCCTCGGCCCTGGCGTCGTTCCACAAGGTGTTCCTTCTCCATCGCCGTGAGCGCCTTGCGTACCGTGCCCTGGCTCACGTCGTATTCCTGTGCCAGTGCGATCTCACTGGGCAGCGCCGTGCCGGGCGGCCATTCGTTATTACCTAAGCGCCTGACAAGCAAGCTTTTTATCTGCTCGTAGAGCGGTCTGTAATTTAATGTGCGTGCTTCGCTCATAGGGCCCTGTGCCTCGTGTAGCGGCTCATCATAAACGATAGTCTAATATTGACAGTCTTATATAAGACATAATACAAAAGATAAGCTAACAGGGCTCAACGCGATATACGGAGGAAATTCGATGGAGACCCACTTTCTGGTCCACAACAAGGCTGACAAGGTCGGCGTTGTGGTTGTCGAAGGCATCACTGCAGGTGAAACGCTCACAGGCTGGCTGATGGAGGGCGACGAAACGCTCGAGATCAAGGCCAATCACGACATCCCGATCGGCCACAAGATCGCGCTCGACGACATCGGCAACGAAGACACGATTATTGAATACGAGCACGACATCGGCCGCGCCGTGGCCGATATCGCCAAAGGCGATCACGTGCACGTCCACAACATCAAGACCAAGCGGTGGTAGACATGACAAAGCGCACCTTTCTCGGATATCGGCGTGAAAACGGGCGCGTAGGCGTGCGTAACCACGTCATCATCCTGCCGCTCGATGACATTTCGAACGCGGCCTGTGAAGCGGTGGCCAACAACATCAAGGGCACCATGGCCATCCCGCATCCGTACGGGCGGCTGCAGTTCGGCGCGGACCTGGACCTGCATTTCCGCACCCTGATCGGCACCGGCGCCAATCCCAACGTCGCTGCGGTGGTGGTCATCGGCATCGAGCCGGGCTGGACCCAGCGCGTGGTCGAGGGCATCGCCAAGACCGGTAAACCGGTCGAAGGTTTCGCCATTGAACAGCATGGCGATATCGACACGATCGCGCGCGCCTCCTGGACCGCCAAGAAGTTCGTGCAGGACGCTTCAATGAAGCAGCGCGAGGAATGCGGTATCGAGGAGCTGTGGATTTCCACCAAGTGCGGTGAATCCGATACCACCTCGGGCCTGGCCTCATGCCCCACGGTCGGTAACCTGATGGACAAGCTGGTGGCCGAGGGCGCCACGATGTGTTTCGGAGAGACCTCGGAAATCACCGGTGCCGAGATGGTCTGTGCCGAACGTGCCGCCGACGAGGCGACCAAGCAGAAGTTTCTGGATACCTGGGGCAGCTACAACGATTTCATCAACCGTCACAAGACCAACGACCTGTCCGAGTCGCAGCCGACCAAGGGCAACATCGAAGGTGGGTTGTCCACCATCGAGGAAAAAGCCTTCGGCAACCTCGCCAAGATCGGCCACAAGACGTCGTATATCGACGTGCTCGAGCCGGCGGAAGAGCCGGCAAAAGGGCCGGGGCTGTATTTCATGGACACGTCATCGGCTGCCGCCGAGTGTGTGACCCTGATGGCTGCGGCCGGGTACGTGGTGCATCTGTTCCCGACCGGGCAGGGCAACATCATCGGCAACCCGATCGAGCCGGTGATCAAGCTGTCGGCCAACCCGCGCACCGTGCGCACCATGGCCGAGCATGTGGACCTCGATGTGTCAGGAATCCTGCGGCGCGAGATGGATTTCGATCAGGCCGGCGATGCGCTGATCGACTCCGTGCTCGAGACGAGCAGTGGTCGTCTGACCGCGGCCGAAGCGCTCGGGCATCGAGAGTTCGTACTGACCAAGCTGTATCGGAGCGCCTGAGGAAGTTCGGCATGCGGTCGAGGGGCGGTCGCATGCCGGATCAATAAGCGCAAATGTCGGAGCCAGACAGCGCAAGAACATGAGACGGAGTCGAGCCATGCTGAAGCAGGCGTGACGGAAGAGACGATTGCGCACAGTCGGCAGTCGTCTTCGCCGAGGCTTGTCGCAAGCCGCCGTTCTTGATGGCTTTAGGGGATTCGAGTGAGCGACATCATTATCACCGAGTTCATGGACGAGGCGCCGGTTGCGGCACTTCGCGAACGTTATTCGGTGCGCTTCGAGCCGACTCTGGTCGATGATCGGCGGGCCTTGCTGGCTGCCGTAGGTGAGGCGAGCGCGATCATCGTGCGCAATCGCACCCAGGTGGACGCCGAACTGCTCGATGCGGCGCCTCGGCTGCGTGCCGTCGGGCGGCTTGGCGTCGGGCTCGACAACATCGACCTGGACGCTTGCGGTGCGCGCAATGTTCGCGTGTTGCCGGCTACGGGCGCCAACGATGTGGCGGTTGCCGAATACGTGATCGCGGCGGCATTGATGCTGCGCCGCGGCGCCTATGGACATCAGCGATCGATGTTGGCCGGCGAATGGCCCCGTTCGGCGTTGATCGGTCTGGAGGTGTCGGGCGCCACGATGGGCCTGGTCGGTTTCGGCGGCATTGCGCGCCAGGTCGCAACCCGGGCGAAAGCGCTGGGCATGCGCGTGGTTGCACACGATCCTAATCTCTCCCCGCACGATGAATGCTGGTCACGGCATGATACTGAGCCGATGGACTTCAAGTCGTTATTGGCCGAGTCGGATGTCATCAGCCTGCATGTGCCGCTCGTGCCCGGAACGCGCCACCTGATCGACGCGGCAGCCCTGGCGCGAATGCGGTCGAACGCCGTAATCGTCAACAGCGCTCGCGGCGGCGTGATCGACGACGCAGCACTCGCCCGCGCCCTGGCCGACGGCGTGATCGCGGCGGCCGCGCTCGATGTGTTCGAAACCGAGCCGCTGCCCGCGGGTTCGGTCTACGCCGGTCTCGACAACGTGCTGCTCACACCGCACATCGCGGGGGTGACGGTGCAATCGAACGTGCGTGTCAGTCAGGTCACCGTCGACAACGTACTCGCCGCGCTCGACGAGGTTGCGGCATGAGCCTCGTCAGCGCCGACCGAGCCCGGGAGCTGGCGGGCTCTGTACTGCGTAACAATGCCGTCAGCCGCCGAACGCCGAGGCGGTGGCCGAGTGCGCTGGTGGCCGCGGAACTTGACGGTCTGGCCTCGCACGGCCTGTCCCGGTTGATCGCGTATGCCGATCAGGCGATGGCCGGCAAGGTGGATGGCTATGCCAAGCCGCGGATCCGGGTCGACGCGCCGGCGGCGCTGGCGGTGGATGCAGGCCACGGCTTTGCCTTCCCGGCGATTCGGTTCGGCATCGAACATGGCCTGGCGCGGGCACGAGAGGCCGGCAGCTGCACGGTCGCTATCGGTCATTCGCACCATGCCGGCGTGCTCGGGTCACCACGTGGAAGCGGCGGCCGAACAGGGCCTGATCGCCCTCGGGTTCTCCAATTCGCCCGCGGCCATGGCGCCCTGGGGCGGTGCGAAAGGGGTGTTCGGCACCAATCCGATCGCCTGCGCCGTGCCGCGCAGCGGTGCGCCGCCCATGGTGATCGATCTGTCGTTGAGCGGCGTGGCGCGGGGCAAGGTCATGCTCGCGAACCAGCGCGGCGAAGCGATTCCCGAGGGATGGGCGCTCGACAACGCTGGGCGCCCGACCACCGATGCCGCGGCCGCACTCGGCGGCACGATGGTGCCCGCCGGAGGTGCCAAGGGCGCGGCTCTGGCGCTGATGGTGGAGATCCTTTCCGCCACGCTCACGGGCTCGAGCTATGCCTTCGAGGCCAGTTCCTTTTTCAACGCGGATGGCTCGCCGCCGAATATCGGGCAATGCTTCTGGCTGATCGATCCGAACCGGCTGGCCGGCCCGGGGTTTGCCGCACGGCTCGAAGTGCTGCTCGCCGCGATCTCTGATCAACCCGGCGCGCGCATTCCCGGGGTGCGCCGACAAGAACTGCGCGCAGGTCACCAGGAAAAAGGCCTTGAAATCAAGGATGCGCTAATGGCGGATATCCGACAGCGGGCCGGCATGTATGAATAGCTGATAAACGCCGTCGTGCCCGCGAATTTAAAACAGAAAGCGGCAGCGGCGGTGGACGATTCACAACAAAGTGAACATGCAGAAAGGAGGAGAAGATGAAGATTAAAACAATGGCAGCAACCATCGCACTGCGCGAGCACGATCGCGGTTCCGAGCCTGATGACGGTTGCTCAGGCGGCCGATGCGTCGAACTACCCATCGCGGCCGGTGCACTACATCATTCCGTTCGGGCCCGGCGGCGAGTCGGACATCACGGCACGTCTGCAGCAACCGATATTCCAGAAGATAACCGGCCAGAACATGGTCATCGAATACAAGCCCGGCGGTGGTGGTGCGGTCGCCTGGTCGCAGCTGAATTCGATGAAGGGCGACGGCTACACGATCATGGGCACGAACCTGCCGCATATCATCGTCAAGCCGATGATGGGCAACGTCGGCTTCAAGACGAAGGACATCACCAACGTGTACATGTTCGAGTACACGCCGGACGCGATCATCGTGAGCAAGGACAGCCCCTTCAAGACGCTCGGTGATCTGATCGCCTACGCCAAGAAACATCCCGGCATGCTGACGATGTCCGGGTCGGGCACCGGTACCGCCAATCATCTGGCCAATGTGCGGTTCAACAACATCACCGGTACCAAGACCACCTACATCCCGTTCAAGGGCACCGGTGCCGCCTATGCGGCGCTACGCGGTGGACAGGTCAAGGCGGAATGGGGCTATTCAACGGTCGCCGCCAATCATCCGGGGGAGGTGCCGCATGCTGGCGGTGGCCACCGATAAACGCATGAAGATCTTTCCCAAGGTGCCGACCTTCAAGGAAAAGAAGATCGACATGGTCGGTGGCGCCTATCGTGGTGTGGCGGTGCCCAAGTCCACCCCCGAGCCGATCCGAAAGAAACTGTCCGATCTGATCGGCAAGATCAACGCCGACCCGGACTTCAAGCAGTCGTTGGCCAAGCGCGGCTTCGTCGAACTGAATGTGCCCTACGACAAGATGGACGCGTTCATGAGCAAGCAGCGCTCCAAATTCACCAAGCTGGTCAAGAAAGCCGGTCTGGTGCATTGATCCGCCGCCCGGCCCGGTGATGCCGGGCCGGGCGGTTTCTTCGGAGCCTGAGCGACGATGACTCATATCAACGACATCCTCGCCGCGCTGACGCCGTTGCATCTGGCGTTGGCGGTGCTCGGCGTGGCGGCGGGTACCATCCTGGGCGCCATCCCGGGTTTGACGGCGACCATGGCGATCGCCGTACTGGTGCCGCTGACCTTTTCCATGGACCCGACCACCGCGCTGCTGCTGATGGGCGCGATCTATACCGGTGCCATCTACGGCGGCGCCTATGCAGCGATCCTGCTGAACACGCCCGGCACGCCCTCGGCGATCGCGACCACGTTCGATGGCTATCCCATGGCCAAGCGCGGCGATGGTGATCTGGCAGTAACCATTGCCTGTCTGTCCAGCGTATTCGGCGGCCTGGTCGGGGCGGCTGTGCTGCTGTTCCTGGCACCGCCGCTGGCCAATGTAGCGCTGGCCTTCGGGCCGGTCGAATATTTCTGGCTGGCGATCTTTGGCCTGACGCTGATTTCGGCCATTTCCTCGGGGCAACTGCTGAAAGGGCTCATCGGCGCTTCCTTCGGGCTGTTGCTGTCCTGCGTGGGCGTCGCGCCGATCTCGGGGACCCCGCGTTTCACCTTCGATTCGACCACGCTGCTCGGCGGGATCGATGTGGTCTCCGGTCTGATCGGCTTGTACTGCATTCCCGTACTCATCAATCTGGTCGCCCGGCCGGAGCGTCATCTGGAAATCCAGGAAGGCTCGCGTGGCTTCCGGCTGGCCGGAAGCGATACAGCTGTGTATTTCCGGCGGCGTCAATCTGATCCGGTCGTCGCTGATCGGCGCGTTCGTCGGCATTCTGCCGGGCGCCGGCGGGTCGATCTCGGGGCTGGTGTCGTATTCCGAGGCGCGCCGCGCGTCGAAGACCCCCGAGCGTTTCGGCCAGGGCGAGCCGCGCGGTATCCAGGCCAGCGAATCGGCCAACAACGCCACGGTCGGCGGCGGCATGGTGCCCGACCCTGGTGCTCGGCATCCCGGGCACGCCGCCGGATGCGGTGATCCTCGGGGCGCTGCTGGTCCAGGGCATCCAGCCGGGGCCGGCCATGTTCTCCGGGCACAGCTCGATCGTCTATACCTTCATCTACGGGCTGTTCATCGCCACGATTCTGATGCTGCCGATCGGGCTGCTGATCGGCCGTTATGCCTTCAAGTCGATCGTGACCTTCCCCAAGGCGGTGCTGGTGCCGATCGTGGCGTTCATGACCATCATCGGCACTTATGCGATCAACAATTCGATCTCCGACGTCATGGTGATGATCGTGCTCGGCATCATCGGCTGGGTGCTCGAGCGCCTCGGCTTCCAGCCGTCGCCGATCGTGCTCGGGCTGATCCTCGGCCCGATTGCCGAGCAAGGCTTCGTCCAGGGCTGGATGATCGGCGGGGCCACCGGCGATCCGCTGTCGATCTTCTTCTCCGGGCCGCTCGCGATCGGCATCTTCGTGTTGATCCTGGCCTCGCTGTTCTACCCGCTCATCGCCGGGCGTCTCGCGCCGGCGGTGCCAAGGAGTCGCGATCATGCCCGCACCGTCTGAGGAAACCGCGCGCGACACCCGCGATCTGCGGGGCACGCTCGGCGCGCTTGATCTTCGTCGTCGTCGGCGGCGTGTGCTGGTGGGATATCAGCAGATCGCCGTCGCCGCAGGCGGTCGGTATTCCCGCAGACCGTCATCGGGTTGATGGTGGTCTTCAGTGCCCTGCTCATTCTGCGGAACCTGCTGGGCTATGCCGCGCCCGAGCCGGTCGGTTCGCCCGGCTCGGTCACCCGGCGCGTGCTGCTGATCGTGGTGATGATCGTCGCCACGCTGGCCATGCCGTATCTCGGCTTCGTCATTGCCGGCTCTGGCAGCTACCTCGCGATCATGGCGATCGCGATGTACGAGCGCTGGACTTTGATGCGGCTGTTTCTCTATCCGCGTCCGGCGTGATCGTGGTGCTGGGTTTCTACTTCATCTTCAAATACGTGTTCCAGGTGCCGCTACCCGATCCTCGGTTTTCGGCTCGCTGTTCTGATACCGGGAGAATACATGCGCATTCTGGAAATCCGCGATGCGGTGGCGCCGATCGCCTCGCCCATTCGCAACGCGTTCATCGATTTCTCCAGGATGACGATCAGCGTCATCGCGATCGTGACCGACGTGGAGCGAAACGGCGAGCCGGTGATCGGTTATGGCTTTCATTCGAACGGCCGCTACGCGCAGCAGGGTATTCTGCGCTCGCGCCTGATCCCTCGGCTGCTCGAGGCCGACCCCGACAGCCTGCTGGATGAAACAGGCGAGAATTTCGACCCCGAGGCCATCTGGCACGCCTTCATGCACAACGAAAAGCCCGGCGGGCACGGCGATCGCGCCGTGGCGGCCGGGGCGCTGGACATGGCGGTGTGGGACGTCGTCGCCAAGGTGGCGGAGCAGCCGCTGTGGCGGCTGTTGTCGGATCGCTACAACGACGGTCGGCACGACGACGAGATCGTGGTGTACCCCGGCGGCGGGTATTACTACCCGGGCAAGGAGGTGGCCGGGCTCAAGGACGAGATGCGGCGCTACGACGACGCGGGCTATCGAGTCGCGAAAATGAAGATCGGCGGGGCGGATATCGCAACGGACCAGGCACGGATCGAAGGCGCTCTGGAGGTGCTGGGCGAAGGCCAGCGCCTGGCCGTGGATGCCAACGGCAAGTTCGATCTGCAAACCGCGATCGACTACGCCCGCATGCTCGAGCCCTATGATCTGTTCTGGTACGAGGAGCCGGGTGATCCGATCGACTATGCGCTGCAGGCCGAACTGGCCGGGCACTACGACGGCGCGATGGCTACCGGCGAGAACCTGTTCTCGACCCAGGATGTCTGCAATCTCATACGATTTCGGCGGCATGCGGCCCGACCGCGACTGGATCCAGGCGGATCCCGCGCTGGCCTACGGCCTGACCGAGTATCTCAACCTGATCGAAGCAACCGAGCAGCTTGGCTGGCCGCGGCGCCGGTTGATGCCGCACGGCGGCCATCAGCTGGCGCTGAATATCGCCGCGGGGCTGCAGATCGGCGGCACCGAATCCTATCCGTCGGTATTCCAGCCCTATGGCGGGTTCGCCGACGATATTCCGATCGTCGACGGGCGCGTCCGGTTGCCGGACGCGCCCGGTATCGGCATGGAGCGCAAGCCGGTGATGTTCGAAGCTCTGCGACAAGCACTCGAATTGGCCGACTGAGCGCGCCGAGCCGGTCAATCGTCGAGATGGGCTCCGCGCCGGGATACTTCGGCCAGCGCTGACAGATCCTGATCGCCCGCGCCGGCGGCCATCGCCTCGGCCAGACGCTGGCGCGCGGCGGCCCCCATCGGCATGGGCACGTTCTCGGCGCCGGCCGCTGCCAGCGCCAGGTCCATGTCCTTGGCGCCGAGTGCCAGCTTGAAGCCCTCGGGGTTGTCGTAGTCGCGCGCCTTCATGGCCGGCGCGTAGCCCATGTAGGCCGGGCAGGCGAACACCGACTGCGTGATGATATCGAGGAAGTCGCCGGGCTCGACGCCGTATTTCGCCGTCATCGAGGCGGCTTCGCCCATGGTCTCCACGGCCGCGACCAGCATATAGTTGGTGGCCAGCTTGATCACGTTGGCGCGCTCGGCGTCTTCGCCGGCGGGCCAGACCTTGGCGCCGACGGTTTCCAGCGCCGGGCGTGCCCGCTCGATCGCGTCCTGTGGCCCGGCCGCGACGATATTCAGCTTGGCGGCGGCCGCCAGATCCGGCCGGCCGAGCACGGGCGCGGCGACATAGGCCTTGCCGGCCTCGCGGTGGCGAGCGGCCATGTCGCGGCCGGTTTCGACCGAGACCGTGGCCATGTTCACGTGCACGGTGTTATCGCCCATGGCTTCGATCAGGCCGTGCTCGTCGATCACGGCGGCCAGGGCCGCGTCGTCGGCGAGCATGGTGATCAGTACGTCCGCCGCGGCGCAGTCGGCCGGGGAGTCCGCCTGCCTGGCGCCGGCGTCGACCAGCGGCCGGCATTTGTCGGCGCTGCGGTTCCAGACGGTGACGTCGAAATCCGCGTTGACGAGATTGGTGGCCATGGCGCGCCCCATGGCGCCGAGTCCGATGAATCCGATGTTCATGATGCAATCCTGATGGTTGTAGCAGCGCGCCTTGCGCGCCGCCGGAATGAAGGTCGAGTCGTTCCCGCGCTCAGACCGTGGGCTGCCAGACGTGCGGCAGAAAGCGATAGCCCTCGCCGTCGGTCACCACATAGCCGATACCCGGAAAATCCAGATGATGGCCGCCGACGAGTTCCTGCGATTCGGCCAGCTCGGCCATGATGGCCTTGCGGGTCTCGCGCGCCTGCGCCACATCCGTATCGAAGGCCACGCCGGCATCCGGGCAGGGGAATTGAATCTGCGGCATATGCACGATGTCGGTCCACAGCAGGATACGGTCGTGGCCGGATTCGACCCGATAACCCGAATGATCCGGCGTATGCCCCGGCAGGGGGACGCGGGTGATGCCGGGCAGCACCTCGGTGCCTTCCAGGTGCTGCATCTGCGAGCCGACCGCGGCGATCACGCGATGCGCGGCCTGGAACTGCCGCTGCTGGGCCTCGGAGGCGTCGTCCGGAATCTCGCCGCCCCAGTAATCCAGCTCGCCGCCCGGTACCAGTACGGTGGCCTGCGGGAAAACGGGGTTGTCTTCGGCGTCGATCAGGCCGCCGACGTGGTCCGGGTGGACATGGGTGATCAACACCGTGTCGATATCCGCAGGCGCCAAGCCGAGCGCTTTGAGATTATCCAGCAGATAGGGCCCGGCGTCGCCCGCCAGGCCGCCAAGTCCGGTGTCGATCAGGATCTTCTGCTGGCCGGTCTCCAGCAGATAGACGTTGAAGGTGATGCGCGGCGGGGTCGGGCGCCGGCTTTCGGCGTGCAGTCGGCGCGCCTCGTCTTCGTCGATGTTCTGCGGCAGCGCGAAGCTGGCTTCCATCTGTGCGTCGAGCAGCGTGGTGAGTATGAAATCGCCGATGCGCAACTGGTGCACATTGGCGGGTTGCATGGCGCTCATGGGCAAAGCCCGGCCGTTCGATTGCGGGCCGGTCAGTTGTGGATGATGGGCTCCAAGCTACAACACCCGTCCAGACCACGCATTACGCCGCCGGCGCGCGCCGGTCGTCTCGTACGAACTACTTGACCGCGTCGGTTTCCAGCTCCGGCATCAGCACCACGCTCTCCTGCTCGTTCGGATCGGTGCGCGCGATCACGGCCCGGGCGGTTTCGCTGTCGCTCGGGTTGTAGGGCAGGTGCGGCACGTTCGCCGGGATATAGAAGAAATCGCCCGGCTCGACCACGGCATGATGCTCGAGGTGATCGCCATACCAGCAGTGCGACACGCCTTCGAGGGCGTAGATCGCGGTTTCGTGGTGCTCGTGCTTGTGAGCCTTGGCACGTGCCCCGGGCGGAATGGTCACGATCTGCATGTGGATGCCGGTTGCGCCCACCGATTCGGCGGACACGCCGACGTTGTAGTTCAGCGCCTGCTTGCCGGTGATGGTCTCTCCGGCGCGTACCACGCGGCAGGTCGGTTCACGGGTGTCGCTCATATCGGCCCTTGGTCGACGATCCAGGCCGGCAATTCTAGGCCGTGTTGAGGTTTCGTGCGACATCACAGCGGTGCCGCGCCGGGTTGTGCCAAACATGGTGCCGGGCGGGGTTGCGCTCGCGCGTCGAAGCAATCACCCCCGGCCGTTGGCTCGCGCGTTGCCGGCCACGATCCGTGGCGGCTACACGGCGCTCGGGGCAGATCGCGACACGCGCCGGTCGATCCGGGCACACGAGCGTGGCGGGCGATCAAGTCGGCGGCCGCAGGCGGCGGTTCCTGTCGCTCGCGAACGCGGATCGTGCGAATCTGCCGGCAAGATTATTCATCCAAGGAGACACCGAAATGACGGGTTCGGTATCGAATGAGCGCCCCGCAAGCGGCATGGCGTTCGTCACCGGCGGTTCGCGCGGCATCGGCGCGGCCATCTGCCGGCAACTGGCTGCCGACGGATACGCCGTGGCGGTCGGCTATGGTCACAGCAGAGCCGCTGCGCAATCGGTGGTGGCTGCGATACGCGAGGCGGGCGGCACCGCCGCCGCGTTTCATGTCGACGTCAGCGAACTGGACAGTATCGACGAACGAATCGCCGAAGCAGAAGCCGCACTCGGCCGGCTGTCGGTGCTGGTCGCCAATGCCGGCGTCACCGGCGAGGCGCAACGTGTCGACGAGCAGAGCCTGGACAATATCCAGACCGTGTTCCGGGTCAACGCCCTGGCGCCGATCGTCTGTGCGCAGGCGGCCGTGCGTCGTCTTTCGACCCGCCACGGCGGCAACGGCGGCTCGATCGTCATCATGTCGTCGGTGGCGGCACGCTCGGGCGGTGCCGGTGGCCTGGCCACCTACGGCGCCAGCAAGGGCGCGATGGAGACATTCATCCTCGGCCTCGGCAAGGAAGTGGCCGACGAAGGGATCCGCGTGAACGGCGTCATGCCCGGCATCATCGATACCGACATGCCGCCGGACGAACTGCGCGAGGCCGCGGAAACTGTGGTGCCCATGCGCCGGCTCGGCAAGCCGGCCGAAATCGCCGATGCCGTGTCCTGGCTGGTGTCGGATCGCGCCTCGTTCGTCACGGCCGAATCGATCACCGTTTCGGGCGGTCGGTAGCGGGGCGCGGCGGCTTGCGCTCCGGGCTTTGGCGGTCCGGTGGGGTGGCGCCGGGTCAGGGCTGAGGCAGGCGCCGGGTAGCGCCTGCCTTGTACAGGCCCAGCAAGGTCGGGCGAATCGAAAGACGTACCGCGGGCCCGGCATGGCCTGTTTCCAGCTCGATCATGCGCTCGTAGTAGAACTCGGCCTGCTCGATTGCGGCTTCGGCATCACGCAGGCGTCGCCGCTGCAACGGGTCGGCAGCGCGGGAACCGAGATTCCGACAATGGGCCAGGTAATGCTGGCGGGCCTCTTCGTAGGTCAAACGCGAGGCGTTTTCGCGCAAATGCTTCATCCGGGTCGCGCGGTTATGCCGAACCATGAGGAATCGCAGCGCGATCAGAACGCCGACAACCACCAATACGCTTGTCATCTCTGCCTCAGAGAACCCACACAAAGCCGTCAATCGTGCGTAATAACGGCCCCGGGGCGGCATAGTTAATACTGTTCCGCTGTAAAAGACACGCTTTATTTTCGCCGCCGGATCGGCGGCCGGCTGAAGCCAGGCCCGACCGCCGTCGCCGCCCGGAGTAACGAGCGCGGTGGGGCCTGGATTCGCCACGGCCCGTGCCCCGTCGTGCGCGACGAAAAAAGGGCCGCAAGCCGGCCCCGGGTGCCGTGCCGACGCCTGCCGTTCAGCGGATCAGTGTTTCCTCGAACAGCGTGGACAAACGCTTGTAATGACGGGCATCGGCGGCCTCGTCGTAGACCGGCGCGTCGAACGCGGTATAGCCGTGGCCGGCGCCCTTGTACAGCTCGGTGGTGAAGTCCACCCCGGCTGCCGCCAGGGCGGCATCGAGGCGTCCGATCTGCTCCGGCGGCATGAGTTCGTCGCCATCGGCATGGCCCAGATAGACGCGGCCCTTGATCCGATCGACCACGCCGAGCGGGCTGTTTTCGTCGCCCTCGACGGCAAGACGCGCCGAATGGAAGCCGGCCGCGGCCGCCACGCGCTCGGGATGGGCTGCTGCCATGCGCAGGGCGAACGCGCCGGTCATGCAATAGCCCACCACGCCGATTCTGGCGCCGTCGAATTCGGGCTCGGCGTCGACCGAGGCGAGCAGCGCCGCGAAGTCGCGCGCCTGGGCGTCCGGGGTGAGATGCCCGGCGTATTCGAACAGCGTCGGGCGCACGTCCTCGTCGCGAAAGGATTTGCCGTCGGGCACCACCGGGCCCGCCACGTCGCGGTAATAGATATTGGGCATCAGCACGGCATAGCCGTCGTCGGCAACGGTTTGTGCCTTGTCGTGATAGCAGGGCCGCAGGCCGCCGATATCGGTGAACAGAACCACGGCCGGCAGGGGGCCGCCGGCGTTGTCGGGGGTAAAGATGTGGGCGTCGATCGTGCCGTCGGCGGCCTCGATATGGATGGCACGGCTCATGGCTGGGCTCCAGGTGAAATGGATGACATCACCACGGGTTCTAGGCCATGTGCAGGCCTCGTGCAACGTCGCGCGGGCAACCCGTCCCGCGCGACGCACTACGAGCGCGCGACCGGCTCAGGCCGTGCGAGAGGTACCGGCCGCACCGGGCCGGCGACGCGCGAGCCTTGCATCCACGGCGAATCGGCCGGGCCCGGCCACGTAGAGCGCCAGCAGGCCGCCGATGATCGCGATGTTCTTGTAGAAGTTGATTTCGTTGGCGTACTGCTCGGCGCCGGTCATGGTCCAGTATGGATGGCCGATCAGGGCCGTGCCCAGCGTGTAGAGCGCCATCAGCAACGCCAGCGGCCGGGTCGCCAGGCCGAGGGCGATGGCGATCGCGACCGGCACTTCCATGATCACGGCGATAGCGGCCGCGAGTACCGGTATCGGCGCGCCGGTGTGCTGCATATAGGCCACGGTGCCGCCAAAGCCGATCAGCTTGCTCCAACCGAAGAGTACGAACAGCCAGGCGATGAGCAGGCGTGCCGCAAGCAGCAGTGGATCCTTGAACAGGGGTTTATGCAGTAATGAATCGAACATGACAGGCCTCGTGAGTGCGGTGTGAAGGTAGCGCCGGCGGCCGGCTCATGGCATCAAGATAAGCGCACACCGCAGGGCCCGGAAGCCGGCATAATCTCAACACGGCGTTCTATTGGTGGAACGAGGCATGCACGATCTCGACGACCTGTTCTATTTTGCAAGCGTCATCGAGCATGGCGGCTTCTCGGCCGCGGCGCGGGCGCTGAAGCAGCCTAAATCCAAGCTCAGCCGGCGGGTGGCCGCGCTGGAGGCCAGGCTCGAAGTGCGACTGATCAATCGCGACACCCGCGGCATTTCGCTGACGCCGATCGGCGAATCGTTCCACGCGCACAGCCGCACCATGCTCGATGCCGCGCGTTCGGCCTTCGAGGCCGTGGAACAGAGCCAGGCGCAGCCGCGCGGTACGGTGCGCATGAGCTGCCCGCCCGGCTTGCTGTATCTGCGGCTGGCGCCGCTGATTTCGGAATTCCTGGCCCGCCACCCCGCGGTGCAGCTGGAAATAGAGGCCGTGGGGCGGCCGGTCGACCCGGTGCGCGAAGGCTTCGATATGGCGTTGCGCGTTCGGCCGACGCCGCTGGCCGACAGTGACCTCAACATGCGCGCGCTGGCCGCCAGTCCGCATCGGTTGGTCGGCGCGCCGGCATTGGTGGCGCGGCTGAGGGGACGATCCGGCCCGCCGTCGGCCGTCGACTGGCCGGCGTTGAGCGAAAGCCGGCCGGACGGTCGCTATCGCTGGCACTTCGAGAACACGGCCGGCGCGCGTTGCGATGTGGCCTACCGGCCACGGCTGGTGACCGACGATCTGTCCACGCTGCGTCAGGCCGCGCTCGACGGCATCGGCGTGGCGCAGTTGCCGATGCTGTTCGTGGGCGAGGACCTCGCCTGCGGGCGGCTGGTCGATGTGCTGCCCGGCTGGGCGCCGCCGGACAAGCTGTTGCACGCCGTGTTCGCTTCGCGCCGCGGCCAGCTTCCGGCGGTACGCGCGCTGCTGGATTTTCTGGCCGAATCGATCGGCCCGAGCGATTTCGTCCGCCGGCCTGTGGCGGCCGAGGTGAGCGGGCGTTTGACAGGATGAGGTGTGTGCCGAAGCCGGCCAGAACCACGCCCAGCAGCGTGGGCAACGGCAGTCGGCTGCTACCCGGGGCCCGTCGCAACACCCGCCACCGCCTGGCCCACATCCGCCAGCACGCGATCGCGCTGGCTGTGTGTCGCGGTCGAGCCGGCGTAATAGGCGGCCACCAGCAAGGGCGGGCGGTTCGGCGGCTGGATGATGGCGATGTCGTTGGCACTGTTGTTGCCGCCGGAGCCGGTCTTGTCGCCGACGCGCCAGGCGGCGGGCAGGCCGGCGCGCAGGCGGTTGTCGCCGGTCCGGCAGGCGCGCATCCAGGCGATGAGCTGTTGCCGGGAGGCCGCGCTCAAGGCGTTGCCCAACAGAATCCGCTGCATCAGCCCGAGCATGGCGCGGGGTGTGGTGCTGTCGTGCGGGTTGCCCGGGGTGTAGTCGTTGAGCGCGGTTTCGTATCGGTCCGAGCGTGTGATGTCGTCGCCCAGCGAACGGACGAAGCGGGTCACCGCCGCCGGCCCGCCGACGCTGTGCAGCATGAGGTTGGCCGCCGTATTGTCGCTCTGCGTGAGCCCGGCGCGGCAGATCGCGCCGAGTGTCATGCCGGTGGCGACGTGCTGTTTCGTTTCCGGCGAGTAGGTCACGATGTCGTTTGCGCTGTAATCGATGGGGCGCTTCAACGATTCGGCGCCGGCATCCACGCGCGCGAGGATCAGCGCGGCCGTCGGGAACTTCACCGTGCTGCACAGCAGAAAGCGCTCGTCGCCGCGATGCGCGTGCCGCCGACCGCTCGCCGTATCCAGCACCGCCACGCCCAGCCGGCCGCCGTGACGGTCTTCCAGAGCACGCAGGCGGCGCATGAAACCCGTATCGGCCTCGGCGGCGAACAGCGGCGATACACCGGCCATAGACAACGCCGCCCCGGCGCCCAGTTGTTGCAGGAAACGACGACGATTCGACATGACGGCCTCCGACGCGACAGGGCCGTAGCTTACCGAAGCCGGCCCGCTAAGCGCCGTGAGGCTCGCGGCACGGGGCTTCTCGATAAGGTGGGCGCACGGCCGGCGCCGAACGCACTTGCCCGAGCCGGCGTTCGCCTTGCTGCATCGAAAAAAGCCTTGGCGCGGTATGGTGGAGAGGTTAACCGCGGCGACGCGACGCCCATCTGCAGCGCCGCAATACGCCCTGCCGGCTTCGGAGATCAGCGCACCATGCAGCTACGCCAAAGCAATATCGACAAGCTCGCCAGCGAAGACGTCTACGACGCGCTTATTGTCGGCGGCGGCATCAACGGCGCGGTCAGCGCGGCCGCGCTGGCCGGCAAGGGAGTCAAGACCGCGCTCATCGACCAGGGCGATTTCGCCGGCATGACCAGCATGTGGTCGTCCAACCTCATCTGGGGCGGCATCAAGTATATGGAGTCGTACGACTTCAAGCTCGTGCGCGAGCTGTGCGTGTCGCGCAATCACCTCATCAAGCACTATCCGTCGACCGTGCAGGAAATCCGCTTCCTGACCACCATCACCAAGGGCTTTCGCTGGCATCCGCTGGTGCTCTGGGCCGGCACCTGGCTGTACTGGTTCTTCGGCAACTGCTTCACGAAGATCCCGCGGCTGCCGCGTCTTGCGACCGTCAACGAAGAAGAACCGGTCATCAATACCAATCCTGCCATCGGTTGCTTCGAGTATTCCGATGCCTTCCTGCACGACAACGACGCCCGCTTTGTCTTCAACTTCGTGCGCGTGGCCATGAACAGCGGCTGTGCCGCGGCCAACTACGTGGAATCCACCGGCGCTACCCGCGAGAACGGCATCTGGACCGTGCACCTGCGCGACATGATGACCGGCCGCGAATTCACCGCGAAAACCCGCGTGCTCATCAACGCCTGCGGGCCGCTCGCCGATCGCTACAACCAGCTCACGCACAAGCAGACCGAACACAGCCATGTGCTGTCCAAGGGCATCCATCTCATCGTCGACCGGCTCACGCCTAACAAGCGCGTGCTCGCCTTCTTCGACGAAGACGGCCGCCTGTTCTTCGCGATTCCCATGGGCAACCGCACCTGCATCGGCACTACCGACACGCGCACCGAAGACCCGCACGCCGCGATCACCGACGAAGACATCGACTTCGTCCTCAAGAACATCAACGCCCGGCTGGATCTGGACCAACCGCTAAACCGCGACGACATCATCGCCACCCGCTGCGGCGTTCGCCCGCTGGCCGTAAAGGCCGACGCGGGTGCGGATCGCGACTTCCTGCAGCTCTCCCGCAAGCACGAGATCGATTCCGACATCGACGGCGGCCACATCAGCATCTTCGGCGGCAAGCTCACGGACTGCGTGAACGTCGGCAACGAAATCACCCATCTGGTCAAACAGATGGGCATCGAAGTCCGCTACCCGAAATACCGCTGGTACGGCGAACCGGTGGATGCCGTGCGCGACGAATTCTTCCATCAGGCTCGTCTGATGAACCTCGACGATTACACCGATCCCGCCTCGTCCGAGCCGCTATCCACCCGGCTGTGGCGCCGCTACGCCGGCCACGCCATCGGCATTCTGGAAAACATCCGCGAAGACCCGCGCCAGGCCGAAATCCTCATCGACGGCACCGAATACATCCGCGCCGAAGTCCGCCAGGCCGCCCGCCGCGAGATGATCACCAAACTCGAGGATTTCCTGCGCCGCCGCTCCAAAATCAGCCTCGTCTCCCGCCAGGAGACCATCAAGAACTCCGCCGGCCTGCTCGAAGCCTGCGAAATCCTGTTCGGCGCAGAGGCGAAAATGCGCTTCGACGAATACTTCCGCGAGCATCCGGTGACCAACGGCATCGCGAAGGATCCGTCGTCGGGCCAGGCGGCGGCCGACGACGCCCCGGAGGCAACCGAAGCGGCCGACTCGGCCCGCGAGCGCGAGCATGGGTTCGAGACATTGAACTGGTAGGGGCGATTCGGGTCTGAATGATGCTGATCTGGTGAGTATTCCCGAACGGGAATATTGCATGTTTATTCCCGCTCGGGAATACTGCGAGGATATCTTCGTTCGGGTATAAGCCGTGTCGATCAACAACGCCACAGATTTCGGTCTGCAGATCCGCGAAGCTCGTCGTCAGGCGGGCATAACGCAGGGCGCGCTAGCCGACCGTTGCGGTACCACGCAGAGCTGGATATCAGAGCTGGAAAACGGCAAGCCCCGTGCCGAGCTTGAGCTGGCCCTTCGCGTGATGCGTGAACTGGGCCTTGCGCTCGAGGTTGCGGCGATGGAATCACCCGGCGCCTCGCAGTCGAACAGCACTTTCGATGTCGCCGATCTTGTCGGCATGCCGCGCTCGGACAAACAATCGGGCACCGATGATGGCTGAGCGCGTGACCCGAAGCACACCGCTGTATTTCGGTGACCGCTTGATCGGCGTCATGGAAAGGCTTGCCGACCAAGGCCGGCTCCGTCTGACTTACGATGATAGTTGGCGGGCGATGCCGGGCGTGTGGCCCATCTCCTTGTCACTTCCCATCTCGCGCGCAGTTCATACCGACGAGCGCCGCGAGACCGACAGGCCGGTCGAGCATTTTCTCTGGGGGCTGCTCCCCGACAACGAGGAGACGATTAATCGGTGGGCGCGCGAGTTCGGTGTGGGCCGGCACGACCCCCTCGCCATCCTGAGCGAGATTGGTGCGGACTGTCCGGGCGGAATTTCCTTCGTCGAACCCGCTGGCGACGGGTATGAAGAACCGCTCGACAACGAGCGGCTCGGCCATGAAATGCGACGGCTGCAAGAGTCGTTGCCCTCGGTGTTGGAGGGCGACCACGGCCAGTTCTCTCTGGCCGGCGCCCAGGCGAAAACCGCCCTGCGAAAAACAGCAACCGGATGGGCCGTCCCGCACGGCGGTCTGGCCAGTACGCATATTCTCAAACCCGCCATGACCGGCTTGCCCGATCAGGCGCTCAACGAGCATTACTGCCTGGAGCTGGCGCGCCGAATCGGCTTGCCGGCGGTCGAGTCGGAGGTCGTCGACTTCGACGACGTGCCGGTGCTCGTCGTCAAGCGTTTCGACCGCTTCGGCGCGGTGCCGAAGCTAATACGGCTGCATCAGGAGGACTTCTGCCAGGCGCTTGGCGTGCACCCGCGCAAAAAATACGAAGCCGAAGGCGGGCCGGGCCTCGCGGATATGATGCAACTGCTCGACCGCCACAGCGGTGATCCGCTGGCCGACCAGACACGCCTGTACCAGGCTGTACTCTTCAACCTGATCATTGCGGGCACCGACGCACACGCCAAGAATTTCGCGCTCATCTATCCGCCAACCGCCGGCTTGCCACGGCTCGCCCCGCTGTACGACATGAACAGCATGTATCCCTACGCGACGCAGCGGCGTGACCTGCGCAGTTCGCTACGCATCGCCGGCCATTACAAGCTGAGTGAAATCACGAGAGAACATCTGGTCCGTCGAATCGATGGCTGCCGTCTGC
Organism: uncultured Gammaproteobacteria bacterium; assembly: GCA_963835375.1. Lineage (GTDB taxonomy): Bacteria > Pseudomonadota > Gammaproteobacteria > Nevskiales > Salinisphaeraceae > Salinisphaera. Next base: position 29,029 of record CAWIGB010000018.1, read on the forward strand.
GAGCGCGCGACATGGCGTCTATCCGGGACGAGCTGTTGGACACGCTGCCTCAAGCTGCCGAAACGTTGGCGGCTCACGTGGCTGCGACAGGCGTCAAATCGCATATTCCCGAGACGGTTGCTGCCGGCGTGGGAGCGGCTTGTCGGCGTTGGCGCGGCAGCTAGATATCAGCGGTCAGGCGCTGCCGTAGAGATGTTTCTGGATCAAGACCCGCGCCAGGCCGAAATCCTCATAAGGCACCGAATACATCCGCGCCGAAGTCCGCCAGGCCGCCCGGCGCGAGATGATCACCAAGCTCGAGGATTTCCTGCGCCGCCGCTTCAAGATCAGCCTCGTCTCCCGCCAGGAGACCATCAAGAACTCCGCCGGCCTGCTCGAAGCCTGCGAAATCCTGTTCGGCGACGATGCGAAAATGCGCTTCGACGAATACTTCCGCGAGCATCCGGTCACCAACGGCATCGCCAAGGATCCGTCGTCGGGCCAGGCGGCAGCCGATGATGCGCCGGAGGCGACCGAAGCGGCCGATTCAGCCCGCGAGCGCGAGCATGGGTTTGAGACGTTGAACTGGTAGGGGGGCGAGTAGCTGGGATGATGTTTCGTGATCAGTGTTGGTCCCAAGGATTAACCAGCGCAACGCCGAAGGGTTCAAAGTCCTTGGTGTTACGGGTCGCAAGCGTTGCACCGTGATAAAGGCAGATGGCGGCGATCTGAGCGTCCGCCATTGATACCGGACGCCCCGCGGCTTCGCTCGTGGCCACACGCTGTGCATAGTGCACTGCCGCCTCGGCGTCGAACGAGAAGATGGCGCCCGCGAAGTCTTCTTCGAACATCATGGCAGCCACGCCGCCGAGCTGCTGTTTGCGCCGCCCCTCGGGCAGTCGCTCTATGCCATAGAGAATCTCCGCCACGGTGATCGCCGTTATAGCCACGTCTTCTCGCGCGCTCACCGCATCGACCCAATCCACGATTAACAGGGTCGGCGCCGGCCGCATGAGCTCGGATAAGACGTTCGTATCAAGAACGATCATCTAGTCGAACTCGGCGGGCCGTGCTCGTTCCGTTCGTATCGGCGCATCGATTTCCACGCCATCGGCCGCTGCGAACCGTTCACGAATACGGCTACCCAGCCCGGCCTGCCGGCGTGGTGCAAGCGCACGTTGCAGAATCAGGCGCACTTCTTCTTCCATGGAATGCCCGTGTTCGGCCGCCGTAAGCCGCAATGCGCGTTTCAGCTCATCGTCCAGGTTGCGAATCGTGATTGAAGCCATGGCGGGGTTGATTGCAATGAAATCAATGATGCAATTATAACAAGACGACGGTCGCTATATTGGCGATTCGGCGAATAGGCAGGCTGCATAAATCGTGGCCGATCAGGCATTCTCTTTCTCTTTTGCAATCGACGTAGGAACGCCGTGATCACAGGCGAAATCAAGAGCCAGATCGATCGCATCTGGGACATGTTCTGGTCGGGCGGGATCTCCAACCCGATGGAAGTCATCGAGCAGATGACCTATCTGCTGTTCATCAAGCGGCTCGACGAGCTGCAGACCGTGCGCGAGAAGAAGGCCAACCGCCTCGGGCGGCCCATCGACAAGCCGATCTTCGGGCCGGATCAGCAGCATCTGCGCTGGTCGTGTTTCGCGAGCTGGGCGACGCCCAGGCGCTCTACGACACCGTGGCGGACGAGGTCTTCCCGTTCATCAAGACGCTGGGCGAGGGCGCGGGCCGTGACGGCGCCGATGCGACCTATTCGGCGCACATGAAGGACGCCCGCTTTACCATCCCGACGCCGGCACTGCTGGCCAAAGTGGTGGACGTGATCGACCGTGTACCGATGGCCGATCGCGACACCAAGGGCGATGTCTACGAGTACATGCTGTCCAAGATCGCCAGTGCCGGCCAGAACGGCCAGTTCCGCACGCCGCGCCACATCATCAAACTGATGGTGGACATGATGGCGCCCACGCCGGCCGACACGATCTGCGACCCGGCCTGTGGCACGGCCGGCTTTCTCGTGGCCGCCAGCGAATACCTCACCGATCATCACCAGGCCGAGATCTACGGCAGCGAAGACGCGACGCGCCGCTTCAACCACGACACCTTCCACGGCTTCGACTTCGATTCCACCATGCTGCGCATTGGCTCGATGAACATGCTGCTGCACGGCGTGGAGAATCCGGCGATCGGGAACCGCGACTCGTTGAGCGAAAATCACGCCGCCGTCGCGGCGAATTCAGCCTGGTGCTGGCCAATCCGCCGTTCGCCGGCTCGCTGGATTACGAAGCACGGCCAAAGACCTGCAGGCGATGGTCAAGACCAAGAAGACCGAACTGCTGTTTCTGGCCCTGTTCCTGCGCCTGCTCAAGCCCGGCGGGCGCGCCGCCGTGATCGTGCCGGACGGCGTGCTATTCGGTTCGTCGAAGGCCCACAAGAGCCTGCGCAAGAGCTCATCGAGGACCAGAAGCTCGAAGCCGTCATCGCCATGCCCTCGGGCGTGTTCAAGCCCTATGCCGGGGTCTCGACCGCCATCCTGGTGTTCACCAAGACCAAATCCGGCGGCACGGACCACGTCTGGTTCTACGAGATGCAGGCCGACGGCTTCTCGCTGGACGACAAGCGCACGCCGCTGACGCCCAACGGGGCGAGAGCGAACACAGCGTCAACAACCTGCCGGACATTCTCGCGCGTTGGCAGAACCGAGAAGCAGAAGCACGAACGCGAGCGGACCGAGCAGAGTTTCCTGGTGCCCAAGGCCGAGATCGCCGGGAACGAATACGACCTATCGATCAATCGGTACAAGGAGATCGTTTACGAAGAGGTCGAGTACGATCCGCCCGCGAAGATTTTGAGTGAGTTGCGTGCGATCGAGCACGAAATCAGCGCTGGACTGGATGAGTTGGAGACATTGCTCGATGATTGAGCAGGTATCCTTATTCGATATCTGCCGCCCGCTCGCCAATGGAAAACCATCTCGGCAAGTCAAACTAGACCGATGAAGGCTATCCCGTATATGGCGCTAACGGGCGCATCGGATACTACGGCGAGTTCACGCATGAACGGCCGACAATAATGATCACGTAGTCGCGGTGCTACTTGCGGAACGATCAACGTGGTCCGAGCCAAAAGCCTAGATCAATGGAAATGCGATGGCTTTGGATGAGCTAGATGAAAGCCAAGTCAACTTGGGTTATTTGCGCTCACGTTCCTAGTAACGCGGGGCTTGGACGACGTGATTTCAGGCTCGGCACAGCCGCAAATTACAAGGAATGATTGAAGAGGGTTACAGTCCCCCGCCGCCACTCCCAGAACAACGCCGCATCGCCGCGATTCTAGACAAGGCCGACGCGCTGCGGGCCAAGCGTCGCGAGGCCATCGCCAAGCTCGATCAACTGCTCCAGTCGGTTTTTCTGGAGATGTTTGGTGACCCGGTTACTAACCCCATGGGGTGGCCGTGCAAAACAATAGGCGAACTAGCTACAAAAATAACCAGCGGTTCTCGGGGATGGGCTAAGTACTACAGCGACGGGGGACCCCTGTTTCTTCGCATTCAAAATCTCGTGAATGGTGAGTTAGCGCTCGACGACGTCGCGCGCGTTACTCCACCTGATTCCGCAGAAGCTCGGCGAACGCGAGTGGAAACGGATGACGTTCTAGTTAGCATCACGGCTGATCTAGGGCGTACCGCGGTGGTTCCCGACTTAATTGAGACAGCCCACATCAATCAGCATCTAGCGATCTTGCGACTCGCAGAAATTAACTCGACCTACGCGGCTCACTATCTCGCTAGCGCCGGCGGCGCGTTGCAATTCAAAAGGCTGGATCGCGTGGGGGTAAAGTCTGGATTGAATTTCAATGATCTGCGCGGTTTGAAGATTCTTGTACCAAGCTTATCGGCACAAGAGCGTTATGCGGAGTTTGTAAGCAAGGTTCGCAAACAGCAGAGTGCTGCTTTGAATTCTCATAAATTATTCGAAAATAACTTTCGCTCATTGCAGCAGCACGCGTTTTCCGGTGAGCTTTAGCCGATGACCAACTTCCAGTTCCTCCGCCCCGAATTCGCCTCGCTCTACGAGCCGGCTGCCGGCGCGGAGCAACTGGTTCATTCCGATCCGCGTGCCGCCTGCATGCGAATCCGCTTCGCGCTGGAGCGGGCGGTGCATTGGTTGTATGACTACGATCGCAGCCTGCATCGGCCCTACGATCGCGGCCTGCATGCGTTGCTAAGCCAGGCGGATATCAAGACGTTGATGCCGCCGCCGGTGCATCAGAAGGCGCGGCTCATTCAGAAGCAGGGTAATCAGGCGGTGCATTCCAATCGCGCCGTGCGCTCGCGCGATGCGTTGCAGCTCTGCCGTGATCTGTTCCATGTGCTGTTCTGGCTGACGCGTACCTATACGCGCGAGTCCGATCCGAAATCGCTGGCCGCCGAATTCCGCGCGGATCGTGTGCCGAGTCTGGTGACTGGCGAAGAGGCGGCTACGCTCACGCGCGAAGCGCTTAAAAAGCAGGAACAGGCATTCGCCGACCAGCTCGCTGCCGAACGCGCCGATCTGGATGCGCGCGAGGCCGAGATCGCCCAGCGGTCGCAAAGCCTCGACGAACAGGAAGCGGCGCTCGCGGACGTGAACGCGGAACTGGTTCGCGTGCGCGCCGAGTTGGCCGAAGCCAAGGCCCGCAATATCGCGGTGCCGGATACGCACGACTACGACGAGCTGGCCACGCGCCAGCAGATCATCGACGTGCTGCTGGCCGAAGCCGGCTGGACGGTCGGCGACAACGCCAGCGCCGAATACCCGCTCACCGGCATACCGAGCAATACGGGCGACGGCTATGCCGACTATGTGCTCTGGGGCGAGGATGGCCAGCCGCTGGCGGTGGTCGAGGCCAAGCGGGCGCTGGCCGATCCGGACGTCGGCCGCCAGCAGGCCAAGCTTTATGCCGATTGCCTGGAAGCGATGAAAGGCCAGCGGCCGATCATCTTCTATACCAATGGCTACCAGACCTGGCTGTGGGACGACTGCCGAGCCGCGCCCCGGCAGGTACAGGGCTTCTTCACGCGCGAGGAACTGGCCACGATGGTTCGCCGCCGAACGATGGCGGCCGATCCGGCGAAGCAGCCGGTCAAGCGCGATATCGTCGAGCGGCCGTATCAACAGCGGGCGATTGCCTCGCTATGCACGGCGTTCACGTCCGGCAAGCGGCGCGGCCTGCTGGCGATGGCGACCGGCACGGGCAAGACGCGCACGGCGATCGCGCTGGTCGACGTGCTCATGCGGGCGAACTGGGTCAGGCGCGTGCTGTTTCTGGCCGACCGGAAAGAGCTGGTGCGCCAGGCCAGCAATGCGTTCAAAGCGCATTTGCCGGAAGTGGCTACCGTCAATCTGGTGCGCGAGAAGCATAGCGACGGCCGCGTGTACGTTTCGACCTACCCGACGATGATGAACCTGATCGACAAGGGGCAGGGCGCCGAAGGCGGCGAGGCGCGCCGCTTTGGTGTCGGGTTCTTCGATCTGGTGATCGTCGATGAAGCGCATCGCAGCGTGTACCAGAAATATGGCGCGATCTTCGATTATTTCGACAGCCTGCTGGTGGGGCTGACGGCCACGCCGCGCGACGAGGTACATCGCGATACCTATCACCTGTTCGACCTCGAACCGGGCGTGCCGACCGATGCTTATACGCTGGACGATGCCGTCGCCGACGACTATCTCGTGCCGCCGCGATCGATGAGCGTGCCGCTCAAGATGGTGCGCCAGGGAGTGCGCTATGCCGATCTCACGCCCGAGGAGCGCGAGCATTACGAACAGCTCGAATGGCCGGTCGACGAAGACTCGGGCGAGGTGCTGATCCCCGAGGAAGTCGATGCCTCCCAGATCAACAAATTCCTGTTCAACGAGGATACGGTCGACAAGATGCTCCAGCGATTGATGGCGCAGGGCATTCAGGTCGATGGCGGCGATACGGTCGGCAAGACGATCATCTTCGCCCGCAACGAGGCGCATGCGAAGTACATCGGCGAGCGCTTCGATGCGAACTATCCGCAGTACAACGGGCATTTCGCGCGCAAGATCACCCACGCCGAGCGTTATGCCGAATCGCTGATCGAGGATTTCAAGAAGCCGAAGTGCTATCCGCAGATCGCGATATCGGTGGACATGCTGGATACCGGCATCGACGTGCCCGAGGTGGTCAATCTCGTCTTCTTCAAGCCCGTGCGCTCGAAGGTGAAGTTTTTGCAGATGATCGGGCGCGGCACGCGGCTGTGCCCGGATCTGTTCGGGCCGGGGCAGGACAAGACCGAGTTCGCCATCTTCGATTACTGCGAGAACTTCGAGTTCTTCAACGAGAACCCGGCGCTGCGCGAGTCGGCACCGCCCGAGCCGCTGCACAAGCGGCTGTTTCTGCAGCGGCTAGAGGTCATGACACGGCTCAACGCCGAATCGGACGGTCGCGGTGTCGCCGATGAGGCCGGCGCCGGTCACGGCGATATCGACAGCGATGATGAATTGCGGCGTGCGTTGAAGCAGGCGCTGCAGAGCGAAGTAGCGGCGATGAATACGGCCAACTTCATCGTTCGCCCGGAACGCGAGCATGTAGAACGGTTTCGGGATCTAGCCGCCTGGACGAATCTGGACGACGAAGCCCAGGGCGTGCTCGCGAACCATATCGCCGGTCTGCCGAGTGAGCGGCCGCATGAAGATATCTCGGCCCGGCTGTTCGATCTAACCTGCCTGAACCTGCAGGTGGCGCAACTCGATAGCGACGTTAAGCAGGCGCAGAGACTCATCGAGCGCATCCAGGCGCTGGCCTCGGGCCTCGAATCCGCGCAGAGCATTCCGGCCGTCAAAGCCCAACTCGCCTTGATCCACGACGTGCAGACCAGGGAGTTCTGGGAGGACATCACGCTTGCCATGATCGAGAACCTGCGCCGCCGTCTGCGCGGGCTGATCCAGTTCATCGAGAAAAAAGCCTTCAACCCGGTCTATTCGGCGCTGGACGATGAGATTGGCGAGGGTGTGGCCGTGAGCCTCGACGATTTCCAGACCGGCATCAATCTGACGCAATACCGCAAGAAGGTCGCGGCATTCATTCGGGCGAATGAAGATCACGTCGCGATCGCAAAGCTCAAGCACAACCGACCGCTGACGCCGAGCGACCTCGCGGAGCTGGAGCGGTTCGTGTTTGACGCGGATGAGGTTGAAAGCCGCGAGCGGTTCACTGAAGCGTTTGGCGAAGATCAGCCGCTCACCGTGTTCATTCGGTCATTGGTTGGATTGGATCATGCCGCCGCCGAAGCGGCATTTGCCGACTTCATTAACTTCGAAAATCTCGGCGAGCGCCAGATCCGTTTCGTCGAGATGATCATCGAACAATTAACGGAAAACGGTACGATCGATCCGGGGCGATTGTACGAGCCGCCTTTCACCGGCTTTCATTACGAAGGGCTGGATGGCGTTTTTGCAGCGGACGACGCTGACCGCGTGATATCGATCGTGCGCGAGGTGAATACCAATGCGCGTCCGAGGCAGGATGTGGCCTGAGGTCTTGATAAGATTGGGGAACGGTATGCGGATATTCACATTCACATACGCCAAAGCACGCCAGAATCTCGCGAAGCTGCTGACATTGGCACAGACCGAAACGGTCCGTATCCGTCGCCGCGATGGCTCGATTTTTTCCCTGAGCGCGGAGCCGGAACCGCAGGCGTCGCCCTTCGATGTCCCCGGTATCAAAACGTGCGCTTCGACGACTGATATCTTATGGGCGATCGACGAGTCGCGTCGTCGCTGAGCTTAGTTCCGGAGGTGGCATGACCGCGTTCCGATGTACCGCGAAACTGCTCAAGCCGCTGAAGGTAACGCCCGAAGCCGGATCCGCCGGCAGCGGCTAATCGCCTTGGCGATTGGTCGGCAAACGTGATGCGCTATGGACGAAAACCGTTCGTGATCGCCGTGGCGGAGCATTCTCGGCTGGCGCTGCTGTTGTCGGCGGCGCCTTACGCGACGCTTCTGGAACGATTTCTGGAAGAGTCTGCCGTTTCTGTTGCGTTATCTGCATATATCGGAGGCGATGATCGAGGCCGAGATCGCGGCTATGAAGCCGTTGCACGTGGCCAAGACGAATTCGCGGTCGGTACTGGCGAGCATCAATCAGTACGACTTCATGATTTCCTGCTATCTCGATGGCGAGTCGTGGACGACGGTCGATCTGATGAAGCGAATGGCTGAGGAAATCAGCAAGCCCAACGACTACCAGCCCGTGGGCGATGTGGTTCGGGCGCGGTTTGGCCTCGAACCCATGATTGCTCCGGCTATGCGGGCAGAAAGCGCGCCTTGTCGCGTTCGATCCGCTCGCCCTTGAGCTCGGCGAGCGCGGTTCAGGCAACGAGACGGGCGGTATGACGACTCAATGGTACGTAGCGCCTCATCCGGCGGAAGGCATTCCGTCCCGCATTCGCTCGCCGGTGAGAATATCGTTCAGCGCGATATTGATATAGAAATTCGTACGCCCGATGCGTTCTTTGCGAAGAAAACCGTCTTCGACAAGCGTATCGAGATACTTCGTAGCGGTGATGCGGGAAACCCGAAGCTCGTCTTCCACGAAAGCGATCTTGGTATACGGGTGCATGAACAGGTTATTGATGAGGTCCTGGCTATAGAACCGGTGACGCTCTCGAATCTGGTGCTTGTAATGCTGGAGCGCCTGCCTGATCGCTTGAATGGTTTCGATGGTCTCGCCGGCAGTCTGTTCGACTGCGGCGAGCATGTATTCCACCCAGGCCTCCCAGGCGTCGTCGTCTCGAACGGCTTGAAGCCGACGGTAGTATTCGTCTTTCGTACGTACGATGTGCCGGCTCATGTAGAGCACGGGAATGCCCAATAGCGCGTGCTTTACGAGGTAGAGCACATTGATGATGCGGCCGGTTCGGCCGTTTCCATCGTAGAACGGGTGAATGCTCTCGAACTGGTAATGAATCAGCGCCATCTTGACCAGAGGGTCGGCGTCGAACAGCGCATCATCATTGATGAAGGATTCGAGGTCGGCCATGAGAGCTGGCACCTGCTCCGGTGAGGGCGGGGTGTAGACTGTTTCGCCGTACGCGTTTTGTAATAGCGTGCCGGGCACGCGCCTGAAGCCGGCTTCGTTACGTTCGAGCGTTGCCTGTATTTTCTGGATATGACGGTTGGTAAGGAGTTTGTCTTTACGAACAGCGTCGTAACCGGCGAAAAGCGCTTCTCTGTAGCGATGCACTTCCTTCGCCTGCAACGACCCCGTTGGCTCGGTCGCATCATCACGAAAGAGTTCGTCGTGTGTCGTGATGATGTTTTCGATCGCGGAGCTATCCTTGGCTTCCTGAATGCCAAGCGTGTTGATCAGGATCGATTGGTTCGGAATCGTCGATGCGACCCCTTTGAGCTCGGCGAGCCTGCGGCTCGTTGCGTTGAGCCGCTTGAGGATCGCGATCGTGTCGAAACGATTGGCACTGAGCTCGCGGAGAGTGGGCAGTGGCGGCAGGGCCATGACCGTACAAAATGTATAGTTTTAGCGATTAAATATACACGTTCTGTGTAACGTGTATAGATTGAGGCCTCAAACTATGCATGTCGCTCTAGTTGTACGCTGATTTACCCGGCGAACTATCCGGCACTGCTTGGATTCAACCGAACGTGAATTGCACGGTCGAAGTGTCCCTGCGCACGGTCGTAACGCAGCGCACAGCTATGTTTCGCGTTTGAATCGTCTGTAGCCCTGGTGTCGGATGCCCGCCCGCCTCGTTGAACCATGGCACGCCCCTTGCTGCACCTACGACGAAAGTTGTTGAACAATTACCTTCCAGAATTGTTCAACAATTGCTAGGTTCAAGGTCGGGCTTTTCGTCCGTCTATTCATAGTGGGGCAGCACATGACGACAGAGGCATTTACCGGTTCCGGAATGACTTCCGCAGCCCGGCGCACGGCGATGCTGGGCGCGGTGTTCCTGATGGCCACGAGCGCCATCGGGCCCGGGTTCATCACGCAGACGACGGTGTTCACGGTGCAGATGGGGGCGGCGTTCGCCTTCGCCATTCTGGTGTCGACGCTGCTGGATATCGCGGTACAGCTCAACGTCTGGCGCGTGGTCGGCGTGTCCGGCTTGCGAACCCAGGAGCTCGGCAACCGGGTGGCGCCGGGGCTCGGCTGGTTTCTGTCGGCGTTGGTGTTTCTCGGCGGCGTGGTGTTCAACGTGGGCAATATCGCCGGCGCGGGGCTCGGCGCGAACGCGATGCTGGGTGTGGACCCGAAGATCGGCGGCGTGATCTCGGCGGCGATCGCGATCGGGATCTTTTCGATCCGCAAGGCCGGCGTGGCGCTGGATCGCGTGGTGATGGTGCTCGGCGTGGTGATGATCGCGCTGATGCTCTACGTCACGCTCGTGTCGAGCCCGCCCATTGGCGCGGCGCTCAAGAATACGGTGCTGCCGAGCAACATCGATTTTCTGGTGATCACGACGCTGGTCGGCGGCACGGTCGGCGGCTACATCACCTACGCCGGCGCGCACCGGTTGCTCGATTCCGGTGCGACGGGCCCGGAATATGCCGGCCAGATCGCGATGAACTCGGTGCTCAGCATCGTGATCACGGCGATCATGCGGGCGCTGCTGTTTCTCGCCATCCTGGGTGTGGTGGCCGGCGGCGCGCATATCGCGGGTGAGAACATGGCCGCGGATGCGTTCAAGGCGGCGGCCGGTGAAATCGGCATGCGCGTATTCGGCGTGGTGCTGTGGGCGGCGGCGCTCACATCGGTGATCGGCGCGGCCTTCACGTCGGTCTCGTTCATCACGTTGTCGACGACCGCCCCGCGGACGCGCCAGTGGGTGACGGTCGTATTCATCGTGTTCTGTGCCGCGATCTATGCGGCCCTCGGCCAGGCGCCGCAGGTGCTGCTGATCTTTGCCGGTGCGTTCAACGGGCTGATTCTGCCGGTCGGCTTCGGCCTGCTGCTGTGGGTGGCCTGGCGCCGGCCTGATCTGCTGGGCGGTTACGAGTATCCGCGCTGGTTGCTTGGCATCGGTGCAGTGGCCTGGTTGCTCACGGTGTTTCTGGGTATCAGTTCGCTTGGCGGGTTGGCGAAGCTTGCGGGTTGATTGGATCGCCTGGTTGTCGTTTTCTGTGCTGATCGGCGCATGGTTACGGTGGCCGGGCGTATCTAGTTAGACCACGGGGCGTCTTTAACTTCGGTTTCGCACTGATGCGCGAGTCCCTTTTTTTGCTTGCCCAAAAGAAGGAACCAAGACAAAAGGCACCCGCATCGGCGCCGGCTTTGCCGGTGCACTCCGATGCTCGCGTCGACGGGATGCGGCCAGAACTCGGGCCGCTTTGGCGGCGCTCAGACAGGCTGGCCGCACCGGCGCCATGCGCCGGACACCCGTCGCCGCTGTGCGTCTCCGTCGCCTCAGAGGGCTCGAATACAGACACCAGCTCCGATACCTCGCGGGCCGTGTCTGTATTCGGGTTCCCTTGCGCAGCGCCGCCGAGCAGAGATGGCAGCGAGAGGGAAAAGACAGCCGTGTGTCTGAGGGTCGCGCAGCGGCGCGAGTCTAGCGGCTGTCCCCTGGTGGCTGGAGCAGCGGAGGGTATCGATGCGCAGCGTCGGCGCAAGACAGGGTGGTCGTTTCCTCTGTGCACTTTCGTTTGGGCAAGCGAACGAAAGGGACTCGCACAGCAGTGCGGAACATCCGGGCAAATCAGATTCGCTATTTGTTCCGGCTCGCAATGCGAGCGTGCAACACTAGGCGTTAGTCTTCCAGGTGCCCAAGCAGTTCGGCTTCGGCGGCGTCGAGGTAGTGGCGCATGCGCTCTGCCGCGTCCAGGCGCCGGCCGGCGCGCAGCAGAGCCACCAGTTCGACGTTGCGTTCGACGTAGTGGCTGTGGAAGTCGGGCATCGACGCCATGGCGTGGAAGATCAGGCGCATTTCGGCGAGCACGCGTTCCATGAGCCGTTCGAGGGTGCGGCTGCCGGTGAGGGCGATGATGGCCTTGTGCAGGGCCTGGTTGGCGTTGGCCATGGCGGTGATGTCGACGGCTTCGCGTGCGGCGCGGGCTTCGGCGACGATGGCTTCCATATGAGCCAGCGCGGCCTCGTCCAGTTCGCCCCAGAGCACGGCGCCTGGCTCGATCGAGCGGCGGACGTTGTAGATCTCGCGCACTTCGTCGGCGCCCGGCGCGGCGACGAACACGCCGCGGTTGGGGATGCGCTTTACGATGGATTCGGCCGCCAGCATGGTGAAGGCTTCGCGCAGCGTGTTGCGGGATACGCCGAACGCGGAGGCCAGCGCCTGTTCGGACAGCCGCGAGCCGGGCGTGAGCTGGCCGTGCGCGATGCGCGAACGCAGGATGCCCGCCACCCACGCGCCCGTGTGGGCGTGTTCGGCGCGGGGCTGGCCGTCGATCAGTTCGGGCGTTTTCGTGTTCATGGATTCGCCGACCGGGGCGGCGAGCGCCGCGGTATGTCGTCGCCCGGCGCGTCGGTGGCCGGGGCGGGTATCGATTGCGGCGTCAGTCTATGGGCGGCGGCGCCGGGCATCAATTGCCGCGATCGATCGTCGTTACCGCTGCAAGACGCGGGCTCGATGCGCTTGTCGGGGCCGTTGCCCTGCGTCTTGCGGCCGGTAGGGCCGCCAGACGGCATATCGTCTAGTCGATCGTGCCGAGACTGTCGCCGCTGGCCACGCTATCGCCGGGCGTCTGGTCGCCGTGCGAGAAGCGACCGGCGCGCGGCGCGGCGACGCTGGTTTCCATCTTCATGGCTTCCAGCACGGCCAGCGAATCGCCGGCTTCGACCTCGGCGCCGTCCTCGGCGACCCATTTCACCAGATTGCCGCTGATCGAGGCGCGCACCTGGTTGTCGTCGCCCTCGGGCTCGCCCTCGCTCGATTCGCCAGCGCCGGCCGCGCCGCCGCCGCCGCTCATCAGCGCGGCGTACAGATTCGCCGGCAGGCCGAGCTGCACGGCCTTGCCGTCCAAGTCGATCGTGAGCCGCCGTCGGGCGCCGTCGGGCGTGGCTTTGGCCAGTTCCGGCGAGGCCTCGAGCCGCTCGCTGAACTCGGTTTCGATCCAGCTGGTGTAGACGCCGAACGCGTCGTCGGAAATGAACGCCGGCTCTTGCAACACGGCCCGGTGGAAGGGCACGACGGTCGGCACGCCCTCGATGACCAGTTCCGCCAGCGCGGCACGGGCACGGGCCAGCGCCTGGGCGCGGGTCTCGCCGTGCACGATGAGCTTGGCGAGCAGGGAGTCGAACGTTTCCGGCACCACGGAGCCCGAGCGCACGCCGGTGTCCACGCGGATGCCGTGCCCGGTGGGCGGCTCGAAGCGCTCGACCGTGCCGGGAAACGGCAGAAAGCCGCGGGCCGGGTCTTCGGCGTTCAGGCGGAACTCGAAGGCATGGCCTTGCGGTTCGGGATCTTCAGTCACACGCAGCGCCTCGCCGTCCGCGATACGGAACTGTTCGAGCACCAGGTCGATGCCGCTGGTGGCTTCGGTCACCGGATGCTCGACCTGCAGCCGCGTGTTCACTTCCAGAAACGAGATCTCGCCTTCGGCGCCCACCAGATATTCCACCGTGCCGGCGCCGGTATAGCCGGCCTCGCGGCAGATCGCCTTGGCCGAGCGATGGATTTCCGCGCGCTGTTCGTCGGAGAGAAACGGCGCCGGCGCTTCTTCCACGAGTTTCTGGTTGCGCCGTTGCAGCGAGCAGTCGCGGGTGCCGACCACGATGATGTTGCCGTGGCTGTCGGCCAGGATCTGGGCCTCGACGTGGCGCGGCGTGTCGAGAAAACGCTCCACGAAGCACTCGCCGCGGCCGAAGGCGGCCTTGCCTTCGCGCACGGCCGAGTCGAAGGCATCCTCGATGTCGTTCTCGCGGCGCACGATCTTCATGCCGCGGCCGCCGCCGCCGAACGCCGCCTTGATGATGATCGGCAGGCCGTGTTCCTCGGCGAATTCGCGTACCGCATCGGCGTTGTCCACCGGGCCGTCGGAACCGGGCACGAGCGGCGCGCCGGCCGCGACCGCGATCTCGCGGGCGGTGACCTTGTTGCCCAGATCGCGGATGGCCTGCGGCGACGGGCCGATCCAGGTCAGCCCGGCATCGATCACGGCCTGGGCGAAATCGGCGTTCTCGGAGAGAAAGCCGTAGCCCGGGTGTACGGCATCGACGCCGGCGCGCTTGGCCACATCGAGCAGCTTGTCGATATCGAGGTAGGTCTGTTCGCCGGTGGTGCCGTCCAGGCCATAGGCCGCGTCGGCCAGGCGGACGTGCAGCGCATCGGCATCGTTGTCGGCATAGACGGCCACCGATTCGAGCTCGGCGTCGCGGGCCGCGCGGGCGATGCGTACGGCGATCTCGCCGCGATTGGCGATCAGCACTTTCTTCATGACGATTCCTCGGCGGCGGCCGCGCCGCCCGGGTGGTCTTCGATGGGCGCCAGCGTGTCCGGGTCGACGGCGACGAAACGTATCGCCTCGCCCGGCGCGACCTGGGCCGCGATGGGCAGGTCTTCGGCGATCACCACGGCGATGACGGGATAGCCGCCGGTCACCGGGTGGTCGTTGAGAAACAGCACCGGCAGGCCCGACGGCGGCACCTGCAGCGCGCCGGGCACCGTGCCTTCGCTGTCGAGCTCGCCCTCGCGCTCGCGTTCCAGCGCGGTGTCGTCGTCCGCGTCGGCCAGATCGAGGCGTACGCCCACGCGGTTGGATTGATCGGTCGCGCGCCAGTGCTGGCGCAGGAACTGCTGGCGGGTGGCCGCGCTGAACCAGTCGTCGCGCGGGCCGAAGGCGACGCGCAGCACGATCGCGCCGTCGTCGTCGCGCGGCGCGAGCGTGGCCGGTTCCGGGGCGCCGACCACCTGCGAGGGCTCGGCCGCGCCAATGGCCAGCAGGTGGCCGGCGGCCAGCGGCGCCGGGCCGATGCCGGACAGCGCATCGGTCGCGCGGCTGTCGAGCACGGCCGGCACGTCCAGCCCGCCGCGTACGGCGATATAGCTGCGCAGGCCGCGATCGGGCGCGGCGAGGGTGAGTGTTTCGCCGTCGTGCAGGGCGAACGGCGTGCGCGCCGGCGCGTGGCGGGCCCCGTGTTCGCCGTCGATGGTGGCGCGGCCTTCGGCGCCGGCGCGGGCCAGCACCACATCGCCGTGGGCGCGCAGCGTGAGCCCGCCGAGTACGGTTTCGATCACGGCGGCGTCGGGCGTGTTGCCGACCAGCCGATTCGCCTGGCGGGCGGCCGTGGCGTCGGCCGCGCCGGAAATCGACACGCCCAGATGACTCAGGCCGGGCCGGCCCTGGTCCTGGATCAGCGACTGCAGGCCGGCGTCGACGATCTCGAGGGCGGCGCCGCTGCTCGGCTCGGTGTCGGGCAGGGCGGCGGCATCCGGCGTGGCCGCCGTCTCCTCGGCGTCGCCGCTCAGTTCGTCGACGGCGACATAGCGCACGCGATCGCCCGCGCGGATCAGCGCCGGCTCGTCGCGCTCGATATCCCACAGGCGCGCATCGGTGCGCCCGATGAGCTGCCAGCCGCCGGGCGAACGACGCGGGTAGATGGCGCTGAACAAGCCGGCGAGCGCCACCGACCCGGCCGGCACGGCGGTGCGCGGCGAATCGCGCCGTGGCACGTCCAGCGTGTCGTTCTCGGCGGCGAGATAGACAAAGCCCGGCGCAAAGCCGCCGAAGGCCGCGCGCCAGGTCTGGCTCGTATGGGCTTCGATCACGCCGTCCACGTCGAGGCCGGTCAGCTCGGCCACGGCTTCCAGGTCCTCGCCGTCGTAGACGACTTCGATCTCGACCGTGCGGCCTTCGCTGGCATCGATCGGCGGGGCGTCGATGTCGGCGGCTGCGGCGTAGGCGCGGGCAGCATTGCGGTGCGAGTCGCACTTGATCAGCAATGTCTTGGCGGCCGGCACCAGATCGAGCTGGCCGGGCAGGGGATGGGCGCGCAGGTAGGCATGCAGCGCGAGCACGTCGTCCAGCGTGTCGCGCTCGACGAGCACGGCGCGGCTGCCCACCCAGCGTATCGGGCGCTGGCTCATGCGAAGCTGCGGATATCGATGCCGGCGCTTTCCAGCGCGCCGCGCACGGCCGCCGCCGTGGCCACCGAACTCGGGTTGTCGCCGTGCACGCAGATGCTGGCGGCGTCGACGTGCAGCCGGCTGCCGTCGCGGGCGATCAGCACGCCCTCCTTCGCCAGCCGGATCATGTTTTCGGTGATGGCGTCGTCATCGTCGAGCACCGCGCCTTTCTCGCGCCGCGAGACCAGCGTGCCGTCGGCGTTGTAGGCGCGGTCGGCGAACGCCTCGACGATGCCGCGCACGCCGTGCGCCTCGGCCTTGTCGAGCACGATCGCGCCGGGCAGGCCGAGCAGGGCGAGATTGTCGTCGTAGGTCCGGATCGCATCCACCACCGCCTGGGCATGGTCTTCGTGGGTGACGATGGCGTTATAGAGCGCGCCGTGCGGTTTGACGTAGCGCACGCGCGTGCCGGCGGCGCGGGCAAAGGCATCCAGCGCGCCGATCTGGTAGAGAATGTCGTCGGCGAGCTCGGTGGCCGAGCAGTCCAGAAAACGACGGCCGAAGCCGGCCAGATCGCGGTACGACACATGCGCGCCGATGGTCACGTTCGCTGCCACCGCGGCGCGGCAGGTCGCGGCCAGGGTGGACGGGTCGCCGGCATGAAAACCGCAGGCCACGTTGGCGCTGGAGACCGATTCGAAGATCGCGGCATCGTCGCCGAGGCGCCAGCGGCCGAACGACTCGCCCACGTCGCTGTTGAGGTCGATGGAAGTCATCGCGGTTTGCCTGTTGTCCCGTGTCTTGCTAAACCATGCCCTAGCGGCATGGATTGTTCAACAATCACTGCTGATCATTATCCAGCGATTTTCCAATCGGCCACGAGCGGTATACCCCATGAACGATTCCTCGGCCCCGAGCTATGCGAACTGGACGCCCAGCGCCGCGCGCGCGGCGTTTCGCGACGGCCTGGCGACGCAGACCTCGGCCTTCTGCCACGGCCATGCCCAGGCCAATCTCATCATCGTACCGGCGGCGCAGGCCTTCGACGTACTGCTGTTTGCCCAGCGCAATCCCAAGCCCTGCCCGGTGCTCGGCGTGCTCGAGGCCGGGCAGACCGATGGCCCGCTGTTGGCCGGCGGCGATATCCGTACCGATCTGCCGCGCTATGCCGTTTACGAAAACGGCGTGAAGACCGCCGAGCCGACCGATATCCGGGACATCTGGCGCGACGATTTCGTCACCTTCATCCTGGGCTGCAGCTTCACCTTCGAAGCCGCGCTGATGGCCGAAGGCATCCGCATGGCGCATATCGACCAGGGCGTCAACGTACCGATGTACAATACGACCCGCCGCTGCGCCCCGGCCGGCGCGATGGATGGCCCGCTGGTGGTCTCGATGCGGCCTATCCCGGCCGACCGTGTGGCCGATGCCGTGCGTGTCACCGCCCGCTACCCGTCGGTGCACGGCGCGCCGGTGCACGTCGGCAATCCGCGATGAACTCGGCATCGCCTATGTTTCGCGGCCCGATTTCGGCGAGCCGGTCACGATCCCCGAGGGCCATATTCCGGTGTTCTGGGCCTGCGGCGTCACGCCCCAGGCGGCCGTAATGGAAACCCGCCCGGTCGATCGCCATCGGCCACGCGCCGGGCCATATGCTCGTCACCGACGCACGGGATCGGGATTATCTGAT
>CAWIGB010000019.1:0-123734 GCA_963835375.1 uncultured Gammaproteobacteria bacterium
GAGGCTTTGTCGCGCTGCTGCCGATCATCATCGGTGTCGCGTCCGGCTATATCGCAAGCGCTCTGTCTGGGCCTGGTGGATCTGTCGACCGTGGCGAATGCGCCGTGGTTTGCCGTGCCCGAATTTCGTCGCCCCCCGTTCAACTGGCAGGCGGTGTTGTTCATGCTGCCGGTAGCGATCGCACCGGCGATTGAGCACTTCGGCGACATTATCGCGATTCGTTCGGTCACCGGGCGCGATTATCTGGTCGATCCGGGCATTCATCGCACCATGCTGGGCGACGGGCTGGCCACTTCGCTGGCGGCCTGTTTCGGCGGGCCACCGAATACGACCTATTCGGAAGTCACCGGCGCGGTGACGCTCACCGGCGCCACCAATCCGGCGCTCATGACCTGGGCGGCCGGCTTTGCCATCGTGTTCTCATTCGTCGGCAAGCTGGGCGCATTCCTGGCGAGCATTCCCACGCCCGTGATGGGCGGGATCATCGTGCTGTTGTTCGGCGCCATCGTGGTGGTGGGCATGAACAGCCTGGTGCAGTCGGGCGAAGACCTGACCGAGTCCCGCAACATGGCAATCGTCGGTCTGATCCTGATCTGTGGCATCGGCGGTCTGCATTTTTCGTTCGGCCGTTTCTCGCTGGAGGGGATCGCCCTGGCAGGCGTGCTGGGCGTGGTGCTGAATCTTGTGCTGCCCCGGTCGCGCTCGGCGCAGGATCGGGCCGCGGCCGCCGGCGTCGAGGATGACGAAACCGACTGATCACGAACCGGTCGCGGCCTGCCGGCGTTCGTCCGGCGGGCCGCGGTCGGCGTGTCGCGCGCTATTTCTTGCCGCCGACCACGTCGGCGATCGCCTTGCAGACATACTCGATGTTGTCGTCGTCAGGCCCGCCACGTTGGCGCGGCCGGAGGTGACCATGTAGATGCTGTAGTTCGTCGCGCAGCTTGTCGACCTGATCTTCGTTCAGGCCGGTGTAGGAGAACATGCCGCGCTGTTCGGTCATGAACGAAACTGGTCGTCCAGGCCGTGGGGCTTGAGGCCTTCGACGAATTCGTGGCGCACACCGTTGATGCGGTCGCGCATTTCGTCGAGTCCTCGCGCCAGGCGGCGCGTCAGCTCGGCCGAGCTCAAGATGGTCGCCACGATCGCGCTGCCATGGGCCGGCGGGTTGGAGTAGTTCTCGCGCGCGGTGATCGCCAGCTGCGAGCGCACGTCCTCCATGTCCTCGTTGTTCTTCGCGATGGCGATGAAGCAGCCGGTGCGCTCGCGATAGATGCCGAAGTTCTTCGAGCAGGACTGGGTGATGATCATCTCGTCGAGGTTCTCGGCCAGCAGGCGCACGCCGTAGGCGTCTTCGTCCAGCCCGTCGCCGAAGCCCTGGTAGGCGAAGTCGACCAACGGCAGCAGCTCGCGGTCCTGGACCACCTCGAGGATCTGGTGCCACTGATCCTGGCTCGGATCGAAGCCGGTCGGGTTATGGCAGCAGGCATGCAGCAGCACGACGTCGCCCTTGGGGATCGACTTGAGCTTCTTGAGCATGCCGTCGAAGTCGAACTGGTTGTTGTCATCGACATAGGGATAGCGCTTGATCTCGAGCCGCGCGGCCTCGAACACGCCGAGATGGTTCGGCCAGGTCGGATTCGGCAGCCAGATCGCCTTGCCCGGGCAGCTGCGGACCATAAAATCCGCGGCCAGACGCAGCGCGCCGGTGCCGCCCGGCGACTGGGTCGCGCTCGCGCGGTTGTCGGCCAGCACCTTGCTGTCGGCGCCGAGCACGGTCTGCAGGATGTACTCGCCGTACTGCGGGTCACCGTGCGAGCCGATATACGCCTTGGTCTGCTCGGTATCGATGAGTTTCTTCTCGGCGTCCTTGACCGCGCGCAGAATCGGCGTATTGCCGTGCTCGTCGCGATAGACGCCCACGCCCAGATCCACCTTGTTGGGGTTGGGGTCGTCCTTGAACTGCTGGATCAGGCCGAGAATGGCGTCGCCGGGTACTCGTTCAATCGATTCGAACATGGCTTATCCTTTGCATTGCATCGGGGCCGTCTCCGTGCCCGGAAACAGCGGACTCGAGGGCCAGTTGAGGTTTCGTGCGAGCGCCGCGTTGGCGTCCGCAAATCGTGTCCGGCAAGGCGCGAGTCGCCGCGTCGTGGCGAGTCACGACCCAGACTCGCAACGCCGCCGGGCGGGATTTGCGGCCCAACCCGAAGGGACAAGCGCTGTTTTGCGGCAATACAGCGTTGTAGTTCGCTCGCGTAGAACGACTACGCCACGCTCGCTACGCCTCGTCTTGCCGCAAAACAGCGCTTGGCGCGGACTCGCGCGAAGCCTCAACTGGCCCTAGTCTAACCGCTCGTCGATGCCCTGCCGAGACGTGGTTCATACGGATATGCGATTTTTTTTCGAGCGACTGGCCTGGTGTGCCGGTCTGGTGGTCATCCTGGCCGGCGTGCCCGGCTGTGTTTTTCACCCCGGCGGTGCGCCGCTGGCGGATAAGGTGGCGGATCTGCCGTTGGTGGTTTATCCGCCGGCCGCACCGAGCCACGCGAATGTGGATCCCGCTGCTGCGAATACGCTGATCGTCATGCTCTCGGGCGACGGCGGCTGGGCCGGGCTCGACAAGTCCGTCGGGCACGCGCTGGCGCGCGCCGGCTACGGCGTGGTCGGCTGGGATTCGCTGCGCTACTACTGGCACCCGCGCGAGCCGGCGGGCGCCGCCGCCGATCTAAATCGCGTGATCGAAAGCTATCGCACGCACTGGCATCGCAGCCGCGTCGTTCTGATCGGTTACTCGCGCGGTGCCGATGTCCTGCCTTTTCTCTACAACCGCTTGCCGTCGGCGGCCCAGGCGCAGGTGGCGCATATCGTGCTGCTCGGGCTCGCCAAGCACATCACCTTCGGCTATCACTTGCTGTCCTGGATCGGTCTCGGGCCCGAAGGCCGCGCCGTCATGCCCGAGGCACGGCGTTTGCCGGCGGCGCGCACGAGCTGTCTCTACGGCGTGGACGATCCGCATGCGACCTGTGACGAGCTGAAAGCCGCCGGCTTCGATGTGCTGGGCCTGCCGGGCGGGCATCACTTCAACCGGAAATACATGCTTCTGGCCGAGCTGATCCGCCAGCGCATCGCCAGCACGAAATGAGCCGGCGGTGGGTCACGATCTGACCCACCGCCCATGGCAGTGTGTCGGCATGAGTGCGACCGCCATCGAATCCAGCGCGCCGGCCGAATACGCCGATCATCTCGCCGGGCTGAACCCGGCCCAGCGCGAAGCCGCCGGTTTCGGGATGGCGGCGCCCTGCGGCTGGGATGCCGATCCGCTGTTGATTCTGGCCGGCGCGGGCAGCGGCAAAACCCAAACGCTGTCGCACCGGGCTGCGCATCTGGTGCTCTCGGGCGTGGACCCGCGCCGCATCCTGTTGCTGACGTTCTCGCGTCGCGCCGCTGACGAAATGACGCGCCGCGCGCATGCGATCTGCGAATCCGCGCTCGCCGTGCGTGGTCGGAAACGCCAGGGCGTACGGCTGCCCTGGGCAGGCACGTTTCATGCGATCGGTGCGCGGCTGCTGCGCGAGTATGCGCCGCGCCTCGGGCTGGACGAGGCCTTCTCGATTCTGGATCGCGGCGATGCCGCCGATCTGATGGACGTGGCCCGTTATGACGCCGGGCTCGCCGCGCGCTCGCGCGACGGCGGCAAGCGTTTTCCACGCAAGGATACCTGTCTGGCGATCTATTCCGCCGCGGTGAACCGTCAGGCGACGCTGGCCGAGGTGCTGGACGGCTGGTTTCCCTGGTGCGCCGAGCACCACGACGATCTCAAGCGCCTGTTCGCCGACTACACCGCGCGCAAACAGGCGCGGGCCACGCTCGATTACGACGACCTGCTGCTGTACTGGCATCTGGTGATGCAAAACGGCGCGCTCGCCGACGAAATCGGCGCCCGCTTCGATCATGTGCTGGTGGACGAATACCAGGACACCAACGGCCTGCAGGCCGCCATTCTCCAGGCCATGAAACCGACCGGCCGCGGGCTGACCGTGGTCGGCGACGATGCCCAGGCGATCTATGGTTTCCGGGCCGCCGAGGTCGACAATATCCTCGACTTTCCCAAGACCTACTGCGGCACGCAGGTGGTCACGCTCGAGGCCAACTATCGCTCGACCCAGGCGATTCTGGATGCGGCCAACACGCTCATGGGCGAGGCCACGCGGGCCTACGCCAAGCAGCTCACTGCCACGCGCGGCGTCGGCGTGAAGCCGCGCCACGTGACCGTCATGGATACGACCGCCGAGGCACGCTGGGTGGTCGATGCCGTGCTCGCCCGGCGCGAGACCGGCATCGATCTGAAACGCCAGGCCGTGTTGTTTCGAAACGGCCACCATGCCAACGACCTGGAAATCGAGCTGATCCGGCGTAACGTGCCGTTCCGGAAATACGGTGGGCTCAAGTTCCTGGAAGCCGCCCACGTCAAGGATTTCCTCGGGCTGCTGCGCTGGGCCGACAACCCGCGTCACGAAATCGCGGCCTGGCGAACCATGCAGATCGTGCCCGGCGTGGGGCCCGGCACCGCGCGCCAGGCCTTCGAAGCGCTGGAAGCCGCCGGCGACCGCATCGAGGCTCTGGCCGATTTCCGACCCGCGCGTGCCGATCGCGCCGCGTGGCAGGCGATGATCGAGACGGTCGCGGCCCTCGCCGCCGACAACGCCTGGCCGGCCGCGCTCGCCCCGGCGGCCGCCTGGTACAAGGCCCAGCTCGATACCCGCTTCGAGCCGCCCAACACCGCCCGCGCCGGGGATATCGACGATCTGGCCCGCATCGGCGCGCGCTATGGTGACGCGCCGGCGTTTCTCACCGAACTCACGCTCGATCCGCCGCAGGCCACCGGCGACCACAACGACGACGCACTGGCCGACGAGGATTATCTGATCCTGTCGACCGTACACAGTGCCAAGGGGCAGGAATGGGACAGCGTGTACGTGCTGCATGTGGCCGACGGCACGTTTCCCAACGAGTTCTCCACCAAGACCGAAGCCGGCCTGGAAGAAGAACGCCGCCTGCTCTATGTCGCGATGACGCGGGCGAAGAACGAACTGTCGTTGATCTCGCCGCTGCGTTATTACGTCACCCAGCAGGCCGCCTACGGCGACGCGCATGTCTACGGCGCGAACAGCCGGTTTCTCACGCCGGCGGTCATGGCCTGTTTCGAAGCGGTGGTCGATGCGCCGGCGCAGGAAGCGGGCCGGGTGGCCGGACGAGGTGACGGCGAGGCCACGCTCGATCTGGGCGCGGCCGCGGCGGCGCTGTGGCAATAGCGCCGCCCGGACGCAGCGCGCTACATTGGCGCGCTCAACCAGGCTTGTTCCCGTAAAGGCTTACAATGACCCAACCCCGGATGGCGCCGGCCATTGATCTTGCCGTGTTCGATATCGACGGCACGCTCATCAATGCCCGCAACCCGTTGAACGATCATACGATCGCGGCGCTGCGTGGCCTGCATGAGGCCGGTATTGGCGTCGCGCTCGCCAGTTCGCGCCAGCGCTCGTCGCTGGTCGAGATCGCCCAGGCGATCGGCCTCGACATGCCGCTGATCTCCTTCAATGGCACGCTTGTCACCGCGGCCGATGGCACCACCATCGCCGCCGAAACCTTCACTCCTGGCGATGTACTCATCGCCGCGCTGGCCGAGTTCGTCGATGTCGGCGGCTGTATCCACGCCTATGCACCTGACCGCTGGCACGCCTACGGCGAAGCGGATCGCATCGTGCGCGAGGCCGCGGGCAACGACGTTACGCCCGACCTGCGCGCCGGGCGTGTAGACGCGAACTCCATGCCCAACCCCGCGCTCAAGGTCATGTGCGACGGCGTGCACAACGGTCTGGCCGGCGTACAGGCCGCCGTCGCCGCCCAGCCGGAACTCGTGATCTCGTGGAGCGGCACCGAATGCCACGACATTCATCTTTCGACCGGCACGAAGGGCCATGCCTTGCATGTGCTGTGTAAGCATCTCGGGGTCGCGCTCGATCGCGTCGCTGCCTTCGGAGACGCCGACTCCGACATCACCATGCTGGCGAATGCGGGCCACGGCTATGCCATGGGCGCGGCAGGCGAGCGCGTGCGCGCCGCCGCCGACCACCATCTCGATGGCCCCGGCTCGGGTGTGCTGGAGCGACTACTGGCCAATATCGCCTACGCGTCGCGTGGCTGACTGAATAGACGTCTATTCAGACCCCGGCGTCCGCGAATGCCAGTGGACTATTGAGATATTGACGTTTTTAGGCGTCGGATATCGGCCAGAAGCGCTCATTCGGCGAGTCGATAGTCAATTGAGCAGACGCGCTTCAGAGGGCAAACTGAAACAAAAACTTGCGCTGCATGGAGGAGAATTCGTGCGATCGTGCTGCCGCGTTAGGCATGTCCTAGATTGCCAATTTACTCTCTATCCCCGCCAGTTGGCGGATGAGCTAAACCATTCCTGGAGCAACTCGATGAAGCAGCGAACTTTGGCGCCGACCATGCGTGCGGAGGGATAGACCGCATGAATACCGAGGCTCCGGGTGGTGTAATTCGTCAAGACTTGTTCCAAGTCCTGGCTGGCGAGATGACGGTGGAAGACAAAGCTGGGGCCGTAGGCGATGCCGGCGCCGCGCAAGGCGGCGGCCAGCAGCATTTCCATGTTGTTGGCTGAAAATCGTGAACGACCTGCCACGTTGTGCATCTGGCCGGTCGCGTCGGTGAAACCCCAGTCGTCAGCCGAGATGGCTTCGCTGAACGCGAGACGATCGTGGTGGCTCAGATCCGATGGGGACGTCGGGCGGCCGTGTTCGGCCAGATAGGACGGGGCGGCACAGGCGATCATCTCGGTGCGTGCCAGGGGGCGCGCCACCAGACTCGAGTCCGGCAGGTCGCCGATGCGGATGGCGACATCGAAACCGCCGGCCACGAGATCGACAAAGCGGTCGTCGAGCGTCATCTCGACGTCGACATCGGGATAGCGCCGAATATATTCGGCGACCGCGCCGCCCATGTGCAGTGCGCCGAACGTCGTTGGGGCAGTGACGCGCAATATGCCACGCGGCTGGTCCTGCAATTCGCGAGCGGCGCGGTCGGCGTCTTCCAGCGATTCGAGGATGTGCCGGCTGCGTTGGTAATAGTCCTGGCCGACGTCGGTCAGATGAAGACGGCGGGTGGTTCGGTGCATGAGTCGCACGCCCAGCGAGGCCTCGATCGCGG
This sequence comes from uncultured Gammaproteobacteria bacterium, assembly GCA_963835375.1. GTDB lineage: Bacteria > Pseudomonadota > Gammaproteobacteria > Nevskiales > Salinisphaeraceae > Salinisphaera. The sequence goes on from CAWIGB010000019.1 coordinate 7,231, forward strand.
CGAGATGCTTGCCGGCCATGGCCGGCGTTATGCCCAGGGTGCGTGCTGCCGCCGCCAGGCTGCCGTGTTCGACGGCGGCCGTGAAAACCGCAAGTCCAGTGAATCGGTCCATGGTTTATTCGATAGCCCTGTTATCGAGTGCATGTCTAAGATGGCGGATTATCGCCTGAATTGAAGCCTTCTATGATCTGTTTCGGCGTTTGAGCCGCCTCTCACTCATAGGAGTAAAACCATGAAGATCACCGCGAACGGGCTGACGCTGCATGCAGACGACAGCGGCAGCGGCCCTCTGGCCCTTGTTTTTCTGCATTACTGGGGCGGCACGGCACGGACCTGGCAGCCGGTGATGGCGGCGCTGCCGGCGAATTTTCGCAAGATCGCGCTGGATGCTCGGGGATGGGGCCAGTCGGATCGTCCGGACGACGGCTACGATATCGCCACCATGGCCGATGACGTTGAAGCAGCGGTTGCCGCTCTCGGCCTGGATCGCTATGTGCTGGTCGGGCATTCGATGGGCGGCAAGGTCGCCCAGCTGCTGGCTTCGCGTCGGCCCGGCGGTTTGGCGGGGCTCTTGCTGGTGGCGCCGTCGCCGACCGAGGGTAAATCGTTGCCGCAGCCGGAACGCGACGGGATGGCGGCCGCCTATGCCGCGCCGGAATCGGTCGGCTGGACGATCGATAATGTTCTGACCGAACGCGCCTTATCGCCCGCGATGCGCGAGCAGGTGATCGCCGACAGTCTCGGCGGCGCGGACGCTGCCAAACAGTTCTGGCCGCATACCGCGATTTCGGAGGATGTGAGTGCCGATCTGGCGCGTATCGACGTGCCGGTTCAGGTGATCGGCGGCCAACACGACAAGGTCGATGGCGTGGATATGCTGCGACGACTCGTTCTGCCGTCGCTGCCCGGCGCGACGATGCAGATCCTGCCGGACGTCGGGCATCTCATACCGCTGGAGGCGCCGCAAGCGCTGGCGTCGTCCATCGCCGAATTCGTCGACACCGAATGTTCGGGCGTATGTCGTACGGCGACACGGCCGGAGCAGGTGCCCGCCGTATTCGACGCCGCAATCAATCGCGGCGATCTCGACGCGGTGATGTCGCTCTTTCATCCGAAGGCGATTATGCGGATGCAGGATGGCCGCACGATCGCCGAAGGCCACGACGCACTGCGCGACGCGTTCGCTCGGCTGATGGCCGCACGGCCTCAAATACGTAACGGCGTTCGCCGGGTCATCGCGAGCGGCGACATCGCATTGTTGCTACTCGAATGGACGATCCGTCTTACCCCGCCCGATCAGGAAGAGATCGTCGAGACAGGCGTTGCGACCCAGGTGGCCGAACGCAACCGAGACGGCGTCTGGCAGCTGCGAATCTCGAACCCTTTGGGGATCGATTGAGCTTGTTACCGTAGCATCGGCTCCCGCTGATTAGCGCCGCTCTGTCGTTGCTGTGCTAACGGCTACGAACAGCTCGCCGCGCTTGCTTAGGCCGGCTTGGGGCGCTGAGCAGGCATAGCGCTCTGTGTTGTGGTCGAAATCTAAAGTCTGCGCTGGGTCGCAAGTCGGCATTCGCGGCGGCCGTTTCCACTTTTCCATCCGCTCGCCGCTATGCGCCGATATCCTCGTACCAGAGTTCCGGCGACTCCCGCATGAAATCGGCCATGAGTTGTTTGCAGTCGGCGTCGTCGAGCACGGTAAGTTCGACGCCGCGTTCGCGAAGATGGACTTCTTCGCCCATGAACGAGACGTGTTCGCCGATCACGACGCGGGGAATGCCGTAGAGCAGAATCGCGCCGGAGCACATGGCGCAGGGAGAGAGCGTGGTGTAGAGGGTGACGCCCTTGTACCAGGCGCCGGGTTTGCGACCGGTGGCTTCGAGCGCGTCCATCTCGCCGTGCAGGATCGCGCTGGATTTCTGCACGCGACGGTTATGGCCGGCGCCGACGATTTCGCCGTTTTTGACCAGTACGCAGCCGATCGGCACGCCGCCCTCGTCGCGCCCGCGCCGGGCTTCGTCCAGAGCGGCCTGCATGTAGTAATCGTGTGGCATGAGAAATGCTCATTTTTCATCGATACATGAGCCAGTTTAAGGGCTTGGCGAGCCGACGTGTGCGGTTAGGGGTAAGTGCGGATGACGTACCGCGCGGGGATAAGTTATAACGCAAAAACACCCGCGCGGAGACGGCCATGGCTCAGGATCCGCTCAAGACCTATCGCGACAAACGACGTGCCGATGTGACGCCCGAGCCTTCGGGCAAGGCCAGCCCGCGGCCGGATGACAAGCCGCCGGTCTTCGTCGTGCAGAAGCATTCGGCGTCGACGCTGCATTACGATTTTCGGCTGGAGATCGACGGTGTACTCAAGTCCTGGGCCGTGCCCAAGGGGCCGTCTACCGACCCGCGCGAGAAGCGCCTGGCGATCGAAACCGAAGATCATCCACTGGATTATGCCGACTTCGAGGGCGTGATCCCGGAAGGCGAATATGGCGGCGGTACGGTCATGGTCTGGGACATCGGCCCGTACGACAACGCCAAACGGGATGACGAGGGTCATGTCGAGAAATCCCTGGCCGAATGCTGGGCCGATGGTCATCTCATCGTGAATCTGCATGGCAGCAAACTCTCCGGTGGCTACGCGCTCACGCATTTCCGTACCGAAGGTCGCAAGCGTCAGTGGCTGCTGGTGAAGATCGACGACGAAGAAGCCGATGCGCGGCGCAACCCGGTCTCGACCGAAGACAGTTCCGTACTCAGCGGCCGCACGACTGAACAGATCGCCGTCGAGGGAGGGAATCGTCATGACTAAGGCCCGTTTGGAAGGCCGCATCCACAGCGACGATTGGGCCAAGGCCAAGAAGGCTGCCATGCCGCGGACCTTCGAGCCGATGCTGGCCACGCCGCACGATACGCCGTTCTCCGACGAGCGCTGGATCTACGAGCGCAAGCTCGACGGTATCCGGCTGCTGGTATTTCGCGATCGCGCCAACGTCGAACTCTATACACGCAACGGCAAGCTCCGGAATGATCATTTCCCCGAACTGCTCGAGCTGTTTGCCGCCCAGCCCTGTCGACGTTTCGTCCTCGATGGTGAGGTGGTGGCTTTCGATGGCGATGTGACCAGCTTTGCACGGCTGCAGCAACGGGCCGGTCTGTCGGATCCGGAAGAGATCGGCGCCTCGGATATCGCGATCTATTTCTATGTCTTCGATTCGCCCTGGATCGAGGACTACGATATTCGTCGGGTGCCGTTGCGCCAGCGCAAGGCACTGATTCGCGACGTGCTCGATTACTCCGGGCGCCTGCGTTTCACCGCGCATCGCAACGGCGACGGCGAAACGCTGCTCGAAGAGGCGTGTCGCAAAGGCTGGGAAGGCATCGTCGCCAAGCAGGCCGACAGCTGCTATCGCTGCGGTCGCTCGAATCGCTGGCTCAAGCTGAAGTGCCAGGCCGGTCAGGAGCTGGTCATCGGCGGCTATACCGAGCCGGAGGGCGAACGAGTCGGCTTCGGTGCGCTACTGGTGGGTTACTACGAATCCGGCGAATTGCGCTACGCCGGTCGCGTGGGCACCGGTTTTTCCGATGCGGAATTGCGGCGTTTGCATGAGGAGCTGGCGGCCAGCGAACGCCGGACCGCGCCGTTCGCCGACCCGCCGGACGCTTGCGGCATCCACTGGGTCACGCCCGAACGGGTGGTCGAGATCGAATTCACCGAATGGACGGCCGACGGCAAGCTGCGCCACCCGGCGTATCTGGGCGAGCGCGACGACAAGGACCCGCATGAGGTGGTCAGGGAGGTGGGCCGAACGTGAGCGTGGAACTCGACAACATCGACAAGATCTTCTTTCCCGATGCCGGCATCACCAAGGGCGATCTCGCCGATTACTATCACCGCGTCGCACCGGTCATGTTGCCGCATGCCAGGGACCGGCCGGTCACGCTGAACCGTTTTCCGGACGGTATCGACGGCATCCATTTCATCCAGAAGGCGGTCCAGAGCCATTATCCGGGTTGGCTGGAGCGCGTGACCGTCGCCAAGGAGGATGGCGAACTGGTGCAGCCGCTCATCAATTCGGCCGATGCGCTCGTCTATCTGGTCGGCCAGGGCGCGATCGCGTTTCACGTCACGCTCAGCCGCTACGATCGCCCCGAACATCCGGACCGGCTCATCTTCGATCTCGACCCGCCTGGCCATGGCGGCGAGGGCGACGCCTTCGCGCCCGTCATTGCCGCGGCTCGCGCCGTGCGTGATGCGCTGGAGGCCGTGGATCTGACCTCGTTCGTGATGACTTCCGGCTCCTCAGGCCTGCACGTGACGGTGCCGTTGGACCGCAGCGCCGACTTCGACATCGTTCGCCAGTTTGCACAAGGTATCGCCGAACGCGTGGCCGATGCCCATCCGGATGAGTTCACCACGGCGCATGCCAGGAACAAGCGGCGCGGGCGGCTGTATCTCGACACGCGCCGTAATGCGGTGAACCAGACCGCCGTCGCACCGTACTCGGTCCGCCCCAGGCCGGGCGCGCCGATCGCCACGCCTCTGGAATGGGACGAGCTCTCCGATCGTGATATCGGCCCGCGACGTTTTCATATCGGCAACATCTTCCGACGCCTGTCGCAGCGGGACTGCCCGTGGTCGGATATCGCTCGCCACGGTCAGAGCGCGAAACGTGCGTTGGAGCGACTTGAGAACAACGGCTAGCGCGCCCACTGGTGGCCGCCGATACGTTCTAGACTCGTTGCTTTGCGATGGGTCGGGAATTCATGAGTCAGCCCAGCATCACGCCGCCGCCCGGCTGTCGCCTGCACGACGACGAAGGCTTCATCGGCCTCGTGGGGCCGCTCTGGGAGCGCTGGGATGGCGATACGCTCGTGCTCGCCTTCACGGCCGAGGGCAAACACGCCAATCAACGCGGCGTGGTCCAGGGCGGCATGCTGATGACGCTGGCCGATCGTGTCATGGGCCACGCCCTGCGCGTTCACCTCGCCGGCCAGCCTGTTGCGACCATCCAATTGGATACGCATTTTCTCGATGCCGGCCATATCGGCCACCTCATCGAGGCTCGAGGCGAGCTGACACGGGTGACGAGCAGTGTCGCGTTCGTCGCGGGAACAGTCAGCCAGGGCGAGCGTACATTGATGCAGGCCACCGGCGTCTGGAAACGGCTGCGCGACAGTGACGATGCCGCGGCTGGCCAATTCCTGGAACGCTTCGACCCACGTCGCCGTTGAAATGCAGTCTCATGCTGCCCGTCTTACGGGGCATCAACGCCGAACCGGAGTTTGTGACGCCCGACTCACTTTTGCATGATTCGGTGTCTGTCGGCCGCGATACTTGAAGAAAGCGCCGTTTTATTTAAAGTGGCTTCATAGGCCGTGAAATATATCGGTCGATGATGCAGGCGCAGCAGGGGGAGAGAATCATGCTGGAATCACAAGGTCCGGTTGTCCAGACGCTGATATCGTTTTCCATCATGACGCTCGAGAACTTCGCGTTCTATGCGGGTGTTTTTCTCGTGATGGCGACCTTGCCGTATCTCGTGTTGTGGAGATGGCAACGCGATCGGTTTTCACACAAGCGTATCCAGAAGAAGACGAAGCGCAAGCCAAAGGTCGGCCGCGAAATCGGCTATTCGCTGCTGACGCTGCTCACGTTTTCGGCGATGCTCGGCGCCCTTTTCGAGCTGCCGCGTCACGGATTGACACTGATCTATTTCTCGATCGGCGATTACGGCTGGATTTATTTCCTATTCAGTATCGCCGTGATGGCGATCGTCCATGACAGCTACTATTACTGGGCACACCGCCTGATGCATACACGCTGGCTGTTCAAGCACGTGCACATGATGCATCACCAGTTCACCAACCCGACGCCGTTCGCCGCCTATGCCTTCCACCCGGGCGAGATCGTGATTGAAATCGCGGTTTTCGGCGTGCTGCCCTTCATCATGCCGCTGCATCCGGCGGCTATCGCGACGTATGTGGTCATCCTCACGTACTTGAACGTCATCTCGCATCTGGGTTTCGAGCTCTACACGTCGAAGACGCTGCACCGCTGGTTCATCACCAGTACCCACCACAACATGCATCACTCCCGGGTGAGCGGGAACTACATGCTTTACTTCAATATCTGGGACAAGCTGATGGGGACCAATCACTCGGACTACGACGCGAAATACGAGGAACTGGCGAATGCGGTGCCGGGGCGTCCGGCGGCAACCGCCGAAGCTGAGGCACAGGCTCGTTGATGATCGGCCGAGCCGTCCCTTTCGTCGACAGGCGAAGCTCGGTTGTCGGGGCGGGAGGCCGACCGGCACGACCGCCCGCTCGGGCGTGAAGCCGGCTGGATCAGGCGCAGCTGCAACCATTCTCGGGCCGCGCGGCCGCGCCGTGGTATCACGCTGGCCCGAGACCGTTCCTGTCACGATAAGGGCTTCGGGCCGTGTTGCCCAGACCGGATGCGGAGGGGAGATTAATTGCCGGCCGGCGCCCGATCCGGTGTGCAGGCGATGATCTTTCCTCCGTCCTGATCGAGATGGTGAGTGCCGGTAGGGCGCAGGTCGCATGCGATGCCGGCGATCAACGCAGGTTGTCATGAGGTCATCGTGCGCTCTTCGGGGGTGTGCTTCGTGCGGTGTGGGCGCTCATGCCGCCAGGAGGCGACATTTTTGCCCCTTATTCCAGGCTTCGCCTGACCGGGTCGGCCGTATCATGGCGCTCAGGAAGGACGCGGCGCAGCAGCGCGGTGTCCGAGCGGCCCGCGCAACACCGAAGGCGGTGTCGTCTGTGGCTGTCGACTCCCACCCTGCCGAGGTGACACTGCCTGATGTCTTCGCTTTGCCCTGCTGCCGCCACCGACTTTCTGGGGCTTGCGCCTTTTCTGCGCAAGAGCATTCATGGTGTGGACATGCAGCCGCTCGCCCGGGAATGGATCGCACTTGCGCAAGCCGAGCCCGACAACGCGATCCTCTGGATGAACCTCGCCACGCTGATGCTGTGCCTCGGCCAGCGCGAACTCGGTCTGAGTATTCAGACGCAGGCGCTGGCAATGCAGCGCAGCTTTCATCTGGCGGCCGCACGCCAGCCCGCGAGACTGCGTGTGCTGCTGCTGATGGCGCCCGGCGATCTGGCGGCCAACATGCCGCTGGACTGTCTGCTCGAGGATGGCGACATCGATCTCGAGTACTACTTCGTCATGCCCTCCGATGCGACGGAGCAGGCGGTGTTGCCGGAACACGATCTGGCCATGGTGGCGATGAGCGACTCCGACCGCAATCGGCCGAGTCTCGAGGCGATCGCCCCGGTGGTGGAAGACTGGCCCAGACCCGTACTCAACCGGCCGGCGGCCATTGCCAATACCGAGCGCGAGCGGGCCAGCGGGTTGCTGCAGGGCGTGGCAGGGCTCACGATGCCATCGACACGCTCGATTGCGCGGGACATGCTGCGCGACGTCGCGGCGGGCGAAAGCGCGATGTCGGATCAATGCGAGGGCCTCGACTTTCCAGTGATCCTGCGTCCGCGTGACTCCCATGGTGGGCATGGTCTCGCCCGATTGGCCGACCGAGACGCGCTGGCGGGATATCTCGCCAGCGTCGAGGACGAGCATTTCCTGATGTCCTCTTTCATCGACTATCGCGATGCAGACGGCCTGTATCGCAAGTATCGGGTCGTACTGATCGATGGCGAACCCTACGCCAGCCATATGGCGATCTCCGATGACTGGATGATTCACTACCTCAACGCCGGGATGTACGAGGATGCCGCCAAACGCGCCAGCGAAGCGGCGTGGATGGCATCGTTCGACGAATTCGCCGCAGCGCCACCGCGCCGCGCTGAGCGCCGTTTACCGACGCTCGGCGCTGGATTATGTCTGCATCGACTGCGCCCAGACGCGCGAGGGCGACCTGCTGATCTTCGAGATCGGCAACGCCATGGTGGTGCACGCGATGGACTCCGCCGAGCTGTTTCCGCACAAACAGCAGCACATGTCGAAGGCGAAGCGCGCCATGCGCGATTTTCTGCTGCAGCGCATCGAGGACGATAGCGCCCGGATCATGGACAAACAGGCATGAACCCACGTAATGCGTTGAATTTCTCCGGTGGCCCGGGAGCGCTGCCGGAAAGCGTGCTGCGCCAGGTGCAGCAGGCGATCGTCGAGGTGCCGGAGGTCGGCCTTTCGGTACTGGGCATCAGCCATCGGTCCGACTGGTTCGCGGCCGTGGTCGACGAGTTGGAACACAATATCCGCACCCTGCTCGGCGTGGGCGAGAATTACCATGTACTGCTGTTGCAGGGCGGAGCGACCCAGCAATTCAGCATGGTCCCGATGAGCCTGCTGCCACCCGACGGTGCGCCGGCGGATTATCTGCATACCGGCTACTGGAGCGGCAAGGTGTTGCCTGCGGCCCACCGTGAAGGGCCGATCCGGGTGGCCTGGAGCGGGGAGACGGACGGGTTCCGCCATCTGCCGAGCGATGAGACGCTTGCCCTGAATCGCAGCGCACCATACCTGCACTATGTTTCGAACGAAACGGTGGAAGGACTGCAATTCCACCGGGTGCTCGGCCACGACAACGTGCTGCGGGTCTGCGACATGTCGTCGGATTTCCTGTCGCGCCCGGTCGAGGCCGAGCGGTTCGGCCTGATCTATGCTCATGCCCAGAAAAACGTGGGCCCGGCCGGAGTCACCGTGGTCGTGGTGCGCGACGACCTGATTCAGGACGCACCGCAGGGCCTGCCCGATTTTCTCGACTATCGCAGCCATGCCCGTGCCCATTCCATCCTCAACACACCGCCGGTGTTTGCGATCTACGTCGTGCTGCTGGTCACCCGGTGGCTGATGCAGGACGTCGGCGGCCTGGCGGCCATGGAGACGATCAACCGCCGGAAGGCGGAGCGGCTCTATGCAGTGCTGGATGAAAGTGACGGTTTCTATCGGGGCCGGGCAGCCGAGCGCGACCGTTCTTTCATGAACGTCGCATTCAACCTTCCGGACAAGACGCTGGAGCAGCGTTTTCTCGCCGAGGCCGAGGCCGCCGGGCTTTCCGGGCTGAAAGGCCATCGCGCCATCGGCGGCATGCGGGCGTCGCTCTACAACGCGGTGACGCTGGAGGCCGTCGAACAGCTGGCCGATTTCATGGACCGGTTTCGCTGCACCGTCTCGATGCCGGCGCATCGCGCGACCGGCGTCCGATGACAGGTTGACCCGCCGCGGGCCCCGGGTCTGAGTCGGAGATATCGAGACCCGGGGCCTCGCCGCCGGCTTTCGGGTTGACGTCCGCTCGCGCGGGGCCGCCCGTGCCGCGTCGCCGACTGCTGTTCGCTGCCACGGTTCGCTCTTGTGCCGGGCCTGATGCGCGCGCGGTGCAGCTGGATGCCGGCGCTGCTTCGTCAGTTATCAGATTGATATTCGGGCGCGCCCAGATCGGCGTGGCGACAAGGATAGGGCGCATCATTTTTGATTTCGGACGAAAGGCGTTGCCGGCGCGTCAAAACCATGCTTTAGTTTTCAATCGGAAATAAGAACGCATAAGTCGCTCGACGTGGTCGACGCCTGTCTTGTTCGCCCAGCGCTTGCGGCCGTTCGAAGCGCCGATTGGAGTTCGATCTGATGACCCTTTCGCGCGTTGTCATCCGTACCGGAGTGGGTTGCGGTGCCGATGGGCCGGCCCGGCCTGGAATTCATTCGTCCGGCCATTCCGGGGTGCGGCCTGTGATCGGCCGGCCGGCGTCGCCTTGGCAGCCCGCGGGCTGCCGCTGAGTCTTGCCGATGTCCTCGCAGCGTTCGGCTCCACACTCGCGAGACGCGTCGCGCATGGCGGATGCCGCCGAGCGTCGCCCCAGCCTGGTCAAGCGCATGATCGTGATGATCGTGGCCGTACTGTTGCTGGTGGCGGTGATCGTCGGCGCGAAGGTGTGGCTGGTGATGCGCACGATCGCCAGCCTGCCGAAGCCCACGCCGGCCACGGTCAGTACCACAGTGGCTCGCTATCAGGCATGGCAACCCGCGTTGAATACCGTGGGCAGCCTGCGCGCGGTGCGCGGCGCCGATCTGGCGCTCGACGTGCCGGGTCTGGTCAGTCAGATCAACCTCCGGTCCGGCCAGCAGGTCAGGAAAGGCCAGCTGCTGTTGCAGCTGAATGATGCCGATGATCGCGCCCAGCTGGCACAGCTCGAAGCCGCGGCCCGTCTGGCGCAGCTGAATTTTCGTCGCGCCGAGCAACAACGGGCCTCGCATGCCATCAGCACCGCCGACTACGATAGCGCGTCCGCCGATCTGCAAGGCAAGCAGGCAGCGGTGATCGAGCAGAAGGCGTTGGTGGCCAAGAAGCAGCTGCGCGCGCCGTTTGCGGGGCGCGCGGGCATCGTCACCGCCAGCCCCGGCGATTATCTCAACGCCGGCGCCGCCATCGTGACGCTGCAGCAGATCGACTCGCTTTTCGTCGACTTCAGCATCCCGCAGCGCGAACTGGGCCGGCTGCAGATCGGCCAGCCGGTTCAGCTGACGGTGGATGCATACGACAACCGACGTTTTGACGGCCAGGTCACCGCGATCAACCCCAAGGTGGATACCGATACGCGCAACGTGCAGGTCGAAGCCACCGTGCCCAACGCCGATGGCGCCCTGTTACCCGGCATGTTTGCAAGGATCAGTGTCGATGTCGGTCGCAAGCAGCAGTACCTGACGCTGCCGCAGGCGGCCATCGTCTACAACCCCTATGGCGATATCGTGTTTGTGGTACAGCCGCCCGAGGGCAAAAGTGACCAGGGGCAGCCGTTGCCACCCACCGTCGAGCAGACGCTGATCACCACCGGTGACACCCGCGGCGATCAGGTCGCGATCGTCAAGGGCCTCGAAGCCGGGACCACCGTGGTCACCAGCGGCCAGATCAAACTGAAGAACGGGGCTTCGATCAAGGTCGACAACAGTGTGCAGCCTGCGGATGCCGCACATCCGACGCCGCAGGAAGACTAGCCGTGTTGCTGCTGTGTGCGGTGGCGCACCGACGAGCACCGGGCTGCAAGCCAGGGCGTCGTGAGCGTGCGCCAGCGGGTGGCGACGCCGCATCGCGGCCCGATGGCCCGCGCGGCGTTCGCACGCCCTCTCCACCGGGCCTGACGGCGCCATGAAATTCACCGATCTTTTCGTCAACCGGCCGGTGCTGGCGATCGTGGTCAGTACGCTGATTCTGGTGCTCGGCCTGCGGGCGGTCACCAGCCTGACCGTGCGCCAGTACCCGGCGACCGAAAACGCCACGGTTACCGTTACGACCGCTTATTACGGGGCCGACGCCGAAACCATGGCCGGCTTCGTGACCCAGCCGTTGGAGCAGGCGATCGCCCAGGCCCAGGGGATCGACTATCTGTCGTCGAGCAGCGTGTCGGGCGTCTCCACGATCACCGCCACCCTGCGCCTGAACTACGACGCCAATCGGGCGCTGAGCGAGATCAATACCCAGGTCAATTCGGTGCTCAACCGGCTGCCGCCCGAGGCACAGCAGCCAGTGCTCAAGGTCCAGACTGGCGAAACTGTCGACGCCATGTACATGGGCTTCTACAGCGATCAGCTGCCCACCAACCACATCACCGATTATCTGGCCCGGGTGGTCAAACCCAAGCTGGATTCGGTGGCCGGGGTGCAGACCGCCGAGATCCTTGGCGCACGCCAGTTCGCACTGCGCGCCTGGCTGGATCCTGCCCGGATGGCGGCCCACGGGGTGACGGCCAGCGACGTGTATTCGGCGCTGGCGGCGAACAACTATCTGGCGGCGGTCGGCTCCACCAAGGGCCAGGCCGTCACCGTGGATCTGACCACCGACAGCAACCTGCATACGGTCGACGAGTTCAAGCAGCTGGCCATCAAGCAGCACAACGGCGCGATCGTGCGCCTGCAGGATGTCGCCAACGTCACGCTCGGCTCGGAGAACTACGACGTCAACGTGGCCTTCAGTGGCAAGAGTTCGGTGTTCATTGGCATCAAAGTCGCGCCCGACGCCAATATCCTGGACGTGGCCAAACGGGTGCGCGATGCGTTTCCGGGGCTGCAGAGCCAGCTGCCCAACGGCATCACCGGCGCGATCGTGTATGACGCGACCGCGTTCGTGAACACCTCGATCCACGAGGTGATCAAGACCCTGGTCGAAGCGCTGCTGATCGTCACCGCGGTGATCTTCGTGTTCCTGGGCAGCCTGCGCGCGGTGGTCATTCCGCTGGTGGCGATGCCGCTGTCGATGATCGGCACCTTCTTCATGATGCTGGCGCTCGGCTATTCCATCAATCTGCTCACGCTGCTGGCGCTGGTGCTGGCGATCGGGCTGGTGGTGGACGATGCCATCATCGTGGTCGAGAACGTCGATCGGCATATGAAGGAAGAGGGCAAGACGCCGCGCCAGGCCGCGCTGTTGGCCGCGCGCGAGCTGGGCGGCCCGATCCTGGCGATGACGGTGGTTTTGATCGCGGTCTATACGCCGATCGGTTTTCAGAAAGGCCTGACCGGCGCGTTGTTCACCGAGTTCGCCTTCACCCTGGCGGGCGCGGTGACGGTATCGGCGGTGATCGCGCTGACCCTGTCGCCGATGATGTGCGCCCGTTTTTTCCGACGCCGGCGAGAACAGTGGCCGTCTGGTGGCGTTCATCGATCGCCAGTTCGAGCGGGTGCGCAGCCGCTACCAGCGTGCGCTGCACGGCGCGTCTGCATACCTGGACGGTGATCGTGGTCATGGGCGGGCTGCTGTTCCTGGCCACCATCGCGCTGGGCATGACAGCCAGCTCGGAACTCGCGCCCGAGGAGGACCAGGGCGTGGTGATCGGCCAGATCGTGGGCGCGCCCAATGCCACTGCGCAACAGATGGAGGTCTATGCCGGGCAGATGTTCGACCAGGCCCGGAGCCTTCCCGAATACGAGCAGATGTTCCAGATCACCGGCACGCCGACGATCAATCAGGGCATCGGCGGCGTGCTGTTCAAGCCCTGGGATCAGCGCAGCCGCAGCGCCCATGTTCTGCAGACGGTGCTGCAGCAGAAGTGGAATGATATCGCCGGCGCGCGCGTGGCGGCCTTCCAGTTCCCGGCGCTGCCCGGTGCCTCCGGGCTGCCGATCCAGATGGTGATCACCACCACCGAGCCGTTCCAGAATCTCTACGAGGTGGCCGAGGCGGTCAAGGACAAGGCCCAGGCCAGCGGCAAGTTCTATTACATCGATTCCGATCTGAAGATCGACAAACCGCAGAGCACGGTCGTGTTCGATCGCGATCTGATCACCGCGCTCGGCCTGACCCAGGAAGACGTCGGCGCCTCGCTGTCGGCCGCGCTCGGCGGCGGCTATGTCAATTATTTCTCGATCGCGGGGCGCTCCTACAAGGTCATTCCGCAGGTGCTGCAGGCCGATCGGCTCAATCCCGATCAGGTGCTCGACTACTATATCACGTGCCCGGACGGCTCGGTGATTCCGGCGGCCACCGTGGCCAGCTGAAGTCGGACGTGGTGCCGCGAGCGCTCAATCGTTTCCAGCAGCTCAATTCCGCGACCATTTCCGGGGTGTCGGGCATGTCGCAGGGTGACGCGCTGGCGTTCCTGCGCAACGCGGTCGCCGAGGTCGCGCCCGGCGGCAATTACAACGTCGACTATTCGGGCGCCTCGCGTCAGTTCGAGCAGGAATCGGGCGGCTTTGCCAATACGCTCCTGTTCGCCACCATCATCGTGTTTCTGGTGCTGGCGGCCCAGTTCAACAGCCTGCGCGACCCTGCGGTGATTCTGGTCTCGGTACCGCTGGCCCTGTTCGGCGCGCTGATCTTCGTCAACCTGTTCACCAGCCTCAACATCTATACCGAGGTCGGTCTGGTGACGCTGATGGGGCTGATCAGCAAGCACGGCATTCTGATCGTGCAGTTCGCCAACGACCTCCAGCGCGCCGGCCTGTCCAAACGCGAGGCCATCGAGCATGCGGCCGGCGTGCGGCTGCGGCCGATCCTGATGACCACGGCGGCCATGGTGCTGGGCGTGATTCCGCTGGTGATCGCTACCGGCGCCGGCGCGGCCGGCCGTTTCAACATGGGCCTGGTGATCTCCACCGGCCTGGCCATCGGCACGCTGTTCACGCTGTTCGTGGTGCCGGCCTTCTATATGCTGCTGGCCGCCCGGCATGAGGCGGCGCCCGACAATAATTAGAGGCTGCGATCGACCGCCCGAATTGCCGCTGGGTCCGGCAGGCGCCAGCGCGGGCAATGGTCTCTAGTCGGCGTTCGCTATATCAGCGAACGCCCGGTGGTGAGTTGCCGCCAGATCGTCGGGGGCCAGACTGATCTCTAGGCCGCGTCGCCCACCGCTGACGTGTATGCGGTCGAAGGTTTGTGCCGAACTGTCGATGACCGTTCGCAGCCGTTTCTTCTGGCCGAGCGGGCTCACGCCGCCCAGCACGTAGCCGGTCATCTTCTCGACAGTCGCCGGCTCGGCCATGAAGGTCTTTTTCGTGTGCATGGCCGCCGCGAGTTTCTTCGGATCCAGCCGAGCGGAGACGGGCACGATGGCGACGACGAAGGCGTGTGTGTCGGTCTCGGCGACCAGCGTCTTGAAGACTTCGTCCGGCGACAGCCCCAGTTGGTTCGGAGGCATCGATGCCGTAATCACCTGCGGCTTCGCTGGCATCATAGCGCCGGACCTGGTGTGCGATGCCGGCTGGCTTCCAGAATCCTGATGGCAGGGGTCACGGCTCGCGAACTCCATCGATCGGGCGAGGGCTGATGGTAGCGTTGCCGGCCCGTATTCGCGAGGGCGAGAGCGCGCGTCTAGACTGCCTGCAATTCTTGGATCGACCGGATGTCGCATGGACGAAAGTTCGCCGCTGTCGCTGACCCCGATAGGCGTAATGGCCAGCGACTACCCCGACAAGTTCGGCGTGCCGCGCCAGCCCGGCCTGGTCGAGGCGGCGCGCGGCGTGGTGAGTCTGGTGGCGCCCTACGACGCTCCGCTCGCCGTCGACGGTATCACTGCCTACAGCCATCTCTGGCTGAGTTTCGTGTTCGATCGCAGCCCGGAAATCTGGCGGCCCCGCGTGCGGCCGCCGCGTCTGGGTGGTAATACACGGGTAGGCGTATTCGCCACGCGCAGCACGCATCGACCCAACCGGCTGGGGCTTTCCGTGGTGCGTTTGCTCGACGTGGCAACTTCCTCACGCCCGGCGCTGCCGCCGTGGGAACTGGCGGGGATGGCCGGAATGCGGCCAGCGCGGACGCATCTGCTGATCGGTGGGCACGACCTGGTGGCTGGCACGCCGATCGTGGACATCAAACCTTATCTGCCCTGGGCGGATGCCTGTGGCGAGGCAAATGCGGATCTCGCGCCTACACCGCCGTCGCGGCTCGTCGTGCAGTGGGAGCCGGTAGCCGAACGCGTTGTGGCGGCACGCGCCGATGCGGCCGCGCTCCGTGCCTTGATCGAGCAGGTGCTGGCCCAGGACCCGCGCCCGGCGTATCGGCGGGGCGATGCCGATCGCGTCTACGGCGTCGCATTGCGCGATGTGGACGTGCGTTTCGTGGTCGAGGCGGGTGAGGCCGACGAGGGGCCGGGCGTGGTCCGTGTGGTCGAGATCGTGCCGGGCGCTGTCTCAACCGCCGATGTAGGACATCTCCACGCGGCCATCGGCATCGCCGTCGCGACGCCGGGCGGTTTCTTCGCCGCGCTGTTCCGAGTAACGATCGTCGCGCGCGCTCCAGATGCCGGCCAGTTGCGCGGCGATCTCGGCATCGCTGGCGCCGGCGCGCAGCGGCGTGCGCAGATCGCGCCCGTGCACCCCGAACAGGCAGGTATAGAGTTCGCCGATCGCCGACAGGCGTGCGCGCGTGCAGCCGCCACAGAACGGCATGGAGACCGAGGCGATGATGCCGATCTCGCCGGCGCCATCGTCGTAGTGCCAGCGATTGGCGGTCTCGCCCGGCTGTGCGGCCGGCTGGCGGGTGATCGCGTATCGCCTGCGGACGGTGGCGAGGATCTCGCGCGCGGGCACCACATCGTCCATGCGCCAGCCGTTCGACGGTGCCGACGTCCATGTATTCGATGAAGCGCAGCACCACGCCACTGTGCCGGAAAGCTTCGGCCATCGGCAGGATCTGATCCTCGTTCACGCCGCGCTGGATCACGCAATTGACCTTGACCGGCGCAAGGCCCGCGGCGACGGCGTTGTCGACCGCCGCGAGCACCTTCGAAGCCGGGAAGCCGACGTCGTTGATCGCCTTGAAGCGCGCGTCGTCGATCGCATCCAGACTGAGCGTGACGCGATTCACGCCAGCGGCCTTGAGCTCGCGGGCGCGCTGTTCGGTGAGCAGCGAGCCGTTGGTGGTCAGACAGATATCGTCGATGCCGTCGATTGCGGCCAGGCGGGCGATCAGCACATCGAGATCGCGCCGCAGCAACGGTTCGCCGCCGGTCAGACGCAGTTTGGTCACGCCGAGGCCGGCCGCGATCCGGGCGATGCGTTCGATTTCGTCGAAATCGAGCAGCTCGCGTTTGGGAAGAAACAGATGCTCGGCCCCGAACAGTTCCCGCGGCATGCAGTATGTGCAGCGGAAATTGCAGCGATCGGTCAGCGAAATACGCAGATCACGCAACGGCCGATTGAGCGTATCGGTGGGCGTCGACATGGCGCCCGAGAATAACATCGGTCGCCTTGGTTGATGCCTGCCGATCGGGTTTTTCTGTGCTCGGACTGGTTCCGATAGCCTCGCTTCATCGCCCACAGGCCCCAGGACCTGTTGCCGTTTCACGCGGCACCGCGCCGGCGGCCATTTTTTTGTAAGACAAGCGCCGCGAGCGCAGTGTAGCCCCGCTACATGAGCGAGTTGCAACGCCGGATTTGCGCAAAAATGGCCGCCGGCCCTCCGGGTTGTGCCCCAAAATCGCGCCATCCGGCGTTACAGGGCTTGACCGCAGAATGACTGCGGCCGGCGCGCTGCGCCTTGGCTGACACGATTTTGGGCCGCAACGCGGCGTCGTGTGAAACGGCAACAGGTCCTAGAATACCGCCATGAATCGTTCCCGATTGCCCGATGCGCGATGGCAGCTGGCCGATCTGCTCGACTTCGAGGCGCTGCTGGCCGGCGGCGAGCGGGTGGGCGAGCACGAGCGGCTGATCTTCGCGCGCGATATCCGGCCGCAGCTCGCCGGGCTGCCGGACCAGCGGCGGCGCGCGCTGGGTCTGCGGCTCTGGCTTGCGCATTGCCGCGACACTGGACCGAAGCGCATCTGGCCGAGTCAGGCTTGGGCCCGATTGATCGACGGTCTGGGCTGGGCTCTGCTGCTCGGGTTTGCGCTGGCCGGGGCTGCGCTGGCCTGGGGCCTGTGTTTGGGTAATGGCCAGCGCGTTCATGTGGTGATCTTCGTTGGTTTGACTGTGGTGCTGCCCTGGGCGGGCTTCGTACTGTTCTCGCTGGCGCGACGGGCCGGGCGCAACGCCGGTGCGCCGTGGTTGATCCGGATGCTGTTGCGCCCGGCCGCGGCGCGCCTGGCCGGCGACCGCAATCTGGCGCGCTGGGCCCAGGCCTTCTCCGATTCGCGCGCCGCACGCCAGGCCGCCACCGCGCGCGCGGCGCGCCTGCTGCAGTGGGGCGGGCTCGGGCTGTCGTTGGGGGTGGTGTTCGCATTTCTGATCAGTCTGATGATCTTCGACGTTCGCTTCTATTGGGAAGCCACGCCGAACAATACGGGCTTGATGGAAAGCGCGGTAAGCACGCTGGCCGTGCCTTGGGCCGGGCTCTGGCCGGCTGCGGTGCCGGACGCCGCGGCTGTGCGTGCCAGTCGCTTGTCGGCCCGCGCGGGTCAGCGTCCGCCGGGCGGCGCCGTGGCGGGGGCCTGGTGGCGATTTCTGATGATGACGGTACTGATCTGGGGCGCGGTGCCCCGCGTGTTCCTGATCGCATTGTTCGCCGCGCGCGAACGCTGGGCCTTGGCCCGGCTCGATTTTCAGGCGCCGCGCCACCGGGCACTGTGGCGTTCGCTGGCCGGGGTGACGCGTGGCGCGGTAGCGGAGTCGAGTACCGATGGCGCGCTCGTGCTCGACGTCGGCGGCCATGATATCGACGGCACGGCGATTCGAGGTTTTCTATTGCGCCGTCTGCGCCTGAACCCCGAGAGTACGCACCGTGTGGACGTGCTCGATAACGAAGCCGAAGCCGCTGCTGATCGGGCGCTGGCAGACGCGCCGGGCCACGTCGTGCTCGTGGCCCCGGACTGGTCGCTGTCGCCGCGATCGGCCGAACGCCTGCAGGCGCGCGTGCGCGAGGCCGCCGGCGGACCATGCCGATCACCTGGGTGATCGTGGCCGACGACAACGGCACGCCCGGCGCGCCGGATGCCGAGCACATGACCCGCTGGACCGCGTTTGTCGACGGTCTGCGCGATCCCGCCACCGAAATCGCGGCTTATGATCCCGCCGCGTAATCGCGACCTCGAACGCGCCCCGGCCTGGGTCTCGCCCGAGGTGCCGACCTTTGCCGTGGTCGGCAAGGTGAACATGGGCAAATCGGCCGTGCTGGCCACGTTGCTGGAAGAGGATGACGACGCGATCATCCGGATCTCGGCCGAGCCCGGCGAGACCACGCGCTGCCAGCGCCTGTCGCTGGTACTCGACGGCAACGAGCGGCTGCGCTTCATCGACACGCCGGGCTTCCAGCAGCCGATCGAGGCATTGCGCGCGATCCTGGCGTTGGCGGCGGACCCGGCGCGTGGGCCCGGGCCAGAGACGCTGGCAGCGTTCGTGGCCCGCTATCGCGAAACCGACGAGTTCGTCGACGAATGCCGGCTGCTCGAGCCGCTGATCGAGGGCGCCGGCGTGCTCTATGTGGTCGATCCCGACGTACGGCTGCACGATGCCTTCATTGCCGAAATCGAAATCCTGCGCCTGTCGGCCGGGCCGCGGCTGGCGGTACTGAACCCGCATCATCGCCAGGCTGCGGACTCGGCCGGGCATCATGTCGAGGCCTGGCGGACCGAGCTCGGCAAGTCGTTCAATCTGGTGCGCACCTTCGATGCGCTCGCCGCGCGCTACAGCGCGCGGCGTGAACTGCTGGCCGCGCTCAATCGCATCGACGAGCGCGATCATGATCATCTAGGCACCACGATCGCCTTGCTGGATGCCGAATGGCAACAGCGGCGCGAAGAGGCGGCCGAGCGTATTCAGGCGTTTCTGCGCGCGGCACTGGCGCTGCGCGAGCATGCCGATTATGCCGAAGGCGAGGCCCCGGAAGCGGCCAAACGCCAGGCGGTGACCGAGGCCGGGCAGCGCTATTATGCTCGTATCGCCGAGCTGGAGCGCGAGACCGCCAACGCGCTGCTCGATCTGTACCGACATCGACATACGCGCGCCTCGGCGTCTTCTCCGGTCGGCGAGGGGCTCGATCTGGCGCACGACGAAACCTGGCGCCGTTTCGGGCTCACGCGGCGCCAGCTCACCTTCGCGGGGGCCGCCGTGGGTGCGGGGGCGGGCGTTTCGGTGGATGCCGGTACGCTCGGCCATACGCTCGGCCTCGGCACGCTGATCGGTGGTGGCGTGGGCGGCGCGCTGGCCTACTTCAAGGGCGACGCCCTGCCCACGCTCAATGTTTCGTTCGGCCGGCCGGGCGCTTTGGTGGGCGGCGGGCGGCGGATCACGCTCGGCCCGCCCAAGAACCCGAACTTCGCGTGGATCCTGCTGGACTCGGTGTTGATCCGCTATCGCGCCATCATCGAACGCAGCCATGCCGCGCGTGACGTGGGTGACCTGGCAGCGGGTGCGGCCGATGGCGCAGGCGACAGGGCCGGTGCCATCGTGCACCGGCTGGATTCGGATTGTCAGAAACAGCTGGCGCGTTGGTTTCGCGACACCGCGAAGGGTCGCGACAGCGAAGAACGCAGAGCCGAGGCCCGCGCGGCCATCGAGGCCACGCTGGCCGAGATCGAGGGCGGGCCCGAAGGGTAGGGGCCGGTGGTGCTACCGGGCGCTATTGCCCGGTGCTGCTCTGCGATTTTCCATTCGCGCCGGCTGCGGACAGCGCATCGTCGATCGCTTTCTTGAGCTTGTCGTAGCTGGGTCCGCCGATGAACTCGGTGTTGCCGACCAGCACGGTGGGCGTGGCGCGCAGCTGGACCGATTTGCCGGCCTCCCGCTCCTTGTTGATCGTGGCCAGCGGGGTCTTGTTCTTCATGCAGGCCTTGAGCTTGGCCGTATCGAGCCCGGCCTCCAGCCCCAGATCGAGAAACATCGAGCTCGGATCGGATTGCTCGGCCCACTTCGACTGCGTGTGGTACAGCCGGTCGTGGTACGGCCAGAACTTGTCCTGGCGCGCCGCACAGCGCGCGGCAATCGCCGCTGCCTGGGCGTGCTCGTGCATGGCCAGCGGGAAGTCAAAGAAGATGAAGCGCACCTTGCCCGGGTCGACGTATTCCTTGCGGATACGCTCGGCCGTGGGCTCGAAGGCGCCGCAGGCCGGGCACTGGTAGTCGCCGAACTCGCGGATCGTGACCGGGGCGTCCGGGTTGCCGATGGATTCGCCCAGCTTGTCGTACTTGTGGCGTAGCCCGTCCATCGTGGCCGTGCTGAGCTGACGGATGTTGCTGTTCGGTGAGGGCGCCGTCCGCTTGTTGCCCGTGAAACTCATGACCAGGATCGCGATCACGATCAGCACGCCCACGGCGAGTACCGGAAAGAACAGAGCGCCGAACAGACTGCTCTGGCCATTGTTGTTCTGCGGACTCATCCGCCGCTCCTTCGCCTTGAGTGAATCGTATCGGGCGCCATTCTAGCCTGTGGCGCCATCCAAGATCAGTTACGGAGCAGTGCAGACAAAAAAAGGGACCGCGAACGGCCCCTCTTGCGGCGGACGGCGAGCGTCCGTGACGTGCTTCTTTATATCAGTTGTTGTTGGTGGCGTTGTCGACCTTGTTCGAGGCCGTGTCCGCGGCGTTGGAGGTCTTGTCGCCTGCCTTGTCGGCCGCATTCGATATCTTGTTGCCCGCGTCTTCGGCGGCGTTGCTGGTGGCGTTGGCCGCTTCGCCTGCCTTGTTCTTGCCGCCGTTGACGAGATTCGACGTCGTGTCCTTCACCTGGGTCCAGGCGCTCGAGGTGGCGCTCTTGGTGTCCTGCCATGCCTGGCCGGCCTGATTCTGGGCGTTGGTCCACCAGGAGTCGCTATAGACCGGCTCATTGCCGAGATCGTTACGCGTCATGTTCAGCTCGACACGATAATCCGGCTCGGTGGCCTTGCCGGTGGTCTTGGTCCGGACCGTCAACTGATCCGGCGACACGACGTAGCTTTTGCCGCCGAGCACGCCGAACTTGCCCTTGGTTTCGACCACGAACTTCTGGATCTGCATGTTGTTGCCGAGCAGCACGTCGTCGACTTCGCCGATGGCATCGCTGTCATTGCCCTTGGCGTATACCGGCGCATCGAGCAGGCGATCCGCCGAGTACATGCCCTGGGCCTGCGTGGCCGCCGTGCTCTGGGCAGCCTGGTTCGACGTGTTGCTGTCGGCCAGGGCCATGCCGCTGCTCGCTGCCAATGTGATCGCGGTCAGGCTGGTGATGGCGGTGGTTTTGAAAGTCATCTTCGTCCCTCTCGTTTTGAGGCGATTGATTGAAACGCGATCGACCCTAACGAACGCGGTTGAACAGCAGCTGACCGGAATCAGCTCGTCAGGGCATCGCGCAACCGCTGAGTCAGCGGTGTGGCTATCGCATCCGCGCGCTCGATCGACCACTGCGGCGGGGCAAAGACGTGATCGGCCAGTGTCATGAAACGAATAGCGACCGCGGCGGCCTCCGCGGTGTTCTGGCTGCTGGTGACTGCGCGGACATTGCCCGGGATTTACCACGGGCGGCTGTTCAGGGCGCCGTGCCTGTCCCGGGAAACCGGCCTGCGCAACGTCGGGGGTGGCGCGACCGGGTCCATGCTGGCATCAGCGGCCTGGCCCGGTCAGAATGTTGGACGCCATACAGCGGAGGCCCAAGCGTGAGCGAGACAAACAGCGAATCGCACAGCGATACGACCTACGATCCGCAAGCGCCGCATCCGCAGGGCCAGACCCAGGAATCGGAAAGCGGAGCCGAATATGCAGAAGACAAGTCCATGCCGTTGATCTATTCCGTTCTCGCCATCGCCCTGGGCGCCGCGATCGGCGCGAACCTGCGCTGGGCCATCGGGCTCGGGCTCAACAGCCTATCTGCCGACGCTGCCGCCGGGAACGCTGGTGGCCAATCTGCTCGGTGCATTCCTGATCGGTCTGGCGATCGCGACCTTCACCGCCATGCCCGAGTTGTCATCGTTCTGGCGCTTGTTGATCGTGACTGGCTTTCTCGGGGCGCTCACGACGTTCTCCACCTTTTCCGCCGAGATATTCACCCAGATCCAGGACGGGCGTCTGCTATGGGCCTTCGCCGGGATCGCGGTTCACGTGGTCGGTTCGCTGATCATGACCGGGCTCGGCATGGCGACGTTCGCGGGTCTGCGACACCTGACGGGGGCAACCGCATGAAAGGCTTCGAGCTCATCTTCATCGCACCGCGCTCGCGCCGGCACCACGGCAAACCGGTGCTCGATACGATCGCGGGGCTGGCTCGATCGCAGGGCATCACACGCATGACGCGGCGCGACGATATCGAAGGTACAGGCGCGGACGGCCACTGCCATTCGGCGCACTTCTTCGAGGCCACGGACGAGCCGCAGGAACTGATGTTCGTGCTCGACGGCGGTGAGGCGGACAAGCTGATCCGGGCCGTGGAAGAAGCCGAATTACCGGTCTTCTGCATGCGCCGCCAGATCGACTACTGGCAGTTCGGCGAAGACTGAGGCCGGCGCTAGCCGCGACCGAGCAGCCGCGGTAGTTCGGTAAAATCAGTGAAGCGCATCAGATCGGCGTTCGGATGATCGCCGATCGTACGCCGATGATCGTAGCCGAATACACGCATGCCGGCACGGCGTGCGGCTTCGACGCCGGGGTCGCTGTCCTCGATCACCGCGCAGTCTTCAGGGGCGACGCCCATGGCGCGTGCAGCGTGCAGGAACAGGCCCGGCTCGGGTTTCCAGACCGCGATGTCGTAGGCGGAAAACACCATGTCGCCGAAATAGTCGGCCAGACCGGTCACGCGCAAGGCGGTGGACAGCTTGCCCGGTGGCCCGGAAGAGGCCACGCAGCGCGGGCCGCCGATCGCCTCGACGGCTGCGTGCACACCGGGAATGGCCTGCAGTTCCCGTTCGAACACGCTGCTGGCATAGGCGCGATAGCGCGTGGTGAAATCCTCGCCCAGATCGATACCGTGGCGGGCCGAGAGGGCGTCGCACATGTCGGCGAACTTGCCGCCGCGGAACTCCGCTTCCACCGCGACCGCGTCCAGATGAATGCCATGGTCGGCGGTGATGATATCCACCATGCAACGGGCGTTGAGCAACTCGCTGTCGACAAGCGTGCCGTCGCAGTCGTAGATGACGGCGGCGATGGGCGAAGCGTCGGCCATGATCGGCAGTCCTCGGTCTGGATGAATCCGAAACGGGCGCGAGCAGTGTAGCCTCGTGACGTGATCGGGGCGAGTCGGACGCGCGAGTCGCGATTCTCAATCATCATCCACGCAGACGGGATGCTCGGCCACGCCGTTGAACAGCATGCCGTGGTCGTTCCAGGGCACGGCGTCGGGCTGGCGCTGGCCGTGCTCGTCGGTGGCGCGGACGCGCAGCCGCGCAGCCGGTGGTCGCCGGGCGCGGCGTCCCACGCGAATGACCAGCGTACCCAGGCGGCGGCAATGTTCGGCTCGCCGAACTCTGCGTCCTGCCACGGGCCGTCGTCGATCGCGTACTGAACCCGCGCGACGCGGCCTTCGCCCGACAAAGCGCGGCCGCGGATCACATGCCGCCCGGGCGCGAGCCGGGCCGGCCAGGCGAGTTCGGTGACGCTCATCACCGGCATGACGGTCACCGGTACGCCGTCGCCCGGTGGCTGTTCCGGCCAGTCGGGCCCGGCCAGCGTGTAGTCGGCCGTGTTCCAGTACGTGTACAGCGCGTGGCAGGCGACTTCGATGTGGCCGAGCCATTTCACGCTGGCCGCGCCCAGCCAGCCGGAGACGATCAGGCGGGCCGGGAATCCGTGGTCAGGCGGCAGCGGTTCGCCGTTCATGGCCAGCGCGACGAGCGTATCGTCCGCCCGTGCCTTGGCGATCGGCAGCCGCCGTGCAAAACGCCCGGCATCCAGACCTTCCGGCAGCACGTCCACCGCCGCATCGCGCACGCCGGCCAGCGCCAGCACGTCGCGCAGGCGCGGGCCGGTTCATTCGGCCACGCCGATCGCACCGGTCTGCCACTGGGCATTGCCGGCCTGGCGTCCGAAGCGGTGCTCGAAGAATCGGCGGGCGTTGCCGGCGCATTCGATGGCGCGGATGACCGAGACCTGCGGCCGGGCGGTCAGCCGGTCGTGATCGGCTGCTGCAGGCCGTCGCCGTCCAGCTGCAGGCGCCAGTTGCCGCGATCGATACGCGGCGTCGCGTCGTGGTTGCGGACATAGAAGCGATCGGTCGGCGTGAGATAACCGGGCAGGGCAGTGAGCCCGGTTTCGGCGTTGGCCCGCTCGCCGTTCTCCGGCGCCGTGAACAGGGTGTCCGGCGTGGGTTTGACCAGGTCGGGGCAACGCGGCATGGCAACGATGGGTCGAGGCACGGGATGAGCCCCGCCAGTAGGCGCGTTGCGCGCGCGCGGCGTCAATCAATTGACGCGTCGGCAGGCGGTCCATAATCTGCCCGGATGTCTGACGACGAACGCGCGATCTCGGCTTTTATCGAACGGATGGGTTTGTCCGCCCAGGGCGACGGCTTGCCCCGGATCGCGGGGCGCATCATGGGGTATTTCATCGTGCACGGCGGCCCCACCAGCCTGTCGGCGCTGGCACGTGAACTCCGGGTTTCGCGGGCAAGCATCTCGACCAACGCCCGTATGCTGCGTGATCTGGGCGTGCTCGAGGCCACGGCCGTGCCGGGCGACCGTCAGGACTACTACCAGCTCGCGCCGCGCCACTACCTGCGCGTGCTGGAAGGCTATATCGAGCGCATGGGCGTGCTCAGCGAGTCGCTCTCGACCGCGCAGGCCGATATCGACGACGCCCGCGACGGCGCCCAGGCGCGATTGGCCGACATGCATCGCTTCGTCGATGCCGCGCGTGCTCAGACCCGATCGCTGATCGACAGCCTGCGCGCCGACCCGGCCAACGACGACTGACCCGGCTGCTATGCTCGGGCCTGTTGATGTGTCGTCCGAGCGCCCAATCCGATGGGACAAGACGCTGTTTTACGGCGATCCAGCGTTGTAGTGCTCTGGCGTAGGTCGAACTACGCCACGTTTGCCATGCCTCGTCCTGTCGTGAAACAGCGCTTGGCGCGGACTCGTACGAAACATCAACAGGCCCTGCCCCGCCGGTTTCCGGCAGGACTGTGACCCCGCTTCCGGCAGGACTGTGACGATAGGCCGCGAATGACTGTCGACTGGTTGTATCTGAGCGCCGATACGTGGCGATATCTCTCGCTGCCCGTGATCAGCGCGCTGGTGGGCTATGTCACCAACGTGGTCGCGATCCGGATGATGTTCCATCCGATCGAGTTCCTGGGCGTGGCGCGGCCCTGGCTCGGCTGGCAGGGCATCGTGCCGCGCAAGGCCTCGAAGATGACCGGTATCGCGGTCGATACCATCACCGAATCGCTGATTACCGAGGCCGAGATGTTCGGCCGTCTGGACCCGCGCGAGGTGGCCACCGAGATCGAGGGGCCGCTGCTGGTCATGGTGGACGACGTCATCGAGACCGTGATGCGCCGGCATTACCCCACGCTCTGGCCGGCCGCGCCCGAGACACTGCGCCGTGCGATCCATCATCGGCTGCGCTCGGCGGCGCCGCGGGTGGTGAGCCGGGTGATGCACGAGGTACGCGCCAACATCCGTTATCTGTTTGATCTCAAGAGCATGATCACGCGGGTCCTGGTGCGCGAGAAGACGCTGCTCAACCGGGTGTTCAAGGAAACCGGGCGCGATGAATTCATCTTCATCGGCCGTTCCGGCGCTTATTTCGGCTTCGCCTTCGGGCTGATCCAGATGGTGTTGTGGATCTTCTTTCAGGCCTGGTGGCTGCTGCCCCTGTTCGGTCTGCTGGTCGGCTGGGCGACCAACTGGCTGGCGTTGAAGATGATCTTCAACCCCAAGCGCGGGTTCGACCTGGGCCCGTGGCGCGTCCAGGGCCTGTTCTTCCGGCGCCAGAAAGAGGTCGCGGCCGATTACGGCGCGCTGGTCGCCGATCATGTGATCACGCCCGAGCACATTCTCGACGAGATCATGAACGGTCCGTATGCCGAGAAACTGATGACCATGGTCCGGCGCGAGGTGGCCACGGCCATCGACGACACCATGCGCTTCACCCGGCCGCTGATGAGCTGGACGCTGGGCGCGCGTGAATACCAGCGGCTACGAACCGATGCCGAGCGCGAAGTCGTCGCGCGCATGCCGGCTATCCTCGAACGCCTGACCGGCTACGCCCAGCGGCGCATGGCCGTGCGCGAGACCCTGGTCGAGCGGCTGCAGTCGCTCACCCCAGAACAATTCGAGTCGATGCTGCGTCCGGCCTTCGAGGAGGACGAATGGATTCTGATCGCGGTCGGGGCGGCGCTTGGTTTCGCTGCGGGCTGGATCCAGCTCATCTTCGTCTTCTCGAGCGTGTTCGAACAGCATTTCGGCGCCCTGTGGTGATCGCGGGCCGGCTTGCAAGCCGTGGCCGCGGCGCCGAACCTGTGCTCACAGCCAGGGGCGCCTCTGCCCCGCGCAACCGGTGTGAATCGCCATGGCCGCCAGTCGCTTGCCGAAAAAACGTGGGCCTCGCGCACTCGATCGTCTGCTCGACGTCATGCGTGACGCCGAGGGCTGGCCGGTCGCCGGCTCTGCCGTGCGGCGCATGGCCGATGCCGAGACCTGGGCGCTGATCGAACTCAAGCAGCGTCTGGACGCCCTCGACGAGTCGCCGCCCCGGCCGCGCGAGCCCGACCACCCGGTCACCCCGGCCGAGATGCTGGCGGGCCTGGTTCGCCGCTCGCGCGGCATCGATCCCGACGCCGCGCTCGATGCCCTCTATCGTCAGAGCCTGTCGCAGTTGGTGCCCGATCAGGTCGCGATGCTCGATGTGCTGGCCGAGCGCCAGGTCGTGCCGCTATGCCATCTGGGCGCGAGTCGGCTGCCGGCCGGCCCGATCAGCATGACCGTGCTGTCGAATGCCAGCTCGCTCGGGCGCGAGGCCGGCGTGCTGCTGCGCGAATACGTGCCGCAGTACATGAGCCATCTGTTCGCGCTCGGTCTGTTGCAGGCCGGGCCCGAGGACGCTGCGCTTGAGCCCGAATACGAACTGCTGATGGCCGATACCCAGCTGCGCGAGATGCGCCAGCACGTGCGCGAGACGCTGCGGCTGTATCCGCGAACGCTGCGCGCTTCGGTCCGCTTGAGCGATTACGGGCGCGCCCTGTGGCGCGATTGCCGGCCCGCGGCCGAGGCTTTGATACAAAAGGAGCGTTATTAGGCGGCATTGCTGGCCCGTTCGTGTCTGGACGCCGCCCGCGATCGCGCCCACACTGCCGCCCATAACGGAAAATAATAATTTTCTTCAGAGTGCCGAAACACCGTCGAGTAGGAGGAAGCGCCGGATGAGCGACAGTCAACGCGCGGTCGTCACCGCCTGGGACGTCCTGAAGCCGACACGAGATCAGTTCGAGCACCTAGGCGCGGTGGCGCGCGGTGTCGGCATGCTCGCGCGATCGCGGTTTCGCGATCGGCTGACCATGGCCACGCTGATCGAGGATCACGCCGCTCGCCGCCCCCAGCATCCGGCGCTGGTGTTCGAGGGGCGCGAGTGGACCTACGCGGACTTCAACATCGCCGCCAATCGCTTGGCGCGCGTGCTGGCGTCCGCCGGCATCGGGGCGGGCGATGTGGTGGCTCTGCTGGTCGACAACCGGCCGGAAACCCTCATGCTCGTAGCCGCGGCTGCCAAGCTTGGAGCGGCGGCCGCGATGTGCAACACCAAGCAGCGCGGCGACGTGCTGGCGCACAGCCTCGCCACGGTCGAGCCGCGCGCGATCGTGGTCGGCACCGAGCTCGCTGCCGCGTTCGCCGACGTGCGGGGCGACGATCGGCTGGCCGGGTTGTCCCTGCTCTGGCAGTTGCCCGAATACCCGGGCGATGCCGCCATCGAAGGTGCGACCGATATCGCTGCGGCCGCGGCGGGCGAACCCGGCGGCAATCTCGATGCGTCGGCCGCGGTCTCGAGCACGGCGACCTGTTTCTATATCTTCACGTCGGGCACCACCGGGCTGCCCAAGGCCTCGCGGATGAGCCACCGGCGCTGGTTGCGCGGCGGCGCCGGGCTCGGCCTGCTGGGCCTTCGGCTGACCGCCGAGGATCGCTTCTACTGCGCCCTGCCGCTGTATCACAACAACGCGCTGACGGTGTCCTGGGCGTCGGTGCTGTGCGCGGGCGCCACGTTCTGTCTGGCCCGCAAGTTCTCGGTCTCGCGCTTCTGGGGCGATATCCGGGCGAGCCGGGCGACCGTGTTCGCCTACATCGGCGAGCTGTGTCGTTACCTGCTCGCGGCCGACGACGGCAGCGGTGATCGCGATCATCGGGTCCGCGCGGTGATCGGCAATGGCCTGCGCCCCGATATCTGGGACGACTTCAAGGCGCGTTTCGGCATCGAGCGGATCTGCGAGTTCTACGGCGCCAGCGAAGGCAACCTGATCTTCGTCAACGGCTTCAACATGGATCGTACGGCTGGCTTCTGTCCGTTGCCGTTCGCGGTCGTGGCCTACGATCCGGACACTGAACAACCCGTCGTCGACGAGAACGGGCGCATGCGTGAAGTGGGCCGGGGCGAGGTCGGCCTGTTGTTGAACAAGGTCACCGATTTCGCGCCCTTCGAGGGCTATACCGACGATGCCGCGGGCGAGAAGAAGCTGCATCGCGGCGTGTTCAAGCCCGAGGACTGTTATTTCGACACCGGCGATCTGGTGCGGCGCCAGGGCATGCGGCATATCGCCTTCGTCGATCGCCTGGGCGATACCTTCCGCTGGAAGGGCGAGAACGTGGCGACTACGCAGGTCGAGAATGCGGTCAATGCCTTCGACGAGGTGGCCGAATCGGTGGTCTACGGTGTCGAGATTCCGGATGCGGACGGCCGTGCCGGCATGGTCGCGATCACGCCGCAAGGCGAGCCCGAGGATTTCGACTGGTCCGGGCTCGCGACCCATCTGAAGGCCGAACTGCCTGCCTATGCCGTGCCGCTGTTCGCGCGCCTCAGGCCCGAAGCCGAGATCACCGGGACCATGAAATACCGCAAGGTGGACTTGAAGGAGGATGGATATGCGCCGGACTCCGGCGATACGGTCCATATCCTGACGTCCGACGGCGATGACTACCGCGTGCTGGATGACGCGACCCGCGACAAGTTGAACGCTGGCGAGTTGCCCTTGTAGCCGGCGCGGTCAGTCGGGCGTTTCCTCGGTCGATGGCGCCTCGTCGGGCCGGTCCGTGGCTTCATAGTGCTGGGCACCGAAGATCATGGCCCGGAACATGATCTTGGCCTCGCGGGCCATTTCGGCAGCGCTCAGCCCGGTGTCCTCGGTCAGCCATTCGGCGACCAGCTCGTTGAACATGCCCACGAGCGCCACACCCGGCAGTCGGTAGTTGCGCTCCGGCAGCATGCCTGATTCGGCCATCAGCTCGGCGTAGCGCTGGATGATATCGGCCAGCGCGTGCGTGGTCGCACGGCGTTTCTTTTCCATCGCCTCGGATACACCCACCGCCTCGATGCAGATAATGCGCCCGCGCCGCGGGTCGACCAGCAGGTAATGAATCACCGATTCGATGGTGTCGGCCACGCGCTCGGTGAGTGTGTCGCGACCGCTGGTCAGCGCGGCGCGAATTATGTTCTCCATTTCCTCGACCAGCGCGTCGTAGACCGCGTGCAGGATGGATTCGCGCCCGCCGAATTGTTCGTAGAAATGCCGCGTCGAGACCTTGGCCTGGCTGCAGACCGCCTCGATCGGCGTCGCGGCATAGCCGCGTTCGCCGAACAGCGCGGTGCCGGCGGTAATCAGCCGTTGGTGGCGCTGTCGGCGGAGTTCTTCGGCGGACAGACCGCGATAACCACGCTTGCGGCTACGGGTCGAGGCAGTGCTTTTTCGGGCGGAGTCGGTCACGGGCGGGCCTGCTTGACGGCATGCATTCGGTTGGTATTATCTGAAAACCTATCTTTTTGAAAAGGGCTTTCCATAAAAACTTTGCCTGTATAAGGCATGCAAGCCCTCCGGTTTTCCTGTTTTGGCGAGGTCGCCATGTTCGGACTGATTACTGCGCTTATTCTCATCGGTCTGTATTGGACCCTGTTTTATCGTGGAATATCCCTCGCGGTGTTCACCGGGGTCACCGCGCTCGTGCTGGCGGCCTTCTGGGCGCTGGGCTTCTACGGTCCGACCGGCCTCGGCATCGCCGCGGTGTTGTTCGCCATCCCGGCGATCACATTCAACGTCGTGCCGTTGCGTCGCGCGCTGATGAGCCGGCCGCTCTACGGTGTGTTCCGGCGTATCCTTCCGGAAATGGGGGCCACCGAGAAAGAGGCGATCGAAGCCGGCCAGGTCTGGTGGGAAGGCGAGATGTTCCGTGGCCGGCCGGACTGGAACCAGCTGCTCGACTTCAAGCTCACGAAGCTCACCGAGGCCGAGCAGGCCTTCCTGGACAACGAAACCGAGCAACTCTGCGCGATGATCGATGACTGGGAGGTCAATTTCGAACTCAAGGACCTCCCCGAGCCCGTCTGGGACTATATACGCAACCATCGCTTCTTCGCCATGCTCATTCCGAAGGAGCACGGTGGTCTGGGCTTCTCGGCGTACGGCCAGTCCTGTGTGGTGGCCAAGATCGCCACGCGTTCGCTGACAGCCGCGGTTACCGTCATGGTGCCGAACTCGCTCGGCCCGGGTGAGTTGCTGGTGCATTACGGCACCAAGGAGCAACAGGACCGGTGGCTGCCGGGCCTGGCCAACGGGCAGGAGCTGCCGTGCTTTGCGCTGACCGGCGTCGAGGTCGGCTCGGACGCCACCCAGATGCCGGATACCGGCATCGTCACCCGGCGTACGATCGACGGCGAGGACGTGCTCGGCCTGAGCCTCACCTTCAACAAGCGCTACATCACGCTGGCGCCGGTGGCGACCGTCATGGGGTTGGCGTTCAAGCTGCAGGACCCCGATGGCCTGCTGGGCGATCCCGACCAGATCGACTACGGCATCACCTGCGCGTTGCTCTCCACCGACACGCCGGGGGTGGAGATCGGCCGTCGGCATTATCCGGGCGCGGTGTTCATGAACGGGCCCATCCACGGCAAGGACGTGTTCGTGCCGATCGATGCGATCATCGGCGGTCCGGAACAGGCCGGCAAGGGCTGGCGCATGCTGGTGGAATGCCTGTCGGCCGGGCGCGGCATTTCGCTGCCGGCGCTGTCGACCGCAACCGGCAAGGGCATGTACGGCATCACCTCGGCCTACGCGCGTATCCGGCGTCAGTTCGGCACCGAGATCGGCAACTTCGAGGGCGTACGCGAAGGCCTCGGCGTGATCGGCGGCTATGCCTATATCCTGGAGAACGTACGCAACCTGACCGCCTCCGGCGTGGATAACTGCACGCCCAGCGTGGTCACCGCGATGATCAAGTATCATTCGACCGAGATGATGCGCACGGTCATCAACCACGCCATGGATATTCATTCCGGGCGCGGCATCATCATGGGGCCGCGTAACTATCTGGCGGCCGCATATCAGGCACTGCCGGTGGCGATCGCGGTCGAAGGCGCCAACGTGATGACGCGCAGTCTGATGATCTTCGGCCAGGGCGCGATTCGTTGCCATCCCTATGTGCTGTCCGAGATGGAGGCCGCGCACAACCCGGACTTCAAGGCCGGCCTGCGCGAGTTCGACCGGCTGCTGTTCTCGCACGTCGGCTATTCGATCAACCGCATGGTGCGCGCGTTCACGCTGGGTCTGACCGGGGCACGCCTGGCGAAGACGCCGGTCGACAACGCCATGGCCGACTATTATCGGCATCTGGAGCGTTTCTCGGCCGCGCTGGCGTTCTCGGCCGACGTGTCGATGGGCAGCCTGGGCGGCGCGCTGAAGCTCAAGGAATCGACCTCGGCGCGGCTCGGCGACGTATTGTCACATCTGTATATGGCCTCGGCCACGCTCAAGGCTTTCGAGGAACACGGCGCGACCGAGGAAGACACCGTGCATGCGGCCTGGGCCCTGGAATATCACCTGCACGCCATCGAATCGGCCTTTCACGATTTCGTGCGCAACTATCCGATCAAGGCGCTGCGACCGTTGCTGTCGGTGGTTGCGCTGCCGGCCGGCCGGCGTTTCTCCGGGCCGAGCGATACCCTCAACGGCCGACTTTGCGACATGATGTCGGCTATGACACGCGATTCGGCTTTCGGCAAACGCATGAGTTACGACATCTACATCGGCCGCGGCGAAAACGATCCCACCGGTCGTCTGATGGCCGCCTACGACAAGCTCAAGGAGGTCGATCCGTTCTATGGCGATTTCCTGCGTGGCGTGAAGCATGGCGAGATCGAGGGCGCGACCATCGAGGCCCAGTTGCAGGACGCCGTGGAGAAGGGCCGGATCGACGCCGAGCAGGCGGACCAGCTGCGCGAATACGACAAGCTGCGCTACGACGTGTTGCTGACCGACGATTTCTCCAAGGCATATCTGCTCGATCCGCATTCCGAGGAAGCGCGGCGCGCCGAGGCCCAGGCCGCCGAGTGGCGCAAGGTCTCATGAATTTCGCGCTGCCCGGCACGCGCCGGATCGCCATCGACGGTGACCCGGCGGCGCTCGTCCGTATCGACCGAGCGGCTGAAGTCGCGCCGGCCGAGGCCGGATTGACCGAGCCGGCCGTTGAGTCGATCGCCTCGGCCATGCTCGACGATATGTTCGCCACCCGGATCCATCCGGCGGTGATATTCTGTCTGCGCCGGCATGGGCGGGTCGTGCTCAACCGTTCGATCGGCTACGCGCGCGGTCTGGCACCGGAGCGCCCGCTGGCACCGAACGCGCGCATCGCCCAGCCGGATACCCCGGTGTGCCTGTTCTCGGCCAGCAAGGCCGTCATTGCGCTGCTTACGCACAAGCTGGCTGAAGAGGGCGGCATCGATCTGGACCGGCCGGTATCGCACTATCTGCCCGCTTTCACCGGGCAGGGCAAGTCGCGAACCACGATCGCCCAGGTGCTTGCGCATCAGGGCGGATTTCCGCAGTTCAGCGCGGAAGGTCATGGGCCGGAGATCCTCACCGACTGGGATCGATGCGTCGAGCGCATCTGTGCCATGCGGGCCGAGGCCGGCGGGCGGCGTCTGGCTTATCATGCCTTCACCGGTGGTTTCATTCTGGGTGAGATCATTCGTCGCGTGACCGATGCCCCGGTCACCGATTACCTCGACGCCAAGCTCCGCAAGCCGCTGGGCATGCGCTATTTCACCTATGGTCTGGATGGCCGGTCGCGCTCGCGCGTGGCCGAGAACCATGTGGCGGGTCAGCCGGTGCGCTGGCCGGTGTCGCGCTGGGCCGAGGACGCGCTGTCGGTGCCGTTCGAGGATGTCGTGGATATCTCCAATCGCGATTTCTTCATGGACGCGGTGATTCCGGCAGGCAACCTGTATGCGACCGCCGAAGAGCTGTCGCGTTTCTATCAGATGCTGCTCGACGGCGGCGTATATCAGGGCCAACGACTGTTCAGACTGGACACGCTGGCCCGTGCCACCCAGCCGGCTTCCAACCAGATTCTGGACCGAACGCTGAAAATTCCGATGCGCTACAGCGAAGGACTCATGCTCGGCATGAACCCGCTCGGGCTGTACGGCCCGATGTGCGGCTCGGCCTATGGCCATCTCGGTTTCATGAACATCCTCGGCTGGGCCGATCCGTCGCGCGGGATCTCCGCGGCGCTGATGACCACAGGCAAGGCGATTCTGGGCGGCCATCTGGTCACCTTCATGCGCAGTCTGGGCGTGCTAAACCATCACTGCGGCGGGCTACGGGCATGAACGCGCCGCGCCGCACGACCGGATACGGCGTCTGGCTGCGCGGCGGCGTGGCCGCGGCGGCCGATGTCTATGCCGGCACGGTGGATCTGGTCGAGAATGTGCATCGCACCATCGGTGACACCGGCGCATCCGTGAACCCGGTGGCCTGGCCCGAGCGCGCGATCAGCGGTATCGCCTATGCCGGCGTGCGCGGCATTGGCGGGGCCAGCTTCGCCGCCGCCCGCGGCCTGGCCGGGCTGACGCGGCGATCGATGCCGGAGGATACCGCCACCGGCGGCGCGCTGCTGGCGCTGCGCAGCGCGCTCAATGGCGCGGTGGGCGACCACCTAGAGGCGAGCGGCAACGAGCTGGCCCTGCCGATGGCGTTCGTCGACGCGGCGGGGCGCACGCTCGCGAACGACGACCCGCGTCGTCTTGGCGCAATCGCGACCCGGCCCCGGCTCGTGGTACTGGTGCACGGGCTCGGCATGAACGACCGTCAATGGCGCCATGGTGCGAATCCGGATTTCGGCGAACGTCTGGCCGCCGATCACGGCTATGCCGCGCTTCGCCTGCGTTATAACTCGGGCCGCGATATCGCCACCAACGGCGCCGAACTGGCCGAGCGGCTGGAGCGCCTGGTCGCGGCCTGGCCGGCACCGCTCGAACGAATGAGCGTGATCGGTCACAGCATGGGGGGGCTGGTGTTGCGCGCGGCGATCGAGGCCGGGCGTGCCGCCGGCCATCGCTGGCCTCGAGTGCTGGCCGATCTGATCTGTCTGGGTTCGCCCCATCGCGGCGCGCCCCTGGAACGGGTCGGCGAATCGCTCAACCGCGGTCTGGCGTGGTCGCGCTATACGCGCGCCTTTCATGCCATCGGCGACGTCCGCAGCGTCGGCGTGAAGAACCTGCGCCATGGATGGTCTCCGCGGCACGACGATGACGTCGCGCCCACTGGCTGTTTCCTGGTCGCCGCCTCGCTCGGGCAATCCGATCAAGACCCGATCGGCCGTGTGCTCGGCGATCTGCTGGTGACCGTCGACAGCGCCTTCGATCATCCGCGTGTGCTGAATGACGCGGACCTGGATGGCTGTGTGTTCTACGGCATGACGCATTTCGCGCTGATTCACCACGACGATGTGTATCGGGCGCTGCGCGAGTGGCTGGCGCCGCGGCTGGGCGAACCGGCGGGCGCCTTTCAACGCACCGAACAATCGAGGAGGTGACAACGATGTCCGATATCAAGCAACGCTTCGATGAAGCGGTCGACAAGGTCCGCAACGCGCCCAGCGATGGCGAATTCAAGCCGTCACAGGATTTTCAGCTCAAGATGTACGGTCTGTACCGTCAGGCAATCGATGGCGACGTGACCGGCAAGAAGCCGAGCCTCATCAATCCGGTGGCCCGCTACAAATGGCAGGCCTGGAAGGACAACGAAGGCACGAGCCGCGACGATGCGATGTCGGCGTACGTCGCCGAGGTCGACAAGATCGAGGCCCGCTACGGGTGACGCAAGCGGTTGCTGCATACGCCGCGCGCTGGGTTGCGTGCGGTTCGACGGACTATATTGGGAGTCGACAGGGCCGCGATGGATCGCAGCCGTGCCGGCTCGATCAGAACCACAGGACGATTTTCCGATGAGCGACTATCTGGTCAACGCAGCCTCGAAACCGACCCTGCGCAAGTTCATGGGCGCGCTGGGCATTCCGACGCCGGTGGAGCTCGCGCGTGCCGACGGCAGCTATCAGGCTCGCTTCCTCGATGGCCAGCGCGTGCTGTTCGGCGCCGGGCCCGGCGCGAGCGCCCGCGAGACGGCGACCACCGTGCTGGCGGGTACCGGCGCCCGAGTGGATACCAGCGACAAGCCGCAGCCCGGCGACGAAGACGTGTATGACGCGCTGGTCTTCGATGCCACGAACATGAGCGGCGCGGCCGAGCTCAAGGCACTCTACGAGTTCTTCCATCCGGTGGCTCGCAAGCTCACCAAGAACGCCCGCGTGGTGGTGCTCAGCAGCCGTCCCGAGTCGATGGAGACAGTGGCGGCGGCGGCCGCAGCCCGCGCGGTGGAGGGCTTCACGCGCTCGTTTGCCAA
Source organism: uncultured Gammaproteobacteria bacterium (assembly GCA_963835375.1). Lineage (GTDB taxonomy): Bacteria > Pseudomonadota > Gammaproteobacteria > Nevskiales > Salinisphaeraceae > Salinisphaera. Next base: position 43,418 of record CAWIGB010000019.1, read on the forward strand.
GGAGATCGGCAAGTTCGGCTCGACCGTCAACCTGCTGTATGTGGAACCGGGCGCTGAACCTCGTCTTGCCGCGCCGCTGCGATTCTTCCTGTCCGATCACAGCGCCTTCGTGGACGGCCAGGCGCTGACCGTGACCGCTCGCGGCATCTTTCCGCCGAACGCGTCGGAAACCCAGCCACTGGCCGGCAAGACCGCACTGGTCACCGGCGGCGCGCGCGGCATCGGCGCGGCCACGGCTGCCCGGCTCGCCGCCGAGGGGGCGCACGTGGTCTGTCTCGACATCCCACAGGACAAGGACAGCCTGGAGGAGACGGTCGGCGAATTCGGCGGCACCGCGCTGGCGCTGGACATCACCGACGACAATGCGCCGCGCCAGATCGCCGATTTCTTCAAGGAGAAATTCGGCGGCGTGGATATCGTCATCCACAACGCCGGCGTGACCCGCGACAAGACGCTGGCCAACATGCCCGAGCACTACTGGGACATGGTGCTCGCGATCAATCTGCAGGCGATCCTGGCCGTCGACGCCGTGCTCATGGACGAACAGGTCATCAACGAACACGGGCGCGTGGTCTGTCTGTGCTCGATCGGCGGCATCGCCGGCAATCGCGGCCAGACCAACTACGGCGCGACCAAGGCCGGCCTGATCGGCTTCGTCGAACGCCGCGCCGATGCCCAGCGCGAACGCGGCGTGACCGTCAACGCCGTGGCGCCCGGCTTCATCGAAACCCGCATGACCGCGGAAATGCCGTTCGGCGTGCGCGAGGCCGGCCGTCGGCTCGCCTCGCTCGGCCAGGGCGGCACGCCCGGTGATGTAGCCGAGGCCATCACCTTTCTGTGTACCCCCGGCGCCGGCGGTGTCTCGGGCAACGTGCTGCGGGTCTGCGGGCAGAGCCTGATCGGGGCCTGAGCCCGCGCGTCTCGCCATCCGGAAAAGCCGGCGTCGTACGCTGCGACGCCGGCTTTTTTCATGTCGGCGAGGCGGTCGGCTCGTGCTCGGCGAGCCAGGCCGCGATCCGGGGCCAGATCTCCCGCCGGGCCGGTCTGGAGACGACGATGCCCGGGTGGTCATAATCGGTTTCGAAGCCTTGCGTCTTTCCGGCGACCCAGAACGTCTTGTCGGTGCTGGCGATGGACTCGACAAAGCGGCGACAGCCCGCGCTCGGATCGACACGATCGGCAGCGCCACTGATCGCCAGTGTCGGTGCGTGGATGCCTGCCAGTTCGGCGCCGAACCCTGCGCCGTGCCGGCGCTCGACCCAGTCGCAGGCGTCGAACACGGCCGCGGCCGGCTCATCGACCGGGCCGAGGCCCGCGGCACGCGCCGGCAGATGGCCGAGCATTCGCGCGATCGTCTTGGTCGCCAGGTTGCCGGGCCGGTCGAGCATGCGTTTGCCCACTTCGTACTGGCTGGCGAGCAGCACGAGCCCGGCCACGGTCTCGCTCGGCAGCCGGGTCGCGATCGCCCGGGCAGCCAGCACGCCGCCGAAGGAATGTCCGATCCAGAACGCGGGGCGCTCGTGGCTGCGCGCCACGCGCCGCGCGACCACCGGCAGATCGTGGGCCAGATGTTCGACCAGCCCGCGGCGCCGGGTGCAGCGCGGCGAATCCGACAGCCCGCGCCGCTGTACCGCGATCACCGGATGCCCGGCACGCGCCAGGTAGGCGGCCAGGCCCACTTCGCGTTCCGACAGCCAGAAGCGCCGATCGGTGAACATGCCGTGCACCAGCACCGCCGGCGCGCCGTGACGCTCGGCGGAGGCGTCCACGCGCAGGATGCGAAACGCGCCGCCGTCGTCGGCGGTCAGATCCTCGACGTGGACCGACAGCGGCCGGACGTCAGCCACGCATGACGCGCCAGCCGATCGCCACCACGCAAGCAGCGACGATCAGCGTGATCAAGCGGCGCAGCTGAAGAAATCCGCGCCCCTGCCAGCCCTGGCGGGCGCCGTTCTCGTCGCCCAGCCAGGCGATGACCAGAGCGGCCAGCAGCATGAAGAACGGCCACGGCCCGCTCATGAGCAGGGCGGGCCAGGCGATCAGCGCCGGCACCACCGCCAGCACCATGTCCTGTGGCGGCGCCTGTCTGGCGGCCAGCATGCGGCCCCATTGCACGCCGCCGATGAACGATACGATGGTGGCGAGATATGCCAGCAGCCAGTGCAACGCCTGGGCCGCGCCGTTCCCGGAATGGGCGAAGGCGTAATACACGCCGGCCGCGAAGGGCACGACCGCGAGCGCGGTCAGGCCGGTGGCCAACGACAGGGCGGATACGGAACGCGCCATGACAACTCCTCGGATCGGGCTACGCGGCCGGCGTGCTCGAGGCGAAATACGCATCGAGACGGCGGACCAGCGGTTTCATGAAATAACTGGAGTCGGGCATGAGATCGACCGCGACCCCGTGCTCGGCAAGTGATTCGGCAACCAGCGGCCCGACCGCGGCCACGCCGCACCGACCGAGGGCGGTCGTCAGTTCGGCGGCGCGCGAGCGGCGCCCTGCCACCTTGAACAGACGCCGCACCTGCGGCGAACTGGTGAAGGCCACGGCCTCCAGGTCGCCGGCCACGATGGTCTCGATGAACGCCTCGACCGCGGCGTTCTCGGCCTGATCGGCATACACGTAGGGCGCGACCGGCAAGGCCGTGGCGCCGTGCGCGGCCAGCGCTTCCATGAGCGGCGTATTCGGGTCGGTGCCGTAGAGCTGCACACCGACGCGATGGCCGGCCAGATCAGCGTCAGCCAGCGCATCGATCACGCCGGCCGTCGTGGGCGCAGTCGCCGGGAGATCGCTGCCGATGCCATCGGTTCTGAGCTCACGCACCGGTTTCGGTCCGCGGGTGATGGTGCGCGCCGCGGCCAGCGCCTGCCAGAACTGCCGGCGGCGTTCATCGGTGTCGTCGGTAACAAAATCCCGCAGGCGACGCACGCCTTCGCCCGTCAGCCAGATCATGTCGTCCAGGCCGTGCGCGATCACGTCGTCGACCCATGCCCTGACCGGGCCGGGGTCAGGCGCGGGGCGGATATCCACCAGCGGGCACCGCATGACCGCGGCGCCGCGGCGCTCGAGCATGTCGGCGAAAAGATCGAGCTGGCGCGATTCGGGCACCCCGATACGGCGTCCGGCCAGCGAATCCGATGAGTCGGTCATGCGTGATTCCTCACGAGGCTCTGGGGTGGAGTCTAGGGCCTGTCGCCGTTTCACGCGACGCCGCGTTGCGGCTCCGAAGGCTGCGTGAAACGGCAACCGGCTGTGGCTGTTTCATGAGCGACCGCGCTTGCGGCCGTGTCGTTCGGGCCCGCGACCTTGCGACTTATCGAGCCCGGACGCACACTGCCATTGTGCATTGACAAGGTCGGGTGAGAAACATGCTCTGGCTTTTCGCCCTAGTGGTTGTCGCCTTCGGCGCGACCGGCTTTCTGGCCGTTCGGCTCGGGCAGGCCCAGCAACGGCTGGCGATTCTAGAGGCCGACGTGACGCGCCTCGGACGCGCTCTCGAGATCGAGGACCGCGAGTTCGAGAGCCTCATGGCCGAAATCGGCGGCAGCCGCATCGTGATCGAGCTCACCGAGCCGATGGCTCTGGCGCGCGAACGCTCGCGCTGGGCCGGCGTACTCACCGGTGTTGCGCCGCGTCTGATCCGGCGGCGGGTCTACGACGAGGCCGCGGCCCAGGTGAAACAGGTCCTCAACGAGCGCGCGGTGGCCGCCGAGGTCAATGTGTTCCACCCGAGCGGTTCCTGATCCGCCATGACGTCCTCATGGTGGCCCTGATACTCGCGCTTATGGCCGCGCTCGTCGTGCTTGGCTGGCAGGGGCGACGGGCTGAACGGCGTCTGGCAACTGCGGAGTCCAGAGTGCGTCGGCTGCGGGCGTTTCAGGCGGAAGCGTCGGCGCTCGAGGCCGCCCGCGGACGCTTCCGGCGGCGCCAGCGCGATGTGGAAAACGCAGTCGAGACCGGCGCGCGCGGTATGGAAAGCGCGCATCGCTCGCTCGCCGCCCGGCTTGGCTGGCCGACGGGCGCGGGTGTCTATCGACGGCTGCGCGGGCTCAATCGTTCGGTCGGGCGCGGGGTTTCCGGACTGTTCGCGCCCGCCACGGCATCGCGGCGGCGGGAGTCGCTGGTCCGCTGGCGGGCTCGCCGCACCGATACGTCCGACCGTGACGACAGTTGAAAAGGCCGGCCTCAAGCTCGCGACGATTCGGCCGATAGGCGCGACGATGCATTGCAATCATTCAAACAACCGCTGGCTGCGCCGCACCACCCACGGCCTCGGGCTGGTGGTGGCCGTCGCCGCATGTGCGTTCGCCGCCAGTGCCCACGAGCCGTCTCAATCGCGTCATGCCGGCCACGATCTGCCGCACGGACCGCGGCCGGCTGGCAGGGGCTCCCAGACGCCGTATTCGCCGTATTATCCCGAGATCGGGATCGACGTCCGGCCCGAACTCGAGCACTGGCCTGGCAACTATCAGCCGGATGGCTATCGCCTGCGCGGCTACGACGGCAAGCCGTCGGGGCACCACGTCTGCCGCGGTGCGCATGGCACGACCCTGTCCAGCGCCGGCACCGATTGTCCGCCCGGCGAAAAGCCGCAGACGGGCGGCCGTCATTTGTCGACGGGCGGCTCCTGAGCCGCCCTCGGATGGCGACGTTTTCCTCGCCAGGCGGCCCTAAAGTTCGTCCTCAGGGCGCCGATACAGCCGGCAACCCGCGGATGGCATCGGCCTGCTTGCCGATGCCGATAAGGAGTCGCTGACGATGTCCAGTTCCTATACTTCGACGATTTCCTCGCTCGGCGTGGGCTCCGGCCTGAATCTGAGCTCGCTTCTGGACGGCCTCAAGTCCTCCGAACAGACGCGTCTACAGCCGCTGCAGACACAGAAATCGAGCTATACCGCGCAGCTGTCGGCCTACGGCACGCTGACCAGCGCGGTGCAGAATCTTCAGTCGGCCGCGGACAAACTCAACGACCCGAGTCTCTTCGATTCCACCAAGGTCGATGTGTCCGGCGGCGCGATCACGGCCACGAGCAGCACGGATGCAGTGCCCGGCAGCTACGACGTGTCGGTCTCGCAGCTGGCCCAGTCCCAGTCGCTGGTGGCCTCGCCGGTGGCGGACAAGACCGCCAATATCGGCGCGGGCGGCACGATCTCCATCGCGGCCGGTGGCAATGCCCCGGTCAAGATCGATCTGGCGAGCGGGCAGAGTTCGCTGACGGATATCCGCGATGCGATCAATCACGCCAATGCGGGCGTCTCGGCTTCGATCATCAACGATGGCAGCGCGACGCCGTATCGGCTCGTATTGTCGTCCGATGCCAGCGGCACGGCCAACCAGATCACCGTATCGGCGACCGATGCGAGTGGTGCGACGGGCACGCCGCTGGCTGATCTGCTCAGCTATGACAGCAGCGCCGGCACGGGCAGCATGACCGAAACGGTTGCGGCCCAGGATGCCAAGCTGTCGGTCAACGGCATCGCCATCACCCGTAGCAGCAACACGGTGGACAATGCCATTCAGGGCGTGACGCTGACGCTGAACTCGATCACGAGCAGCGCCAACCAGGTGTCGACCACGCGCGACAACGGCACCATCAAGAGTGCGATCAAGAATTTCGTGTCGGCCTACAACAGCTATCAGGGCAAGGCTGGCGCGCTGACCGCCTTCAACGGCTCGAATCCATCGAGCAACGGCGTGTTGCTGGGCGATTCCACCGCGCGTTCGGTATCGTCGCAGCTCAACAAGGCACTCAATACACCGGTAAGCGGTAACAGTCTGTCGGTCCTCAGTGACATCGGCATATCGCTGCAGACCGACGGCACTCTCAAGATCGATAATGAGAGCAAGCTCGATACAGCGCTCGCCAGCGATCCGCGCGGGGTGGCCCAGCCTATTCTCGGGCGATCCGACCAAGAGCGCGACCGATGACGGTGTGGCCGGTATGCTTTCCGCCACGATCGGCCGCATGACCGATCAGAACGGCGTGCTGAGCAGTGCCAGCAAGGGCATCCAGAACAGCATCGATGACGTCAACAAAAGCATCAGCAACATGCAGGACACCATCGACGCCACGGTTGCACGCTATCACCAGCAGTTCGTCCAACTCGATTCGCTGATGTCGAGCTTGAACTCGACCCAGTCCTACCTGACCACCCAACTGTCCCAGCTCAACTCGTCGTCATCTTCGTCGAAGGGCTGATGAGATCTGCCGTTACCGATCCTCGTGAGTAGCTGTCCATGAATACGCAAAAAGCCGCCCAGGCGTATGCCAACGTCGGCCTGACCAGCGGCGCGATGAGTGCGTCGCCACATCAGCTGATCGTCATGCTCTTCGACGGTGCCCAGGCCGCGCTGCGCAAGGCCGGCTTCGCGCTGGCCGCCGGCGATGTGCCGGCCCGTGGCATGGCGTTGTCCAGGGCGATCGACATCATCGAGCGTGGTCTGCGTGACGCGCTGGACATGGAGCGCGGGGGTGAACTGGCCGAGCGGCTCGATGCGCTGTACGACTACATGATTCGTCGGCTGATGCAGGCCAATCTGCGCGGCGACGGCGAGGCGATCGCCGAAGTCGAGCGCCTGCTCGACGATATCGCCTCCGCCTGGAAGCAGATCGGCTGAGGGTGGCGACATGGCGCAGAGATTGACTGCGGGTGTCGGCCATGACGGCGATATCCTCAACCGCTACGAGACGATCCGCGATTACAGTCGGATGATGCAGCACTACGCGCGCGCCGGGGACTGGGATCGCCTGCTCGAGATGCAGACCGCCTACGTGGGGGCCATGGAAGCGCTGGCCGAAGCCGAGCAGCAAGGCACGCTCTCGGCTGGGGCCACCGATCACAAGATCGGCCTGATCGGCGAGATTCGCGGTGCCGAGAGCGAAGTCCGCGAATGTCTGGATCGACGCATGTCCGAGCTCAGTCGGCACATGGCCGATTCGCGTCACCGCCACCTCGCCGCGCGGGCCTACGAGACGCAGGGGCGGGCGTAGCCAGGCCGGCGCTTGGGCACCATCACGCCGATTCTGGATACCCTGCTGCCGCAGGTGCTGGGGCGGGCCGGCGATGTCGCGCGTATCGGCGCGCGGGCCGCGCACGGTCCATTGTCGGCGCTGCGTCCGGTCAGCGGCGAGATGTCGCCCCTGGCGCAGCGCGGCGCGACGGCCTACCCGGGCCGCGAGAGCAGCGCCGGATTGGTGCGCGGCGCTGCGGCTGCCGGTAACCGTAGCACCGCCGCCAAAGCGGATACGCCCAGTGCTCGGGACATCGCCCGCGCGATCGCCAGTGGTGCGGGTAGCGGGCAGTCGGCACAGCTGCATCTGTCGCGTGGCGGCGGGCTGCTCGCCCGGCTGCTGGGCGAGGTGTCCGTCGGCCGGGCGTCGTCGCCGGTGACCCGGGCGCAGCCGCTGGCCAGCGGCGTGCCCCGGACCCCGGAGCTGGCCACGGTTCTCGCCCAGCAGGTGGCCGGCAGCGGGTTGTTCTACGAATCGCATCTCGCCGCCTGGGTACGCGGCCAGTTTCCGCGGGCAAGATTGGCTGATGAGCCCCAGGCGCGCCTCGGGGCGAGCTCCGCGCCGGGTGTGGCCGCGCACGCCGACGCCCGCGGGGGCGACGCTTCCGCCGGCCAGCCGGGCAGTGCGGCTGCCACCGATCCCCGGTTGGCGATGCTGGTTCGTCAGCAGATCGATCTGTTGGCCAGCGGCGTATTCCAATGGCAGGGGGAAGCCTGGGCCGGGGCGCCCATGCGCTGGTCGATCGAGCGGGAGCCGGAGGGCGAAGCGAACGCAGAGGGAGGCGCCGCGCCCGCGACCACGGCACTCGCCCTGGATCTTCCGGGGCTCGGCGCGTTCGAGGCGCGGTTGCAGGTGGCAGGCGCTCGGGTGAGGGTGACCGCCTGGGCCGAGCGCGGCGCCGGTCGCGAGTTGATCGCCGCGGATATTGCAACGCTGCGTCGGCGTCTGCGCGAGGCCGGATTCGGTGAGTCGTCGGTTCGTCTGGTCACGGAGCCGAGCGCATGAGCCGAAAGCGGCCGGATTCCGAGCGGCCTGAAGGTGACGGGCGCCGACAGGCCGTGGCGCTGCGCTACGAGAGCCACGAGGCCGCGCCGCGAGTGGTCGCCAAGGGCTACGGCGACATCGCCGACGCGATCATCGCCCGCGCGAAAGAGCACGATCTGCAGGTGCACGCCGAGCCCGAACTCGTTCGACTTTTGGCGCAGGTGGATCTGGATGCACATATACCGCCATCGCTGTATGTTGCAGTCGCTGAGTTGTTGGCATGGGTGTACGAACTGGAGCAGGCGGCCCTGGCCGAGCGTGGAGAAAACTGAAGGTAAAAAAGGTATCGTTTTGAATTTCCTGACGAACGGCTTTGACCTCGTTTTGTTGTTTCCCATAACTTGACTATGTGTGAACAGAGCGCGTGATGGGGCGCGTTCTCGCTCGCGCGGAGTGACGTCGCGTAACGGCCCTGACACAGGCGTCGGTTATCCCGTCACATTGGGGGCGGCGTTTGTCTGCCTGTCGACCCCGACAGGGAGAGCGATGCCGAAGCACGAGGTGCCAATTGCAAACCGATCATCTACTCGACGATATTCGCGAGGTCAATCTGTCGTACCTGCTGCTCATGCAGCGCTTGATCAACACGGATCGCGAAGCGGCCATGTTTCGTCTCAAGATCGACGACGAAATGGCCGATCTGCTCAGCCGCATACCGGTATCGGAGCTGGCCCGCCTGGCCCGCTGCAATCAGCTGCTCTGTCATTTCTCGCTGAGCGACGCTGACCAGCTGCATTCGTTGATCCGAGCGACTGGGGACGACAGCATGCGCCAGGTACACGCGGCGATCCTGCTCGGCAGCAACGAGCGCCGGGCCGCCAATGACCGGCGCCAGGAGGAACGGCGCCAGGGCGATCGGCGGATTCACGATCAAGGGCCGCCGGAGGGTATCGAGCGCCGCCAGGGCGAGCGCCGTGCCGAAGGCGATCGCCGCCAGGCTCAACGCCGCGCGGCGGATCGCAACGAGGATGGCGAGCAAACAGGCGAAGGCCGCAAGGCCGACGGGCGAAACGGCTGATCGGCCCGTCGTCGATTGCAGGGCCTGCCGACGCTTGGGGCCAGGCCTCAGGGGGACCACATGAGCGAAAAGAGCGTCATCGCCGAGGGGCGCCAGATCAGTCTGGCGATCGAGATGATCCAACTGGGCGCGCGGCTGCAGGTGCTGCAGACTGAAACCGGCATCAGCCGGCGCCGGCTGATCAATCTATACAAGGAAATTCACGGCGAATCGCCGCCCAAGGGCATGCTGCCGTTCTCGACCGACTGGTATGTGACCTGGTTGCCGAACATCCATTCGTCGCTGTTCTACAACATCTACCTGTCGCTGTCGCGGCATCCCAATCGCGATCGGATGCAGTCGGTGGTGAGCGCGTATCGGCTGTATCTGGAGCAGGTGCCGATCGGCGATGACGCCAAGCCGGTGCTCGGGTTGACCCGAGCCTGGATGCTGGTGCGCTTCTTCGAAAGCGACATGATGATGCTGTCGACCTGTCAGCGTTGTCACGGCAGTTTCGTCAACCACGCGCTCAGCCTTGATCAGGGTTTCGTGTGCGGCATCTGTCAGCCGCCGTCCCGTGCGGGCAAGACGCGCAAGAAGGCGCGCCGCAGTGATGGAGGAGAGCCGACACATTAGTCTGAAAGCCCATCGGTCGTCGCCTGATGGGCTTTTCCCGTTCAAGTTCCTGCCTCGGCGGCCGTTAAGCGCTCTACGCGCAAACAGTCGTTAAACGCGATCGTGCTCGATCGCGAGGGGTCGCCAAGTGCTTGTCGTAGCCGGCTATATCGTTGTCATCGTGTCCGTGCTCGGCGGATACGCCCTGGTGGGCGGCCATATGGGCGTGCTCTTCCAGCCGGCCGAATTCGTGATCATCTTCGGTGCGGGCATTGGTGCGTTTCTGGCTTCGACCAACGGCAAGGGCGTATCCGCGATGATGCGGGCGTTCCCGAAGCTGCTGCGTGGCCATCGCTACAGCAAGGCCGCCTGTCTCGATCTGATGACCTTGCTCTACCTGCTCATGGCCAAGGCCCGTCAGCAAGGGATGATGGCGCTCGAGGCCGACATCGAGGATCCGGCCAACAGCACGTTGTTTGCCAGCTATCCGGCCCTGCTGGGCGATCCTCTGATCATGAATTTCATCGCCGACTACATGCGGCTGATGATCAGCGGCAACATGGATGCCTTCGAGATCGAGGCCCTCATGGACCACGAGATCGAGACCTTCCAGCAGGAAGCGGAAGTACCTGCCCAGGGCCTGTCGGCCATGGGCGATGCGCTGCCGGCTTTCGGCATCGTGGCGGCCGTGATGGGAGTGGTTCACGCTCTGGGTTCGGCGTCGCTCGAGCCGGCCGGCATCGGCCCGCTGATTGCGCATGCGATGGTTGGCACTTTCCTCGGTATTCTGCTGGCCTATGGCTTCGTCTCGCCGCTGGCCGCGCGCGTGCGGACCCAGATCGACGATGTGGTCAAGGTGCTGCAGACGATCAAGGTGACGCTGCTCGCGCATCTCAATGGCTATGCGCCGCCGCTGGCGATCGAGTTTGGCCGCAAGGCGCTGTTCTCGGCCGAGCGCCCGGCGTTCTCCGAGCTCGAAAACCATGTGCGTGAGGTGCGTGCCGGGGGCGCGCGGGAGGATTCGTGAGCGACGAGACCTCACGCCGGCCGATCGTCATCCGGCGCAAGCGACATCAGCGCCATACCTCGCATGGCACCTGGAAGATCGCGTACGCCGATTTCATGACCGCCATGATGGCGTTCTTTCTGGTCATGTGGCTGTTGTCGGGGCTGAGCGACTCCCAGCTGAAGAACGTCGGCCAGTATTTCCGTATGCCGCTCAAGGTCGCTCTGGCCGGAGGCGACAAGTCGTCGGCCAGCAACAGCGCAATTCCGGGCGGGGGCGATAACCCGGTGCATTCCGACGGCGAGGTGGCGCTGACCACCCCGCGCGCAACCAATTATCACGCCGACAATCGGCGGCTCGAGCGCTTGCGCGCAAAGCTTCAGGCCCAGATCGAGCAGGACCCGAGGCTCAGCCGCATGTCGTCCCAGCTCAAGATCCAGATGGTGCCGGACGGCCTGCGTATCCAGATCTTCGATTCCAAGCGCCGTCCGATGTTCAAGCTCGGCAGCGCTCATCTCGAGCCGGGCATCAAGCAGTTGCTCGAGCGTATCGCGCCGACCCTGTCGACGGTCGACAACAAGATCACACTGACCGGGCATACCGATGATCTGCCCTATGCGGCCGGGCCAAGCGCATACAGCAATTGGGAGCTGTCGGCCGATCGTGCCAATGCCGCTCGGCGCGCGCTGGTGGCCGGCGGTATGGCGCCGAACAAGCTGTTGCGCGTCATCGGGGCGGCCGATACCGAGCATGTCCAGGGCGACAAGCCGGACTCGCCGCTCAACCGCCGAATCAGCATTCTCCTGCTCAACGACCGGGCCCAGCGTCGCATCGAGGCGGCAGGGCGCAGCGTCGAGACCCGCACCGTGCCGATCCATCCGCAGCACCGCACGGCCACGGAAAAATCGCCGGAAGAAACGGATCTGGGCGCCATGCTGGGCTGGGTTGCCCCTAAAGTTCCGCGCGCTCCGAACGATATTTCAGGGTAGCCGGACGCGATGCCGGCCCCGGCATAGCGCGACCAGAAGAATAAACAGTATGGACGTCAGCGATTTCTACGACACCTTCTTCGAAGAGGCGGGCGAGCTGCTCGAGGACATGGAGCGTCTGCTCATCGAGCTCGATACGGACGCCCCGGACCGCGACCAGCTGGACGCCATCTTCCGCGCGGCCCATTCGATCAAGGGCGGTGCCGGCACCTTCGGCTTCGAAGCGCTGCAGGACACGACGCACCGCATGGAGAACCTGCTCGACCAGGCCCGCAACGGCGAGTTCACGCTCGACCGGGCCATGGTCGATATTCTGTTGGAGGCGAGCGACGTGCTGAAGGGTCAGGTCGAGTCCTATCGTGAAGGCCAGGCTCCGGATGCCGATGCTGCCGAGCGCATTTGTCGTGTGCTGCAACGGCTCGCCGAGGGCCGGCGCGAGGACGAGGGCGCGTCCGTGCCGCCGGCCGGCCCTGCATCGGGCCCGGGATCGGATGCACAAACCGTCGAGGAGGGCGAACGCTGCCTGGCCGTGCGCATCGCCGGTCTTGCCGCTGGTGAGGCCGCGGCGCTGGCGGAGGAACTCGCGTTGTTCGGCGCGATCGCGAATCGTCGCGACGGGGCCGATATGCTGGCGCTCGATCTGACCACCTCGGCCACCGTCGCCGACATCTCAGCGGTGCTGTGCTTCATCGTCGACGAAGATCAAATCCAGATCGAGCCGGCTGGCGAGACGCCGGCGTCCGCTCATGGGCCGCGATTGCGCATTGTCCTGACCGGGGTCGAGCCCGAAGCTCGGCCCGGCCTGATCGAGGAAGTCGGGCTGTTCGGCGAGATTGTCGACCAGAGCGCAGGCGAAGAGACGCTGAGCCTCGATCTGGTGAGCGACCAGTCGGCCGAGGATATCGCCGCCGTGCTGGCATTCCAGCTCGACGCCGAACAGATCCGGGTCGAGTCGTTGATCGACGATGCGCCGGCCGGGGCGGCCGAATCCGAGGCGGCCGTGGCATCGAACAAGCCCGTGCCGGCCATGGCCGAACCGGCCCGTCCGACGCCCGGGCCCGCGACCCCGGCTTCGCCGGGCGAGCGACCCCGCGAGCGCGCCGGCTCGGAATCGACGTCGGTGCGTGTACCGACCGACAAGATCGATCAGATCATCAACCTGGTCGGTGAGCTGGTCATCACCCAGTCGATGCTCGAGCGCGCCGTGGGCGAGCTCGACCGCGAACACGGCGAGGCGCTGTCGGAAGGCATGGGCCAGCTCGCGCGCAATGCCCGCGATCTGCAGGAAGCGGTGATGTCGGTGCGCATGGTGCCGATGGATTTCGCCTTCAATCGCTTCCCGCGGCTGGTGCGCGATCTGAGCGCCAAGCTCGGCAAGGACGTGACGCTGGAGACCCGAGGTGGGGCAACCGAGCTCGACAAGGGCCTGATCGAGCGGATCATGGATCCGATGACGCATCTGGTCCGCAACAGTCTCGACCACGGCATCGAGGACGTCGAGACGCGCATCGCCGCGGGCAAGCCGGCCGCCGGGCGCCTGACCCTGTCGGCGCGCCACGAAGGCGGCAACGTCGTCATCGAGATCGGCGACGACGGCGCCGGTCTGTCCCGCGAGCGCATTCTGGCCAAGGCGCGGAGCAACGGCCTGGCCGTGAGCGATGACATGCCCGACGAAGACGTCTGGCAGCTCATCTTCGCTGCCGGTTTCTCGACCGCTGCCCAGGTCAGCGACATCTCCGGCCGTGGCGTGGGCATGGACGTGGTCAAGCGCAACATCGCCCAGCTCGGCGGGCATGTCGATCTGCGCTCGGAGCATGGCGCGGGTACCACAGTCCGCGTGATCCTGCCGCTCACGCTGGCGATCATGGATGGCATGGCGGTCAGGGTCGGCGACGAGGTGTTCATCCTCGCGCTCGGCGCCATCCTGGAATCCATGCGCATCGATGAATCCGCAGTGCGCACCGTCACCGCGGGCCACCACGTGATCGAGGTGCGCGGTGAGTATCTGCCACTGGTGGCGCTGCATCGCGCCTTCGACGTGGAAGGCGCCGAGACCCGGCTCGATCGCGGCATCGTGGTGGTGGTGTCCAGTGAATCCCGCCGCTTCGCCCTGTTCGTGGATGAGCTGATCGGCGAGCAGCAGGTCGTGGTCAAGAACCTCGAAACCCATTTCCGCAAGGTCGCCGGCGTGTCGGCGGCCACCATCCTGGGCGATGGCAGCGTGGCGCTGATTCTCGATGCCACCGCCTTGTCGCGAATGGCCGGTGCGTCGCGCCGGGCGCGTTCGCCGCATTCGCCCGCCGAGAACAACGTGCCCGCAGAGAGCGTCAGCCATGAGTGAAACGATTGCCGTGACCGAGACCGATCAGCGCGAAGTACTGGTCTTCACCCTGGGCGGTGAAGAATACGCCGTCGATATCCTCAAGGTTCAGGAGATCCGCGGGTATTCCAACGTGACCCGCATCGCCAACGTGCCCGAGTTCATCAAGGGTGTGACCAACCTGCGCGGCGAGATCGTGCCGATCGTGGATCTGCGCATCAAGTTTGCGCTCGGGGAGGCCGACTACACCGAACATACGGTGGTGATCGTGCTCAATATCGGCGAGCGTGTGGTCGGCATCGTCGTCGATTCCGTCTCCGATGTGATCGGCCTGTCAGCCGAACAGATCAAGCCGGCGCCGGAATTCGGTGGCCAGATGAACACGGCGTATCTGCAGGGGCTCGCCAGCATCGAGGAGCGCATGCTGATCCTGATCGATGTCGAAGCGATGATGACCAGCCGCGAGATGGCGCTGGTCGACACGCTCGACGCGGCGACCGCCTAGGCCACCACGGCCCACCCCGCCGCCACTGGAGATTTCTCGAGCGTGTCCGACGTCATCGAACCATTCCGCGAACCCGCGACACTGGATGCGCCGGTACGCGATCTTGCGTTCACCGAAGCCGACTTCAGCCGGCTGCGGCGCATGATCGGCGAACGCGCCGGGATCGCCTTGTCCGATCGCAAGCGCGAGATGGCCTACAGCCGGCTGGCCAAGCGCGTTCGCCTGGCCGGCCTGCGCCGCTTTTCCGACTATCTCGACCCGCTGGAAGCCGACGCGGCCCACCCCGAGTGGGAACATTTCACCAATGCGCTGACGACGAATCTCACATCGTTCTTCCGCGAGGCGCATCATTTTCCGTTGCTGGCCCGGCATGTTGCGCCGGTCGGACCGGCCCGGTCTCCATCTGGTGCTGCGCGGCGTCCACCGGTGAGGAGCCGTGGTCGATCGCGATCACCCTGGACGAGGCGCTCGGCCCGGCGGCCGAACGGGCCGAGATTCTGGCCACCGATATCGATACCCGGGCCTTGGCCGACGCCCGCGCCGGGATCTATCCGCTGGCCGCGGTGGAAAAACTCAGCGAGGACCGGCGCAAACGGTTCTTCCTGCGGGGCACGGGCGCGCGCGCCGGGCTGGCGCGCGTGGCGCCGGGCCTGCGGTCGCGCGTGCGGTTCGCACCGCTCAATCTGGCGGCGGCGCAATGGCCGGTCGAGGGCGCGTTCGATGCGATCTTCTGTCGCAATCTGATGATCTATTTCGACAAGCCTACCCAGCAGCGGGTGCTGCAGCGCTTTGCCGGGCTGATCAAGCCGGACGGTCTGCTGTTCGCCGGTCATTCCGAGAACTTCAGCTACTTCGATAATCCGTTCGTGCTGCGCAGCCAGACGGTCTACCAGCTTCGCGGCGGTCGGCGATGAGGGCGACCGTCGAAGCATGCCGCGCCGATCCGGCGTTTGCCAGCCGTCGCTATGTCGACATGCATGGCGAGGTGCATATCAAATTGCTGCCGAAGGAGTACTACGTCACCGACCAGCCGTTCGTGCTCACCACGGTGCTGGGTTCCTGCGTCGCAGCCTGTCTGCGCGATGCGGCGGCCGGCGTGGCCGGCATGAATCACTTCATGCTGCCGGATATCGAAAGCGCCGAGAGCGCTCGGATTCGCAGCATGGTCTATGGCGGCTACGCCATGAATCAGCTCATCGACGCGCTGGTGGCCCACGGGGCGCGTCGTGAGCGGCTGCGAGGCGAAAGTGTTCGGCGGCGCGAATGTGCTGGCCGACATGCGTACCGCCCGTATCGGCGACGCCAACGCGGATTTCGTACGCGACTATCTGGCGCGTGCCCGTATTCCCGTCATGGCAGAGGATCTGGGCGGTGGATGGCCGCGCCAGCTCCAGTATGCGGCCGGAACCGGCCGGGCGCGTGTGCGCCGTCTGCGGGTGGTCGAGTCCGCGCTGGCCGAGCGCGAGCGCCGGCTGGTCGAGGCCGCGGCACCGGTCGTGGCCGGGAGTCCGGCATGAGTGCGCCGATCAAGGTGCTGGCGGTCGATGACTCTGCGCTGATGCGCCAGCTGCTCACCGCGATCGTCGACGAAGCGCCCGACATGCAGATGGTCGCGACCGCGCCCGATCCCTATGCCGCGCGGGAGTTGATCAAACGCCATAATCCGGACGTGCTCACGCTAGATGTCGAGATGCCGCGCATGGATGGCCTCGATTTTCTGGAAAAACTCATGCGGCTGCGGCCGATGCCGGTGGTGATGGTGTCCTCGCTCACCGAGCGCGGATCGCAGATCACGCTGCAGGCACTCGAGCTCGGCGCGGTCGATTTCGTCGCCAAGCCGAAGGTCAACATCCGCGACGGCCTGGCCGGCGCGGCCGCCGATATCGTCTACAAGCTGCGTGCGGCCGCCCGGGCGCGTCCGAGCGCGCGCTCGGCGACGGCCACGCCGCCGGCCCGTTTGAGCGCACCCGCGGTTTCCAGCGAAAAGCTGATCGCCGTCGGCGCCTCCACCGGCGGCACGGAAGCGCTGCGTCGTCTGCTGGAGCCCATGCCGGCCAACGCGCCGGCGATCCTGATCACCCAGCACATGCCGGCCGGATTCACGGCGTCGTTCGCGAAGCGACTGGACTCGCTGTGTGCGTTGGCGGTTGTTGAAGCCAGCCATGGCCAGCGCGTGCTGCCCGGCCATGCCTACATCGCGCCGGGCGGCGAGATGCATATGCGGCTGGCTCGCAACGGCGCGAATTACACGATCGCGCTCGACCCGTCTGCGCCGGTCAATCGTCATCGACCGTCGGTGGATGTGCTGTTCCATTCGGTCGCGCGTCATGCCGGCGCCAACGCAGTGGGGGTGCTGCTCACCGGCATGGGCGCCGACGGCGCCGACGGCATGGTTGCCATGCGTGCGGCCGGCGCGACCACCATCGCTCAGGACCAGGCCACCTCGGTGGTCTACGGCATGCCGGCCGAGGCTGTGGCCCGCGGCGGCGCCACCCACGAACTGCCGCTCGACGAGATCGGGGCGAAGGCCCTGGCGCTGGTTGCCGAGGCCGGCGGCGCAGTGCGCATCTGACCCTGTCGCGCCCCGAACAACCGCTCATCAGAAGGAGACCTATTCATGGCCGCTGCCGATCTGCAATTCCTGGTGGTCGACGATTTCTCGACCATGCGCCGCATTGTGCGCAATCTGCTCAAGGAGCTGGGCTATCACAACATCGAGGAGGCCGAGGACGGCTCGGAGGCGCTCGGCAAGCTCGCAGGCGGGCATGTGCAGTTCGTGATCTCGGACTGGAACATGCCCAACCTGAATGGCCTCGACATGCTCAAGAAGATCCGCGCGGATGACGGACTCAAGCATCTGCCGGTGCTGATGGTCACGGCCGAGGCCAAGAAGGAGAACATCGTCGCGGCGGCCCAGGCCGGCGCCAGCGGCTACGTGGTCAAGCCATTCACGGCCGCCACGCTCGAAGAGAAGATGAACAAGATCTTCGAAAAGCACGGCCTTTAACATCGGCGCACGACATGCTGACGGCGCCAAGGGGGAGCCATGAGTCACAACCAAAGCCAGAGCCCGGCCGTTGCCGGGGAATATAACGGCGAACTCATCGACCGCATCGGCCATCTCACGCGCGCGCTGCACGACAGCATGCGCGAGCTGGGTCTCGACAAGGAGGTCGAGAAGGCCGCCGAGGCGATTCCGGATGCCCGCGACCGGCTCACCTACATCGCCGAGACGACCGAAGCCGCCGCCGAACGCGCGCTGTCGGCGATCGAAGTGGCCCAACCCGTGCAGGAGCGCCTGGCCGAGAACGCGAACGCGCTATCGACGCGCTGGGACACCTGGTTCGATGCCCCGATCGATCTGGCCGACGCCCGTGATCTGGTGGCCGATACGCGCGGCTATCTGCGCGAGTTGCCTGAGCAGACGCGGGCCACCAATGCGCAGTTGCACGAGATCATGATGGCGCAGGACTTCCAGGATCTGACCGGGCAGGTGGTCGGCAAGCTGATCGGGGTGATCCGGCGCATCGAGAGCCAGCTGGTCGAGGTGCTGGTCGAGCATATGCCCGAGGCCGCGGAATATCGCGGCCGGCGCGAGTCCGATGCCGACGATGGCCTGCTCAATGGCCCGCAGATCCAGGCCGCCGGCAAATCCGACGTGGTCACCGATCAGGCCCAGGTGGACGACCTGCTCGAAGAACTCGGGTTCTGATCCTCGGCCGCGGGCCGGCCGCTCGTACCGAGCGCTCGTCGGCCCGCCCGCGCTCGGCATCCCCGCATCGGCCGATAAGCGGGCATTAGCGTGCGCATTTCGGGGTCTGGCCAGACACGGCCGGCCCGCATAATCGCGCCTGGTGTTGGGGGCACCGGGCGATGGCCGAGGACAGCGACGAGGAAAAAACAGAAGACCCGACCCCGCAGCGCCTGGAGAAGGCGCGCGAGGAAGGGCAGGTCGCGCGCTCACGCGAGTTGACCACTTTCCTGTTGCTGGCCACCGGCATTGCCGGCTTGTGGCTCACTTCCGGCTGGTTCGTCGATGCCGTGCTCACGGTCGGGCGGACCGGTTTCGCCTTCGGCCCCGGCGTTGCCCACGAACAAGCGCGCATGATGTCGCAAGTCGTCGGCCAGCTGTTCACGATCGCGCGCGGGATCGCGCCGTTGATGGGGGTGCTTGTGGTGATGGCGCTGGTCGCCCCGAATCTTCTCGGCGGCTGGATGATCTCGGCCAAGTCGATCAAGCTCGACATCAACCGGCTCAACGCGATCAAGGGGCTGGGACGCGTATTCTCGTCCAACGCGGCGGCAGAACTGGCCAAGGCGATCGCCAAGTCGGTGTTGATCGGCTCGGTCGCCGCCGGTTTCATCTATGCCCACCTCGGCGAGTTGCTCAGCCTGGCGGGCGAGGACCCGGCCACCGCCATCGTGCATGCGCTGCGGCTCGTGTTCTTCTGTTGTGCCCTGATGGTGCTGGTGTTCGTGCTGGTGGTGGCCATCGATGTGCCGTTCCAGGTCTGGAGCCACCACAAGAAACTCCGCATGAGCCTCAAGGAGATCAAGGACGAGCACAAGGAGAACGAGGGCGATCCGCAGATCAAGGCCCGCATCCGCGACCAGCAGCAGCGCATGGCGCGCAGCCGCATGATGGCCGCCGTGCCCGAAGCGGATGTGGTGGTGACCAACCCCAGCCATTACGCCGTGGCGCTGTCCTACGACGGCGAGCAGATGGGCGCGCCCCGGGTGGTGGCCAAGGGCGCCGACGAGGTGGCCGCGCGCATCCGCGACTTGGCGCTCGAACATCATATTCCGCGGTTGGCCGCACCGCCGCTGGCGCGGGCGCTGTATCGCCACGCCGATCTGAACACCGAGATCCCGGCCGCCTTGTACACGGCCGTCGCCGAAGTGCTGGCCTGGGTCTATCAGCTCGACCGGGCGCGCCGTGAGGGCGGCCCGGTGCCTGAAACACCGCGCGATATCGACGTGCCGCCCGAGCTGGCGGTCGCGGCGGGAGAAGACACGACATCATGAATACGCTCACCGCCTGGCTCGGCCGCACCGGCCTCGATCAGCCCGGCCTCTACAAGATGCTGGCCGGCCCGCTGCTGATCATCATGATCATGGCGATGATGATCCTGCCGTTGCCGCCGTTCGTGCTGGACGTGCTGTTCACGTTCAACATCGCGTTGTCGGTGATGGTGCTGCTGGTGTCGATGTTCACCACCAAGCCGCTCGATTTCGCGGCGTTCCCGGCGGTGCTGCTGTTCGCCACATTGCTGCGCCTGTCGCTCAACGTCGCGTCGACCCGTGTGGTGCTGATGAACGGCCACGAAGGCCCCGGCGCCGCCGGGCAGGTGATCGAGTCGTTTGGCGAGTTCCTGGTGGGCGGCAATCTCGCGGTCGGATTGATCGTGTTCCTGATTCTGATCGTCATTAACTTCATGGTGATCACCAAGGGCGCCGGGCGTATCGCCGAGGTGGGCGCGCGCTTTACGCTGGATGCGCTGCCGGGCAAGCAGATGGCGATCGATGCCGATCTCAACGCCGGGCTGATCAACGAGGAAACGGCCAAGTCACGCCGCGAGGAAACCGCCATGGAGGCGGATTTCTACGGCTCGATGGACGGCGCCAGCAAGTTCGTGCGCGGTGACGCCATCGCCGGCATTTTGATCATGGGCATCAATCTGATCGGCGGGCTCATCGTCGGCATCGCCCAGCACGGCATGAGCGTGTCGGGCGCGGCCAAGACCTACACGATTCTGACCATCGGCGACGGCCTGGTCGCCCAGGTGCCGGCGCTGGTGATCTCCACCGCGGCGGGTGTGACCGTGTCGCGCGTGGCCAGCGAACAGGACGTCGGCCAGCAGCTCATCGGCCAGCTGTTCGAAAACCCCAAGGTGCTGTTTCTTGCCGCCGGTGTGCTTGGCCTGCTGGGGCTGGTGCCGGGCATGCCGAACATGGTGTTTCTGTTGTTCACGTCCATGCTGGGCGGGCTGGGCTGGTGGCTGCATCGCGAGGCGAAGGCACGCGAGGCCGAGACGGCGACCGAGGCACCGGCGGCCGCGACTGGCTCCGAGGCCCAGGAAGCCAGCTGGGATGACGTCCAGCTGGTCGATCCGCTCGGTCTCGAGGTCGGCTATCGCCTGATTGGCCTGGTGGATGCCGCACAGGACGGCGAGCTGTTGCGCCGGATCAAGGGCGTGCGCAAGAAATTCGCCGGCGAGGTGGGTTTCCTGCCGCCGGTGGTGCATATTCGCGACAATCTCGAGTTCGCGCCGCACGATTATCGGGTGACGCTCAACGACGTCGAGATCGGGCGCGGCGAGGCCTTCGTCGGCCAGTTCCTCGCGATTGATCCGGGTGGGGCGGTCGGCGAACTGGAGGGCCGCGCCGGGCGCGATCCCGCGTTCGGCCTGCCTGCGACCTGGATCGAGGCGAACAAGCGCGACAACGCCGAGGCCCAGGGTTTCACCGTGGTCGATGCCGCGACCGTGATCGCCACCCATATCAATCATCTGCTCGCCACCCACGCCGCCGACATGCTCGGCCGGACCGAAGTGGGTCAGCTGCTCGAACGGGTGAAGAAGGACTACCCCGATCTGGTCGACGAGGTCGTGCCCAAGCCGATCACGCTGGCCACGCTGACCGCGATCCTCGGCAACCTGCTGTCCGAGCAGGTCTCGATCCGCGACATGCGCCGGATTCTCGATACGCTGGCCGTGCACGGCGCGCATACCACCGACAGCGAGGAGCTCACCGCTGCGGTCCGCGTGGCGCTCGGTGCGGCGATCGTCGAGTCCTGGTTCGGGGCCGCCCGGCAGATCGAGGTGATCGGGCTCGACGGCCGGCTGGAGCAGATGCTCAACCAGGCGCTGGCCAACGGCGGCGGGATGGAGCCGGGGCTCGCCCAGACCCTGATCGATCAGGCCGACCAGGCCGCTCAGGCTCAGGCCGATCGCGGGCTCGCACCGGTGCTGGTGGTCAAGCACGAGTTGCGGCCGCTGCTGGCACGTTTTCTTCGCCGCAGCATCGACTCGCTGGTGGTGTTGTCGCAGAGCGAGATTCCCGACGGTCGCCAGCTTCGGGTATCGCGCGTGGTCGGGCAAACCGGGTGATTCGATCCGGGGCCGCGTTCGCCGCTGGCGCCGTGCTGCTGGCTTCGGGCTCGACGGCCGTGGCCGCGGGGTCGTGGGTTGCCCAAGTGGGCCTGCCGGCGATCGCCCATCGAGGTCAGCGTTATGTATCGCCGAGGCTGGTACCGCGGCCGACCACGCCCACGGCCGGTCGGGGGATACGGCGTGTGCATTGGCGCTACGGGTACGACCGACCGGGCGATCCGCGCATGGCGGCCCGCCTGTGTACAGCCGAGCGGTGCGTCGATGCATCCAGTAAGCGTGGCGCGTCCAGTGCGTTCGCGGGCCTGCCGGTCGCCACGCCGTTCCATCTGATTCTGGAAGTGCCGGGAGCCGGCCGCGTCGCGCCCGTAATGCGCGCGGGGCGCGTCCAGCTGGTGGTGAATTTCGACTAGCCGCAGCTCGGCCCGGGCTGCGATCGATGCACAGCGGACCCGCTCAGGCGCCGCCGCGCAGCCTGCCGGCGCCGGTCGAGGGGCTTCGCTGTCCGTTCGCCGCATAGAGCGAGCCGGAGGCGTTGCGCCGCAGGAAATTCAGCCGGGCTTCGGTGTGATCGAGGCGGGTGTTGATCGCTACGCCGTTGATCGCGTTCTGATTGCGCGCGTGGGCGACGCGCGCGCTCATGCGCGCCCAGAGTTCGCCGCAGCCGAGTTGCTCGGCGAGCTCAGCGTCGCTGGCGTCCGAGCCGGCGCGCGCGTTGTCGGCCAGCTCGCGGCGAGCGCGCTCCAGCGACTCGAGCGCTTCGGCCTGCCCGCTCTTGGTCTCGGTCAGGCTGGCCAGCGCGGCGTAGGCGACCGGCCGGCCGGCCAGTACATCGCGTTCGCGCTCGAGCACGTCCACAAAGTCTTGAACGGCTTGGTCCTGGCGGGCGAGGTGGGCGGCGTAATCGGCGGCGAGGCTCATGGCGTGCTCGTTGTCGTCAGTTGTTGCCGGTGAGCTCGCGCGCGCTGGCGATGATGCCGTCCGCGATGCGTCCGGTGTCGAAGGTCAGCGTACCGTCGGCAATACCCTGACGGATCTCGGCGACGCGCGCGCTATTGATGTCGTGGCTGGCATCGCTCGTATCGAGCTTGCTCAGACGGGTCGATCCGGCGCTGGTGCTCGGCTGTTCGGTGCGCGCGCCATCCGAGCGGCGGGCGCCCGAAGTCGATTCGGTGCTCTGACCGGAGTTGACGCGATTAATGCTGTTGTTGCGGGTCGGGTCTATGGGCACGGCAGTTTCCTCGGCCGCAAGGCCAGTCGGCGTGTGACTGCTGATGATAACGGCTGCGTGCGACGAGACTTTAATCCGCGGTTTGAATCGATGGCGATTATGGAACCTCTGATCTAGTCCTCGCGGTCGCGCCGGCATGCTTTGCGCACGGCTGGCAAGGAATGCGGCGTGTAGCGTGCTTATTGCACGGTAACGGCGCATGACGCTGTCCAGCCGCGCGCAAAGCCCCGGCCCCGAAGGGGTTTGGCCCAAAAGCCGCCGCTACGGCGTTGCGTGGCTTGGTCCGGGAACGACCCGGACACTGCGCCACGCGCCTTGTATCAACGGCTTTTGGGACACAAACGCGATCCGCGACGACTAGATCAGAGGTTCCTATGGCGAGACGGCCACCACGCCGGGCCCGTTCGGCGTGCCGGAGACGACCGTTCCGTTGGCGGTGCGCACGCGCACCGTGTCGCCCGCGGCCGCGCTGTCCAGCGCCTTGCCGTGGGTGCTGATCGAGAAGCCCGGCCCCTTGGTCACGACCTTCACGCTTTCACCGCGCGCGATCACGTCCGGCGCTTCGAGCATGTTCGACACGATGGTCTGGGACTCGCCGATGCGCCGCCGCGCCTGCTGGCCGACGATGGCCTGCTCGTTGTCGGGCAGTCGCTCGAGCTCGCGCGTGATGTCGCCCTCGCGCGACGTCAGATCGCCTGCGGTGAGGGTTTCGCCGGTATTGATGTCGCGATCGGCGACATAGTAGCGGCCGTAGACGCGCACATCCGCCTGCAGATAGCGCGTCTCGGGCGTGTCACCCGGGCAGCGCACGCCGACCGTGATCCGGCCGGTCGTGCGCGCGGCGTTGCCGGGCAGAAAAGGCCGTGGGTCGTGGCAGGCCGGCATGCGCCCGGTCGGTGTGTTCACCCTCACGCTGATGTGATCGCCGACACCGGCGTTTTCCGAGCGCAGGAAATCCTGCACCTGCGCCGACAGCGGGTCGTCGCCGGCGTGTGCGGTCAGCGACGCGCACAGGGCGATGGCGGCCAGCCAGAGGGCGCCCGTGCGCGCGCGAACAGTGCTGCGATTCATCGACATGCCGCGATTCTAGGGTGTGCGGCCCGGGTGCCCATTGCCAGATTAGCGCACAAAGCGGGGGGCTTTTCGCGCGATTGACGTGCAGCGCGACCTTTTAAAGTGAGCTCCGTCGTAGGCATGAGGGGCACGCGATGATCGACCGACTCACCGAGTCGCTGAATTTCTACAGCCAGGCGCTGAATCTGCGCGCCGAGCGCCAGAAGGTTCTGGCCTCGAACATCGCGAACAGCGATACGCCGGGCTACAAGGCACGCGATTTCGATTTCGCCTCGGCGCTGCATGCGGCGGTCGATGGTCGGCAGCCACAAGCCGAAGGCGGCCTGTCGCTGGCAACCACCGAGCCCGGGCATATCGCCGGGCAGGGGCCGTCGACGTCGGCAGCCGGTGGCGTCGACCTGGCTTATCGCAACCCGACCCAGCCGAGTCTGGACGGCAACACGGTCGACATGAACGCCGAGCGCGTCCAGTTCATGGACAACTCAGTGCATTACCGCGCTGACCTGCAGATTCTCGGCAGCCAGATCAAGGGTCTGAAGTCGGCGATGGAGCCGACGCGCTGATCGCGGCGGCCACGCAACGGGGGAACACATGGCAGTCAACAGTATCTTCGGCATCGCCGGCTCGGCGCTGACGGCGCAGTCCGAACGCATGAACGTCGCGGCCAGCAACATGGCCAACGCCGACAGCGTGGCCGGGCCGGACGGGACGCCCTATCGCGGCAAGGAAGTACAGTTTCAGGTGGCCGGCGCCCCCGGCTCGGAGATCGGCGGCGTGGCCGTGTCCGGCGTGACCGAGAACCCGGCGCCGTTCCGCCAGGAGTATCGCCCGGACAGTCCGCTGGCCGACGACAAAGGCTACGTCAAGATGCCCAACGTCAATCCGACCGACGAGATGGTCAACATGATCTCGGCGGCGCGTTCCTATGAAGCCAACGTCAACGTGCTCAACACCGGCAAGAATCTGGCGCTCCGCACGCTGAAGCTGGGCGAATAAAAGGTCTAGATCATGGCAACCAGTCCCCTGACATCTCTCTACTCGAATGCCGGCTCGAAGGCGGCGACTGCCGCGAGCGCAACCTCGGCGTCGACGGGGTCGAACGCCTCGGCCGGCGCGACCAGTCGCACCCAGAATCTGAGCAATCGATTCCTGACGCTCCTGGTCGCGCAGATGAAGAATCAGGATCCGATGAACCCGACCGACAACTCGCAGGTGACGTCACAGATCGCCCAGATCAATACGGTCACCGGGATCAACAATCTCAACGACACGCTCGGCAAGATCACCGGCCAGATCGATACCTCGCAGCAACTGCAGGCGAGTTCGCTGATCGGCCACAAGGTGCTGGTGCCGGGCAGCGAGGTGAAGGTCGGTGCCGACGGCACGGCGACCGCCTTTGGCGTGGATCTGCCGGCCGACGCCGCCAAGATGAACATCACCATCACCGACGCCGCCGGCAACGTCGTGCACAAGTCCGAATACAGCAACCAGTCGGCGGGCGTGCAGTCGTTCCAGTGGGATGGCAAGGACGCCAGCGACGCGCAGGTCGATCCCGGCAAGTACACGGTCAACATCTCGGCCACGGGCAGCGACGGCAACGCCATCAAGGCGCAGGCGCTGGATACCGGCTATGTCGACGGGGTGGTCTCGGGGGGCTCCGGGACCGGCGCACAGCTCGATCTCGGCCCGGGCGGCCTGGTCAGCCTCAGCGACGTCTATCAGATTTTATGAATCAGGCGCGAAAAGCGGTCCGAAACGATCGTTGTTCGCGTCATTGAAAACCACGGGCGCGCTCGATACTGAAGCGGTCCGAGTCATACCACGAGGGGTGGAGAAATGGGGTTCACGCAGGGTGTCAGCGGTCTTCAGGCCGCATCGGCCGATCTCAACAACATCGGCAACAACATCGCCAATTCGCAGACCACCGGCTACAAGTCGTCGAGCACGCAGTTCGCCGATATCTACGCCGGCGCCCGTACCGGGTTGGGCGTGGGCGTTGCCGGTACGGCACAGGATTTCTCCACGGGTTCGCTGAACACGACCAATCGCAATCTGGACGTGGCGATCGACGGCGGCGGCTTCTTCCGTCTGTCCAAAAACGGCACCACCCAATACTCGCGCGATGGCCAGTTCCAGCAGACCAAGGACGGCAATCTGGCCAACAGCAGCGGCGCGTTGCTGACCGGCTATAACGTCTCCAATTTCAACAACCCGAACGCGACCGCCTCGGTCAATGCCGGCGGCACCCCGCAGACCATCCAGCTGCCGGCCCAGGGGCTGAGTGCTCGTGCCACGTCGCAGGCTTCGCTCGCCGCCGCTCTGGATGCCGGTTCCTCGATCAAGTCGGGTGCCGCATTCAAGGCGAACAACGCCAGTACCTACGACTGGTCGACGCCGAACACGGTCTACGACTCGCTCGGCAACGCGCACAGCGTGAACATGTATTTCACCAAGACCGGCGCGAACCAGTGGCAGGTCAATGGTCAGATGCCGCTCGGGCTCCGAGGCCAATCTGGCGACTTCGGTCGGCCAGACGCCGCCGGGCGGCGGCTTCGCGATGAGTCTGGGCGAGCTTTGCCAATGCGGCGGGCAACCGCCGTCCCAGGACGGTAACGGCACGTACCAATTCGGTAACTACACGGCGCATGTGACCGGCGCGATCGGGAGCCCCGGCGCCTACACCGGCGGTACCGTGTCGTATACCCAGAGTGTGCCGGCGACCCAGCTGAGCTTCGATGCCTCCGGCAACCTCGCCAGTGCGACACCGGTCAGCGGCACCAAGGCCAGCGGTCTCGGCAGCTCCCAGGTCGGCTATCAGCTCGACCCTCAGAACGGCTCGTCGCCGATCGATTTCAACTTCGACTTCGCCGGCTCCACCCAGACCGCGCAGTCGTTTTCGGCCGGCAACCCGGGCCAGGACGGCTATGCCTCGGGCGCGCTGACCGGCATCACCGTCCAGAACAACGGCATGGTCACCGGCAGCTACGACAATGGCCAGTCGGTGGATCTGGCACAGGTCGCGCTGGCGAGTTTCCGCAACGAGAACGGCCTGCAGCCGGTGTCCGGCAACGCCTGGACCGAAACCGCCGATTCCGGCCAGCCGGCTCTGGGTACGGCCGGCACCGGCCAGTTCGGTGACCTGCGCGGCGGCACGCTGGAAGCGTCCAACGTCGATCTGTCGAAGCAGCTGGTGGACATGATCGTGTCGCAGCGCAATTACCAGGCCAACGCGCAGACCATCAAGGCGCAAAGCCAGATTCTGCAGACCGCGGTCCAGCTGGGCTGATCGACGGGGCAGCATAGGACGTCAGCATGGATCGATTGATCTACACGGCACTGTCCGGTGCGAGCCAGATTCTGGATCGCCAGTCGGTGGTGGCCAACAACCTGGCCAATGCCTCGACGACCGGGTTCAAGGCCGCCCTGTCGGCCTACCGGGCGGTGCCGGTCAACGGCGCCGGTCTGGCCACGCGTGCGATCACCGCCGAAACAACGCCGGCGGCGGACCTGTCGCAGGGCCCGATTCAGCATACCGGTCGCAATCTGGATGTGGCGGTCGATGGGCCGGGTTGGCTGGCCGTGCAGGCCGACGACGGCAGCGAGGCCTATACCCGCGACGGCAATCTGCAGATCGACTCCACCGGCTTGCTGCGTAGCGGCGGTCACCCGGTGTTGTCGAACAACGGGCAGCCGATCGTGCTGCCGCTCAATGCCAAGGTCACCATCGCCGACGACGGCACGATCTCGGCCTTGGGCGGCGGGCAGCAACCCAACACGATCGCCCAGGTCGGCCAGCTCAAGCTGGTCGGCAAGGCCGACAACGGCATGATCCGCGGTGGCGACGGGCTGTTCCGGCCGTCTTCGCCGAACGGCGGCACGGCCGGGTCGCTGCAGCGGGACAAGACCGTGCGGGTGGAGTCGGGTTCGCTGGAAGGCAGCAATGTGTCGGCCACCGAGGCGATGGTGGGGATGATCAGCGACGCTCGCCAGTTCGGCATGCAGATGAAGATGCTGTCCTCGGCCGACGACAACGCGCGCTCCGCCAACAAGTTGCTGGATGTCACCTAGCCAGCCATAGCGGCTGCCGTCGGCAGCCACCGCGATCGCCGTCGGCGGTCGTCAACGAGGGGAAAACTCATGATCCGATCGCTCTGGATCGCGAAGACCGGTCTGGAAAGTCAGCAGACCAAGCTCGACACGATCTCCAACAACCTGGCCAACGTATCGACGAACGGCTTCAAGCGCTCGCGGCCGGTGTTTCAGGATCTGCTCTATCAGGATGTGCGCCAGCCCGGTGCGTCGTCCTCGGTGCAGACCAATCTGCCGTCCGGCCTGCAGATCGGCTCCGGGGTGCAGGCGGTCGCGACTGAGCGCCTGCATACCCAGGGCAGCCTGGAACAGACCGGCAACTCGAAGGACGTCGCGATCGAGGGCAAGGGTTTCTTTGCCGTGCAGATGCCTGACGGCAGCACCTCGTATACCCGTGACGGCGGTTTTCAGCTCGACCAGAACGGGCAGCTGGTGACCGCTTCGGGCTTTCCGGTGGAGCCGGGCATCACCATCCCCCAGAACGCGCTGTCGATCACGATCGCCCAGGACGGCACCGTGTCCGTCACCCAGCCGGGCAGCACGGCCTCCAACCAGATCGGCCAGATGCAGTTGTCGACCTTCATCAATCCGGCCGGCCTCCAGAGCATTGGCAACAATCTGTACAAGGAGACCACTTCGTCGGGCCCGCGCAACGACAATCCGCCGGGGGTGAACGGCGCCGGCCTGTTGCGCCAGAAGTATGTCGAAACCTCGAACGTGAACGTGGTCGAGGAAATGGTGAATATGATCGCCACCCAGCGGGCCTACGAGATCAACTCCAAGGCGGTCCAGACCTCCGACCAGATGCTTCAGCGTCTGTCTCAGCTCTGATCCCCCATGCGCACCCGGCCTCAATACGCCAGCCCGAGCCGCGCCTCCATGGTGCGCGTGGCGCTTGGCATGGTGATGATCGCGGTGCTGGGCGGTTGCGCGCAGCTGCCGCGGCATAACATCGTGACCGGGCCGACCACGGCCCAGCCACAGCCGCCGCCCAAGCAGGCGAGCAACGGCTCCATCTTCCAGGCGGCCTACAACAAGCCGTTGTTCGAGGACCGGCGTCCGCGTCAGGTCGGTGACATCCTGACCGTGGTGCTCAACGAGGACCTGTCGGCCACGAAATCCTCCGCTGCCAAGGCCAATCGCAAGGGCTCGGTCGGCTTCAACCCGACGGCGGTTCCCGAAGCGCTGGGCAAGTGGCTGACCAAGCAGAAGACCGACCTCTCGGGCTCCAACGATTTCCAGGGCTCAGGCAACGCCAATGCATCGAACACCTTCACCGGCAAGATCACGGTCACGGTCATGCAGGTGCTGCCCAACGGCAATCTCAAGGTCGCCGGCGAGAAGCGCATCGGCATCAACCAGGGTACGGAATATCTGCTGTTCTCGGGCGTAGTCAACCCGCGCATGCTCGATGCCGACAGCACCATCACGTCGACCCAGGTCGCCAACGCGCGACTGGAGTACTACGGCGATGGCTATATCGACGAGGCCCAGCACATGGGCTGGCTGCAGCGCGCGCTGCTTAATATTTCGCCGCTCTGATCGAGGGCGGCAGTCGAGGGATGCAATGAAAGGGGGCTTGATTCGCACCGCCGCGTTCGCGCTGATCACGATGCTGATCGTGCTCGGAACGTCGCTTCCGGCCAGCGCGCAGCGTCTGGGCGATATCGCCACGTTCGACGGCGTGCGCTCGAACCCGCTGGTCGGCTACGGCCTGGTCGTGGGCCTGAACAATACCGGCGACCAGACCACGCAGACGCCGTTCACCGGCCAGGCCGTGCGCAACATGCTCACCCAGCTTGGCGTGACGGTGGCCGGCGGCACGAACATGCAGCTCAAGAACGTGGCGGCCGTGATGGTCACCGCC
The DNA here is from genome assembly GCA_963835375.1 of uncultured Gammaproteobacteria bacterium. Lineage (GTDB taxonomy): Bacteria > Pseudomonadota > Gammaproteobacteria > Nevskiales > Salinisphaeraceae > Salinisphaera. The sequence goes on from CAWIGB010000019.1 coordinate 73,277, forward strand.
GATCTGCCGGCGTTCGCCGCCACCGGGCAGGACATCGATGTCACCGTGTCCTCGGTCGGCAATGCCGACAGCCTGACCGGCGGTACCTTGCTGATGACGCCGCTCAAGGGCGCCGATGGCAAGATCTATGCGCTGGCCCAGGGCAGTGTGCTGGCGCCCGGTCTGAGCGTGAAAGCGGCCGGTTCCAGCGTGCAGGTCAACCAGACCGCGGCCGGGCGCATTCCCGAGGGCGCGGTGGTCGAGCGCGCGGTCGATGCCAAGCTGGCCGCCCACGGCACCATCGACCTTGAATTGAAGGACGCCGATTTCGCCACCGCCACGCGTGCCATGCAGGCGGTGAACAACCGCTTCGGCCAGTCGATCGCGACGGCCAAGAATTCGCGTCTGATCTCGATCGCGGTGCCGCCGAACGTCGGATCGACGGTGGCGTTCATGGCGGCGATCCAGAGTATCCAGGTCCAGCCCGGCACGCCCAGACCGCGCGTGATCCTCAATTCGCGCACCGGGTCGGTGGTCATGAACGGGCAGGTCACGCTCGATCCGGCGGCGGTTGCGCACGGCAGCCTGTCGGTGACCATCCAGTCCAATCCGATCGTTTCGCAGCCGAACGCGCTGTCGGGCGGCCAGACCGCGGTGGTGCCGAACGCGAACATCAACGTCCAGCAGGGCGATGGTTCGCTCAACTACGTGCCGCGGAGTACGTCGCTGCAGCAGGTCGTCGATGCGCTGAACCGGCTCGGCGCGACGCCGGTCGACCTGATGGCGATTCTGGAAGCCTTGAAAGCGGCCGGTGCGCTCAACGCCGATCTGGAGGTCATCTGATGGCGGCCGATGCCACCAGCGGCGCGTTCGCCTACGACGTCTCCGCGATCGACAAGCTCAAGTACACCGCCTCGAAGCAGTCGGACGGCGGCGTGCACCAGGCGGCGAAACAGTTCGAGGCCCTGTTCATCAAGCAGATGCTGTCGAGCATGCGCAAAGCGATCCCGCAGTCGCACCTATTGGGGGATTCGCCGGCCCGCAAACAGTATCAGGACATGATGGACGCCCAGTGGTCGCAGACCCTGGCGCAGCGCGGCATGGGCCTGGCCAAGATGCTCGACAAGCAGCTCATCGGGCACGGCGGTGGCCATTCGGGCATCGAGAGCCAGGCGACGGCCGCAGCACCGCAGATCGCCAGGGCAAAGCCGCGGCCGCTGGCGCCATCAGAGTCGTTGGCTTCGATCCAGGCGCAGCGCGACGTGGCGGCGCAGGTGAGTTCGCGGGCCGCGTCGGCGGGCACTCGCGATACAGCGCCGATTGTCGATGCGACCCGCGATGCAGGCGCGCCCTTGTTGTCGTTCGGCGACGCGCTGGCGGCGACGGGCCCTGCGTCGACCGAGCACGTCCGCGATTTCGTCAATCGGCTTGAAGCGCCGGCTGCGATGGCTGCCCATCGTACGGGGCTGCCGTCCCGGTTGATCCTCGCCCAAGCCGCGCTCGAGACCGGCTGGGGCCGACACGAGATCACGGCCGACGGCGGCGCGCAGAGTTTCAACGTGTTCAATATCAAGGCCGATGGCTGGAACGGTGCATCCACCAGCGTGGCGACCCATGAATACGCCGGCGGCACCATGCAGGCGACGCAGGCGGGCTTTCGCGTCTATGACTCCTACGACCAGGCCTTCTCCGATTATGCCCGGCTGATCGATTCGTCGCCGCGCTACGCTGCCGCGCGCCAGGCCGCGACCCCGGAAGCCGCCGCTCGGGCGTTGCAGGACGGCGGCTACGCGACCGATCCGAACTATGCCGACAAGCTGGTTTCGGTGATGCAATCGATTCCGGCAAGCCAGCGCGGGGGGCTTTTCGCCGGGGCCGGCGGTACGGTGGTCGACATGGCTTCCGACAGTGGGCCGCTGGTGTAAGGACAGGGCTCAAGTTTCGGCGCCAGCCGCCGTTGAAACATCCATAGCGGCCATCGATCGCGAGCCGACAAGAGGAACACCGCCGTCATGTCCAATCTGTTCGGAATCGGCCTGTCCGGCCTGGGCGCGGCCCAGGCGGGTCTGAATACCACCAGCAACAACATCAGCAACGTCAACACGCCCGGTTATACGCGGCGCAAGACCGAGCTGTCGGAAGTGGCGGGCTCAAGCCAGGCAGGTGGCGTGACGGTCACAGGCGTGCAGCGCCAATATGCGCAGTTCCTGACCACCCAGCTCAATTCGGCCCAGTCCACGGCGTCGGCAACCTCCAGTCATCTCGACCAGATCTCGCAGATCGACAATCTCTTGTCGGACAGTGCGTCCGGGCTCGCGCCGCGCATGCAGAGTTTCTTCGACAGCCTGTCCACGCTCGCCGGTTCGCCCCAGGACTCGTCGGCCCGCAATGCCGTGCTGGGCGACGCCCACGACATGGCCAGCCGGTTTCGCTCCTTCGCTTCGACGTTATCCGGTATGGGCGACGCGGTGAACAAGCAGGTCTCGAGCGCGGTGAAAGAGGTGAACAGCAACGCTTCGCAGATCGCGGCACTGAACAAGCAGATCACGGTCACCCAGGCCCGTACCGGCCAGCCACCGAACAAGCTTCTCGACCAGCGCGACGAACTCGTTGCGAAGACGTCGAAGCTGATCAACGTCGACGTCACCAAGAACGACGACGGCAGCACCAATCTGACGGTCGGCGGCCAGTCGCTGGTCGATGCCACCGGCAGCCACAAGCTGACCACGCTGGCCTCGGCTGCCGATCCGACGCAACAGCGCCTGGGCTACGTCAGCGCCGATGGCAGCACGCGCGAGATTCCGAACCAGCGTGTCACCGGCGGCGAGATCGGCGGTCTGCTGTCTTTTGCCTCCGATTCCCTGGCCCCGGCCCAGGCCAAGCTCAATCAGACCGCCCACGATCTGGCCACTGCCGTCAACGCGCAGCACGAAAAAGGCACGGATCTCAATGGCGACCCCGGCAAAGCGCTGTTCACCACCAGCCAGCCGAAGGTATACGCAAGCGAGAACAACACCGGCAACGCGACCGCCACGGCCACGTTCGCGGCGGGCCAGAGCGACGCGGTGACCGCCGATAACTATCGTGTGTCGTATGTCAGCGGCGCATACCAGGTGACTCGCACCAGCGACGGCGCGGCGGTGAATGCGAGTTTCAACAGCGGCTCGAACACCCTGTCCTTCGGTGGGCTGGACGTCGCGGTATCGGGAACGCCGGACAATGGCGACGCCTTTACCGTGCGCCCGCTCGACAATGCGGCCTCCGCCTTCTCGGTCGCGATCTCCGACCCGGCCAAGCTGGCGGCCGCCCAGGGCGGGGGCCAGGGCGACAACACCAATGCCAACGCCCTGGCGGCTTTGCAGCAGGCCAAGACGGTCGAGGGCAATCGCAGTTTTTCCGACAACTACTCGCAGCTGGTCGGCGACGTCGGCAACAAGACCCAGTCGCTGCAGGTCAACTCCGATTCGCAGAGCGCGCTGACCGACGAACTCAGCCAGGCACAGCAGTCGGTATCCGGCGTGAACCTCGATGAGGAGAACGTCAACCTCATGTATTACCAGCAGATGTATCAGGCCAATGCCCGCGTCATCAAGACCGCCTCGACGGTATTCGACACGGTGCTGGGGCTGGGCAACTAGAGCCGGAGTATCGATATGCGTTTGAGCACCAACACTATCTACGCACAGGGCACCCGGTCGATTCTCGATCAGCAGACGCGGGTGTCGCAGATCGGCGAACAGCTGTCGACGGGCAAGCGCATCAACAAGCCTTCGGATGACCCGCGTGGCGCGGCCCGGCTGCTTGATATGCAGCAGTCCAGCCAGATCAACGATCAGTACGCCAGTACCCGGTCCACGGCGGAAACCCAGCTCTCCAGCGAGGAGAATCAGCTCAATCAGGTCACCAGCGCGCTGGACTCGGCCAAGCAGGCGCTGGTCCATGCCGGGAATGGAACCCTGAGCAACGCAGACCGCGACTCCCTCGCCAACCAGCTGGACGGTGTCTATCAGCAGATGCTGTCGGCCGCCAACGCCAAGGACGGCAGCGGCAACGCCATCTTCGCGGGCTTCCAATCGAATGCCACCGCCTTCACCGGCAGCCCCGGCAATCTGGTCTACACTGGCGATCAGGGCCAACGCCAACTGCAGGTCGATGGTTCGCGCAGCATCACGGCGAACGATCCGGGCTCGAACGTGTTCGCGGCCACGACCGCCAACGCAAAATATGTGGCGACCGCCGGCAGCAATTCCGGTAGTACGACCTATCAGTCGTTGGATGTGGTCGCGGCGAATGCCAGCGACTACGGCGATACGTTCCAGCTGAGCTTCACCGGCAGCGGTAACAGCGCCACCTACAGCGTCGTCGACACCACCACCGGCAATACCCTGGTATCGAACGCGGCCTATCAGTCCGGCCAGGCGATTGCGCTGGGCGGCGGGCTGCAGACCACCATCAAGGGGGACCCGGCCAACGGCGACAGCTACACCTTTGCCAAGGGCGCCAATTCGGACAGCAACATCCTGAATGCGCTAGCCAACACGGTTGCGGCGCTGCGTCAGCCGGTCGACAGCGCCGCGGCGCAAGCCACGCTCACCAACACCATCAACCGCGCCAACCGGCAGGTCGACAACTCGCTCGACAACGTATTGTCCGTACGTTCGAATCTGGGCACGAAGCTCAACGCGCTCGATAATCTCGACAACATAGGCGATACCCAGAGCGTGACCGACAAGCAGAACATCTCGAAACTGAGAGATGTGGACATGGTGTCGGCGATCTCCGATTTCTCGCTGGCCAAGGTCGCGCTGCAAGCGGCCCAGCAGACATTCTCCAGCGTTCAGAAGATGTCGCTGTTCAGTCAGGGGTAGCGCGAGCTGCCGATCCGCCCGGCGCTGCCGCCATCAAACCGAATGGGGTACGCCTGCCGTTGCCAACGGCGATTGCGTTGCGGGTCGGGTCGATCGCGTCGGGTCGATGGGTACGCCGTGGTTGGAGGTTGCGTACCGCCTTTGTTCCGAACGGTGGTGTTTCACAAATCAAGCCGGCCGGCGTTGTGCAACTCGGGCTGCGGTTGGCGGCTCAGACGTTGCGAGGCCGGCCGTAGCCGGCTTTCCATCGGGCCAACAACGCGGCCCCGCTCGCACTGGACATCGCCGCCGCGCTTAAGGCGTTGGCGTTCCGCCCAGAGCGGCCGTGATCGCGAGCATGCGCTCGAACAGCGTATCGAACAGCCGATGCAGCAAACCGCCCAGGTCGGGCGTCAGAAACGTCAGCACGATAAGGCCGGTCATCAACGTCATCGGGAAGCCGATGGAGAAGATCGACAGCTGCGGCGACGCCCGGTTGAGAATGCCCATCGCCATGTTGATGGTCAGCAACGTGGCGATCAGCGGCAGCGCCAGGCTCACACCGGCGGTGAAGATGATCGCGCCGGTGCGGGCCGCCAGCATCCAGCCGCTGCCGTCGATTTCGCCCGCGCCGATCGGCAGCAGCGTGAAGCTGCGGGTGAGTATGTCGATGAGTACGAGATGGCCGTTCAAGGCCAGGAACAGCAGCATGGCGAAAGTATTGAGCAGCTGCCCGAGCACCATGGTGTTGGCGCCGATGGCGGCCGAGTAGAACGAAGCAAAGCCAAGCCCCATCTGCATGCCGATGAATTCGCCGGTGGACTGGACCACGCCGAAGGCGAGCCGCATCACCAGCCCCAGCGCGGCGCCGATCATCACCTGCTGAACGATCAGCCAGACGCCGGCGACCGACACCGGCGGCACGTCGGGGATGGGGCCGATGGTGGGCGCGATGACGAACGCGAGCAGCCCGGCCAGTCCGATCTTCACCCGGCGCGGCACCATGTTCTCGCCGAACACCGGCGCCGTGGAGACGAACGCGAGCAGGCGCACGAACGGCCAGAACACGAGCATCACCCAGCCCGTGAGCTGGCCGCTGGTGAAATCGATCATCGCGGGGGTGATCCGGTTACTGGACCAGGTTCGGAATGTTCAGGAACAGATGCCGCGTGAAATCGGTGATCTCGCCGATCAGCCACGGCCCGGCGATGATCACCACCACGAACACCGCCAGAATCTTGGGGATGAACGACAGCGTCATCTCGTTGATCTGGGTGGCCGCCTGGAACAGGCTGATCAGCAGGCCGACGAGCAGGGCCGTGCCCAGCATCGGGGCGGCGAGCATCAGCGTCAGCTTCATGCCCTGGTAGGCCAGATTCATTACGGTCTGCGGCGTCATGGCGTCTTCCCTGTCGCGATCAATAGAAGCTCTTGGCCAGCGAGCCGATCAACAGCGTCCAGCCGTCGACCAGTACGAACAGCATCAGCTTGAACGGCAGCGAGATGGTGGCCGGCGGCACCATCATCATGCCCAGCGACATGAGCACGCTGGCCACCACCAGATCGATCACCAGAAACGGGATGAAGATGGTGAAGCCGATCTGGAAGGCGGTCTTGAGCTCGCTGGTCACGAAGGCCGGCAGCAGCACGCGCATCGGCGTGTCCTGGGGCGTCTGAATCGGGCCGACCTTGCCCAGATTGGCGAACATGGCGATATCCGGTTCGCGCGTCTGGCGCAGCATGAAGTCGCGCATCGGCCCGGCGCCGCGCTTGAGCGCCTGCTGGAACGTGATGTCGTTTTTCGACAACGGCTGATAGGCGACGTTGTAGACCTGATGAAAGACCGGCGACATCACGAAGAAGGTCAGAAACAGCGCCAGACCAAGCAGTACCTGATTGGGTGGTGCCGTGGGCGTACCGAGCGCGCTGCGCAGCAGGCTGAGCACAATGATGATACGGGTGAAACCGGTCATCAGCAGCAGCACCGCCGGCAGGAATGCCAGGGCGGTGAACAGCACCAGCGTTTGGATCGACACGTTCCATTCGGTGCCGCCGCTGCTCAGGGGATGGCTGATCACGCCGGGCAGGCCGGAACCGGCGCCGGTCTGGGCGGCCGCAGTGCCCGCCAGCAACAAACCGATGACGAGCGCGATGAGGCGCACCGCAGGGCCTGGCCTCACGGCCGGCTCCGGCCGGTGAGACGGGCCATGTTTTCGGCCAGGGCCTGACCGAAGGTCGGGCGGGCGCGCGAGCCCGAGTCGGCGGGCCTATCCGCGCTGGCGCGTTCCGCCGGCGCCGGACGGCGGTGCAGCGCCGTGATGTTCTGCGGCGTGACGCCCAGGACGAGCCATTCGCCCTCCACCTCCACCACCACCACGCGCTCGCGCTGGCCGAGGTTGCGCGATGCCACGATCGGCAACGAGTGACTGGCCTGGTCGCGCTGAAAGCCGAGTCGCTTGAGTGCCCAGGCGCAGACCAGAATGACGCCGATCACGGCGATCAGCGCGATCGAGGTCCGCCCGATCAGATTCGCCGGCAGATCGCCGCCGCTGGCGGGCGGTGTGCTTGCCTGGGTGGTGGCGTGGGTTGCCGTCGGGCTGTTCGCCTGTGGGGTGGCGCCCGGCTGATCGAACCACGACGGCGCGATGCCGCCCGGCGGATGCGAGGCCGGCCGGCTGTGGGCCCCCGAGTCGCTCATCGATTCAGCTTGCCGATGCGTTCGGCGCGGTCGACGATATCGGTGATGCGGATGCCGTACTTGTCCTCGACCACGACCACCTCGCCCTGAGCGACCAGATAGCCGTTGATGAGGATATCCATCGGCTCGCCGGCCAGGCCGTCGAGTTCGACGATGGAGCCCTGGGCCAGATCCAGCAGCTCGCGAATCGACAGCCGGGTCGAACCCAGCTCCACCGACAGCGTGACCGGGATCTCCATGATCATATCGAGATCGCGCGGCGAGGCCCGGGTCGATTCGTCCGCCAGCGGCTTGAACACGGCGTCCTCGGCGTTGCGCGCGTTGGCGCTCGCGCGGCTGGCCGGTGCGCCGCGGTCGGGTGTTTCATCCGCGGCCTGTTGCTGTTCGGCCATCGCCTCGGCCCAGGCGGCGCTCGCCTGGTCGTCAGCCGATCCGGCGGGCTCGGTCGAGGCGGCTTGTTCGGCGGCGGCCTGTTCGGCCAGTGCTTCGGCCCAGGCGTCGTCGGTTCCGGCCTGGCCCTCGTCGGTGTCGTGGTCTTTGGGTGCGTCGGTCATGGCTAGGTGTCCTGGGACGTATCCGTCGAAGCGTGGTCGATCATGCGCGTCACACGCAGCGCCTTGCGGTCGTTGAGTCGGCCATAGGCCGCCGCGAATACCGGCACGTCGTCGACGCGGGCGGTGATTTCCTCGGGCAGATCGATCGGCAACACGTCACCGACGGCGAGCCGGCTCAATCGGCCGATGGTGGATTGGATCGTGGTGAAATCCGCGGTCAGCGGCACATGGCTGCGCTGGACTTCACCGGCCAGGCGCTGGGCCCGGGCGCGTTGTTCGTCAGGATCGGCTTTCTGCAGGGCCGTGTTGGTGAGAATCTCGCGGATCGGCTCGATCATCGCGTAGGGAATGCAGATGTTGAAATCCGCCCCGAAGGCGCCGACCTCGAGATGGAACGTGGTGTTGACCACCAGCTCGTTCGGCGAGGTGGTGATGTTGGCAAAACGCACCTGCATTTCGGCGCGCTGGAATTCCATGTCCAGCGGATAGACATTGCGCCAGCCCTGGTCGTAGCTCTCCATGGCGAGCTTGAGCAGACGGCCGATGATGCGTTGTTCCGTGTGCGTGAACTCGCGGCCTTCCGACCGGGTGAGAAACCGACCGTCGCCGCCGAACAGACTGTCGACGACCAGAAACACCATGTTCGGCGGAAACACCATCAATGCATTGCCGCGCAACGGTTTCATGGCGAAGAGGTTGATGTTGGCCGGCACCGGCAGGTTGCGGGTGAACTCGCTGTAGGCCTGGATCTTGACCGAGTCCACCGTGATGTCGGCGCTGCGCCGGATCAGGTTGAACAACGACATGCGGAAATCGCGGGCGAAACGCTCGTTGATGATGTCCAGCGTATGCAGCCGGCCGCGTACCACCCGCTGCTGGGTGGACGGGTCGAACGCACGGATGCGTTTGCCGGTGGCGGTCTTTTCGTCGGCGGCCGGTTCGTCCTCGCCGCTCACTCCCTTGAGCAGCGAGTCGATCTCGGCCTGCGAGAGCATGTCGTCGTCGGCCATGGCTACTGAACGATGAAATCGGTGAACAGGACGTTGTTGATCGCGACCGGCTTGGCGCCCTGGGTGTAGGGTTTGCGCAGCGTCTCGCGCAGTGTGCTGGCGATGGCGCGCTTGCCGTCCGCGCTGGTGAGCTTGTCGGCGGACTGATCGCTCAGCGTGATCAGCATGCGATTGCGCACCTCGGGCATGTGCGTGGTCAGTGTATCCGCCGTCGCCTGGCTGGCGACGTTCAGCGACAAACCGATATAGAGCACGCGTGAATCGCCGGCCAGATTCACCGTCATCGGGTCGACCTTGACGAAAGTCGGCTTGGGCGGTGGCAGCTCGGCTGCCTTGGCGCTGCCGCTGTTGCCGCGCATGAAATAGAAAGCGCCGCCGGCGCCGGCAGCCAGCAAGCCGACCAGGGCGATCACGCCGACGAGTATGAGCGTGCGGGCGGCGCCCTGCTGGCGTTGCGGTGACTTAAACGAATGGGATTGGGTCATTTCGAGCAAAAAGTTGGCAAACCGTCGGGTCACTATCGGCCGATTGGCGCTCAAGCGAAGATGTCGATGCCGCCGATGGGGCCGGAGCGGATTGAAACCGGCGAAAGACTGCCGGCATCGAGGGTCGTTTCAGCCACCGGCACGATATCGCCGGCCGGTTGGCCGCCACGCCGGTTCGGTTGATCGTCATTGCCGGAGAACGCGGCCTGGCTGTTCTGATCGCCGACCGAGGCCTGCCCGAGCGACAGGCCGCCCGCCGCCAGCGACTGGCGCAGCTGCGGCAGCGCCGCCTCGACCGCTTCGCGCACATGGGCGTGCGCCGCGGCGAAATGAATCTGGGCCTGGTTGTGGTCGTTGACCGTCACCGAGATGTTGATCTGGCCCAACTCGCGCGGATGCAGCTGGATCTGGGCCTGCTGCTGCCCACCGGCGCCGGCCAGACGCAAGGTCTGCTGGCCGAGCGCATGGTTCCAGTCATCGCTGGCGATCGGCGCGCTGAGCGTGGTCGAGGTGGAGGCCGCGCCCGCGTTGGCCGAGCCCGACTGCGGCGACGTTGCCGAATGCAGGCCATGCCCGGTGATGCCCGCCATCGCGGCGCCATTCGCGCCCTGGGGCGCGTTGCTGGCCTCGGCATGGAGGGGGCCGAAACGAGGGCCACCGTCGGCATCGCCCGTGGCATGCGCGCCGGCCTTGTCGTTCATGGTCAGCGCGGCCAGCAACTGGGCCGGACTGTCGCCGCCGGTCTGGCTCCCCGGCTGCTGCCCCGTTTGTCCGTTCGCGGCGCCGTGGCCGTCGAGACGGGCGAACAGCTGCTGCCACGAGGCGTGCAGCGAAGCCGCAGCCGACGACGATCGGCCGCTCGTGGCGTCGCCGACCGTGCCCTGCGATCCACGGCCTGGTTTGACCGTCTGCGTGGCGATCAGCGGCGCCTGGATCAGGGCCGCGATGGGGCCGGTCGTGTCGGTCTTTTTCGAATGGTCGCGGGTCTTGTCGTGCGCTGCTGCGTCCTTGGGGCCCGACGAATTCGTCGGGCGGTCGGCGGCGGCGGTGCTGGCCTCGGCAGAGGTCCGCGCGGCCGCCTGCAGGGCCGCGTTGTCGGATTGCTTGGCGGCGGTGCCGGGCGCCGGCGTGGCAGCCGTGGCCTGGGGCTTGGCCGCCGCGCTCTGTGTCTTCGCCGCCAGCAGCGAGCTGGCGCTCAGGCGCCGGCGGGCGATGTCTGCGCGCGCGTCGCCGGCGTTATCCGCGACGTTCGCGGCCGCGGCGTCGGGCGTCGAGTCGGCAGCGTGCTTCGCGTTGCGCGCCTGGCCGTTCGTGCGCGCGCCGGCCTCGTGCCCCGTCGTGTCGCCGGGCACGGACTTGCCGCTGTGCTGCGTGTGGTCGTTATGATCGCGCGCAGCGCGGGACGTCGCCAGCGTGCGCGAGAAATCGCTATCGCCTTCGCCGCCGGTTTTCGACGTTGTCGCGGTCTTCGGCGCGGCGCTTTTAGCGGCCGCGTTCACTGCCCCCAGATCGATCGCCATGGTCCCCCCTTGGTTCGATCAGCCGTTCGCCCGGCGCGATGCGCGCCCAGCGGCTTCGTCGTTGTCCTGTTGTTCGCGCCGTGCCTCGCGCCGTGCCTCGCCGGCCCGGCGGCGTTGTTCCAGCGCGTCGAATGATTTCAGCCGACGCTGACGGTCCTGCCACTGGCTCTTGCCATCGGCCAGTCGGTGCTCGCTGTGGGCCACGATGCGTTCCTGCTCGGCGATGGCCTCGTCGAGCGCGGCCAGAAAGCGCTGGTCGTTGTCCAGGCGGTGCATCGAGAGCCCGTCGGCCATCGCCCGCGCCAGGCGCTCGCCGTATTCGGCGCGATAGGCGATCAGCGCTTCGAGCTGCGACTGGCTGCGGGCGCGTTCGCCGTGCAGGGCACCCAGCGTGGCGGCCGCGGCGTCGCGTTTCTCGGTGGCGAGTTCGATCAGAGCATTGAGCGAGGATTGATTCATGACGACGCGTCGGTGCCGGTAACGAGATCGGCCAGCCGGGCCGAGGCGTCGCCGTGGTCGCTGCGTTCGCCCATGCCCTGCTGCAGAAACTCTTCCATGCGTGGATGCAACGCGATGGCCCTGTCCAGAGTCGGATCGCTGCCTGCCTGGTAGGCCCCCACGGCGATCAGATCCCGGCTGCGCTCGTAGCGCGAGAACATGCGCTTAAAGTACTGCACGCGCGCGAGCTCCGTTTCGTCGATAAGCGCTGTCATTGCGCGGCTTATTGACGCTTCGATATCGATGGCCGGGTAGTGGCCGGCTTCGGCCAGATGGCGCGACAGCACGAAATGCCCGTCCAGAATGGCGCGCGCGGCATCGGCGATCGGGTCCTGCTGATCGTCGCCTTCGGTGAGCACGGTATAGAACGCGGTGATCGAGCCGCTGCCGGCCTCGGCGTTGCCGGCGCGTTCCACCAGCGTCGGCAGGCGGGCGAACACCGAGGGCGGATAGCCCTTGGTGGCCGGTGGTTCGCCGATGGCGAGAGCGATCTCGCGCTGGGCCATCGCGTAGCGCGTGAGCGAATCCATGATCAGCAGCACGTTGGCCCCGCGATCGCGAAAATCCTCGGCGATGCGGGTGGCGTAGTCCGCGCCCTGCAGACGCAGCAGCGGCGAGGTGTCGGCCGGTGCGGCCACGACCACCGCGCGGGCCAGCCCGGCATCGCCCAGGATATTGTCGATGAAGTCCTTCACCTCGCGGCCGCGCTCGCCGATCAGGCCGACCACGATCACGTCCGCCGCGGTGAAACGCGCCATCATGCCCAGCAGCACACTCTTGCCCACGCCGGAGCCGGCGAACAGGCCGAGCCGCTGGCCGCGGCCGACGGTGAGCAACGCGTTGATGGCGCGAATGCCGGTATCCAGTACATCGCTGATCGGCGCGCGCTTGAGCGGATTGATCGACGGTGCGCTCAGTGCCGCGTAGTCCGCATCCGCGGGGAGGGCGTAACCGTCGAGCGGCCGGCCTCGGGCATCGAGCACGCGCCCGAGCAGGGCCGGGCCGACCGGCACGGATTTCGCCGCCCCCGGGGCGCTGCCGGGCGGGCCCAGCACCGGCCAGACCCGGGCGCCGGGAATCAGTCCGGTGGTTTCCACCAATGGCATGAGCAGTAGTGAGCGGCCAGAAAAGCCGACGACCTCCGCCTCGGCGTGCTCGCGGCCATCGAGCTGCTCGATCCAGCAGTGGGCGCCCAGCGGCAGTCGCAAGCCGACCACTTCCAGCACGAGCCCGCTGGCGCGCACAAGCTTGCCGCGTTCGCGCACACGCGGGGTGGCCGCCACGCGCTTGCGCATGGTGGTCAGGCGCCGGTCCCAGTTGGCGAGCAGATCGTCCGCGGAAACGTTCATCAATGCTCTGCGTGGCCAACCGCCTGGAGCAGGCGCGCCCAGCGGTCGGCGTCGGTGCTGTCGATCTCGCGTTCGTCGTCCTCGATGCGGCAGTCGCCCGAGGCGAGCGATGCATCGGCGCGCAGTCGCCAGCCGGCGCCGGCCAGGCTCTGGCCGAGATGATGCTCCACGCGGGACAGCTCATCGGCGGCGACATAGAGTGTCGGCGAACCGGTCAGCCCCGGGTGATTCTCCAGCAGTTCCTGGACGTCGTCGAGAATATGCTCGGGCCGGATCTCGAGCGCGCGCCCGGCCAGCTGGCGCCCGGTCTCGATCGCCAGATCGACGAGCTGGCGGCCGATCCGTTCATCGAGCGCGGCCGCGGCTTGGGAGAACTGCGCCACCAGCTGCTCGATCGGCGCCAGGCGCTCGGCGATCTCGGCGTCCAGGCGAGCCTGTTGTTCGGCGCGGATCTTCGCTTCGCCTTCCGCGTAGCCGGCGGCGTAGCCTTCGGCACGGCCGGCCTCGTAGCCTTTCTTTTCAGCTTCTTCCTTGGCGAGTTCGAACAGCGTCATGCTGATCTGGTCTTCGCGGCGACGGCGGGGCGGCGTCTCGGCGGCCGCTTCGGCAGGGGCCTCGGGCGTGGTGCGGTCGCGCGCACGCGGCGCGACGCGGCGCTCGAGCGGATCCATCCGCCAGGGCTGCCATTGATTGCCGCGCGATGCGCTAGACATATTCATCGTCGTCGCCGCCCAGGGTGATCTCGCCGGAGTCGGCCAGGCGGCGCACGATATCGAGGATGCGCTTGCGTTCGGATTCGACCTGCGACAGCCGCACCGGGCCGCGCATTTCCATGTCTTCGCGCAGCAGATCGGCGGCGCGCGAGGCCATGTTGGCCGTGAAGCGGGCGAACAGGGCTTCGTCGGTGCCTTTGAGCGCGACCGCCAGGGTGTCGTTGTCGAGTTCCGTGAGGATGCGCTGCATGGTGCGGTTGTCCGCCTTCACCAGATCCTCGAACACGAACATCTCGTCGATGATGCGCTGCGCCAGGCTCTCGTCGTGCTCGCGCACGCTGGCAAGCGCAGCTTCCTCGTGCGAGGAATTGAGCAGGTTGAGGATTTCGGCCGCGGTCGAGACACCGCCCATCTTGCTGCGTTTGAGGTTCTGGCCGTCGAGCAGGCTGCCGAGCACTTCGGTCAGCTCGGCCAGCGCGGCCGGCTGCACGCCGGAGAAGGTCGCGACGCGCAGGATCACATCGTTGCGCAGCCGCTCGTCGAAGCACAACAGCACGTCCGCGGCCTGGTTGCGTTCCAGGTGCACGATGATGGTGGCGATGATCTGGGGATGCTCGTCGCGGATCATTTCGGCCACGACGTTGGCTTCCATCATGTTGAGCGCGTCGATGCCCGAGCTTTCGTTGTTCTCGAAGATGTCCTCGAGCAGGCTGGCCGCGCGCTCCTCGCCCATCGCCTTCACCAGCACCGAACGGATGTGGTCGCTGGAATTGATGTTGATCGCGCCGTATTGATCCAGCTCGTCGTTGAACTCGCGCAGCACTTCCTCGATCTGTTCCGACGACACGTTGCGCAGCGCTGCCATGCGCATGCCAAGCTGCTGTGCGTCGCGACTGGATAGATGCTTGAAGACTTCGGCCGCCGTATCGTCGTCCAGCGCCATCATCAGGATCGCGCTGCGGTCGAGCCCGCTTCGACTGGTATTCGCGCTAGCCATCTTCTTTCATCCAGTCCTTGACGATCATGGCCACCATGCGCGGATCGTCGCGCGCGGCCTCCTGGGCGTTGCGCACGACATCTTTATGGCGCTGGCGTCGCTGGGCGCGCAGCGCCTGCTCGGCTCCGCCGTCATCCGTTTCCGGCTCGGTGGCGGCGGCCGGCGCGCTCGTGGCGGTACGGCGCGGCGCGGCCACCTCGCCGAACAACCCGCTGCGCTCGGCCAGCGGCCGCACCAGACGGCGCCACAGCAGCCACGCCACGATCGCCAGAACCAGATACTTGAGGGCCTTGATCGCCATGGTCTGCAGCGTCGGGCTTTGCCACCACGCCGGAGCGGTCGCCGCCTGATCGGCGGGCGCGGCCGAGAACGGCATCTGCATGACTTCCACCGAGTCGCCGCGATTCGCCGAATACCCGACCGCGCCGCGCACGAGGCTGCGGATCTGCTCCATCTGCTGCTTCGACAGCGCCGGCGGCTGCTTTCTCCGCCGCCGGCGAGGCGCCGCCGACAGCTTTCTGATTGATGACGACGGCCACCGATACGCGCTGGACCTGACCCACCGGATCGGTCACGTGGGCGATGGTGTGGTCGAGCTCATAGTTGGTGGTGTCGTTGCTGGAGGTCGAAATGCGGCCCGAATTGTCCAGGCCCAACGCGCCGTTGGTCTGCAGCGACGAACCGCCGTTGTTGCCGTTCCCGCCCGTGTTGTTGGTGTTCTGCCGGTTGCCGGAGCCGTTGCCACCCGACCCGTTGCCACCCGGCTTCTTCGGGTTGTTGATGGGCGAAGGCGCGTTCGGCGTGGGCTGGTTGCTGAGCGCGCCGGGCACGCCGCCCTGATTGGCGTTCTTGTCGACCTGCTGGCTGGTCTGGCGGCTGCGGATGGCGGCCGGCTTGTCGCCGTTGTTCGGGCTGTAGTTCTCGCTGGTGTGCTCGCGTTTGGCGAAATCCAGATCGGCAACCACTTGGGTGCGCACGTTGTCGGCGCCGACGATCGGCGCGAGCAGGTTCTGAATGCGCTGTTGATAGCTCTTTTCCACCCGCGCCGTATAGGCCAGCCGGGTGCCGTCGGCGCCGCCCGCGTCATCGCCGCCGCCGGACAGCAGATGGCCGCGACCGTCGACGATGGTGACCGCATCCACCGGCAGACCGGGCACCGCGCTGGCCACCAGATTCTGGATGGCGGCGACCTGGCCCTTGGCGAGCGCGCGCCCGGAATACAGATCCAGCACCACCGAGGCCTTCGGCTGTTTCTGATCACGCACGAACACGCTGGATTTCGGCATGGCCAGCTGTACGCGAGCGCCAGACACTTCGTCGATGGTCTCGATCGAGCGTTCCAGCTCGCCCTCCAGCGCGCGCTGGTAGTTGACCTTCTCAGCGAATTCGCTGATGCCGAAGGGCTCGTTGTCCATCAGCTCGAAGCCGACGCCGCCGCCCTTGGGCAGGCCATCGCTGGCCATCTGCAGTCGAACGCGATCGACCCGGGATCGCGGCACCATGATCGTGCCGCCGCCGCCGGTGAGCTTGTAGGGCACCTGCATCTGGTCCAGCCGGGCCACGATCTGGCCGCCATCGCGATTGGCCAGGCCGGAATACAGCACGGCGTAATCGGGCGAGCGCGTCCACAGCAGCAAGGCCACCAGGACCGAGACCGCAACGGCCACGCCGATGATCAGCGCAATGCGCGGCGAAGCACGCAGGCGGGCCACTACATCGGCCAGACCGCCGCTCGTCGAAGCTTGGGCTTCGGCGCTGCTCATCCGTGTCCCCCCGTGATGCGACCGTTTTACAGCTAAGGTCGCCTGATTTCCTCGTGGCGCCGTGGCGCGACACGCAGTCGCGGCAAGCGAGCATGTCGCACTGGCGCCGGGGACCGATTATTCCGTAGACGCCGGATTTCGAAGCGTTGAATAGCCCGCGAATCGTGCGCTATTTGATCGCATGGCCAATGCAGCGGCTGCGCTAGCCTCGCGCGTAGTCAGGCTGGTGTTGTTTGTGCCCAGCCTCACCAAACGGCGTCCGAGGGGGACATATGACGATCAACGCGGGCGGCATCGGGCCGCTCTTACAGCAGATGCAAGCAGCCGCCAGTCAGGCAGGCTCTGGTGCCGACAGTAAATCGGCCGCCGGTCAGATGCCCAGCTTCGCCGAGGCATTGACGCATTCGATCGACCGCATCGACGCGCTCAAGACCGATGCAATGAATGCCGGCAAGGCCTATGAAAGCGGCGCGCCCGGGGTCGGGCTGAACGACGTGATGGTCGACATGGCCAAGGCGGACGTGGCGACGAACATGGGCATTCAGGTGCGCAATCGGGTGGTGAATGCTTATAAGGACATCATGAATATGCAGGTGTGATGCGATCGATGGCGGGATTCATGAGGGGAGCCCTCATAATCATTCGAATCCGGTCGGGCCTGGACGAGTGGGCGATAGGGTCGTTCGGACCCGAACGAGCTGTCTTGATCTCCAACCTGGCGCCCCTCTGATCATCCGTGTAGGAGATGGCAGGGAACGTCGTGGATGAGTGGTCATGCCGCCGTACGGTTATCGGTCACGGTTTTCCGGTTCGTCGAAGCTTGGTGCGCTGTAAACGCCGCTCGCTTCGCATGACATGCAGTATGAAGACCCGTTCGGCTTCGTAGCGATAAAAGATACGGCACGGCGGTTCAACAATCTGTCGATAACGCCACCCTTTGAATTCTTTGGGTTTCGAGCCGCTTTCCGGATGCTGTTGCAATTGATCGATGTGTTCGAATACGCGCTGCACCAATCTCTTGGCCGCTTCCGGGTTATCGAGTGCCATGTAGTCGGCGATGGCATCCAGATCGGATAGCGCGGGTTCAGTCCAGACTACTTCAGCCATCGCTGCATTCTGGACTTCGCCTCGTCGTTCGAGAGCATCCGGTCGTCTTCGACAGCCCGCTCGCCGCGTGCGATACCTTCAAGAATCTTCATGCGGTTCTGAAGCTTCTCGTAGCTTTCCACGTCCACCAGGTAGGCCGATGGAAGCCCATGCTGCGTGATCAATATGGGCTCACGATCACGAGCGAGTTCGGTCAGCAATTCAGTGGCTTTCCGCTTCAGGGTCGTGACGAGTTCGGTGCGCATGGAGTGATACTATAGTGACACATCGGGTGGGCACAACCACGGTTGCTTTGCTTCGATATTGTCAGCCTGTGACTCGTGGGTAGACTGCCTTGCCGCCTCGCTGTCGCGGAGTTTCCGCGCAGACTGCCGGGCAGCTGGGCCTTGGCGGGCTAAAGTGTTTTCGTGTTGCCTGAAGTCCGCTATCTTGTGTTAATAGATCACACAGGTGGGGGTGCTTATGGCCCGGACAACGAGTGTCACGATCGGTCCGCAGTTGGACGACTTCGTAGGAAGTCTGATCGCTTCGGGTCGTTATGGTTCCACGAGCGAGGTCATGCGTTCAGCGCTTCGGTTACTCGAGCGTCAAGAGAATCAGTTGTTGGCGCTGAAAGCGGCAATAGAAGCAGGCGAGCGCAGTGGCGAAAGCGTTGAATCTCTTAGCGACATCGCAGCGCGGGTGAAGCAGAAGCACGATGTATAGATTGTCGCGCCTGGCGGCCGACGACTTCGCAAGTATCTTCGAATACACCTTGGTCGAATTCGGGCCGCGGCAGGCCGACGCTTATACCGAGGATTTGGAAAAGACGCTTCAGCTGCTCGCGAGCTCTTTGTTGATAAGCCATGAATGCCCGGAGGTAGCGGCGGGAGTGCGTCGTCACGACCACCATCGACATGCGATTTTCTACCGCTACCGAGGCGAAGACATTTTTATTATCCGAATACTCCATCAACAGATGAGCATAGCGGATCATTTGTTTGAGGTTGAATAGCTGAGCCCGAGCACGCCGTGACTCGTGAGTAGATTTGACCCCTATTCCTACCCCGGTCGCGTATTCAGGCTGATTGACACTCATGTTCAAGTTTTATCGAACCTGTAGGTTGCAGTCGCGTTAAAACGCGCCTTAGGGACATAGCCAAATCTGCCCAGAAAGGCTTCGATCTCTCTAAAGTACGCCGTTTCAGCGGCTTCAATATAGATCGTCGGAGCATGTCTTTCGATTATCTTTACAGCGCCCATGAGTGCTGTAAGCTCCATACCTTCGATATCCATCTTTATTACTGAAATACGCCCGTCCAGCGGTTGGAGGAAGCTGTCGAGAGATGTTGTTTCGACATCACCCGCCGCATCCTCATAAAGCTTTGCCATGCCCGTATTGGATTTATCGTAATAGCCGAACGATGCTTTCCCGGGTGTTTTACCAATGCCTTTTCTGAATATCTCTACTTTCGAAGAGAGCCCGTTGGCGCTGATATTTTTTTGCAAGACGCTGAACGTATCCGGGTGTGGTTCGAAAGAATAAACCTTGCTCGCATTCGTGAATATGCCTAAAAATACGCTGTGGTTTCCGATGTTCGCGCCAACATCGAGTAAAATGTCGTTTTCATGAGCTATAGTCGCAATGTCTTCCAGCATTTCTAGCTCATAAAAATTTCTCTGATGATACAAAATTCTTTGTATATGGTCGTTGAGGTCAGGTAAATGAAAATTAACGGCGCGTCTTTTGTGAAAGAACGATAAGTGCTCGCAACAGCTAGTGGGCGCTACTGTTTCAGCGCCATTAATAAGTTCATCCGAAAGTTTTTCTCCCAAGGTTGGACGGTGTGGCTGCTGCTCGTTGTGTTCAGAGGTTTGCTTGGATCTGGCTACGCTGTGATTTCGGAACGGTAACCCATATCGGTTTGCCATGCGGGATACTTGCTTATCATTGCCGCCGGTAATGTTCTGCGAGAACAGCGTATCTGCTTGGCTGCCCGGCCAGGTGGTGAACCCGAGACGTCCCGTATGGATGAATCGGTAGCCGCCCAGGCGGGCCATCCAGTAGAGCCAGATGTCATCGGCGTTCGGGCACAGCTTTTCGAATAGGCTGGGATTGGCGACATCGGGGTGAAAGCACCCGGGTGGGTAAAGCACGCCGCCGATGCCCGTAGGAAAGTTCAGAGTGTGTTCTTCTGCGCTTTCTGCGAAGTTCCAGGCCCAGTTTTTATATGGAAGCGGATACCCTTGTTCGTCGAGCCGAATGCGGTGTATGCGGTGCGCTGGAATTGCCTTGCCGTGTGTGGCAGCCAGGCCGACCAGTTCTTCCAGCCAGGTCGGCGGGTAATAGCAATCGTCGTCGGCAGTCGCGATATAAGCTTTCGGAAATGCTTTTAGCGCTGGAATGATCTTCTTGTACGACCGGAGATCCTCGCAGTAGCGAATTTCAAGCCCTTGCTTGGCCAATTCGGTGACCGACTCGGGGAGCGCGTCACGATCGTTATGCGCGATCCACAGGACGACGCGATCGGGTGCCACGGTCTGCGTCAGCAGGTTCAGCAGCGTCAGGTGCAGTGTGGCAAAGCGGGCGGGATACGAGGTGAGGGAGATGATCACCTTGCCGGGCAGCCTGTGAGGTCGGCGCTTAAGCGGTCCATTGACAACGGTCATGTCCCGTATCGTGCGTGCCAGCAATGCGGCGTGGGCGTCGCTGCTTGCGGGCGCGGCGGGGCGCTCGGGCTTGTTTATCGATTGGATGTAGCGATCGGCGCGGTCGGCGATCGGCGCGAGCGCGGTATGCGCGGCATCTTTCAGGCCGTAGATGTGGTGGAGCAGGAAGGCGAGCTTCGTGAGTTGATTTTCATCCAAGGTCTGCATGCGGCGACGGTCGGGCAGAAAAAGCGCGTCGGCCGTGACCAGTTCGCTCGCCTGTCTTTGTTCGTCGATGACGCGGTCGGGCAGGTGGCCGCGGTGGCTAGCGTCGTGCAGCCGGTAGAACCGGAAGCCGTTGCGGCTGGCCCAGTGTTGGAGTTCCGCGAGGTTGGGTTGGCGGGCATGGGTCGGCTGGAAGGCCACGCGGGCCTGGATCAATAGCGTGTCCTTCAACGCATCGCGGCCGTGCTCCAGGATGGTGGCGCTGTCGCTCAGATGATCGAGTGCCAGCCATTCGATCCGGGGCAGGCCGGATAGATCGTCCAGTGCCACGGTCTGAAAGGGCAATCTGGCGAGCACCTGGCCGCCCTGGGCCTCGTCCGCTTCCAGCGGCTCGGCGGCGAGTGGCTCGAGCAGGCTGCTCATCGCCGGATCGAGGCATGCGTGCAGGGTGGCCGTCCGCCCGTCGCCCAGGCCGTTGTTGGCGTGAAAATGCAGGCCCGGGCGCGGCTGTGTGGCTTGTTCGGTTTGACCGGCGGGATCGAAAACGACGAGTTCGAGTGCGTCGCGCTCGATCAGTTCAGCCACATTGGCCCGCTCGAGCAGTTGCCCGCCGTTATCGACGGCGATGATCTTGCCCTGGAACGTCCAGTCGAAGTCGTCGTCATTTTTTGTGGCAACCTGCGGATGCGCCAGCGACAACGGTTCCGCGCTGTCGTCAAAAAAAGCTTGGCCTTCGGAATCGAGCGTCAGTGGGGCCGGCGGCTTGTTGTCACAGTAGCGGGTCCAGATGGCGCGCATTGCGGTCGTGAAATGCCGCGCGAACTGCTCGCCATCGCAGACTGGCGATCGAAGCAGGACATCGCGCAGCAGGCGTCGAATTGTGGCGAGATTATCGAGATCTTCGGCCAGTTCGACCACGCGGGCCCGATATTCATCCCAGCTTTTGACCACCAGTTCGGGCATGCCGGCGTTGATCAAATGGGTGGCGCTGTGCCGTCCAGCGAAAGTGGGCCCCGGAAGGGTGACCACCGGTACCCCCATCAGGAAACCTTCGCAGGTGGTCAGCCCGCCGGAATAGGGCCAGGGGTCGAGCGCGATATCGATTTGGTTGTAGGCGTGGAGCATTTCGCGGTTGTCGCCCGGCCCTTCGAGAATGAGCCGATCGCGTTTAATGCCTTCGTTTTCGAGCGAAACATAAAGGCGCTCGCGGAATTCTTCATGCGCATAGGCACGGCCCTTGAGCATCAGTCTGGCGTCGGGCAATGCATGCAGTATCTTGGCCCACTCGGCCAAGGTGGTTTCGTTGAGCTTGCTGGGGTTGTTGAAGCAGCCCAGCGTGACATAGCCGTTGCCTAGGGCAGGCAGATCCCCGACTTCGGGCGCGTAAGACGGCGGGTCGAACACGATATAGTCGCCCGGCATGCGAATCAGCTTTTCGGAGTAGAACGCTTCTTCGCCCGGTGGCGTCTCGATGTTGTCGCTGAGGAGATAGTCGATCGCCTCCACGCCGGTGGTATTGATGAGCCCGCCCACCCATTTGACGATCAACGGCGCCGGTTGCATTGCGACAGCGCGCATACGTGTGCCGGCATTGTGGCCGGACAGATCGAAAAAAATATCGATGGCGTCGTCGCGAATGCGCTGCGCGAACTCGTCGTCGGACAGATGCTGAACCGGCAGCCATTGCTGGCACATGCCTCGAATGCGATCGGTCAGCGGGTCGCGTGCGCCATTCGAGGTGTAGACGAACAACTCGAATTCGACGGAACTCAGATTCTCGAGGCACCGGACGATCATCTTGCCGACAGGATGCTGCCGAAAACCGTCGGAGAGCATGCCGATGCGCAATTGCTTGTCGGGACGGCGGTCGGCGGGCGCGGGCCGGGTCGGCGGATGCGACGGGGCGAAACGGGATTGCCATTCCAGCGCCAGTCGGCTGATGTCCTCGCGCTCGGCCTTGGGGTCGTAGTGCAGGGCGGTAATCCAGTTGGAAAACGGAAGCGGGTCCGCGGGGGCCAGTTCGGTGGCTTTGCGATAGCACTCGGTCGCTTCGTCGATGCGCGCCAGGTCGCGGTAGACGTTGCCGAGATTGTTCCAGTGCTGATAGTGGCGGGGCTCTTGTTTACATAGACGCTGGAAGCATTCAATAGCTGCGTTGTATTGGTGGTCCAGGTGCAGGGCCTGCGCCAGCAATGCCTGGATTTCGGTGTTTTTCGGGGCCAGGTCGGCGGCGCGTTGGGCATATTCGGCGGCCCGGCCGCCCTGTGCCCGGTCCAGATGGATGCGCGCGCGGGTGGTCAGCGCGAACAAGGAATCCGGTCGCCGCTCCTGCGCGTGGTCGAGATGACCCAGAGCCGCGTCGTTATCCCGCTTGAGAAACAGCGTGTGGCCGATCCATTCGCGGTGCTCGGGCACGTCGGGCGCGAGTTCTACCGCGCGCTCGAAAGCAGAGGCGGCGTCGTCCACGCGTTGTTGTTGTAGATAGGCCAGGCCCAGGCTTTGCCACGCACGCTCGTCGCTCGGGCGGCGAACAGTCTGTTTTTCGGCCTGAGCGATGCTGGGCGCGGAGGCGCGGAACGTCGACGAATGCGTGGATTTTTTTGTCGCCATAATAAAGAATTCCGGGACACGAAATAAACGCGCGCTGTCTTGCGCGAGGTCAATGGGCGCTATAGCCGTATCGGCACAGCTGCCCGCTGGCTTTAAACAAAAGGGTGTTCGCATACGGAGTATGCGTAAGCGGCGTCGTAATCAAACGCCGAGAAAAGCGCTGTAAATGCGGCTTTTCCGGAATTGGCTCGGGTTGTCGGCGTCGGGGCCGGAAATACACGTGCCCGCGGCCGAAAAAAGAAAAGGGCGCCGCGGGAGCGCGGCGCCCTTTTGCATCAGCAAGTCGGAGCGCGACTTACTGCAGCAGGGACAGCACGCCCTGGCTGGACTTGTTGGCCTGGGCCAGAACGGAGGTGCCGGCCTGCTGGAGGATCTGCGCCTTGGACATGGACGACACTTCGCTGGCGTAGTTCGTGTCCTCGATGCGCGACCGCGCCGAGCTCAGGTTGGTGGTGGTGGAGCTGATGTTGTTGATGGCCGAATCGAGACGGTTCTGCACGGCGCCGAGGCCACTGCGGAAGCTGTCGATCTGGTTGACCGCGTTGTCGATCTGATTCAGCGGGTTGACGCTGGACAGCGTGGCGGCGTTGGTGACGGCCGCGCTGGTGCCAATCGTCACGGTCACGCTGCTGGTGCCGGCGGTGATGCTGCCGGTTGCTACGGTCGCCGCGTAGACTTTGCCGTCCGACGTGCGGACATCGTAGTTGTTGCCGCTCTTGAAGACTTCGGCCCCCTTCAGATCCGCCGCTCCCAGACGATGTCGCGCCGGTGCCGGAAAAGGAGAACGTCGCGTCGGATGCCGGGGCCGTGCCATTCGCCGTTGCGAAATCGCTGGCAGAGAATTTACTGGCCAGCTTGGTGACGTCGAGGCTGCCAAGCTTCAGCGACGAGGTGTCGGTCTGCTGCAGGTTGATCGAGATGGTCTGGTTGTCTTCGGCGCCGACCTGGACCGAGATGCTCTTCTGGCTGCCGTCGAGCACGTTGGTGCCGTTGAACGACGTCTGCTTCGAGATACGGTTGATCTCGGCCGTGCGCTGGTTGATTTCGTCCTGGATCGAGCTCAGGTCGGATTTGGAGTTGGTGCCGTTCTGGGCCTGGACGGTCAGCGAGCGGATGCGCTGCAGGTTGTCGTTGACCTGGTTGAGGGCGCCTTCGGTGGTCTGGGCCAGCGAGATGCCGTCGTTGGCGTTCGAGGACGCCTGGTTCAGGCCGTTGATCTGGCTGGTCATGCGGTTGGCAATGGCCTGGCCGGCGGCGTCGTCCTTGGCCGAGTTGATCTTGCTGCCGGAAGACAGACGCTCGATCGCGGTGTTGAGCTTGTCCTGCGACTGACGCAGATTGTTCTGCGCGGTCAGGGACAAGACGTTGGTATTGACGGTGAATGCCATGTCGAGATTCCTCTCAAATACTTAGTGGTGATGACGGGATCTGACGGGTTGCGTCAGTGCCATGCCGCTCTTCGGCCCATGAGGCGTTGCCACGCGTCATGGGCCGATGAGCCAAGAGATGACTTACTGCAGCAGGGACAGCACGCCCTGGCTGGACTTGTTGGCCTGGGCCAGGACAGAGGTGCCGGCCTGCTGGAGGATCTGCGCCTTGGACATGGACGACACTTCGCTGGCGTAGTTCGTGTCCTCGATGCGCGACCGCGCCGAGCTCAGGTTGGTGGTGGTGGAGCTGATGTTGTTGATGGCCGAATCGAGGCGGTTCTGCACGGCGCCGAGGCCGCTGCGGAAGCCATCGATCTGGTTGACCGCGTTGTCGATCTGGTTCAGCGGGTTGACTGCGCTTGTGATGGCAGCCGCTGTGACAGCGGCGCTGCCAACCGTGACAGCGATGCTGCTGGTGCCGGCAGCGATGCTGCCGGTTACATTCGCCTGGTAGACCGAGCCATCGCTGGCGGAAACATAGCTTGTGGTGCCGACCTTGAACAGCTCGGAGGTGTCGAAGGACTTGCCGGCCGAGGCGCCGGTTCCCGTCACACTGAACGAAGCGTCCGAAGCGGCAGCGGAGCCGGCAACCGTGTAATTGCCGGCCGATTCCTTGCTGGCCAGCTTGGTGACGTCGAGGCTACCCAGCTTCAGCGAGGAGGTGTCGGTCTGCTGCAGGTTGATCGAAATAGTCTGGTTGTCTTCGGCGCCGACCTGGATCGAGATGCTCTTCTGGCTGCCGTCGAGCACGTTGGTGCCGTTGAACGACGTCTGCTTGGAGATGCGGTTGATCTCGGCCGTGCGCTGGTTGATTTCGTCCTGGATCGACTTGAGATCGGACGAGGAGTTGGTGCCGTTCTGGGCCTGGACGGTCAGCGAGCGGATGCGCTGCAGGTTGTCGTTGACCTGGTTGAGGGCGCCTTCGGTGGTCTGGGCCAGCGAGATGCCGTCGTTGGCGTTCGAGGACGCCTGGTTCAGGCCGTTGATCTGGCTGGTCATGCGGTTGGCAATGGCCTGGCCGGCGGCGTCGTCCTTGGCCGAGTTGATCTTGCTGCCGGAAGACAGACGCTCGATCGCGGTGTTGAGCTTGTCCTGCGACTGACGCAGATTGTTCTGCGCGGTCAGGGACAAGACGTTGGTGTTGACGGTGAATGCCATGTCGAGATTCCTCTCAATGCGTAGTAGTGGTGACGGGGTCTTGACCCGTTGTCGCGGCCGTTGTTGCCCGCCGCTGGTGTTTTATCGTCGGCGTGCGGCCAAACTTTAGGCCGGGGGCTGGCCCGCGCAGTGCGGCGGCGCACGAGGCAGCGTCCCGATTCCCCGATTAGTCGACGAAAACGCCGGTTATTCAGGCCATCCGTTGCGTGATGGCTGCCGCAGACTCCGTGCTGGGGACTGTTTTCATGTCGGGCGAACCCGCCCGCAATCGTCGACGCACGTCTTATGTATACCGCCTCCGGCCAACTCGATCGCTCGCAGACCGTGGAAAGCTATCTGCCGTTGATTCGCCGGCATGCGCTGGCGCTGCAGGTGCGTCTGCCGCCGAGCGTTGAGCTCGACGATCTGATTCAGGCCGGCATGGTGGGGTTGCTGGATGCGCTCGATCGTTACCAGACGGGGCAGGGCGCGACCTTTGCGACCTATGCCTCGCAGCGCGTGCGCGGCGCCATGATCGACGAGCTGCGCAGCCGCGACTGGTTGCCGCGCAGTGTGCGCCGCGGGGCGCGCGAACTGTCCGCGGCGATCGAACGGCTCGAGCATCGTCACGGGCGCCAGCCGCGCGAGCGCGAGATCGCGGAGGAACTGGATATTTCGCTCGACGACTATCACGCGTTGCTCAACGACGTGAACAACGGGCTGATTCTGAGTTATCAGGAGCATGGCACCGAGGAGTCGGAACCCAGCCGGCTGGCGGATTCGGTCGAGACCGGCGGTGATCCGTTTCTGGCCACGTTCGCCGACGCCCGGCGCGAGGATCTGATGGACGCCATCGACAAC
This sequence comes from uncultured Gammaproteobacteria bacterium, assembly GCA_963835375.1. GTDB lineage: Bacteria > Pseudomonadota > Gammaproteobacteria > Nevskiales > Salinisphaeraceae > Salinisphaera. The sequence goes on from CAWIGB010000019.1 coordinate 99,688, forward strand.
CTCCCGGAACGCGAGCGGATGCTGCTGGGCCTGTATTACCAGGAGGATCTCAATCTCAAGGAGATCGGCGCGGTGCTCGGCGTGACGGAATCGCGGGTGTGTCAGCTGCACAGTCAGGCCGTGGCGCGATTGCGCAAGGCATTACCCACCTATCGTTGATGCAGCCGGGCGCCGCCACGCCCGAAACATGAGCGCCCCGGCGCGCTTTCTCTTCTCGATTCATCCCCAGCTCGGCGTGGATGCTCGTCGACGGCAGGCGGGTTGATTCATGTGCGTTGATACCGCTGTGAAGACACTGGACGCCCGATTTGAAAGGTGCTTGTGTCTGCGTCATTTATAGCGTTCTCGCCTTGGGCGTCCGGATTACGCCTTCGGCTGAGCCGGCCTGCGACAGGTCTGTAGGGTGGAGGAGGAACAGGCCCGGGCGCGGACCGGGCAGGCCAGCGTGTGCGAGCAATCGGCGGGCTGCGCGATTCGGGTACCTCCGCTCGCAATGGCGCCGTGCTTCACCCACCGGGGTGAATTCGCGGTCGAAAATGCTCTGTAGAGCGAAGGTCGTTGAATTGACAGCCTCACGGGCCATCGCGACAGCCCGATCGCGGGTTGTATCGCCAGCCCGTCCCGGTGGCGGCTGATGTCATGATGGCGATTCGGTCGGCAGGTTGAGAGCCATGCCTTGCAAGATCGGGGCGTGCTCGTCGCCGCTGTTACGCGGCTGTTACACTCGGGTAACGATGGGCGAACTACCCTGAAGCCCCGAAATGATGCCGCATCGACGATGAAGCTTCTGACAACGCTGGGGCATACCCTTTTCCGCACGCGCAACGTGGTGTTTCCGTTGCTGCTCCTGCTCGTATGCGCGCTCATGCCGCCAGTGGCGCTGAGCGCGCCGGGGCAGGGCTGGATCGTGATTGGTGGCCTGCTGGTGCTGGCCGCGGGCCAGGGGCTGCGTGTGCTGACCATCGGGCTGGATTATATCCGGCGCGGCGGCCGTGATGGCCGCATCCATGCCGATCGTCTGGTCACGGGCGGCGTCTTCGCGATCTGCCGCAACCCCATGTACACCGGTAACGTCACCATGGTGGTCGGCTTTTTCGCGATCGCGGGCAATCTGTGGGGGCTGGTCATCGGCAGCGCGATCGGCTGGCTGGTCTACCGCGCGATCATCGCGGCCGAGGAGTCGTTTCTGCTCGATCGTTTCGGCGACGAATATCGTGCCTACTGCCGCGACGTGCCGCGCTGGCTGCCGGCCCCGGTCGCGCTGTTGCGCGTGGCCTCGGGGCACCGTTTCGACTGGGCGGCCGTGGTTCTGCGTGAATACGGTACGCTGATGACCACAATGGCGATCGCGCTCATTCTGCTGGCGATCAAGGCCGCGCGCGCCGGCACCCTGGGTGCGTGGGCGCCGCTGCTGGTCGCGCTCGCCGGCCTGACGGCCATTGCCTATGGCGTAGCGCGTTTTCTCAAGAAGAGCCGGCGCCTCAAGCCATGGAACGCCGGTTAGGGCTTATTTGGGCTGATGTGATGGATACAACCGATCAAGTGTTCGACGAGGAATGGCGGCCATCCGATTTCGCGTTCGATGCGCATGTGGCCGGTGTATTCGACGACATGGTCTCGCGCAGTGTGCCGTTCTACGACGAAGTCCAGCGCATGCAGACCGACCTGGCCGTGTCGCTGCTGCCGGACGGCGACAGTCTGGTCTACGACCTGGGCTGTTCGACGGCAACCACGCTGGCGGCCATTGCCGGACACCCGAACTGCCCGCCCGGGGCGCGTTTTGTGGGCATCGACAATGCGCCGGACATGCTCGACCGGGCCGAGGAGAAGATCGCCGAGCGCGATCTGTCCGATCGCATCGAGCTGGTTCAAGGGGAGTTGGACGGCACCCTGGCGCTCTCCTCCTGCAACATGGTGATCATGAACTGGACGCTCCAGTTCGTGCGCCCGGTGGCGCGCGAGGCGCTCGTTCGCCGGATCGCCGCGGCGCTCCGGCCCGGTGGCGTGCTGTTTCTCTCGGAGAAGATTCTGGTGGGCGACTCGTTGCTCAACCGGCTTTACATCGAGTTCTACTACGACTACAAGCGCAAGCGCGGCTATTCCGACACCGAGATCCGCAACAAGCGCGAGGCGCTGGAAAACGTGCTGGTGCCGTATCGTAGCGACGAGAATCACGCGCTGCTGCGCCATTGTGGATTCGACAGCGTGGATTCATTCTTCCGGTGGTACAACTTTGAGTCGCTGGTTGCGGTCAAAGGAGCATCCGGCCCGGAGTGACGCTTCCGGGTCGCCCCGACGCCGTCTTGGCGTTAACGTGCCACGGCACCCGACGAAGACTGTGAGACATGGATGCGCGTATTGATCGTCGAAGACGACCCGACGCTTGCCGCCAATCTGGGCGAGTATCTCGAAGAGCAGGGCGATGAGCCGGACTACGCCAGCGATGGGCGGATCGGCTTGCAGCTGTGCACGACCGAGGCCTACGATGCGTTGATCCTCGACCTGCGTCTGCCACGGCTGGACGGCATTTCTCTGTGTCGGCGGCTGCGCGAGGAGCAGGGCGTCACGACGCCGATTCTGATGTTGACGGCCCGTGACACGGTCGAGGATCGCATCGAGGGCTTCGAAGCCGGCACCGATGATTATCTGGTCAAGCCGTTCTCGCTGCGCGAGATGTATCTTCGGCTGTGCGCGATCGTGCGCCGTCATCAGCCGGTCGGCGCGGGCGCGCTGACCGTTGGCGCGCTCAGTCTGGACGTGAACAGCCATGTGGTGCGCTATCGCGATCGGGCGATCGAACTCACGCCCATCGGCTTCGCCATGCTGGAGATGCTCATGCGTGCGTCGCCCGGGCTGGTCTCGCGCGCCGATTTCGAAGCCAAGATCTGGAACGGCGAGCCGCCGGAGTCGGATGCCGCTCTGCGCGGGCATGTGCATCGACTGCGCGAGTTGCTGGAAGCGGCCGCGGAACAGCCGGTCATCCACACGGTTCACGGCGTCGGCTACCGCCTTCTCGAAACGACGTGATTCGCCGCTGGCGCCGGGCTCTGTCCGCTGCGCTTGGGCTCCGGGCGCGGGTATCGGTGGGCATGTTGTCGATCGCGTTCGCCGCGTGCATCGGCTTTGCGCTCGCGATCTATGCGTTTGTCGGCATTCTCCAGGACGAGCTGCAGTTCGATACCCTGGACCGGGAGCTGGCGAGCCTGGTGCTCGACTACAAGCACGGCGTGCCCATCGCCGGCCGGCGCGGCCAGACCGGCTGGGTCTACGTCAGCCATTCGCCGGCGGATGACCCGACGCTGCCGTCGGTGCTTCGGCACATGTCCAACGATCAGTATGACGTGGTGAATTACCACGATCGCCAGTACTACACCGCGCGGCGTGACGTGGGCGACACGTCCATCTACATGATGGTCAAGATGCAGGATGTGGAGGAGTTCGAGGACCGGCTCGCCACCCTCGGTTGGGCCACCCTGAGCGTGGTGATCGTGCTCGCCTTGTTGATCGGTATCGGCTTCTCCTACCTCATCCTGCGCCCGGTTCGACGCTTGGCCGAGCGGCTGTCGACCTACCAGCCGGGGCTGTCGAACCCCCCGATCGCGGCCGACTATGGGGATCGCGATATGCGCGATATCGCCGAAAGTTTCGACGAGTTGATCGGGCGTTTCGACGCGGCCATCGCCCGCGAGAAAGCGTTCACCGAGGATGCCAGTCACGAACTGCGCACGCCGCTGGCGGTCGCGCTCAATGCCAGCGAGCTGTTGGGCGATATGCCGGAGCTCGACGAGCGCGCGCGTAATCGGGTCGAGCGGGTGCGGCATGCCTGCGAGCGCATGCAGCGACTGGTCACGGCGCTGCTGTTTCTCGCCCGTGACCAGGCGCGCGAGAACGAAGCGCTCAGCGATGCCGCCGTGGTACTGGATGATGTGCTGGTCTATCAACGCGATGCCATGGCCGCCAACCGCATCGAGCTATCGATCGTGGCGCGCTCGACCCCGCTGTCGCTACCCGAAGGCGTGATCTACAGCGTGCTGCACAACCTGATCGACAATGCCGTGCGCCATACCGAGGACGGGCTGCTGTCGGTCGAAGTCACACCGGAACGTATTTGCGTGACCGATACCGGCCGCGGCCTGCCCGCCGAGGCGCTCACCCATATCTTCGAGCGCCAGTACCGTACGGCAGACAGCCCGGGCCTGGGCATCGGCCTTTATCTGGTGTCACGGATCTGTGATCGCCAGGGCTGGTCGATTCATGCCGCCAGCGAACCGGGCGTGGGCACGCGGATCGAGATCATCCTGGCGCCCGGGGTCGAGCCACGGAGCGGGGCCGTGGGGCTGCCGCGCGCCTGAGCGCGGAATCCACGCCCTGCCGGCCGGTTTGCCCCCGTGCCGGGTAGGACCAGAAGCCCGGAACCGACAGTTTGCAGGTCGGCCTGGGCTGTACACCAGAACGCGCGTCGGTCCGTGGGTCGGGCGGGGGGCAATCCGTCGGATTACGCTTTCGGCCAATCCAACCAGCGGGCGTGCGCCGCTGCCCACATTTGTTGGTCGGCTGACTGTCGTAGGTCGGCCTGGGCCGTAAGCCGGCCGCCTCCTAAAGACCCATCTTCTCCCGTGCCTGGTAGTACCAGGAGCCCAGTACCGACAGCGGCACCCGGAACAGTCGCCCGCCCGGGAAGGGGTAGTTTCTGAGCGCCGCGAAGGCATCGAAGCGCTCGCGTTCGCCGGAGATCGCTTCGGCCAGCAACCGGCCGGCCAGATGGGTGGTGGTCACGCCGTGGCCGGAATAGCCGTGGCTGAAGTAGACGTTGTCTTCCAACTCGCCCATGTGCGGAATGCGCGTGAGCGTGAGCGCGAAGTTGCCGGACCACGCATAGTCGATGCGCGCATCCGCCAGTTCGGGGAAGGTGCGTGCCATATGCGGGCGCAGCTTGGCCTCGATGTCGGCGGGCGTGGTGCCGCCGTAGACCGTGCCCCCGCCGAACAGCAGCCGGTGGTCGGCGCTCATGCGGTAGTAGTCGAGCATGTAGTTGCAGTCCTCGACACAGCTGCCGGACGGCATCAGGCGATTGGCCGTCTCCGCGCCCAGCGGCTCGGTGGCCATGACCTGGGTCGCCACCGGCATCACCCGATCGCGCAGGGCCGGCACGGCCTTGCCCAGATAGGCGTTACCGCAGACCACGACGGTGTCGGCGCGGACCTGGCCGCCGGCGGTGTGCACCATCGGCTTGGCGCCGGGCTGTACCTGCGTGACCGGCGAGCGTTCGTAGATCACGCCGCCGAGGGATTCCAGAGCGGCGGCTTCGCCGAGGGCCAGATTCAGCGGATGCAGGTGGCCGCCGCGCTTGTCGAGCAGGCCGCCGATATACAGATCGGTGTTGGTGTGCTCGCGAATGCTGTGTTCGTCGAGCATCTGCAGTTCGTCGTGGCCATAGGACTGCCAGCTCGTCACCCGGGTCTTGAGTTCGTCGAGCTGATTGTCGTTGAGTGCGGCGAACACGCCGCCGTCGCGCAGATCACAGTCGATGCCGTAGCGCGCCACCCGTTCGCGGATGATGGCGGCGCCCTCGAACGCCATGGAGCCCAGTGCTTCGGCGGCCTTGGCGCCATAGCGGCTCTCCACCACGTCCAGATCGCGCGAATAGCCGTTGACCAGCTGGCCGCCGTTGCGGCCGGAGGCGCCCCAGCCCACGTGGCTGGCCTCGACCACGACCACATCGTAGCCGCGTTCCGCCAGCGACACCGCGGTCGCCAGCCCGGAGAAGCCGGCGCCGACCACGCACACCTGGGTATCCACCGCACCGGCCAGCGCCGGCCGTTCCGGCGCGGTGTTCGCGGTGGCCGCGTAGTAGGACGGCGCGTGCGGCGCCGGGAAGCTCTGCTTGTTCGGGTTTCGGCTCATGGCGGATGTCTCGAATCGCTAGACGGTGCGCAAATAGGCGTCGTACTCGGCGGCCGGCACGATGGCGCGCAGGCATTCGCGCTCCTGGCGCTTGGCCGCGGCATACCAGCGCTGATACTCGGCGCCGAGGTATTCGGCGATGAAGCTCGATGCTTCGAACGCCTCGATGGCAGTGCCCCAGGCATCGGGCAGCGACGCCTCGTGCTGGCTGTAGGCATCGCCCACGGTTTCGGGCGGCGGCGTGAGCTGTGTCGCCATGCCGTGTTCCATGCCGGCAAGCACGGCCGCCAGCACCAGATACGGGTTGGCATCGGCACCGGCCACGCGATGTTCGATGCGCGAAGCGGCCGGCTCGGCCAGCGGCAGGCGGACCGCCGTGGTGCGATTGTCCACGCCCCAGGCCGGCGCCAGCGGCGCATGGCTGGCGGCCTGGAAGCGCCGGTAGGAATTGTCGTGCGGCGCGAATATCGCGGTGGACTCGGCCATGGTCTCCAGCAGCCCGGCGACGCACTGCATCAGCGCGCTGGTCTCGCTGTGGTCGTCGGCAAAGATGTTGTCGCCGTTGGCGTCCAGCAGACTGATATGCACATGCATGCCGTTGCCGGAGGAGTCGCCGAACGGCTTGGCCATGAAGCTCGCGGCCAGACCGTGCCGGCGGGCACAGGCCTTGATCGTGCGCTTGAGCAGAAGGGTCTGATCGGCGGCCAGCAGTGCATCGCCGACGTGTTCGAGATTGATTTCGTACTGGGCTTCGCCCTGTTCGGAAATCAGCGTGTCCATGGGCAAGCCCTGGGCGAGACAGGCCGCCTCGATATCGCCGAACAGGTCGTCGAGGTTATCCAGTTCCTCGATGCCGTAGAGCTGCGAACGCCGCCCGGGCCGGGTCGACAGATGCGCAGGCACCGGTCGGCCGGCGGCATCCGGCTCGGCCTCGAACAGGCGGAACTCGAGCTCGGTGGCCACCACCGGCGTCAGCCCGCGGGCGGCCAGGCGGTCGAGCACGCTGGCCAGGATCGCGCGAGGATCGCCGGCGAACCGACTGCCGTCCGGCTCGTGCATCATCAGCAGCATCTGGGCCGCGCCGCGCGTGCTCCACGGCAACGGCCGCAGGCTGCCGGCGACCGGCAGGCACGGCCGGTCGGCATCGCCCGAGGCGATCGCCAGGCCGGTGTCCTCGACCTCGTGGCCCCAGATATCGAGCAGCGGCGTCGACACGGGCAGGTTCAGCCCCTTGCTGTACACGCGCTCGAGGCTGGCCGCGGGCAGACGCTTTCCCCGCGCGATGCCGTTGATATCGACGATATAGGCTTCGATGAATTCCAGCTCCGGCATCGCGTCGATCACGGCGCGCGCGTCGGCCGGCAGGGCGGCATGCGACATGGGCGTAGGTAGTGGTTTGAAAATGTGATCACAAATTAGCAACCGGTTGGCCCGGCTGCAACGATTCGTGCTTCGCTCTGCTAAGGTTCGGTGATCGATCGCGTCTTTATCGGTATTGGTTTGGCATCCTCTCAAGCATCTGTCGACGACACGCAAATTGCCCCCGTGGAGCTCGGCAACGCGGGGATCACGCGCCAGGAATGGGTCTATCTCCAGCTCAAGGAAGCTGTGCTGACGGGGCAATTCGTGCCCGGGCGCAGCGTCACGCTGCGTGGCATTGCGCAGATGCTCGGCACAAGTCCGACGCCGGTGCGCGAGGCGCTGCGCCGGTTGGTGGCGGAACGCGCGCTGGAGGCGCACGGTAATCGGCGCGTCAGCGTGCCGCGCATGACGCCGTCGAAACTGCAGGATCTGTGCGCGGTGCGCGCCAATCTGGAGGCCTTCGCGGCCGAGCGTGCCATGCCGCTGATCGATGAGGCGCATCTGGAGCGGCTCTGGGAACTCGACGGCGAGGTGGATGCCGCGATCGACGCCGGCGATATCCGCGCGTATCTGCAACGTCATCGTGCGTTCCATTTCGCGCTCTACGACGTGGGTGACGCTTCGGCTGTCATGCCGTTGATCGAATCGGTCTGGCTGCAGTTCTCGCCGTTCCTGCGCCTGGCGATTCATCACATCGGCAGCGACTACATCGTCGATCGACACGTCGAGGCGCTGCGCGCGGTCGCCGCCCGCGACGCGCAGGCGCTGCGTTTCGCCATCGAGGCCGACGTGCGCGAAGGTCTGGGCTCGCTTACCGAGGCGGACTGGCGCAATCTCGAGGCTGCGGGCTGAACATGGCGATGAGCCGCGCGCCGGCGCCGACGGCGCCGCGCCCGATGAGGTAGGCCGCAGGAGCGGCCGGACTGACCTGACGGCAATGAAGCCGACATCGACGGCCCCGGTGCGGCCCGTCGATGTCGGCTTGCGGCCTGCGGCCTATGCCGACCGACCAGGCCGGGCGGCGGCGTGCCCATCGGCCGGACGCCGCAGGCGTAATCTGAGGCGAACCAGCCCTGGCGTTGCGCCAATATGGTCCATTGATACCGGCCAACGGCGTTGGTCCCGGCTGGTCGGCGGCCATCGGCCCCATCTCGCGACCGGGGCGGGCGAAGCACGCGCGCGGTGGCGGGCGGCTGCGTCGGGGTCAGCCGCCGCTCAGCCGGCGTTGACGAAAGAGGCGGCAGGCGTCGCCGAAGGCATGGAACAACGCCATCGATACCGGGTTGTCGCCATAGCGCCATTCCGGATGCCACTGCACGCCGGCCACGAAGCTCAGGTCTCGATGACGCACGGCCTCGACCAGACCGTCGGGCGCGATGCCTTCGGCCATCAGCGCCGCGCCGAGTTGGTCGAGCCCCTGGCTGTGCAACGAATTCACCGTGATCTCGCGGGTGCCGAGCAGGTCCGCCATCCAGCCGCCCTCGGTCAGGATGATCGGGTGGGCCGGCGCGTAGCGGCTTTCTCGCGGCGCGTCGTGGTCGTCGCGGTGATCCGACAGGCCGGGCACGTCCTGCACCGCCGTGTGCAGCGTGCCGCCGCAGGCCACGTTGAGTTCCTGGAAACCTCGGCAGACCGTGAACACCGGCATGTCGCGGGCCATGGCCGCGCCCAGCAGCGCCAGATTGTTGGCATCGCGCTGCGGATCGAACGGTCCGACGCCCGGCGCGTCGCTGCCATAGCGCCAGGGCTCCATGTTCGACGGACTGCCGGTGAGGAACAGGCCGTCGAGGTCGGCGAGCTGGTCGTGCGCGCTGATCTGGGGCTCGAGCGAGGCCAGCTCGGCGCCGGCCGCCCGTGCGGGCAACACCAGCGGAATGGAATCAGCGGCATGGGCAACGGCGGCGAGATATTTCTCGCCCACGACATGACTGGGATCGGTGCCGACGAGCTTGCAGTCGACGGGGACGCCGATCCGGGGGCGGTGCGAAGACATGAGAGGTCCTGTAAAACGAGATCTGTAGAATTGTGATCACAAATTGCGGTCGCCGGTCAACGCGGCCGTTGGCATCGTCGGTGCAGGCCATGATCGGCCGGCCGTGCAGCGTGCCGGTTATCATGAGTGCGACGCGCACCGGCGCCCAAAGACCCAGGAGCGAGCATGCATATCGGAGTGCCCAAGGAAATCAAGGACCACGAATACCGCGTCGGCCTGACCCCGGACAGCGTGCGCGAACTGGTCAAGCGAGGCCACAGCGTGGTCGTGGAATCGACGGCCGGGCTGGGTATCGGTTGCGAGGATAGCGAGTACCAGCAGGCCGGAGCGCATCTGGCCGACAGTGCCGCGGCGGTGTTCGAGGCGGCCGACATGATCGTGAAGGTCAAGGAGCCGCAGGCCGAGGAGCGCAAGCGCTTGCGCTCTGGCCAGCTGTTGTTCACCTATCTCCATCTGGCGCCCGACGCCGGGCAGACCACCGATCTGGTCGCTTCCGGCGCGAGCTGTGTGGCGTACGAAACGATCACCGACGACCGCGGCGGGCTGCCGCTGCTGGCGCCGATGTCCGAGGTCGCGGGCCGGCTGGCTGCGCAGGCAGCGGCGCACAGCCTGGAAAAGATCACCGGCGGGCGCGGCGTGCTGATGGGCGGAGTGCCCGGTGTGTCGCCGGCGCGCGTGATGGTCATCGGCGGCGGTGTGGTCGGCGAGAATGCGATCACCATGGCGCTGGGTCTGGGCGCCGACGTGGTGGTGCTCGATCGCAGTGTTGGCGTGCTGCGGCGTCTGGCTGCGCGCTTCGGGCCGTCGCTGCGTACGGTCTATGCGACCGCCGCCAGCACCGAGGCCGAAGTGCTCGAGGCTGACGTGGTGATCGGCGCGGTGCTGGTGGCCGGTGCAGAAACGCCCAAGCTGGTCAGCGCGGATTTAGTGTCGCGCATGCAGCCGGGGTCCGTGCTGGTCGACGTCGCCATTGACCAGGGTGGCTGCTTCGAAACCTCGAAGCCGACCACCCATGCCGAGCCCACATATATCGTGGACGGCGTGGTGCACTACTGCGTGGCCAACATGCCCGGTGCGGTGCCGCGCACCTCGGCGTTCGCGCTCAACCATGCCACGCTCGGCCATGTCATCGCCCTGGCCGACAAGGGGCTCAAGGCGGCCATGGCCGACGACGAGCACCTGCGCCGCGGGCTCAATGTGCATGCCGGACAGGTAACGTGTGCGCCGGTGGCCGAACGACACGGCTACGACTACGTCAGCCCCGAGGCGGCGCTCGGGCTCTAGCGGCGCGACCCGGGGATCATGGTCAGCGCCGGGGTCAGGATCGGCAGCGCCGCCAGACGCGCCGGATCAATTGCACGGACTGGCGGCGCGATCCTTCGCAGCAGGCGCCCCGGGGCGCGACAATACGCCGCAATCCAGCGCAGCAGCGCCTGAACTGTGTTCGCTGCGCGGCCCGGGTCACAAGGCAGTGCCCGGCGCCGACATCACCCGAAAACTCAGCGTGCCCGTGGGCCAGCGAGCCGGTCGTGGTCAGCCGCGGCCGGCTTTTTCTTGGCGCCCCGATAGCGTGTCACTTCCATTCACGATATGAATGGCGGGAATAGATTGCATTTTCTATCCATATTCCAGGCTTGTCTCTAGACTCTCGTCCATCGGCTACGGGAAAAGAGCCATTTCCGAAATCTCAGCCGTTGTGCGATGCTGGTTTTCAAGAGGAAGTCTGATCATGTCCAACTACAGAAACGACATCAGCGATATCTCTTCGCTGCGGGAACGCTTCGGCGAGTCCTGGAGTGCCATCAATCCCGAGCATGCTGCTCGTCTGCGTGCGCAGAACCGTTTTCATACGGGTCTCGACATCGCGCGCTACACGGCGAAAATCATGCGCGAGGACATGGCCGCCTACGATACCGACCCGGCCAACTACACGCAGTCGCTCGGCTGCTGGCATGGGTTTGTCGGCCAACAGAAAGCGATCTCGATCAAGAAGCATTTCGGCAGCCTGAAGGGCAGGTATCTGTATCTTTCCGGCTGGATGGTCGCCGCGCTGCGCAGCGAATTCGGCCCGCTGCCGGATCAGTCGATGCATGAAAAGACGGCCGTGCCGGCGTTGATCGAAGAGCTGTATACCTTTCTCAAGCAGGCGGATGCCTGGGAGCTCAACCACTATTTCCGGGAACTCGAGGCAGCCCGCGAGGCCGGCGACGAGGTGGCGGCCAAGAAGGCGCAGAGCCAGATCGACAACTTCGAGACCCACGTCATTCCGATCATCGCCGACATCGATGCCGGTTTCGGCAATGAAGAGGCCACTTATCTGCTGGCCAAGAAGATGATCGAGGCGGGCGCGGCTGCGATCCAGATCGAGAATCAGGTCTCGGACGTCAAGCAGTGCGGCCACCAGGACGGCAAGGTCACCGTGCCGCATGCCTCGTTCCTGGCCAAGATCAATGCCGTGCGTTACGCCTTCCTGGAACTGGGTGTGGACGACGGCGTGATCGTCGCGCGTACTGATAGCCTGGGTGCCGGACTGACCCAGCAGATCGCGGTCTCGCAGGAGCCGGGCGATCTGGGCGATCAGTACAACAGCTACCTCGACGGCGAAGAGATCACCGATCCGTCCGAGATCAACGCCAGCGATGTTGTGATCAAGCAGAACGGCAAGCTGGTGCGGCTCAAGCGCCTGGCCTCGGGCCTGTTCGAGTTCAAGAAGGGCACGGGTGAGGACCGCGTGGTGCTGGATTGCATCACCAGTCTCAAGAACGGCGCCGATCTGCTCTGGATCGAGACCTCCACGCCGAACGTCGATCATATCGGCGGCATGGTGAATCGCATCCGCGAGGAGGTGCCCGACGCCAAGCTGGTCTACAACAACAGCCCGTCGTTCAACTGGACGCTGAACTTCCGCCAGCAGGTCTACGATGCCTGGGCGAGCGAGGGCCAGGACGTCTCGGCCTATGATCGCGCCAAGCTCATGGCGTCGGAATACGACGGCACCGAACTGGCCCGTGTGGCCGACGAGTGGACCCGGAACTTCCAGCGCGATGCCGCACGCAATGCCGGCGTGTTCCACCACCTGATCACGCTGCCGACGTATCATACGACGGCGTTGTCCACTGATCAGCTGGCCCGCAATTATTTCGGCGACGACGGTATGCTGGCATACGTCCGCGATGTGCAGCGGGTCGAGATCCGCGATGGCATCGCGACCGTCAAGCATCAGGATATGGCCGGTTCCAATATCGGCGACGATCACAAGGAGTTCTTCTCCCGTGAGAATGCACTCAAGGCGGGGGGAGCGCACAACACCATGAACCAGTTTGGCTAGTCTGGAGAGGGTGTTGGATCCGCGGTGACTTCGACCGCCGCGGTTAAAGACGGGGCCTGCGGGCCCCGTCTTTTTTTTACGCCATGCAACGTTGCATGGGCTTCATTTATGTACGGTACAACGATATCTTTCTGGCTGGGGGAAACAACAGGGAGTAGCGTTGGCAGACGTTTCGTCTCAGCTGGCAGCCGGCGAACGACTGCGACAGCTTCGTCAGAGCCGTGGTTTATCGATTCGAGAAGTGGCGCGCCGTTGCGGCATAAGCCATGTATCCATATCCCTGATCGAGAGAGGGCGCCACAGCCCCTCGGTCAGCTCGCTCAAGTCCGTGCTCGACGCCCTCGAAACCACGCTGAGCGCATTCTTTTCCGATCCATTGCCCGATTCCGCGCCGGTGGTCTATCGCGCGCATGAGTTGGTCGAGCTGGCCGACGGTCGGTCGCTGTCCTATCGCCAGGTGGGGCGCAATCCGTCGCGCTCTGCCATGATGATCCTGCACGAGCGCTACGCCCCCGGGGCCGATACCGGTGAATCGCCTTACCGCCACGGCTGTGGCGAGCGTCGCGGCTCCGAAGAGGGGGGTGTCGTGGTCGCGGGCCGGCTCGAACTCACCGTCGATGAGCAGGCAAGCGTCCTCGAACCCGGGGATGCCTATTACTTCGACAGCCGGCGCCCCCATCGGATGCGCAACCCGTTCGACGAGGAGTGCGTCGTGGTCAGCGCGGTCGCGCCGCCGACGTTCTAGGGGCTATCAACACGACCCGCGCGGGGCGATGCCGCGGGTGAGTGGCCGGCGGGCGACGATTCGTGATGCGTGTGCCAGGCCAGGGCGGTATGGTCGGGACGGCCATGCCGTATGGCCATCGCGCCGACCATGGTTGGCCGTCGCGCCTGTCTGGCTTTCGCAACACGGATCATCGTCGATGCACAACACGTCCAGCCCTCGTATCGCGCTCGCGCAGCTTCGGCCCGTAGTCGGCGAGCCCGATGCCAATCTTGCGACGGTGGAAGCCGCGTTGGCCGAGCATGCCGAGGTGGATCTGGTGGTCTGGCCCGAACTGTTCCTGCCGGGCTACACCACGGCGCGTATCGAAACGCTGGCCGACTCGCTCGACGGCGAGCGGGTGAGCCGGCTGTGCTCGGCAGCGCGCGATCACGACACCGCGCTGGTGATCGGCATCGCCGAGCGCCGGGACGACGGCGCCATCGCCAACAGCGCGCTGGCCATCGATCGCGACGGGCGCATCGCCGGCTGCTACCGAAAGATTCAGCTGTTCGGTGACGAGGCACAAGCCTTTGCCCCTGGCGACACGCTGGAAATCGTCGAACTCGCAGGCGTACGCGTTGGCCTGATGATCTGTTTCGATATCGAGTTCCCCGAGATCGGCCGGGCTCTGGCTGTCGGCGGCGCCGAGCTGCTGGTGAGCGTATCGGCCAACATGCGGCCGTTCGGCCCGGACCACCGGCTCTGCGTCCAGGCTCGCGCGCTGGAGAATCGGCGTCCGCATGTCTACGTCAACCAGGTGGGTCAGGGCGAAACCTTTCTGTTCACCGGTGACAGCTGTCATGCGGATACGGCCGGCCGCGTGCGTGCCGCCTGTCCGCCGCACGCCGAGTCGTTGATACTCGTCGATGTGCCGCTTGGCGTGGAAACCGAAAAGCGCCCGGACTATCTGGCACTGCGCCGCCCGGTACCGCCGGTGCACGGCGGCAGGGCGTGACGATGACGCCCAAGGTCGCATCCAGGGCCTGCTGACGTTTCGTTCGAGGCCCGCGTCGCTGCACCGGATCGGGTCTGGCGAGGTGGAGCCGCCGTTCGGCGCGTGCCACGACGTTGGGTGAGCAACGCTGCCAGATGCGCCCGGCAATTTCAGGGGGGCGCGACCCTTCGGGTCAAAGCCCTTGAAACAGCTCGGCCTGACGCGGCGGTTCCACCCGCGACGGATCGTGTCGACTGTCGAGCCAGGCCACGATCACGTCGCACACATAGCGCTGCTCGGCTTCGCTCAAGGCGCGGTGGGCGGCGATGCCGTGCCACTTCGCGAGGCAATTCCGACAGCAGGTCGCGGTCGCATGCTGGGCAACGAACACCGGGTGATTACGCATCGGCGTCTGCTTGCCGTCGTTGGCGGGCTCGGCGGGCGCCAGCCGTTCGCCGACGAAACGCGCCGCATGCTCGCGGATCACGTCGATGCCGTGCCGGTCGAGATCGTCCTGTTCGCGCGGGCCGAGCTTGAAGCGGGAGCGAAAGCGCGACCGGGCCAGGGCTTCGAACAGCGAGTCGAGTGAGCGCATGATGCCTATTTCGGTTCGAGCGCGTGCACACGCGCCACGATACGCCGATGCGCCGGCAGGTCCAGACCGAGTTCCTCGGCTCGCTGCAGCAACCAGCCGTTGATCGCTGCAATCTCGGTTATCGCGCCGGCGTGGATATCGGCCCGCATCGACGACGTATTGCCGGCAGTGGCACGCACCACGTCGGCCACGCTCGCATGGGAATTCGCCGGCCAGCTCTGGTCCAGCCGGGCCAGTACCGTGTCCGCCTCGTCGATAAGCGTGGTCATTTCGGCTCGAAGATCGGGGCGTTCGAGCAGCGCGCCGTTAGGCACATCGTGAATCGCAGTCAGCGGGTTGAGCGCCGCATTCACGACCAGTTTTCGCCACTGCACCGGACGGATGTCCGCAGCCCAGGCGAGCCCCGGCCAGTGCTCGGCGAGCCCGTCGAACCAGGTGGGGCGAGGGCCGCCGCCGAAGGTTGTCGCGTTTTCGGCCACCACCCGCAGGGTGTCCTCGGTCTGGCTCATCACCGCGCTGGCGGTCACGCCCTCGATCAGACGCTGGCCGGGCTTCAAGCGGCTGTCCAGGCTGCCGAGCCCGTTTTGCAGGCGAACCACGGTGGCCGAGTCGGTCAGTGGCAAGCGGGCCAGGGCGGCCTCCGTGTAGGGCGTCTTGCAGGCCACGAGCAGCAGCGTGATCGGGCCACAATCGGTCGCCGGTTTCACCGTCAGCTCGAGCTTTTCCGTGGCGGATGTCGTCTCGCGATCGAATACCAGCGAGACGCGCCGCGTATGCGCCGGCCCCGGTCGAACCACGATGGTTTCAGCGCCGGCGCGCTGCAGATAACAGGCTGCAAGGGTGCCGATGCGGCCGGCCCCCAGGATGTGCCAACGGCCCGGCGTTTCATGGGCCCTGGTATGGCCTGAGTGCTGCATACAGTATTCCCGGCCCGGTCGGCGGCATGAATCGTTGCACTATACGCGCGTTCGAACAATGCCGATGCGCCCGCAAGGGCTCATGTCGCGCGATGGAAGACGGCTTTCAAACCGTCTTCCATGCTTCCGGTCGGGCTGTTCGCATCGCCCGACGCCCGGGCCTTCGCCGCCAGGTGCGGCCGCGCATGAACAGCGTCAGGCGCGGGATCGTCCTTACCCGATGACGCCCTGATCGCGAGCCATGGCCAGAGCGGCACGCGGCCCGGTCCACAGCGACGGCAGCAATACCAGCGAAACCGGGATGGCGGTGATCACGATGAACTGCTGCAGGGCGCTGATCTGGCCGTGGCCCATCGCCAGCAGAACCGCGGCCATCGCGGCCATGAGGATGCCCCAGAATGCACGCAGTCCGGCGGGTGGGTCCTCATGCCCGGTATGCACCACGGCGATCGCGTAGCTCATCGAATCGCCGGTGGTGGCGACGAAGATCGACGTCAGCAACAGGATCGCCAGCGCCATGAACAGACCGCCGGGCAGCGACTGGGCCACGGTGAGCGTCGCAACATCGAACTTGAACGCCGACAGCGGCTGGGTGAGATCGAACGCGCCGTGCATCTGGCCGTAGATGCCCGAGCCGCCCAGCAGGGTGAACCAGATCGTGGTGGCGATCGGCGCGAAGATGGCGACCGAGACGATCATCTGGCGCAGCGTGCGTCCGCGCGAGATGCGCGCCACGAAGATCGCCATGAGCGGCCCGTAGCCGATGAACCAGGCGAAGAAGAAGATCGTCCACCATTTCAGCCAGCCCGCCGGCGCGGTCAGCGGCGTCTGCGTCGCCATGGTGAAGAAGGCGCTGAGGTAGGTGCCCATCGCCTCGGTCCAGGCGTTGATCAGAAAGCCGGTGGCCCCGAAGACGATGATGACCGCCCCGATGATCAGCGCGAGGATCACGTTGAAGCGGCTCAGCCACTGGATGCCGCGTGCCAGCCCGGTGACCGCCGAGGTCACGTAGACCAGGCCCAGCACGGCCACGATGGTCAGCTGCGTGGCCAGCCCGGACGGCGTGCCGACCAGCACGTGCAGGCCATAGCCGACCTGGGTGGCCAGAAAGCCGATCGGGCCGACCGTCCCGGCCACCACCGAGATCACGCAGACCGCATCGACCACGCTGCCGAGCGGCCCGGCGATCAGACGCGGGCCGAACACGCCCGACAGCAGGGCGCGTGGGCGCAGCGGCTCGCCGTGGTCATAATGGGCACGCGCCAGAACCACCGCGGTCAGCGCGCCGAGAATCGCCCAGGCCAGAAAACCCCAGTGCATGAACGCCTGGGCCAGCGCGCTCGGCACGGCCGCGGCGGTGCCGGCCTGGGTGTCAAACGCCGGCGGCGTGTTCAGGAAGTGATAGACCGGCTCGCCGGCGGCGAAGAACACGCCGCCGCCTGCCAGCAGCGTGCACATGATGATCGACAGCCACTGGAAAGTGGTGAAATCGGGTTCTTCCGCGCGCCCGATGCGCGCCCGCCCGGCCGGGCTGATGGCAATGCCCAGCGCGATGAAGAAGGTCGCCAGAAGCAACCATTCGAAGTAGGCGCCGAGCGTCTTCGCGGTCCAGGTGAAACCGGCGCTGATTGCCGCCGATACGCCGGACAGATCGAACAGAGAGGCCACGAGAAAGAGAGCAACGAAGCCGACCGACAGACACAGAGTGAGCTTGTCGATACGGCCGCCGGGGCGGTCATGGGTCATCGGGATACCAGATAAAAAACCGCGCATGGTGCCCGTTCTGGTCGCGCAATGCATGTTTTATGCCGTGCCGGGTTGTGACGCGCGCGCTTTTCATCAATGCTCTCGCGCGGATCATTTCGGAGTGTCGTCGATGAATTCGGACCTGCTCGAACGCCAGCTTGCCAGCCTGCTGGATACCCGTGACTGGCTGACCAACGCGTCCCAGACGGTGGCATTCATCCAGCAGCAGTACGCCGACTTCAACTGGGTCGGCTTCTATCTCCAGCGCGTCGAGAACACGCTCGTGCTCGGCCCGTTCCAGGGCCTGCCGGCGTGCAACCCCATCCCCTTCGATCGCGGTGTATGCGGCGCCGCCGCGCGCACGCGACAAACCCAGCGGGTGGCGGATGTTCATGCCGTCGCCGGGCATATCGCCTGCGATCCCGCTTCGCGTGCCGAACTGGTGGTGCCGATCGTGATCGAGGATCGCCTCTGGGGCGTGCTCGATATCGACAGCCCGACACCCGGGCGGTTCTCGGCCGCCGATCAGGCGCAGATCGAGGGATTGTGCGAGCGCTTCATCGCGGCCTGCGATTTCGGTGCTTCGGCGCACGGGTTCTAACGCCCGCCATCAGCCGGCCCGCCCGACCCGCGCCCATTCGTTCTTGGACATACCGCGGACGGCTGATAACGTCGCGTCCAGCCGCTTCGGAACGAAGCGTCGACCGTGCGTCGGCGATTCGCCCGGAGTGCACAGTATCGGGCTGGCCTGCCGTCGTCGCGGTCCCATGCGGCTGGTGGTCCGGCTCGATGTCGGGCGGCGGGGGACACCCCCGCTGCCCATCCTAGATCTCGCGCCGGACCTGCCCATAGGCGAGCAGCGAGAACAGCACCGTCCCGCCGAGCACGTTGCCGACAAGCGCCGGGGCCACGAAGCCCCACAGCCCGTCGATGACGCTCAGATGATCGGCCAGAATCAGCAGCCAGACCTCCATCGAGCCCACCACCACATGGGCGAAGCCGCCGAGCGCGATGAGGTAGGTCGGCAGCATGATCACCCAGATCTCGAAACCGCGGGCGTTCGGCAGCATCCACACCAGGGCGGCCACGAAGAACCCGGCCGGGATCGCGCGCAGCATGTTGCCGACCCAGTCGCTGCCCAGCACGCCCTGGGCGGCGACCTCGTTGAAGGCATGCAGCTGATCCGGCGCATCCACGCCGGCCATGTTGACGAACACGGCCGCGATGAAGGTGCCCACCATATTGGCCACGAACACCACGCTCCACAGGCGCGACGTGCAGTACAACGCGCGCCACGACGGCCTGGCCATCAGCGGCAGCACCACCGTGATCGTGTTCTCGGTGAACAGCTGCATGCGGCCGAGCACCACCAGCACGAAACCCACGCAATAGCCGAGATCGGCGATCGGCGTGCGCCACGCCGTGTCCGGCAGTTCCATGTGCAGCAGACCCTTGGCGACCACGGAGCTCGCCAGGGCGATGCCGGCGGCCACGCCGGACCACCAGAGCGAACCGATCGGGCGTGCCATCTCCTGCTCGCCGTCGTGGCGCACGGTCTGGTAGATCGCCCGTGCGGACAGCCGGGTCTCGACGTTTCGTTGGTCAGACATGAGGGCGGTAAGAAAGAATCAATCGATGCCCTAGATTAGGGCCTGCGGTCGTTTCATACGAGGCCAGACCACAGCCGCGCAGCGTAATCCGACAGTTCGCAGCCCCGCCGGATCGGCCCGCCGATTGCCCCGGTGGTGACCAGGCGATCGGCTGGTGCCGGCCGCGCACGAACCGAGAACAGACCGGGTTGTCGGCTTACGGCCTTCGGCCTAACCCGACCTGCAGTCACGCGTCATCCGGCGGCTGGATCGCCCGCGCTCGAGTAGGTCGGATTAGCCGTAGGCGTAATCCGACAGAGCAAAGCCCGGCGGCCGCGCGAACCGCCGGTCGCGCCGCGGTGCCTGCCCGGGGATCGATAGGCCGTCGGCGGCAAGCCGCCGCGGGCCCATTTACACCAGGTCGCGCTGCGGCTGCTGCTGGGTGATGCAGTGAACACCGCCGCCGCGGGCGAAGATCGCCCGCGCATCCACGCCCACGACACGCCGGCCCGGGTACAGCTCGGCCAGGATCGCCATCGCCTCGGCATCCGCCGGATCGTCGAACGTGGGCACGATCACCGCGCCATTGATCGGCAGATGATTGATGTAGCTGTAATCCACGAAACCATGCGCATCGCGCAGCGTTTCCGGCGCCGGCAGGCGGGCGATCCGCCAGGCCTTGCCCTCGGCGGTCGTCGCCCAGGCCAGCACGTCCATCGCCTGACGGCTGATTGCATGGTCCGGATGCGCCGCCTCGCGCTGGTCGTGTACCACCACGCAATCCGGCGAGACGAGCGCGGCGACGATATCCACATGGCCGAAGGTGCCGAACTGTTCGGCATCGCGATGCAGGCCGCGCGGCAGCCAGATCGGGTTGTCGGCGCCGAGCGTGCGCGCCATTTCGGCTTCCACCCGCGCGCGCGAGATGCCCGGGTTGCGGCGCGCATCGCGCTGGACACTATCGGTGAGCAACACCGTGCCGGCGCCGTCCACGGCGATGCCGCCGCCTTCGTTGACCAGCCGCGAGTCGATGCGGCGAGCGCCGGCGAGGTCGGCGATGGCTGTCGCCACCCGGTCGTCCTTGTCCCAGCACGCCCATTCGCGTTCGCCCCAGCCGTTGAAGCGCCAGTTCACCGCACCCAGCGCGCCGTCGTCGTCGAGCACGAAGCTGGGCCCGGTATCGCGCAGCCAGGCATCGTCCAGCGGCACCGTGACGCGTTCGATCGCGCCGGATACATAACCGCGCCGCGATTGTTTCGTCGGCGGGGTCGACCAGCATCGTCACCGGCTGGAATTCGGCAATGGCGTGCGCCACCGCGCACCAGGCGCGACGGGCCTCGTCCAGCGCCTCGGCGCTCTCGCCGGCGGTCGGCCCGGCCGGCGGAAAACCCATCCAGACTCGTTCCTGGGCCACGGTTTCGGCCGGCATGCGCCAGCCGGTCATCACATCGCTCATCGGGGATTGCTCTCGTCGGTGCCGCCCAGCGGCCGCTCGGGATCGACCGGCGCGGTGAGCGCGCCGTAGGTATCCGGGCCGCCGCGTGGCCAGGAACGGAAACAGCGTGAGCCAGTCGCGGCGCTGGTCCAGATCCAGGTCGGTGACCAGAATGGCTTCCGCGTCGCGCGGCGCTTGTACCAGCACCCGGCCATACGGATCGGAAATGAACGAGCCGCCATAGAAGGTGATGCGGCCTTCGTTGCCGATGCGGTTCGCCACGATCATGAACGTGCCCGAGGCAATGCCGTTGCCCACGATCACGTGCTGCCACAGCGGCTGGGTATCGAAATCCGGGAAATCCGGCTCCGAGCCGATGGCGCTCGGATAAGCCAGGATCTCGGCGCCGCCCAACGAATAAGCGCGCGCGACTTCCGGGAACCATTCATCCCAGCAGGTCGGCAGGCCGATCGCCGCATCGCCGAGTGCGGGGTGGCGATAGACGGGATAGGCGTTGTCCGCCGGGCCTTCGCGGAAATACGTGTTCTCGAAATAGCCTTCGGTGACCGGAATATGCAGCTTGTGCGTGGCGCCGATCAGTTCGCCCTCGGGCGAGACCATGATCGCCGTGTTCAGCCCCAGCCCGTCGGCGCCGTCGTCGCGCTGGTAGAGCGAGGCATGCACGGTGATGCCGTGGCGTGTCGCGGCCGCACGGGCAAAGGCCATCGTCGGCCCGGTCTCCAGGTCTTCCGCGCCGTCGGCGGCGGTGCCGGTGGCGCGTTGATCGGCCGGGTAGCGCAGCAGCGTGATCTCGGGCAGAAACACCACCGTGGCACCCGCTTCGGCCGCGCGGCCGATGGCTTCGTCCAGATGCTGGATCAACGCATCGCGATCCGGCTGCCAGGCGTGCTGGATCAGCGCCACGCGCAGCGGCGCGCGCGCCGAGGCCTTGGCGCGGGCGAGCGAGGCAGGCGGGTTGGTGTTCTCGATCAGTTGCATGGATTGCTCCCGGCGGGCGAGCCGCCGAATTGCTGAATCAGGGCGCGGCGCAGCAGCGCGCGCGCTTCGGGTGTGGACAAGCGGCCGGTCAGCCAGCGCTGGGACAGGCCGTCGACCAGCGCGGTCGCGATCACGGCCTGGGCAGCAGCGGCTTCGCGGTCGGGTGCTGTGCCCGCGGGCGCGGTCTGCATCAGCCCGTCGGCGATGCGCTGTTGCCAGTCGGCGGTGGTGGCACGCAGCGGCGCGGCCAGCGTGTCGTCGAACACGGCCGAGGCGTTGATCTCGTGCCAGGCGGCGGCGTGGTCGCGCACGTCCGGTTCGTCCGAAATTTCGTCGACCAGGTTGTCGATGAGCGCATCGCGCCCGGCTACGTTTGCCTGGTTGCGCCCGGCGGCCGCGGTGTCGTTCACATGAGCGAGCGTCGCGGCGAGCAGCCCGTCGCGATCGGCGAAGTGATAGTAGAGCAGGCCGGACGACACCCCGGCTTCGCGGCCCACATCGGCCATGCGCAGACCGCGCACGCCGCGCTGTGCCACGCAGCGTACGGCGGCCGCCACGATACGGGTTCGGGTTTCGTCGCTGTCGTTCTTGCGGGCCATGAAGCGGTCGGGTGCACGGTTGCCAAGGCTGCAAACAGCCTCTGTATGCCGGCTATTATTATCCTGACTGAATATTCAGTCAAATATCTTCAAGCGATCATTCGGCCCGGGCGGTCGGTGTAGGATGAAGCCAGTCATTCAGGCGGCCGGTTCAACCGCGGCGCCCAGCGAGTTTGCACCGATGGCCAAAAGCACAATCGCCGACGTACTTGCCGATCTGCTCATCCAGGCCGGCGTACAGAATGTCTGGGGCCTGCCGGGCGATTCGCTCAACGGCTTTACCGAAGCGCTGCGCCAGCGCGAGGCGATCCGCTGGATCGGCGTGCGCCATGAAGAAGTCGCCGCCCTCGCCGCCGCCGGCGAGGGCGATGCCCACGGCGGGCTCGCGGTTTGTGCCGGCTCCTGCGGGCCGGGCAATCTGCATCTCATCAACGGCCTGTTCGAGGCCCAGCGGGCGCACGTGCCGATGTTGGCCATCGCCGCCCAGATTCCGTCCTCCGAAGTCGGCCTCGGCTACTTCCAGGAAACGCACCCGCAGAACCTGTTCCAGGAGTGCAGCGACTACTGCGAGCTGGTCTCCAACCCCGCCCAGATTCCGCAGGTGCTGGAAGCGGCGATGAACAGCGCCATCGTCAACCGCTCGGTCTCGGTCATCGTGCTGCCGGGCGACGTGGCGCTTGCCGATGCGCCCGAGCATTCCATGAACTGGCACCCGCCGGTACGCCCGACCGTCGTGCCGCCGAACGACGCGCTGGATGTGCTCGCCGAGCACATCAACAAGGCGTCGAAAGTCACGATTCTCGGCGGCTACGGCTGCCACGGCTATCACGACGAAGTGCTCGCCTTCGCCGAGCGCATCAAGGCGCCCATCGTGCACGCCCTGCGCGGCAAGCAATCGCTGGAATACGACAACCCGTTCGATGTGGGCATGACCGGGCTCATCGGTTTTTCCTCCGGCTACCACGCCATGGAAAACTGCGATCTGCTGGTGATGCTGGGCACCAACTTCCCGTATCGCGAATTCTTCCCCGAGCACGGCAACGTCGTGCAGATCGATATCCGCGGCTCGCACCTCGGCCGGCGCTCGCCGCTGACGATGGGCCTGGTCGGCGATATCGGCCCCACGCTCGCCGCCCTCATCCCCAAGCTCGAGGAAAACAGCAGCACCAAATTCCTCGACTCCTGCCAGGCCCACTACAAGAAAGCCCGCGAAAACCTCGACGACCTCGCCACCCCGCGCGAAGACAACGAACCGCTGCACCCGCAATACCTCACGGCCCGCGTCTCCGCGCTGGCGCATGACGACGCCGTGTTCACCGCCGACGTCGGCACGCCCACCGTCTGGGCCGCCCGCTATATCCATATGACGGAAGGGCGCCGCCTCACCGGCAGCTTCATGCACGGCTCCATGGCCGTCGCCGTACCCGCCGCGCTCGGCTGGCAGGTGGCGTATCCCGAACGCCAGGTCGTGGCCCTGGCCGGCGACGGCGGCATCTCCATGCTCATGGGCGACCTCATCACGCTGGCGGCCGAAAAACTGCCCGTGAAAGTCATCGTCTACAACAACGAAACCCTCGGCTTCGTGGCGATGGAAATGAAAGTCGCCGGCTATATCGACTCCACCACCGATCTGCCGCAGGTCGACTACGCCAAACTCGCCGAATCGCTCGGCATTCGCGGTATCAAGGTCACCTCCTCATCCGCCCTCGACGAAGCGCTCAAGCAAGCCTTCGAACACGACGGCCCGGTGGTCGTCGACGTGCGCACCGCCAAGCAGGAACTGTCCATGCCGCCCAAGATCGAGGCCAAGCAGGCGCGGGGCTTCTCGCTTTACATGCTGCGGGCCGTGATGAACGGGCGTGGGGATGAGGTGGTGGATC
>CAWIGB010000020.1:0-78115 GCA_963835375.1 uncultured Gammaproteobacteria bacterium
GGCGAAAGCAGCGGACGCGGTCAGTTTCGCTGCCTGCTGCGCCGCTTGGGGCCGCTCGGAGAATCGGCATATACTCGGGCGTATGACGCGATTAGATGCCACCGAGTCTATCGAACGGGAAATGCTCCGCCTCGGCCCCGAGGCGCGTGCACGGCTCGTGCATTCGCTCGTCAAAAGTTTGGGCAATCTTTCGGCAGCAGAACTTGAGAGCTTGTGGCTCGACGAAGCCGAACGGCGTGACGCCGAGCTGGAATCAGGTTCGGTAGAGGGTGTGCCCGGCGACGAGGCCATCGCCCGGATTCGAAGCCGACACGGCTTTTGATGCTTGCTTATGAGTTTCATCCCCTCGCCGAGAAAGAACTCGACGAGGCGGTGGCTTATTACGAAGCACTGGAACAGGGCAAAGGTCGCGAACTTTTGCAGCAGGTCCAGGCCGCCATCGAGCAGGTTCGCCAATTTCCCGAATCCGCCCCGGTGAGTCGTGGCGCCGTACGATCGCTCGTTATTCAGCCGTCGCAACGCTGGAGCTATACACTGCATTACCGTGTGGCTACAGGCGTTATTCGCGTGCTCGCGGTGGCGCATCACAAGCGTCAGCCGTTTTACTGGCTTCAGCGTCAGTAATCGTTATGGAAGTGGGCGCAATAGATCAGAACAGTCGGCCGCGTAACGAGCCGCCGTCGTTTCATCGGTAACTTAGCTTGGCCGATAGCTCGGTCCAGCGCGAGCAGGGCCGCCGCATCGCCGATCGGCTAGCCTCGGCTGGTTTGGAAAACCCAGTTTTTACAATGGAATGGCCAGCCGCCATTCCGCCGTATCCCCTATTGGCTTCACGAACCAACTAAATCGCGATAACGTCGATTCCATGCCAAGGCGAGGGGGCGCCTATGGAAACTCGACTGCATCTCAAGCCGGGCCAGAATGGGACCAAGCAATTGGTTCAGAAGTATGGCGAGCGGCTGGTTTGTGTGCGGTATCGCTATGACAGCGAAGCCGGTCTACGCCACAAAACCGTCGAGCTCATCGAAGAAACCGTGCCTTGGCGCCCGGCTAGCAGCCGCGAGCAGCACTTGATGCAGCGAGCCGCCGAAGAACTCGTACTCGTCAAGATCGATTACCAGGAACGTGAGCTGCGTGAGCAGGTGAGGCGGGCCGGCGGTCGTTGGCAGCCGGCCGAGCGGGCTTGGGTGGTGCCTTATGGCGTTGCGGCCGAGCTCGGGCTGACGGCTCGGATTGTGGGAGATATATAGATATGGATGGGTATATATCTAGTATTAGATATATGTCGTCTACTTGGCGTTGGGTTTACTAGGGAATAGTTTCGATGTCAGTATTGGATTTCAAAGAAATACCAGAAGCACACAAAGCCACAGGCGAGCAGGACAAGTTCGAGCTTTTTGCTAGTGATTTTCCGCGAATCTTGGCTACAAGATGCTAGAACCCGGTCGTGGAGCAGATGGCGGAGCTGACATCATCATTGAAGAAGAAAGAAAGGGTATATCGGGAAACACCTCAGTTAAATGGTTGGTAAGTTGCAAACACAAAGCCCACTCAGGTGCTTCGGTATCAAAAACTGATGAAGCCGAAATTCGTGATTCTGTAGAAGCAAATGAATGCCAGGGCTTCATCGGGTTTTATTCAACCATTCCATCTTCTGGATTGATTTCAAAAGTTGAAAGTATTGAAGCTATCGAGCATCAATTCTTTGACTCATCAAAAATTGAACAGATTATTCTGGCATCGAACAAAGGCACTGAGCTTGCTGAGCGGTATTTCCCAGAATCCTTTGCTTCTTGGTCAAAAGAAAACCCGAAACCGGCTCAAATATTTTCAGAAAACTCAAGGCTGCTTTGCAAGAACTGCGGTGAGGATATTACAGAGGGAAGGAGAGGTATGGTCGTTCGAGTGGAGTAAGTTCAAAGAACGCGAAGACGGCACACACTTTAGGCATGTAAAAGAAATCTATTGGTGCTGCCGTGGCCAATATGGTTGCGATCACATTCTTGCCAATCAAAGGAGAGGCGACGGTTATAACGATGGTTGGGAAGATATATTCGATCTCAGAATTCCAACAATGTACTTGCGTTGGGTTATGGCGTCATTGAATCAATACTGGGGATTACGAGTACACACCAGAGGCATTCGAGGCATCAAAAGAGCTACTTATCGCGCTATTTCCTTATGTTGCCCGGAATCTTACGCAGAAAGAGGTCCAGCGCGTGATGGACCTCGGCATGATACCGTCGTATCTGGGAGGTCTCGGTGAATAAGAACATAACAAGGCAAATTAACTCGGATCGCAAATTCCGCTGCGCTTCATTTGCGCCCGGTTATTTGCGGCGTTAGATATTTGATATGACTCAAGATGCACTTCTGCTCGTTTTTATTGGTTTGGCTTTGGCTGCTATAGCAATATCGTTTATCTCGCTATTCGTTAGCCTACGGAATCGAAAAAATCAGCGACTACCGCATGCGCTGTCAAAAAAGCTCTCCGTAATAACGATTATCTTAGAGGCCCGCAGCAACTTGAGTGATACCGCGACATTATGTATGCGGCAAATACAGTATATTAATTCTCAAAATTCAGTTGACTTGTCTGAAAACGAAGAAAAAGCAAGAAGAGCGTTCGAAAAAGCCGTCGAGAACATCGATAGCTGCGAGCATATGTGCACCCACATTCGTGCGATGAGTTCTGACGAATTTGAAAGGTATCCCGGCTTTATCCTGCGTGCCGAAGAGATGCTAATAGACGCGTCGACAGAACGCAGTAAAGAAAGCGAAAACCTGCTTGATCTCAAAATGGGGCATGGCTGTTGACTGAGTCTAACAGGTCGCTGCAGTTGACCGCCCAAAGCGCTGCCGCGCTTCGGGTTCCCTCCGCAGCCTTCGCCCGCTCCGGCGGCAACTGAGCTTAGGCGTTAGCCCCTATGAAAGAAAATAATAATTCCAGCTCATCGTTTAAGGTCGCGATATGGTCTCTTATGGTTGCAGCTGGCTCTCTTTTGATAGCGGCTTTATCTCTCTTCATAAGCGGCTGGCAGTTCATTGAGAACAATAGCGAATTTCATGCCGACTATGACGCGAGCGTGACCGTATCTACCGGCAAGTTTCCGATAAATAAAATTAAAAATGGGGATAATTCTTTTAATTTTAAAGTTATTAACAGTTCAAAAAGGAATGTCAATTATTTCGCCAAGGTCGAAAGCAATATGGGTTGCGTGACAGGATCAGACGCACAACCGAAATTAATTCCTTGCGGATACGAATCCCAGAACATAGCGCTAGGAAAGAAAAGCACGAAGAACAATTCGTTCCAGCACGAGATTGAGCTTAAAGCCTCGCCAGGAGCTGTAAATACGTCGCCATTAGCGTATAGCTCACCTCCAAAATACTTTCTTAATGTCGAGATTTTTAGCGCAAGAAATCGAAAACCATTGTTTCAAAGCCTTTGTTATTATAGTTATGACACCGAATATAAAGCGTTCGTACTATATCAACCCATAATCGATACTTCCGGTTATTCCGTGGTTTTGCAATCACAATGTAGGGGCTAACAAAGCGCTGCAGTTGACCGCCCAAAGCGCTGCCGCGCTTCGGGTTCCCTCCGCGGCCTGCGGCCGCTCCGGCGTCAACTGAGCTTGGGCGTTAGAGCGCACTAGATGTAGAGAGCCGTAGTTTTTGGTATATCTCGGCGTCCGCTACGATAGAGTTCCTAAAAATCACTACTAGCGAGGGGAATAAAATATGGCTAGATGCACAGCGCCAGTTAATGGTCACCGTACAGCGAGTGGCGCAGCCGCTTGTCCCGCATGTGGCGGTCGCTATAGCGGCTATCGGCCATATTCATACCCATCCTATCCGTCCTACGGCGAGGGCGGCAGTGGAGGGAGAGCGTTAGAAGTAGTGGAGGAGGCGGTTCCGGGCGAACGAGAAAGCCGAGCTGGTCGAAAACTAGCTCGTCCGTAATGTATACATCCGCAGAGATTCGGACGCTTGACCCAATTCGTGAAAGCGTCGAACGGCGAGCGTCCGTGCCTGATCTTCGGGACGCGTTCCTCTGTCACGCTTGGGATGATCGTAACGGAGCCGCTAAAGAGTTGTACGATCAGCTTCAATCTCAAGGTGTTTCTGTCTGGTTCAGCGAAAAGGATGTCGTTCTTGGAGCATCTTTACTTCGTGAAATCGATAAGGGATTGGCAAATTCACGAGTCGGCATCGTACTCGTCACGCCTGCTTTACTCCGTCGTGTCGAAGCAGAAGGTATTGCAGATAAAGAGCTCTCGGCGCTCTTGGCGCGTGATCTGCTCGTGCCCATCGTGCACGACACCACTTATGAGGAGCTTCGTGAAGTGTAAGATCCGCTCCTTGGCTCACGTAGTGGCTTGAGTACTGCAGAAGAGCTAATGACCGACATCGCAGCCAAACTTGCTGAGCTGGTAGCGCTCTAACGATTCGCTGCAGTTGACCACCCGAAGCGCTGGTGCGCTTCGGCCGGCAACTGAGCTTCGGCGTTAGGTGCCACAGCGGGAGGCCCGGGGTCTAGGTCTTCGTATTATGCGTCGATGCCGCTGATATCGAAATTCGATGGCTTCATTCATTCGGCGGGCGGCGCAGGTCTTGCGATGTGCGTCAAGCCCTGGGTAATCCCCCAGAAAAAGAACGCAGGTCCTAAGCGGAATGTTCTCGCAGCAGGCGCGTCCCGGCCCGGCATCGGGCGATGGCGCCGAGCCGCCGCATGCCCAATCCATGCGGCGGCGTATGACGATTCCCCCGCCAGCTGAATTCTTATACGACGACAATTGACGCTGGACGGTCGGGCAGAATAGTGGGCGTCGCATAATTCTGGCGGTGCAGCCGGTCGGCGCGTCGAGCACTGCTACCACTTCTCGGCGAATGGCCTCAGATCCAGTTCGAAGGTCCAGGCCGAGCGCGGCTGACACGTGATCTGGTAGATCGACTCAGCGATCGCGTCGGGGTCGAGAAAATATTCGTCCGGCTTGTCGGGCATCATCTCGCGGGTACGCGGTATATCGATCACGCCGTCGATAATGGCGATCGCCACGTGGATGCCCTCGGGCCCGAGTTGGCGTGCCAGCGATTGGGCCAGGCTGTACTGAGCAGCCTTCGCGGCCGCGAAGCCGGCGAAATTCGCGCCTCCCTTTTTGCTCGCGGTCGCCCCGGTGACCACGATATGGCCCTGGCCCGCGCGGCGCATGCCCGCCACCACGGCGTTCGCACAGAGAAAGAGGCCGAGCGCATTGGTCCGCCAAGCGGCTTCGAAGTCGGAGGCCGCGATCTGGTCGATATTGCCGAACACCGCTGATCCGGCGTTGTAGAGCAAAGTATCCACCGGACCCAGATCCGACTCGATGGCGGCAAAGGTCTCGACCACCTGACGCTCGTCTGCCGCATCGCAAGGATAGGCCGCCGCGCCCTCGACCTCGTCCGCGAGAGTTTGCAGCCGGTCTGCGCTGCGCCCGATCAGCGCGACACGATAGCCCGCCGCCGCGAATCGTCGAGCCAATGCAAGACCGTTGCCGGGGCCGGCCCCGGGAATAGCACATACGGGCGGATTCATGGTTTGCTCCTATATCGATGCAGGCATCCAGAGCCTCTGGGGCATGATGCGCGTTTCGGCGATCCCGGTCACGGTGTCAGCGGAACTGCGGCAATGGGGGGGCCGGGGATGTGCAGATCTTGTGATAAGGGGAATAAAGGAGTCAGACACAAATACGCGCGGGCACCGACCCGCGGTGGCGGCCCACAGACATTCTCCCCACCCGCACTGGAGCGCGTTCGAACGATGTGATCCTGGATGGGCGGAAAACCTGGTCTGTGCCCCACAGCCCAAGCCATGAGTAGCTTGTCAGGACTTTAAGGCAACCTCTTGAGAGCAGACGAAAGCCATTATTCGGGCTACTTACCAGAATCGCCAAGTCCGGATTCGTGACATGGCGTAAAACATCCGCAGGCACAGTCGATTCGCCGGCTGTTCCACAAGATAGAAGGTCGCAGTCGCCACGACGATTGTGGCCACCATGAAAATCGGCAGCCAGAACACAGGGGCCTGGTGATACGTCCAGCCCAGCATCAATTCGCCAAGTTCAAAGGCCACGAGCTGGAACGGCCAGTGGATCATATACAGGCTGAAGGAAACGACCCCGAGAAAATGGAACCATCGAGGGACATTTGGATTGTTCAGGAATAAAAGCGCATACAGCGCGCCGCCCAGAAAGACAAAGACGACATGTACTTGCAGCACAACAGCAAGCACCATCACCAGGACGCACAGCGCTAAGTATATCGGGTGCACCGGTTGCATTTTTTCCGCCGCATATCTGTAGAAACACATGCCCAGAAAAAATTCCGGCACGATTCTCAGAAACGAGTACTGCAACGGCAGCGAGAACATAGTCGATGAGCCCAAGAGTTCGGCGCCGAAAACCTTGACGAACAGCCAGGTCGCCATAAATAAAAAAATGCTGCTCAACAGCGCTCGTCGGGGACCCGACTTGCCTATGAGCCAAACTGGAATAATGAAAAGCGTATACGCAATAAACTCGGCGCTAATTGACCAGGATGGAACATTGAGCGCCACATCTTCGCTTGCCCCCCAGGCATGCGCCAGGACGAGATGCGACCAGAACTCCTTCAGGTCCGCGCCCGCATCGTCTATGAACCCGTAGTGATGGCCGACGAGATATAGCGCAGTAACTGCAAGCAGAGAAATCAGATGTAGCGGGTAAATACGAGCAACGCGTCGAATGAAAAAATCGCGGGCCGTGGTTCGTTTTTCCAGCAGCGCGTCTGCGTATACATGCGACAGGATAAATCCCGACAGGACAAAGAACATGTCCACGGCGAGATAACCCTGGTCAAGAATCAATCTCGCAGGTATTGAAGCGAATTCCCGCTTATAATGAAAAAGAACGACCCAGATCGCAAATAATCCACGAATGGCGGTTAGCGACGGTATCGGCACAATTTGCGAAGCCATGGGTGCTCCTGTGACCCGCAGATAAAACCTGCGCGCGGAACAAATAAGCTATGAGTCTGCCGGTCGCAGTCAGCAAGGGGACAGACCTGATGAGGGTTGCGGCGCCCGGCCTCTTAGTCCGCTATGCCAAGGTGGATCAACCGTTAAGCGGCGTTTCTATGGAGGCAAACTCGGGGGAAGGGCCAGCGTGCCGGACTCTCTTTGAACGCATTGCGTGTGTTGCACGATCTCCTGGCCCGCTTGTTCCGGTCAGGCCGGTGCCAAAAACTGATCCCAGCGGTTTCGAGGCGTCGGTTTCTGTGGTTACCACATTCGTACTTGGTCAGCATATCGCGGAAACTTCGGGTGCGGTACCCCAAGCATCATTCGCGGCGACGCCGCCCGAGAAGCGAATGGCCTTGAGGAATAAAGGGGTCAGGGACAAATACACTCGGTTGGTCCGGGCGTCGGGCGATAGGGTAGATCTCGAATTGCCATATCACGAGCTGTGCCCGTCGACGCGAGTCTAGGGCGGCAACGTTCTTAAGCGCGTGTGGTGTGCCGGAGTTCAGCCGTTCATCTGATTCAGCGCCGTCCGGATCATGTTGGACTCGGATTCCTGATGTACAGCGTCGAACCAGCGAAACGCGAACCCGGTTCGATTCCGGAGCGTCGGCGACATGCATGGGCCGGCCGTGCTTCCGGCGGGCGCTTTCGCCGTGCCGGCAGGGGCGAAAGCGCTCGGCTCCGGGGTGCCTGGCTAGTAGCGCAGCGCTATGGCTGCAAAGGCGGTTCGGTGTGGACTCGCGTCTCGCGCCCGGCGCGAATGTCGTTGATTTCCTTGGACGTCTCGGCCACCTGATCGCCGTCGGCGAGCACGGCATAGTCGAGTGTGAAGTCGCGTGAGGCGCCGGCGGCGAGGGTGGGTACGCGGCCGGCCCGGCGTTCGACGGCTCGGTTGTAGGGGAAGCCGCTGCCGGGCTCGACGCCGGTCACATAGCCCTGTTTGAGGGTGTCGGTGTTCTTCCAGAGCGTGAGACAGGGCAGCTGATCGACCCGGTAGCGAAGAACTACGCCCCGGTCGGCCGCGGCGTTGTGCAGCAGGGCGGTGGTGCGGTTGTCGTGGTTCGCGTAGGGCCAGAGGTTGTAGGCCTGTTCGTCGAAGTGGGGCGTCGGACCGCGGTATGTGGGCCAGGTATCGAGGTCGCGCGCGGCATAGGCATTGAAGGGCGCGATCTCGCGGACGGGCGCGTCGAATCGGGCGTTCTCCTCAAGCAACGGCGGCCCGAAGTTGCCGTGGTAGAGGATCTGGAACTCGCGTTCGTAGTCACTCTGATTGGTCAGCCGGTCGCTGACCTGGAATGCGGTGCTGCCGGGCAGCGTGGAGATTTCGGTCCACATATCGAAATCGGCGAATTTGAACGTGGCCTCCCGCACTCGGCCGCGCACGCGGATGCGGTGGGGCGGCTCGGGATCGACCACGACCTCCACGCGCGAGGCCGGCGTGTTGCCGGCGCGACCGTGCAAGGTGAGTAGATGGTCGCCGTCCATGCCGGGATGGCCGGACCACGCATAACCGCCGCGTACGAGCATTTCGTTGAAGCCGTCCAGCCAGCCGAGCCCGCCGCGTGCCTGCAGGTCGATGAAGGCCGGATGCACGACCTCCTTGACCGGCGAATCCCAGCCGAGGGTGATATCGCCGGCACGTACGCGAAGGATGCTCATGCCGCGCGTGGGCACGACGGTGAAGACGAGGTGGCCATTATCGACTTCGATCAGCGTGACGCCGTCCTGCTTGCCGCCGTGCAGGCTGTATTGGCGCACCGAGAACGCGAACTCGTCGGCGATGCCGAGCGTGGTGTGGCTGATGGACCAGACGACGTCGCGCTCCGGGGTGCCGGTGTCCGCGAGAACGAATGTCGTACCGTCAGTCTTGGCCATGGTGCGGCTCCGATGGTCAGTCAGCGCATGAAGGGCGGCTCGTCTGTCGCCGAGAGCCTGTTGGCACAGCGTAGGCCGGTTCAATTTCCAACCGCAATGACCGGGCCGGATGTTGCACGCCCGGGCATGGGGTGGGTCGCATGATGTGCATGCTCACATTCCGGGCTAACTCCGGATTATGGTGTTTCTATACGACACAGCCGGCGGGCTCCGGTCGGCCCGATTGATACCGACGCCGAGTTGATGGGTCCCGTTCGGTAGCGTGGCTGGCGAATCGGAGCGGATCGGAGGGGATCGGAGGGGATCGGAGGGGAAGATTTGTGACCACCAGCCGGCCTGTCGGGACATATGGGGGGCGTCGAAGCGAGAACGCTTTCTGCAGGCGCGACGCATTTGTGGCGGCGGCATGCATCTGTTAGTGGTTTCCGCTCGTTCCCTGGAACGACAAGTAAAAAAAGATCAAGTAATGACAAGGGGGAGCAGATATGACGATATTCAAGCGGGGTATCGTGCTTTTCGTTTTCGGCCTGGCCGTTGCGGTCGCCGGTACGGCGCAGGCGGGGGATTCCATCCCGCTGCCCCGGAATGATGCGTTCTACACGCCGCCCGCCGGTTATGAGTCGCTCTCGAACGGGACGGTTCTGCAGAGCCGCAAGATCAACGCCGAATTCCTGACGCCTTTTTTATCCACGTCCGTGACGAGCCATTTCGGCACGTTGATCGGCAGCTTTGCGCCTTACCTGAAAGAGCTGAAGAACCTGAAGATAAATGCCTATCAGGTTCTGTATAAATCGACGGACGGTGAAGGCCGCGCCGTAGCGGAAGCCGCGACCATTCTGGTGCCCCAGGGCTCGTGGGCGGGCCATGCCACCATGGGCGCCGATCGACCGCTGGTGGCTTTTCAGTCGGCAGAGGATTCGGTTTCCACCCATTGCGAACCGTCCTACACCCTGCGCGCCGGTATGTTGGCGAACAAAGGCGGGAGCGGCAGCATTTCGCAGTTTGATGTACTGCTTTCCTTCCCTGCCCTGGCCGAAGGCTATGCCGTCGTCTACGCGGATTACGAGGGCCCCAGGTCGGAGTGGCTGGCCGGCAAGAACGAGGCACACGGGGTGCTTGACGGTATTCGCGCGGCGCTGCAGTACGGCCCCGCGGGGCTGGCCGAGGGTACGAAAGTCGCACTCTGGGGGTATTCCGGCGGCGGCGGGGCGACCGGCTGGGCCGCGGAGCAGGCTCAGGTCTACGCTCCCGGACTGAACATCGTCGGCGCGGCCATTGGCGCGAGTTCCAATGATGATCTGGGGGGTGTGTACACCGCCAACAACGGCACCTATACGGACGGTTTTCTGCCGATGGCCATCGTGGCATTGACGCGCGCATTTCCGGATAGCAGCGTCACGCCCTATCTGACACCGGACGGTAAGCAACTGCTCGCCCGTGCGGGCGATAGCGACGCCTGTTCGATCCAGAATCTGGCCAAATTCGCTTTTGCCGGGAAGCTCGAGCGATACACGACTACGCCGTCGCAACCGTTGACGCGCCTGCCTCCGGCCAGAAAACTGTTCCGCGCCAACAGCCTGCTTGATCAGCCGCTAACACCGAAGATGCCTGTCCTCAAGTATCACGACGTGTTGGACACCATTATCCCGGTGAAGGGCGGTAACGAACTGGCGAAAAAGTACTGCGAGGCGGGCGGCCGGGTCGAAGTCCTGCGGACATCGACGCCGGCACCGGTTCATCTGCTGGTGCATGGCGCCGGTGCGATCGAGGGCGATCTGCCGGCATTGCACTACATCACCAATCGCTTCAAAGGAATATCGCCGCGGGACGACTGCTCGCGGTCGTGGCGGTGGTCGTTGACTTTCCTGCCTTATCGCCCCTACTCGACGCAATAGACCAGTCACCGGGGGATGAGGGCGTCCCATCCTCTGTCCCGGCCTTGTTTCGAGTGCTGCCGGGCGCCGCGTTGCCCAGGCCGATCAACGCTGGCGCACGTGTGGAGGGAACAGCAGCGCGGTCGCAAGCGAGAGGGCGGCGGTGGCAAAAAACATCGGCGCCGGGCCAAAAGCGGTGGCCGAATAGCCGGCCAGCACCGGGCCGACGATGTTACCTGCTGCGAACAACGACAGAACCACCGTGAAACCCAGTGTCGGCGTGCTCGGATAAAGACTTTCACTCCAGAACGAAAAGATCGCGCTCAGGACCATGACGCACACACCCTGCAGTGCGGCCGAAAGCAAGACCGACCACCACGCCGCCGGCCAGCCCCCGAGCAGAGCAACCGAGACGCCGGAACAAATGAAGATAACGCGTACCAACGCCGGTAATCCGGTTCGTTGCTTGATGTCGGCCGTGGCCAGGCCGATGAGCCCGCCGAGGCCGAAGGCGATATACAGCACCGGGCCCGACAGCTCGTCGGAAAGCCCGGCGAGACCCCCACTATGCGAGACCCGATCGACGGCGAAGGATAGATAGATACTGTTCGTGATGCCGAACGAGCCGGCGATGGCATAGAGCGGGAGCGCGGGCCGCCCCCAGGCCCGCCACGTCAACCGGCGTGTGTTGGCATGTTCCGCCGGCGCTCGCAAGCCCCGCAGCGCCCAGCTGTTGCCGAGCGCCGACACCAGCGCGGCGGCTGCAAACAGCAGCCACGCCAGCCGCCAGCCATAGGAAAAACCGGTTGCCCCGATCGCCAGCGCGCCCGAGCAGGCGATGCCGACGGTCGTGCCCGTGCTGACGATCGACAGCGTGCGCGCACGTCTGGTCTCGGCCACCGCTTGCTCCACCGCATCGTTGAACGGGGTCCAGCAGAACCCGGCGCTGGTCGCAGCGAGCACGACCCCAAGTGCCAGTACGTACACGCCCTGAGCGGATGCCACGAGCAGAAAACCTGCGAGTGCCGCGACAGAGCCGGCAACGACCGGCAAGCGTGCGCCGCGACGTGCGACCAGCATGCCGGCCAGCAGAAGCGCGACGAAGAAGCCGGCAAAGGCTGCGCTGGCGATCAGACCGGCGGTCGACTGCGACAGCCCGAACAGATCGCGGAACCGCGGCAGGAACAGCCCGTAGCCAATACGCGCTGGGCCGAAGGCAATCGCCGTTGCCCAGGCACCGCTTGTCGCCAATTCCGAGGATCGACGCATATCCGCTCCCGTTGAACAATTCGCGAAGGCGCCGCGCCCTGGTCCCCAACCGTACTAACGATGGCAGCCCGGTTCGGACCAAGCGGCGTCTTCGGCCGCCATGCTAGGGCGCTGAAGAAGGCTCGGCTCTAGGGGTGTTTACCCGGCTGCGCGGCGGTGGCCATGCGAGGCCGGAACCCCATGCTCGCGGATGGGTCAAGGGTTGTTGCGGCTGAGTCCGTGATCGCATGGGCAGGCCAGTGCGCCGGGGCGATGAGTCCAGTAATATCGGAAGCGCATCAATGACGGCTTCTGACGGAGACCCGGGATGGCGAAAAAAATAGAAAAACTGCTTGCGGAGCAGAGTTTTTTCTCCGACTTCAGTCGCAAGGACCTGTCGTTCCTGGCCGATGCCGCGGAGCGGCAGACGCTGAACAAGAATCGTGTTCTATTCAACCAGCGCACCCCGGCCCATGAGTTCTACTTTGTGCTGTCCGGCCTGATCACGCTGCAAGTACCGGCAATCGAAGGGCCGGCGCTGATGTTGCAGAAGGTCGGGGCGGGATCGGTGCTCGGATGGTCGTGGCTGATTCCGCCGTATGAATGGAGTTTTCAGGCCGAGGCGGATGAAGATAGCGAGCTACTCGTTTTCGATGGTCAGCGGATTCTGGCGCGCTGCGAGGCAGAGCCGGCCTTTGGCTACGAAGTGATGAAGCGTTTTTCCACGCTCATGTCCGATCGTCTGGCTTATTCCCGCGAGCGGATGATGGCGGAGTGGAATCCGCCCGGTTTCGCATAGCGGGCCAGAGCGCTCCACTGAGCATCGGGACGGCCGAGTAATGCTGCTGGATTTCAAGCCAGCCTCATCGCGGATCTCCGCCGTGAGCGGCTGCCCGGGTTCCGCGAGGGCATCGATCAGCGGTTGGTTCAGGTCCCTACGTTAGGACAAGCCCGTGATTTGTGCAGTGTGCCTGGCTTCACTCTCAGTGCATGGGAGAATTGATGCGCTGCCTCATTGCGCGCGTGAACGGGCCGGACCTATGCTGTTGGTGATCTGAATTGTCGTTATTCGGCCCTGCAGCGGGAGCAAGCTCATGCCAGACCACAGCCACCGGGATCGGCGTTCGTGCCGAAGCGTTGTTGTTCAAGGCTTTACCAATTGCCTGCTCGACCCGTCCGAGCCGATGCTGGGCCCGGTGGAGAATGGCGGCACGATCATCGCCAATACGGCGCCCGGCTGCTGGGGGCCGATGATCACGCCGAGCCTTCGCGGGGGGCACGAGGTGACGCGTCCCGTGTACGTCGACGGTGCCGAGCCGGGCGATGGCGTTGTCATCCGTATCCGCGATATCACCGTTACGTCCATTGCGACCGCGTCCGGCCATGACAGCTCGCCCGACGGTTTCTGTCTGGGCGATCCCTATGTGGCCGCCCGCTGCCCGGTCTGCGATACGCTCTGGCCGGAAACCCATATCGAAGGCGTGGGCCAGGATTCGGTGAAGTGCGACCGATGCGGCAACGCGGTGAAGCCGTTCGAAATCGTGCACGGCTATACGGTCACCTTCGACGATACCCGCGAGGTGGGGCTCACGCTGCCTTCGGCTGCGGCGCGGAACATCGCGGCCCGGGCGGATCACTATTCCGCACTGCCGGACGAGAGCCGCCAGCATTCGATTCTGAACTATGCGCCGTCGGACATGCCGGGCGTGATGGTTCGCATGCGTCCGTTTCTCGGCCAGCTGGGCACGTGTCCATCCACCACGATGCCCGATTCGCACAATGCCGGCGACTTCGGCGCGTTTCTCGTGGGCGCCCCGCATGAGTACGCGTTGACCGCCGACCAGTTGGCCGAGCACAAGACCGACGGCCATATGGATATCGATGCGGTCCGTGCCGGTGCCATTCTGGTCGCGCCGGTCAAGGTCGCGGGCGCGGGCATTTACATGGGGGACATGCACGCCGGCCAGGGCGATGGCGAAATCGCCGGTCATACCATGGACGTATCAGGCAGCGTGACGCTTCAGGTGGAAGTGTTGAAGGGCTATCCGATCGACGGGCCGGTCCTGTTCCCGTTGCTCGAGGACCTGCCGCCGATGGCGCGCCCATTCAGCGCCGCCGAAAAAACCAAGGCTGCGCGACTGGCAGCCCAGTGGGGCGTGGATGAAATCGAAGAGGTCGCGCCCATCTCGGTTATCGGCACCGCCGCTGGCATGAACGACGCCATTGTCAACGGACTCACGCGCGCCGCTGCCTTGTTGGACATGAGCGTTGCCGAGGTCCGGAATCGGGCGACGATCAATGGCGCGATTGAAATCGGCCGCGATCCCGGCGTGGTTCACGTCACCTTCCTTGCGCCTCTGGCGCGGCTCGACGCTGTGGGCCTCGGCGACTACGCGCGCGAGCAGTATGCGCTGTAGCTGGGTGAAGGGATCAGCCGTCGCGGCGTTGCACGCGCCGGCCGGTTCGGGCTGCCAGCTCAGGCCGGCGCCGGGGCGCTGAGCAGGGCGCTCGGGGCCAGCCCTCCGAATATCGGTGTATTGAGGTCGATTCAGTCTTATTTTACTCCGGCGGCCAAATACCCAAGGGATCGTCACGTCGCATATGCCCCGTCCCGGGGGGCTGAAATAATGGCGGACGTGATCAACGCGTCAGTGGATGCTGGGTAGGGCGCCGAACATGTGTTGATGAAGCGCCCGAGCTGAGCGGGCCGGCGGATGGCGATGGCCACGCGCTTTCAGATCGTTGTTGCAATACTCGTCGGGATTCAGCTGCGGCAAGGAGGACGGCAGATCAGAACAGTTCGATCGCATCGACGTTCTCATGGACCCGGTCGCGTAACGACGTGACTGCGGTGCGCGGGCAGGTTGTCCAGGACGACAAAGACCTTGCGATTGCTGCTGGCAATCAAACGCTTGAAGAATCGAATCGGTAACGTGGCATGCCTCGGCTCGTCGAACAGCATGAGGCGCATCGGCCCGGCATTGGTGACGGTCGAGATCATCTGGACGCGAACCCGACGTGCCGGAGTCGGGGCTACCCGCGCCTGGCCGCGCGGCGTATAGGAGCGGCCTTCGACACGAGGTTCATGGCCACGTTGTGCGGCTGGATTGCGGGAGCGAGTAGAGCACTTTAAAGACCACGAATTCACGCTGATCAAGAAAGCGTCATGCAGCGTGTTCACTTCAGGGACATTCAGCCGGAGCGAGCGCATTTTTCGGTTGTTTGATCCTTGTCATGTCGAGGAATCTGCAGATCGGTTATTAGAAGATGTTCCGTTTTAACGGGATGCTGCAGCCGACCCCTCAAAGCTGTCGGGCTTCCGGTTGTCGCTTCAAACTTCGGCCACTCCGGCGGCAGCCGAGCTTGGTGTCAAGACCTTCGCGCAGGAATCGATTAGTGACTAATTCCAAGACTTGGCACGATCTATCACAAGAACAGGCCCTCTCGGAGCTGGGGGCGACCTCCTCAGGGCTAAGCGATGCCGAAGTCGATCAGCGGAAAGTCAGGTATGGCCCCAACCGGTTACCCGAGCCCCCCCGACGTCGCCTGATTTTTCGATTTCTTCTGCAATTTCACAATATTCTGATTTACGTTCTGTTGGGTGCCGCGGCCATTACGGCGTTGTTGAATCATCTGGTCGATATGTCGGTGATCCTTGGCGTGGTATCCGTCAATGCGGTCATCGGCATGATCCAGGAAGGCAAGGCCGAAAAGGCCATGGATGCCATCCGGAACATGTTGGCGCCGCGCGCAACGGTGCTGCGCGGCGGACAGCGCAACACCGTGGACGGCACACAACTTGTTCCGGGGGACGTCGTCCTGCTGGAAGCCGGCTGCAAAGTCCCCGCTGATCTGCGCTTGCTGCAAACCCATGGTTTGCTAATCCAAGAGGCCATACTCACCGGTGAATCCATTTCGGTCGAGAAACAGGTAGCGCCAGTCAGTAAAGAGGCCTCGTTGGGGGACCGTACCTGTATGGCTTTTAGTGGCACCACGGTCACCAGCGGGCAAGGCCGGGGCGTGGTGGTGGCCACGGGAGGCTCGACCGAGATTGGGCGTATCAGTGGAATGCTCGCGAGGGTTGAAACCCTGACCACCCCGTTGGTGGCGCAGATGAGTGTGTTCGCCAAGTGGCTCACACTGTTTATCTTGTTGATTGCCGTAGCGATTCTCGCTTTCGGACATTGGGCTCTGCACTATGACTTAACCGAATTGTTCATGGCGGTGGTGGGGCTTTCGGTGGCCGCCATACCGGAAGGGCTGCCGGCCGTGCTCACCATAACGCTGGCTGTTGGCGTGCAGGCCATGGCGCGGCGCAATGCCGTTATCCGCCGCTTGCCGGCCATAGAAACCCTGGGATCGGTTTCCGTCATCTGTACCGACAAGACGGGCACGCTCACCCGCAATGAAATGAGTGTTGCTGCGGTGGTGACGCACGATACCTTGTTTACCGTCGAGGGTGTCGGCTACGAGCCGGTGGGCGAAATAAAACAGGATGGCCGTGTCGCGCCCGCTGGCAAAACTCCGGTGTTGGCAGAAATGGGTCGCGTCGCGGCGTTGTGTAACGACGCCGAATTCAAAAATATCGAGGGCGCGTGGTCGGTGGAAGGTGACCCGATGGAGGGCGCTCTGCTGGCCTTTTCCGGCAAGACCGGCCTGGATGGAGGCGAGCAACGTAGCCAATGGACGCGTACCGATCTTATTCCCTTTGATGCCAAGCACAAATTCATGGCCACCCTTAATCATGACCATGACAACCATGCTTCTATTTTTGTCAAAGGGGCACCGGAGGCCGTTCTGGCCTTGTGCCGGGAGCAACGTATCGGTCGTGGCGACACGGCACCGATAAACGAAGCCTATTGGCACGAGCAGGCGGAAAAGATTGGGGCCCAGGGCCAGCGTGTTCTGGCCTTCGCCACCAAATCGACCACGCCTGAGCATACCGTTCTGGAATACGATGATGTGAAAGGCGCGCTGATATTGCTGGGCCTGGTCGGGTTGATCGATCCGCCTCGCCCAGAAGCTATCGATGCGGTGGCCCAGTGTCATCGAGCGGGCATTGGCGTAAAGATGATCACCGGCGATCATGCTGCGACCGCAGCCGCCATCGCGCAGCAGATCGGTTTGCTCAACCCCGACAAGGTCTTGACCGGAGTGGATCTGGACAAGCTCGATGAGGCGACTCTCGCGGCCACCGTTGTGGCGACCGATGTGTTTGCCCGTACCAGCCCGGAGCACAAGCTGCGTCTGGTCACCGCATTGCAAGCGCACGGGATGACGGTGGCAATGACCGGCGACGGCGTTAATGACGCACCCGCACTTAAACGCGCCGATGCCGGCATTGCCATGGGTAAAAACGGCAGTGAGGCGGCGAAAGAGGCAGCGGAGCTGGTCGTGGCGGACGATAATTTCGCCTCGATTGCCGCGGCGGTGCGCGAGGGACGTACGGTTTACGACAACATAAAGAAAGTCATCAGCTGGACCCTGCCCACCAACGCGGGCGAGGCCTCAACCATTGTTCTGGCGCTCATGCTTGGAATGACGCTACCGGTGACCCCGATCCAGATTTTGTGGGTGA
Source organism: uncultured Gammaproteobacteria bacterium (assembly GCA_963835375.1). Classification (GTDB taxonomy): domain Bacteria; phylum Pseudomonadota; class Gammaproteobacteria; order Nevskiales; family Salinisphaeraceae; genus Salinisphaera. Next base: position 17,618 of record CAWIGB010000020.1, read on the forward strand.
ACATGGTCACCGCCGTCACGCTCGGCATCGCGCTGGCGTTTGAGCCAACCGAGGAAAAAACGATGCGCCGCCCGCCTCGGCCGCGCAATGAACCGCTGCTGACCGGCGGGCTGATCTGGCACATCATGCTCGTCGCGACACTGTTCTTGATGGGAGTCTTCGGGGTTTACAACTATGCCGTTGACCGGGGTTACTCGATCGATCTGGCACGCACCATCGCGATGAATACCTTGGTGGTGATGGAAATATTCCATCTGTTTTTCATCCGCAACATGCATGGAACCTCTCTGACCTGGAAGGCCGTGCGTGGCACGAAAGCTGTCTGGGCGGCGGTTATCGTCGTCACTGCCGGTCAGTTCGCCATCACCTATGTGCCGGTTCTGAAAGCGATATTCAGCACGGCATCGGTTCCATTCCTCGACGGAGTCGTCATTATTGGCATTGGCGTGATGCTTTTTGCCATCATTGAAATCGAAAAACAGATTCGCCTGCGATTATCTGCATCCTTGGGTTTCAACAACTCGTTGCAACGGACCGGCTAACGTGTGGCGCTGAGATCAGGCGCCACATCAAGGGACATCAGTAACCGAAGCTTTTTCGGGAACTATGATTGGCCCGCATGAGAGTGGGCCGCAAATCTGTCGTTGTGCTCGCGCTTGTCCGACGCGACCCGAACCCAGGTTCTGGTTGGCGCAGGCGTCAGAACGATGTGATGACCGTCGCCCCCACGCCGGCATGGGAATCCATGTTCATCAATGCTTGGCAGGCGTCTTCAAGCGCAATCTGCTGGCCGACGATTCGAGCTGGCGCCAGCTTGCCCGAGCCCACCATGTCCAACATGGCGCTGTAACGATGCGCCTGCATGCCGTGGCTGCCGAGCAGTTCGATTTCCTGGGCAACGATCTTGTCCATCGGCACGCCGGGGCGACTGTGCTCGCCCAGCATCAACCCGACCTGTACGTGTCGGCCACGTCGGCGAAGGTTCATGATGGAATTGAAGCAGGTGCTCGGATGCCCGAGGGCGTCGAGCGAAACATGCGCGCCACCGCGCGTTGCCTCGGTGACCGCCTCGACCACGTCGACACAGGTGCTTGCGTTGATGGTGGCGACAGCGCCAAGGGCCCGGGCCTGCTGCAATTTGTCGTCGGCGATATCGATCGCCAGCACATTCGCGCCCACGGCATTGGCGATCATGATGGCGGACAGGCCGACCCCGCCACAGCCGTGTACGGCCACCCAATCGCCGCCGGATACCCGGCCCTGATCGACCACCGCGCGGAAGGCCGTGGCGAATCGGCAGCCGAGGCTGGCCGCTGTCGCGAACTCCATATCGTCCGGCAGGGCGACCAGGTTGAGGTCGGCGTGGTGGATGCTGGTGTACTCGGCGAACGAACCCCAGTGGGTGAAGCCGGGTTGGAATTGATGATGGCAGACCTGCTGATGGCCCGCCCGGCATTCATCGCAGGCGCCGCAGCCGCCCACGAAAGGCACGGTGACACGGTCGCCGGCTTTCCAGAGCGCCACATCCTTGCCCGTGGCGACGATGGTTCCCGCCAGTTCGTGGCCCGGTACATGAGGCAGGGCGACGTCGGGATCGTGGCCCATCCACGCGTGCCAGTCGCTGCGGCAGAGTCCTGATGCCGCTATCTGGATGACCACCCCGTGGGGTTCAGGCTCTGGCGCCGGTACCTGCTGAATTCGCGGCGGCCGCCGGAACGATTCGAATACCAGGGCTTTCACAAGCGCATTTCTCTTTGGGTTCGCTTTTCTGCGGATATGATACGCGTGCTGGCTCGGGCGGGATTGTGGATCTTGGCGCCGGAGGTGTGCGCGTGTGAGGCATGAAGGCGAAGTGCCTGGCCGCGCATTCGTGCCGAAGCCCGCTTTCTTGGCCGTGTTCCCATGACAGATCTTCGCGTGAACGCAAGGCATGCCGGGGTCGTTCTGTCTACCGGCGAGTGGACGACCCGCTCATCGACCCGGGGCGCCCGGGCGGCGGTCATGATGGCGGCCCGGGTCTCGCGGAGACGGTCCGCGGCCCCAAGAGATTGTCGGGGCGGTGCGCACGATCGCCGCGACCGCGGCGTGGTATCCGCACCGGCACACGTCCAGCGCTTTGCCGGACCGACAGACAGCCGCTCGATGGCCGGTCGCCCGCCACCGGATTACCGTGTGCGGCGCCGGCGACCGAGGCTGGTGCGAAGGCGCGCTCACGTCGCATCGCGGGGCGGCGCTGGCGCCTTGCCGGGGCATCACGCTGGCCTCGCCCCGAGCGCTGCCACCGAACGGAAAAATCACGAATGTTATTCCGGATCCGGCATGCCTCGACTAGGGTGCGGCCAGCGTAATCGCCCGGTCTGGGAATCGTGATGCGCTCGTAGCGCGCATCATTTCCGGCCGCCTCGGGATGGGATTCACGGGCCGCCCGGTTGCTGACTCATACAGCGGATTCGAATGTGATCGCCCCGTGAAAGAACAGCTCTGCAGGATTCTCGAACGCAAACCAAGACGCGATGTGCACTTCTGGGTATCTCACGAACACCGGCTGCTGTTCTTGAGAATCCCCAAGAATGCCAGCACCTACATGCGCGCGCTTTTCGCCGCGAACCATCCGCTCGGGCAAGGCTTCGACGCTGCCGCCGAGACGCCGCGTGAATACCGGCTTCGCACGGGGCAGTGCATCCCTGCTACGAAGAGAACGATTCACCGTTGCCGCCACTACAAGACGTTCGTCGTTGTGCGGGATCCGATGGCCCGTATCGTCAGCGGGTTTCTGGACCGTGTTGTGAAAAAAAGCGTGGGCGACAAGCCCGATGCGCCTCAGCCCCGCTTCTATCGTGCCGTCAGCCGGTTTCATGGCCGGAAGATCGATCGGAACACGATCACGTTTCAGCAGTTTCTCGATTATGTTCTGGCCAAACCCGACAAGCGGCGCAACAAGCATTATCGGAGCCAGAGCCACTTCCTGGGCCGCCACAGCTTCGATTTCTATGGTCGTGTCGACGACATGCACGACACCCTTGCGTTCGTGCGCGATCAGGGCATGTCGACCGAGGATTTTCGCGTCAAGTCTTCCAAGAGAACGCGATATGCGGCTCCGAGGGCACATGTGATCGATCGTCCGGCACGGGCGACCGCGCACGAGCTCAACCGTTACGATCATTTTCCGGCCATTGCGGATTTCTTCGAAGGCGCTTCGCTCGAGCGGTTCATCGAGGCTTATCACGCCGATATCGCGTTGTATGCGCGCGCCTGCGGCATCGGCACGCGCCGGGTGATCGAGCGCTATTGAGCTTCCGCGGTCAGCTCGCAGGCCCGTTGGCCACGATGGCCCGCGTTTTCCTGAATGATTTCGTCCAGGTATCACCCTTGGGCGCCTCGCATCATCCGCCCTCCGTGCGGGGCGGCCCCTCGAGGAGGAGCCCGGCCACGGAAACCGTCGCCACGGCAGCAGCCCGCTGCAGTCCGCCCGACCCTCTTGCGACTGCCTGGCTGATATACGGCGGCAATGTCGGGCAGGTTCCGTGATGCTGTACCTGTGTGGGCGAGCGCCCACGGTGGGGGCCGGGCCCGCTGCCCGCCCGGATTCCGGTTTTTGTTGTTCGTGCTTCCTGCCGGGCATCATGAAAGTTGTCACAAGGACCGGCTAACGTCCTGCGTCTGGCTTATTGCCAGGCGGTATCACTCGCGACCGGGTGCACGGGCCTCGGACGCATGCTCGCCGGCTGAGCGGCGCTGCGGTCAGGCGCCTGTTCGGCCGCCGGCGACGAGCCGCAACAACAACTGCCATTGGGGAATTCAATGAAATATCCAGTGAACAAGAAACTGGCGGTCGGCGGTGCGGCGCTCGCCACATGTCTGGTCGCCACGCCGGTGCTGGCCCAGCACTCGTACCATCGTTTCGACCATGAGCATTCGAACCCGCCGAGCCAGACGACGACACCGATCAAGCACGTGGTCGTGATCTTTCAGGAGAACGTGTCGTTCGACCATTACTTCGGCACCTATCCGAACGCGAAGAACCCTGCCGGGGTACCGCAGTTCCACGCCGCCGCGGATACGCCGGCGGTCAATGGCTTGAACGATCACTTGCTCAACCACAACCCGAACCAGTACAACCCGCAGCGACTGAGCCACAGCGAACCGCTCACTTGCGATCAGGATCATGGCTACACGGCGGAGCAGAAGGCGTTCGACGGCGGCCTGATGGACCGTTTCGTGGAAAACACCAACCGGTCGAGCTGTGCGGCGCCCGAGGTGAGCAAGCCGGGGCTGGTGATGGACTACTACGACGGCAACACGGTCACCGCGCTGTGGAATTATGCGCAGCACTTTGCGATGAGCGATAATTCCTTCGATACGACCTTCGGTCCGTCGACGCCGGGCGCCCTCAATCTGGTTGCCGGGCAGACCTACGGCGGGCTTTCCACTCAGCCCGCGACCGATACCTACGGCGTGGTCAACACCAACGGCCAGGGCGTCGGCACCGTCATCAACGATCCGAACCCCACCTTCGACGACTGTTCGTCAAGCAAGCATCCGACGGTCTCCATGCAGGGGCCGAACGTGGGCAATCTGCTCAACAAGAAAGGGATCACCTGGGGTTGGTTCGAGGGCGGCTTCCGGCCGACGTCGACGGACAACGGCAAGGCCGTCTGTGGTTCCCAGCACGCCAATGTCGGCGGGGTGCAGGTGACGGATTACATTCCGCACCACGAGCCCTTCCAGTACTACAAGTCCACTTCCAATCCGCATCATCTGCCGCCGACATCGGTTGCGATGATCGGACATCAGGACCAGGCGAATCACCAGTACGCGCTGACCGACTTCTGGCATGCGGTCAATTCCGGCAATCTGCCGGCGGTGAGTTTCCTCAAGGCTTCCGGTTATCAGGATGGCCATGCCGGCTATTCGGACCCGCTGGACGAGCAGCATTTCCTGGTGAAGACCATCAACCGGCTGCAGAAGTCGCCCGAGTGGGCGAGTACGGCGGTGGTCATCGCCTATGACGATTCGGACGGTTGGTACGATCATGTCATGGGCCCGATCGTCACCCAGTCGAACGATCAGCAATACGACGCCTTGATCAATAACGGCACCTGCACCCAGCCGGATGGCTCGTCGGCAAGCAGCATCCAGCAGCAGGATCGTTGTGGCTATGGCCCTCGTCTGCCGCTGCTGGTCGTTTCGCCCTGGTCCCGCGTGAACTATGTCGATCACAGCGTGACCGACCAGTCCTCGATCCTCCGGTTCATCGAAGACAATTGGAAACTTGGTCGTCTGGGCAACGGTTCCGCCGACGCCAAGGCCGGCTCTCTGATGAGCATGTTCCGGTTCGGCGACGGTCATCATGGCCGTGGCGAGCGGGAGCGCGGCGAACATCGCCATGCCATGCATCGGTTGATCCTGAATCCGCAGACCGGGGAGCCCGAGCACGCCAGTCGTTTCTAGGCGGGCATACCCTCGAGATCGGGCGGCAGGCGATAGTCTGCCGCCTTTCCTGTTTTCTGCCGGTGGCGAAAGCGTTGGTGTTGTCGTTCGGGTTCGCGCGTCTCAGGCGACCGCCCCTTCGTTCGGCGGCTCCTTGGCGCCGGTCATGATGGCGACTGCGTCCGATGGCGAAATCGCTTTCGGGTCCACCACGGCGATCCGGCGCCCCAGGCGATGTATATGCACGCGGTCGGCCACTTCGAACACATGCGGCATGTTGTGCGAGATGAGCACGATCGGCAGCCCTCGTTCCTTGACGTCGCGAATGAGTTCCAGCACGCGGCCTGATTCCTTCACGCCCAGTGCCGCGGTCGGCTCGTCCATGATGATGACCTTGGCCGCGAACGCCGCCGCCCGCGCCACGGCCACGCCCTGGCGCTGCCCACCCGACAATGTTTCGACCGCCTGACCGATGTTCTGAATGGTCAGCAGGCCGAGATCCGAAAGTTTCTCGCGCGCGAAGTTCTCCATCGCCTGTTTATCGAGCATTCGGAACACCGAGCCGAGCACGCCGGGCTTGCGGATTTCCCGGCCGAGGAACATGTTGTCGGCGATCGACAGGGCGGGTGACAACGCCAGCGTCTGATAGACCGTTTCGATGCCGGCATCGCGGGCCTGCATGGGCGAGACGAACTGCACCGGCTGGCCGTTCAGACGAATTTCCCCTGAATCGGGGATGACGGCGCCGGAGATCGCCTTGATCAGCGTCGATTTGCCGGCGCCGTTATCGCCGATGACGGCCAGGACCTCGCCGGGATACAGCTCGAAATCGGTATTGTCCAGCGCGGTGACGCGGCCGTAGTGCTTGGTCAGATTGTGGGCCGACAGGATGGGCTGTGCGTTCGTATTCATGCCGAAACCTTCCGGATCCACTGGTCGGTCGCGACCGCGATGATGATCAGCGCGCCGACGGTCAATTGAGTCCACTGCGGGTCGGTGCCGAGCAGCCGCAGCCCGAGCGAGAAGACGCCGACGATCAGGGCGCCGAACAGGGTGCCGAGAATCGACCCGCGCCCGCCAAATAGCGATGTGCCGCCGATGACCACGGCGGTGATGGCATTGATGTTTTCCAGCTGACCGGCCTGGGGCGACACCGAGCCGATACGCCCGATCAGCGCCCAGCCGGCTAGGCCGCAGATCAGGCCGGTGACGACGTAGACCGAAATCAGCACCCGGTCGGTGCGGATACCGGCCAGCATCGCGGCGTTCTTGTCGTCGCCCACGGCATACACATGGCGCCCCCAGGCGGTCTTGTTGAGCGCGAACCAGAGCAGCGCCGACAGCGCCACCATCAGGATGACGCCGTAGGTGAACACCGCGTGGCCGACGCGGAACGAATTGCCGAAGAAGTGCATGATCGGCGCGACCCGGTCGATGTCTTGGCTGCGGACCGTCTCGTTGCCGGAATAGATGAAGGTCACGGCGCCGAAGATCGACCAGGTGCCCAGCGTGACGATGAAGGGCGGCAGCTTGACCATCGAGACCAGCAGCCCGTTGATCAGGCCGCAGACCCCACCGGCCGCCAGCCCGGCGATGACGGCCAAAAAGCCCGGGAAGCCGTAGTGCATGGCGCACTGGCCCATCACGACCGAGCTCAACACCATGATCGACCCGACCGAGAGGTCGATCCCGGCCGTGAGAATGATGAGCGTCTGCCCGGCGCTGACAATACCGGTGATCGCCACCTGCTGGAGAATAAGTGTGAGCGTGAACGCCGAATAGAATTTGGGGCCGATGGTTGCGGCGAACACCGCGACCGATACCACCACCACGATCATCGGCACGGCCGCCGGATTGGCGTGCAGGAAATGCTGGATGTGCTGGACCGGCGTGCGTTTGCGCACGTCGAAGGGCGATCTCTCGGCGCCGGCGCCGCCGTTTCGGTCGTCGCCGGTCGCCGCCTGCGGCCCGTGGCCGTCTGGGTCGGTCATGTTCTCCTCCTCGCGAGCGGGCTGTCGATCGCCCGTGCTCGCGCTCTCGATCGGCCCGAGGCGACGCCTCGGTCACGACCCAATGCGGCCCGTGGTCAGTTCATCGACCCGCCGCGAGCCCGATCCGTGTTCCGCCTCGGGGCTGAATATGGTCTCGTTTCAGCCCCAGCACCGCTTCAGCCCCTCCTTGGTATCGATGGATTTGACGCCCTTGACGGGATGGTCGGTGACCAGATTGACGCCGGTATTGAAGAAATCGAGACCGGGGCTGTTCTGTGGCTTCTTGCCGGTGTCCACGTAGGTCTTGATCGCCTGGATGCCCTTGGAGGCCATGAGCAGCGGATACTGCTGCGACGTGGCGCCGATGATGCCTTCCTGTACGTTCTTGACGCCGGGGCAGCCGCCGTCGATCGCCACGATGGTCGCCTGATCCTGCATGCCCACGGCCTTGAGTGCCTGGTAGGCGCCTGCGGCAGCCGGCTCGTTGATCGCGTACACCAGATTGGTGCTCGGGTCCTTTTGCAGCAGGTTTTCCATCGCCGTGCGCCCGCCGTCCTCGGCGCCGCCGGTGACGTCGTGCCCGACGATGCGCGGGTCGTTCTCGTCACCCCACTTGTTCTTGTCCTTGATATCGATGCCGAAGCCGGTCATGAAACCCTGGTCGCGCTGGACGCCGACCGATGGCTGGCTCACCGCCAGATCGAGGAAAGCGATATGCGCCTTCTTGTCGCCCAAACGTTTCTTGGCCCATTCGCCGATCAGCTTGCCGGCCTGGAAATTGTCGGTGGCGAACGTTGCATCGGCCGCGCTGGTCGGCTGCAGGGTGGTATCAAGCGCGATGACCAGAATGCCTGCCTTTCGCGCCTTCTGTACGGCCGGGACGATCGCCTTGGTGTCCGACGCCGTGATCAGGATGCCGTTCACGCCGTCGGCGATGCAGGTCTCGATATCGTCGACCTGGGTCTGATTGTCGCCGTCGTACTTGCCGGCATAGGTTTTCAGTTTGACGCCGAGCTTTTTCGCCGACTGCTCGGCGCCTTTCTTCATCGTCACGAAGTAGGGGTTGGTATCCGTCTTGGTGATCAGGCAGGCACTCACATCCTTTGCAAAAGCAGGCGAAGCCACCAACGCCGCGCCTGTCGCCGAGCAACACACCAAAGATTTGATCCAGGTCTTGTTCATCGATATCTCCCGCTCTGCTTCGTTGTTTTGTATTGCCTTATCCGGCTTATTCGAGGAGGGCCGTGCCCGGCGTCAAACAGGCCGACATCACCATCCGATTTAGCGAGGCGCGACGATTTTTGTCAATGCAGCAAAAGTATAAATTGTTCGGGGCCGGTTCAGAGGCCGGCGGAGCGGCGTGTGCCTTTGGTACACGGCCCGCGAGATGGCGTCATGGCCGTATTTGTCTTTGCTTTTTTGAGGTCCGCGGCCTCTAATGTGAGAGACAGGAGCGTTAGCCGGGCCTGGGGTGTACTGAACGCCGATCGGTTTTGTGGTTTGATCGCAATCCGCCCAGGAGATGAGCCATGTCTACTATCGAGGAGCTGGTCATCGGCAACGAGGTCAATGAGGCTCGCCTCGCCGCGGAGTTAAGCGGCAACAGTGTTTTCGGTGAATTTCTGGAAGCGCAGGATTATGAAATTCATGCCGAAGGCGGCGTGCAAGTCCGCTCTCTGGGCATGAAAGCATACAGGTCTGTTGGCGATCGTATTTTCAACAGTTCTGCGCTTAAACAGATATTCGGGAGTGTAAGCAACGTTCGCCGTGCCATATGCGACGAATTCAGGTTCTGTGAAAAGATAGCCGCTTATGGCCGCCTGCAGACTGCGCGTCTGCTGAGGGATTTCCTTCTCGGGGCTGCAGTCGCCAAGGCGCTGGCGGCTACCGCCGCGGTCGCCATTTTCATGGATCCCAGTTTTATCAGCGTGGCAGCGGTTCTGCTTGTATTTTATTCGTTATCAGATATTTGCGGCTGCGGACGCCGTGAGGGCGGTAACGCGTTGTTTTAAGTGCGCCGGCACTATCTGACCCAAACTGCCCGCAGGTGGGGATGGGGCGAACTTCGTGGCATCCGCAAAAGTACATGCTGCCGGGAAAGAGCTTGCGGTATGCGCCTGACGAAGCCTGAAATCGGGCTGCGCTCCGGCAGGTAGCGTCGGTTCGGCGCCGGTCGGGCAGAATATCCCGGGCGAGCCGTCGCCTGCATCAGCTTTCGAGCGTGGCCCAGCGCGTCAATGCCGTCGCCGGCGAGCGCAAGGCTTCCAGCACGGAAAAGTGATGCTCGCCGGCGAGTTCCGCCGCGCGCGTGGTGACGCCCAGCCCGGTCCAGATATTGGCGAGCAGATGGGTCTGGCGTTTGAGTTCGGGCAGTTCGTCGCCGCCGACCACGCAGATCAGATCGCCGGTCAGATCGGGCGCCTGGAGCGCGGGCGAGGCGACGGTCGCACGCTGCTGGGACAGACCGAGCGTGCCATTGATATCGGTGGTGGCAGCGATCGGGCGCAGGTCGTGCAGGCCGGAGATGGAGATCACCCGGCGGATGCGCCTGCGGGCCGAGGCGAGCAGACCGCTGTGGGCGGTCACGGCGTGGGTCACCAGATGTCCGCCGGCCGAATGCCCGGCTAGCACCAGGGGGCCGTCGACTTCGTCGGCCACGGCCTGGATGCCGGCAATCACGGCATCGGCCAGCGATTCGAGCGTGACGTCCGGACACAGCGGATATTCGATGAAGGCGACCCGCCAGCCACGGGCGAGCGCGCCGGCGGCGAACTGGTGATTGTCGCGGCGCGACAGCGCGCGCCAGTAGCCGCCATGGACGAAGATCAGCGTGCCGGCGGCTTCGCCCTTCGGGCTCGAACAGGTCGAACACTTCACGGTCGCCGACGCCGTAGCTGCGTTCCAGCGACTGATCGACGCCGCGCAGATCGCGAAAGGCGGCGGCATCGACCTGCCAGTGATGCAGCCAATCGGCGGCATCGGCCACGGCGGCGCGGTTGTCGTAGGCGCGATCCCAGGCGTTGCTCATGGGCGAACCCTGTGTTGCGGCCGGTCGCCGCGGCTTCCGGCCGTGTTCATGTGTCGCAAACAAAACGACCGGCCAGCGGCCGGTCGGTAAGCGGTGTATACCGCAGCATTTTAGCAGGCGGGCGACGGCGCGACGAATGCACGCCGCGCCTGCCTGTCGGCCCGGATCAGACGCCGATGTTGCTGAGCGCCTTGCCGGACAGCAGGTTCTTCTCGATCTTCTCGAGCGAGATGCCCTTGGTCTCCGGCACGTACTTCAGCGTGAACAGGATGAACAGCGCGTTGACCGCGGCCAGCAGGCCGAACGTCCAGGTGCCGCCGATGCCTTCGAACATGATCGGGAAGAAGAAGCCGATGCAGAAGTTGCCGATCCAGTTGGCGCCGGTGGAGGCGCCGATGCCGAAATCGCGGCCCTGCAGCGGCTGGATCTCGGCGCACAACGTCCAGATCAGCGGGCCGGCCGACATGGCGAAGCCCACCACGAACAGCAGCACCATGGCCATGGCGGTGTATTGCAGGAAGGTGGTGCTCGGGCCGATGTAGATGATCGTGCTCAGCAGCGCCATGGTGATCGCCATCATGGCGAAGCCGGCGTACAGGATCGGTTTGCGGCCGGCGCGGTCGATCAGTGCAATGGCGATGAAGGTGGCCAGTACGTTGGTCAGGCCGGTGACCACGGTCGCCCACAGGCTGGCCGAGGTGCCTTCGAAACCGGCGGTCTGAAAGATCTGCGGTGCGTAGTACATGATCACGTTCATGCCCGTGAACTGCTGCACCAGCTGCAGGGCAACGCCCAGGAACACCGAACGACGGAAGTTGGGGTTCTTCTTGAACATCTGGAAGCCTTGCGAGCCGCGTTCCTGCTCGATCGCTTCCTGGATTTCGCCCATCTCGTAATCGACTTCCTCGCGGGTGCCGCGCAGCTTGGATAGCACGTCGCGTGCTTCGTCGAAGCGGTCCTTGGCGGCCAGCCAGCGCGGGCTGTTCGGTACCGACAGCGCGCCGAAGAACAGCAGCACGGCCGGAATGATCAATACGCCGAACATCCAGCGCCAGCTCTCGATATACGAAAACGCCGCGTTGGAAACGAACGCCGCGAGGATGCCGACCGTCACCATCAGCTGGTAGAAGGAGATGGTCGTGCCGCGAATGCGCTCGGGCGTCACCTCGGACAGATACAGCGGCGCAGTGAACGACGCCACGCCGACCGCCAGCCCCAGCAGGATGCGGCCAATCCACAGCAGCGTCGGCCCGGGGGCGACCACGCACACCAGCGCGCCGACGACGAACAACAGCGCGGACGCCAGCAGGGCGCGCTTGCGGCCCATGCTCTTGGAGATCGAGCCGGCCGACAGGGCGCCGATGGCCGCACCGACCATCATCGACGACACGATCCAGCCTTCCATCGCCGAAGACAGATCGAAATCCTTCTTGATGAAGGGCAGGGCGCCGGAAATCACACCGATGTCCATGCCGAACAGCAGGCCGGCGAGAGCGGCCAGGCCGCAGGACAGCCAGACCATCGGAACGATGTCGGCATGAGCGACGGCGTCGGGCGCCGACTGGGATGTCGACGAGGCGGAGCCAGGTGCACCGGCCATATCGGGTCTCCTTGAATGTGGGGGAAGGGTGGGAAAAACGCTTATAAAATATAGGCCTTGGATGGCCCTGCCCATCGCTCGCCGGGCGAAACTAAGACTAAAGTCGTAATACACTGGAAATTTTGTTCCGTCTGGTGGAACCATTGAGGGATCGATGCATCAGCAGGCGATGGATACGATCGCGTCCCGGCGCGCAGTCGCCCGCCAATGCCGCCCACATGCGTTCGAGCGTGATCTCGGCGATCTTGTCGTGCTGTTGTGGCAACGAGTTGACTGCGATGGGCAGGAAATCCAGCACGCGATCGTCGCCGAACGTGCCGGCCCGGGGAAGCCGGCGCGCCTCGTCTGCCTCGGCCAGCAGCACATCCAGGGCGCCATCGAGCAGCGGATAAGCGGCGGTGACCAGCGCGTCGGGCATGGGATGGTCGACGAGCCAGTCGGCCAGCAGCCGCGCGCCGCTGGCCCGGTCGTAGGCCTCGGCAGTGCGCACCGCGGCCTCGCAATCGCCGTCGCGCTCGGCGACGGCGGCCATGAAGCCGCTGCGCCGGCGTTCGGTGATCGACAGGCCGGGCACGGCATCCAGCCACAGGATGGAGCGTGCCGTGCCGCTCAGAACCGAGGCAGTGAGGCGGCGTGCCGCTTCCGTGTTGCTCGAGGCCACGCTGCGAAAGCGCGTCTCGTCGAGCGGGCGGTCCAGGCCGATCACCGGCAGGCCGCCGCTGACCACGCCGTCGTAGAATTCGTCGTCGCGGTCGAGACACGAGGCCACGATCAGGCCGTCGCAACGCCGGGCGCGTAGCGATTCGACCAGGCTGCGTTCGGTGGCTGCGTCGTCGTCCGAACCGACGATGATCACCTGGTAGCCGGCGCCGCGCGCGCCGCGTTCGATGCGTTTGGCCAGGCGAGCGTAGCTGGCATTTTCCAGATCCGGCACCACCAACCCGAGGGTGCGCGTCTCGCCCCGGCGCAGGGCGGCGGCCCGCGCGTCGACCTGGAAGTCGTGGGCGGCGACCACGGCCTGTACGCGTTCCACGGTGGCGCGGCTGATACGGCGGGCCTCGGCCTGGCCGTTGATCACATAGCTGGCCGTGGTTCGGGACACGCCGGCGAGCCGGGCGATGTCGGCAAGCGTGCGGGCGCTCATCGCAGCGAGGTGCCTGGCGTGTCAGACTTTTGTCTGAAGTGCGGGTTTTTCACTTGATTCCTCGTCCGGGCGATCTCAGCATGCGACTGTAATGACGCTGACACGATTCAGCCATGCGCCGATAGGCGCATATCTTCGGCGGGCTGCCCTAGGCCCTAGTATTCCCGCGGTTCGATCCGTTCCCGGAGTTGCCATGCTCGAACTCACGCCCGATGCCGTCCTGCTCGACCAGTCCGCCGACGATTGGCGCGATGCCCTGACCCAGGCCGGATCGGCACTCACGCGGGCCGGTCTGGTTGACCCGGCCTATGGTCAGTCCCTGTTCCAGCGCGAGAGCGAAGGCTCGACCTACCTCGGTAACGGCATCGCCATTCCGCACGGCACGCCGGCGTCGCGCGGCTACGTCAAAACCACCGGGCTGCGGTTGCTGCAGTATCCGGACGGTCTGGACTGGCATGACGGCAATCGCGTGTCGCTGATCATCACGATCGCGGCGGCCAACGACGAGCATCTGGATATCCTGCGCCGACTCACGCATGTGCTGGATGCGCCGGGGGTGGCCGAAGGGCTGGCCTCGGCGAGCAATGCCGCCGACGTCATCGCGCTGCTATCGCGCGCTCCGGTCGAGGCCCGGCTGGACCGGGCCACGGTGGCTGCGCGCGTGCCGGTGGCTTCGCGCGAAGGCCTGGCTGCCGTGGCGGCGACGCGTCTTTATGAAGCCGGCGTCGCCGGGGCGGCGTTCATCGGTCAGATCATGGGCCAGACGCCAGTGTCGCTGGGGCACAAGTTGTGGCTGGTGGAAGGCAGCGCCGACGTGACTCAGCCGGCGCTGGGCGTGGCGACACCGGCCGAAGTGACCGATGCGGCCGCGGTATTCGTCTTGGCCCGCATGGCCGATGGTGACGAAGCCGCCGACGACGCCACGCGCGGTCTGCTCGAACGCGTTCTCGGCGTGCTGGAGTCGGGCGAGGCGCCGCGCCTGGCGCAGCTCGATACCGCCCAGTTGATCGGGCGTCTGGCGGGCGAATCGGCCGGTGCCGAAGTGCTGCGGGTCCGGGTACGCAATGCCCACGGCCTGCATGCCCGCCCGGCCAAGAACCTGGTCCAGATCGCGCGCGAACAGCGCCTGCCGATCCGCGTGCGGCTGGAATCCGGCGGTGCCGACGCGGTGTCGGCGGCGAGCCTGACCAAGGTCATCGGACTCGGCGCCCGGCGCGGCCAGATGCTGGTGTTCTCGGCCGAAGGCGAGGGCGCGTCTGCAGCACTCGACGCGGTGGGCAACGCCGTGCGCGCCGGGCTCGGCGAGGATGTGCTGCCGCTGGAGGACACCAGCGAAGCCCGTCCGTCCCGCAACAAGACCGAGCCGCGGGTCTATGCGCCGGCGCCGGTGGCGGATACGGCGCTCGATGCCGTGGCCGCGTCGCCCGGCATGGCGATCGCGCCGGTATTCGTGCTGCGGCTGCCCGAATTCGATTATGCCGAGTCCTCCGACGATTCGATCAGCGAGCGCAAGCGCCTCGACGCGGCCATCCGCGAGGCCTACGGCCAGCTCACCGAGCTGATCCAGGCGGCCGATGGCGGCGATATGGCCGAAATCCTGTCGATGCACGAAGAGATGCTGCGCGATCCGGAACTGCGCGAGGCCGCGGTCGAGGCCATCAACGAAGGCGCCTCGGCCGAAGCCGGCTGGTGGCAGGCGATCGATGCTTCGGCGCGCGCCCAGGCCGCACTCGCCGATCGCATCCTGGCCGAGCGCGCGGCCGATCTGCGCGATGTCGGCCGGCGGGTTCTGGGCCGGCTGTGCGGCGTATCCATGCCGGAGCCGCCCGAGCATCCGTATATTCTGGTGGCCGAGGATATCGGCCCGTCGGACGTCGCCCAGCTCGATACCCAGCGCGTGCGCGGCCTGCTCACGGCCAAGGGCGGGGCGACCTCGCACAGCGCCATTCTGGCGCGCAGCCTGGGGATTCCGGCGGTGGTCGGCGCCGGCGAAAGCGTGCTGTCGCTGGTCGACGGCGTCGATATGATCATCGACGGCGAGCGCGGCCGGGTGGTGCCGCAGCCCAGCGACGAGCGCCGCCAGCGCGCCGACCGTGCGATCGCCGATCGTGCCGAACTCGAGGCCGAGGCATTCAGCGCCCGCTTCGAGCCGGCGATCACCACGGACGGCACGCGCGATCGAGGTCGCGGCCAATCTCGGCAACACGTCGCATGCCGCGGACGCGGTCGAGCGCGGTGCTGAGGGGGTGGGCCTGCTGCGCACCGAGTTCATCTTCATGGCGCATCCGGCCGCGCCCGATCTGGATACCCAGATCACCGAATACAAGCGCGCCTTCGATGCGCTCGGGCCGGATCGGGCGCTGGTGGCGCGCACGCTGGACGTCGGCGGCGACAAACCGCTGGACTACTGGCCGGTGCCGCCCGAGGACAACCCGTTTCTCGGTCTGCGCGGCATCCGGCTGGCGCTCAACCGGCCGCAGATTCTGGAGACCCAGATGCGCGCGTTGATCGCGGCTTCGGAAGGCCGGCCGCTGCGCATCATGTTTCCGATGGTCAAGGACGTGGCCGAGTTCCATGCCGCCAAGGCGATCTACGATCGCGTGGTTGCCGAGTTCCATGACGTGGATGTGCAGCTTGGCGTGATGGTCGAGGTACCGTCCTGTGCGCTGCTGGCCGAAACACTGGCGCCGCACGTGGATTTCTTCTCCATCGGCACCAACGACCTCACCCAGTACACACTGGCCATCGACCGCGGCCACCCGCGGCTGTCCGGCCAGGCCGATGGCCTGCATCCGGCCGTGCTGCGGCTGATTCTGATGACCGTCGCTGCCGCCGAGGCGCACGGCTGCTGGGTGGGCGTCTGCGGCGAACTGGCCAGCGATGCGCAGGCGGTCGGCGTGCTGGTCGGGCTCGGCGTGAACGAGCTGTCGGTCAACGCGCGCCAGGTGCCGCTGGTCAAGGCGCGTATCCGCCGGCTGTCACAGGCCGAGGCCTCCACGCATGCCGAGGCGTTGCTCGCGCTGGCGACTGCTGCCGAGGTCCGCGAGGCGGTGGAGGCCGATCAATAATGGCCCGTGTGCTCGCGATCACGCCCAACCCAGCGCTTGATCTGTCGATCGGTCTGGAGCGCCTCGTGCCCGGCGATGTCAATCGCGCGCGCGTCTGCCGCACCACCCCGGCAGGCAAGGGCAACAATGTGGCACGCGTGCTTGCCGGTCACGGTCACGAGGTGACCGTGACCGGGTTTCTGGGCGCGGCCAATGCCGGCGCCTTCGAGGCTGCGTTCGTCGAATGGGGCGTCGTTGATGGCTTCGTGCGCGTGCCCGGCGAAACCCGAACCAACGTCAAACTAGCCGAAGCGGACGGACGGGTCACTGATATCAACGCGCCGGGCATGGCGATCAGAGACGGCGATGTCGGGCGCCTGGCCGAAGCCGTCGCGGCCGAGGCGGGGGATCCGCCCGACGCGGTCGTGATGGCCGGCAGCCTGCCGCCGGGGCTGACGACGGCGATGCTGCATGCCGTACTCGAGCCGCTGATCAGCGCCGGCGTCCCGTTGTGGCTTGATGCCAGCGGCACTGCACTCGATGCCGGGCTGGCGCTCGCGCCCGCGCTGATCAAGCCCAACGGCGCCGAACTCGCCGCCTGCGTCGGGCGCGAGCTGGTCAGCCCGGCCGATCTGATCGACGCGGGCCGCGAACTGCAGGGACGCGGCGTGGCCGAGGTGGCGATTTCGCGTGGTGCCGACGGCGTGCTCTGGCTCACCCGCACGGATGTGCTGGCGGCCACAGCGCCGCCCGTGACCGTGGAGAGCACGGTCTGTGCCGGCGATACGCTGGTCGCCGGACTCATGCACGGCCGGCTTTCGGGCTGGCCCGATATCGACACGCTGGCGTTCGCGGTCGCGTTGTCGGCCGATGCGGTCACCCGTATCGGGGTAGGGCGGTCGGATACGCCGGTTTTCGAGACCTTGCTCGGCGCGGTGGCGGTACATGCCGTCGATATCGAAGCGCCGGTGGAATAGAGCAACAGCCAGGCGAGGCGTGGCGACTGTTCCGGTCGATGCGCGTTGCCGAGGAGTCGAGGATGAACATAACGATTGTCACGGCCTGTCCCGGCGGACGCACGACGTCCTGGCTGGCGGCCCAGCGACTGGCTCGCGCCGCCGAGCGCGCGGGGCACCAGCCGATCCTCGATGCCGAGGACGCCGGCAACAGCGATCTGGTCATCGTGGCCGCGAGCGCGCCGGTGGACCTCGCACGTCATGCCGGGCGCCCGTTGTATCGCGCCGACATGGCTGATGCGCTGACCGATCCGGACCGTGTGATCGAGGTCGCACCAGAGGCGGCGCAGCCGTACGACCCGGCCGACGAGCCTGCGGTGGTGGCGGAGGCCGATGCCGGCGCGGCACCGTCCGAGCAGGCGCGCATCGTCGGTGTGACCGCCTGCCCGACCGGCGTGGCGCATACTTTCATGGCGGCCGAGGCGCTGACCGAAGCCGGGCGTTCGCTGGGCCACGAGGTGCGCATCGAGACCCAGGGCTCGGTCGGGGCCCAGGATGCGCTGACCGAGGAAGAGATCGCGGCCGCCGACGTGGTGCTGCTGGCCTGCGATATCGAGGTCGATGATTCCCGCTTCGCGGGCAAACGTATCTACCGTGCCTCGACCGGCGCCGCGCTCAAACGGGCGAAGGCGACGATCGAGGCCGCACTCGCCGAAGCCGCGGTCGAATCCGGGAACGCGCCCGAAGGCAGCGCGCCGGCAGCGAAATCCAAGGGCAGCATCAAGGAACGGGGCGTCTACAAACATCTGCTGACCGGTGTGTCGTTCATGCTGCCGATGGTGGTGGCCGGCGGGCTGTGCATCGCGCTGTCGTTCGTGTTCGGTATCCACGCGGCGGACCAGAAGGGCAGCTTCGCGGCCGCGCTGATGCAGATCGGCTCCGGGGCGGCGTTCAAGCTGATGGTGCCGGTGCTGGCGGGTTATATCGCATACTCGATCGCCGACCGGCCGGGGCTCACACCGGGGCTGATCGGCGGTTTGCTGGCGACCAATCTCGGCGCCGGCTTCATCGGCGGCATCATCGCCGGCTTTCTGGGCGGCTATGCCGCACTCGCGGTCAAGCGGTTCGTGCCGTTGCCGGCGAGCATCCAGTCGCTCAAGCCGATTCTCATCATCCCGTTGCTGTCGAGCCTGGCCACCGGTCTGGTGATGATCTATGTCATCGGGACGCCGGTGGCTGCCATCCTCGACACGCTCACGCATTTCCTCAATTCGATGGGCTCGACCAACGCCGTGCTGCTGGGCCTGTTGCTCGGCGGCATGATGTGCTTCGACATGGGCGGGCCGATCAACAAGGCGGCCTATACTTTCGGCGTCGGCTTGCTTTCCACGCATACCTATCTGCCCATGGCGGCGATCATGGCCGGCGGCATGGTGCCGCCGATCGGACTTGGCCTGGCCAGCCTGGTCGCTCGACCGAAGTTCGATACCGCAGAGCGAGAGGGCGGCAAGGCGGCGCTCGTGCTGGGCCTGTGTTTCATCACCGAAGGCGCGATTCCGTTCGCCGCCCGCGACCCGCTTCGGGTTATTCCCTGCTGCGTGGTCGGCGGTGCGGTCGCCGGCGCGATGAGCATGTACTTCGGCTGCAAGCTGATGGCGCCGCACGGCGGGTTGTTCGTGTTGTTGATTCCTAATGCCGTGACCCATGCGCTGCTTTATCTCGGTGCGATCGCCTCGGGATCCGTTGTCACCGGGCTGGTCTATGCGGTGATCAAGCGGCGCCCGGCCACCGACGATGCGCCGGCCGCCAACACTGCGGATCCGTTGGGCCTGGAGACCTCGCGTGCGGCCTGAGCGCCTGTGGTGCACTGGCCCGCACGCGGCAGGCGAATGAACGCGAGGGCTGGGCAAGGCCAAGGGCGCATACGGGGCGCCTGAGGCATGGCCCACCCGCTGTATCCGCAGGCACGAGGGCTGTGTGCTGAAAGCCGCGGCACATAGCGAACGTCGCGTGGTCGTACTGCCTCGGAGAATCGCAGGGCAGGATTACGGCATGTAATCGATGGCTGGCCCCTGCGCCGAGGGTGGGCCGCAAACCCTGCGATGTGAGGTTGCGCCTCTTGATCGTGGCATGCCGCGATCGACAGCTCGCGTCGTGCGATTTGTGATCTCCGTGCGGCGCTCGGATGAAGCCTCCATAACGCCCGGCCGGGCGGTAGTGCTGCCGCGCGCTCTCGAGCGGCGGCGCGTGATGTTCGCTTATCGTAAACACTGGGCGAGGCATAATCCGCCTGCTGCAGGGCCGCGTCCGATCTGCGCCAGAGAGCAGGGCGGATCACGGTATGAAGCGGCGTCGGACGACGCCTCATCTCTGCAATACATGCTGGAGCCGTCTGCAAGCGGCTCGGGCTACGCCATGCCTGCGTATGGGCCGGCCGGATGATATCCGTATTAAATGTAACGTTTTTTCGGGTCTGGAAGCGTTATTTTTGCGTTATATTTTTAGGTATGAGCGTTAATATTCTGTAATTTTTGTTTGAATGTGAACTTAATGGAGACTTTACAGTCCTATAGCGTCACTGGATAACCAAAGCTCGAAATCGCTTGCCGCCGATGCGTATTCTCGTCGTAGAGGATGATCCCGCCATTGCCGAGGGCTTGTGCGCCGGTTTGCGCGACAGCGGGCATGCCGTGGATCACTTGTCGGACGGCCGGCAGGCCCGGGTCGCGTTGCAGGGGCATATCCACGATTTATTGATTCTGGATCTCGGGCTTCCCTACCTGAGCGGGGATCGGCTGCTCCACGAGCTGCGACGAGCTCAGAATTCACTGGCGGTGTTCATTGTGACCGCTCGGGACAATATGGAGGAGCGGATCCGCATCCTCGATATGGGCGCCGACGATTATCTCGTCAAGCCGTTCGCGTACGCGGAATTCGCGGCCAGGGTGCGTGCGCTTCTACGCCGCCAGGTGACTCATGGCAGGCCGGAAATACGTCTGGGGCGATTGCGGTTGGATATCGCCGGCCGGCGCGGTTGGGTCGGCGAGCGCGAACTGGAACTCACCGCACGCGAGTTCGGATTGCTGTCGGCGTTGGCGACACGTCAGGAGCGTCTGACCAGTCGCTCGCAGTTGATCGAAGCCATATGCGACTGGAACGAGGAGCTGACCGATAACGGGCTTGATATCGCCGTACACCGGCTGCGGCGAAAACTGGAAAACTCCGGAACGTCCGTCCGTACTGTTCGTGGGCTCGGCTATATCCTGAAAGTCGATGAAGCATCCGGATGAGTTCGTCGACGCACACTGCCCAGCGGCGCCCGAGTCTGCGTCGCCGTCTTCTGTTGTTCCTGCTGGTTCCGATGCTCGTCATTCTGACGACTGATGCCGTCATCACCTACTTCGTGGCCTTGACCTATGCCAACCGGGTCCACGACGAGGACCTCGCCGACGACGCCCGGACGCTGGCCACCATGCTGCAGACCCGGTCGCTCAAAGGCACGATATCGCCCCAGGCCCGTTTTCTGTTGGAGTTCGATCCCGACGGCCATAATTATTTCGCGATCCGCAGCCAACAGCAGGGGCTGATTGCCGGGAGCCGGATCCTGCCGCCGGTGGCTTCCTCGCCGCAGCCGGGGCAGGCGCCCCGACTGTACGACACCCATCTCAAGCACACGGCCCTGCGCGCCGCTACGCTCGCCATTGCCGACCCGAAGCATAACCACGGAATTCTCGACATCACCGTGGCGCAGACCTTTCAGGGGCGTCGTCAGGTCGCGCGCCAGATCCTGCTGCTGAATATTTCTCTGCAGGTGGCGCTGAGCAGCGTGCTGCTGCTGCTGGTATGGCTCGGCGTTCGATTCGGTCTGCGCGTCATCAATCCGCTGACACGGCGGCTGAGCCGTCGCGAGCATGATCTGTCGCCGATCGAGGACGATGACGTGCCGGTTGAGCTGTTGCCGCTCACCCACACGATCGATGCGCTGTTCGCCCGCCTGCGCGACATCATGGCCCTGCATGAGCGCTTCATCGCCGATGCGGCGCATCAGCTGCGAACGCCCTTGGCCGGGCTGCGGCTTCAGGTTGAACGGGCCATGCACTACGCCGATGACCCGCGCGCGCACAAAGCGCTGGAACACATTCAGCAGCTGACCGGGCGCACCGCGCGGACCTCCGTACAGCTGTTGGCGTTGACCCGGGCCGAGGCGCGCCCGATGCAGATGGCACCCGTCGATCTGCGGACGCTGCTGCCGGAACTGGCCGGGCAGCGTGTCCCGGAGGCGATCGAAGCCGAGATCGACTTCGGCTTTGAAACCACCCACGACGTCGCCTGGGTCAACGGCGACGCCATCGCGCTGCAGGAAGCTCTGGATAATCTGATCGACAACGCGCTGCGCTACACGCCGCGTAAAGGGACGGTCACGTTGACCCTGAGTGCGGAATCCGACGCGCTGTGTCTCCAGATCGATGACAGCGGCCCCGGCGTGGATGCCGATGTCCTGCCCCGGCTCGGAGAACGCTTTTTTCGCGCCCCGGACAACCGCCGCAGCGGCACGGGGCTGGGTCTGGCGATTGTTCGGCACATCGTCATGAAGCATCAGGGAACCCTGTGTTTTGAACGATCGTTGCTGGGCGGCCTGAGCGTGCGGATCTGCCTGCCGCGACTGCCTGTGGTACCGCGCGCCGCCGAGGCGGGGCACGAACGCGACGGCCGGCGATCATGAAAACGACCGCATCGGACAACGTATCGACGGCCCGGGGGTCGCCCCGCGCCGGCACATGCGGCGCCGTGCTTGCGGCGGGCCTGTTGCTGGGCGGCTGTGCGTCGACACCGGTTCCCGAGCCGGACGTGTCGCTGCCGTCGCATTGGGTTCATGCCGCCAAGCAAGCCGGGGCGCCGGAACCCGATTACCGTGAATGGTGGCAGGCGCTGCACGATCCCGCTCTCAATCAGCTGGTGGATGCGTCGTTGAAGGCCAACCTGAATCTGGCCTCGGCACTCGAGCGAGTACGGGCCGCTCGCGCGCTGTATCTGCGTAGCGATGCCCCCTACAAACCCGCGCTGAGCATCAAGACCGACGACCCGGTCGATCCGGATGCCCGGGCCTCGTATTTTCTGATGGGCTTCGACGCGCACTGGGAACTGCCCCTGTTCGGCCGAGGCCAGGCAAAGAAGAATGTGGCCCGAGGCCATCTCGAGGCAGCGGCGGGCAATCTGCGCGAGGTGCGGGTGTCGATGGTGGCCGAGGTCGCACGCGATTGGATCAATCTGCGCGCAGCGCAGCAGGACAGCTCGATCCTGAGACAGATGATCCGTTTGCAGCGAAACCGGATCAAGCTGGCCCGAGTGCGCGTGCATCTCGGCCTCGCCTCGCCTGCGGTGCTGACCGCGCCCTTGCTGAAAAAATCCAATCTCGAAACGCAGCAACAGAACGCGCGGCATCAAGTCGTGGCCGCTGCGCAGCAGCTGGCCCTGTTGACCGGCCGTGACGAGCCGGAGGGCGCGTGGCTGCATGAGGCGGCGGTGCCCACCCTGCAGGGATATGAACCCGTTTCGGTGCCCGCCAACCTGTTGAATACGCGGCCGGGCATAGCGCAGGCCAGGGCGCAGGTCATTAAAGCCGCCGGAGAACTGGGGCTGGCCAGAGCCGATCGCTACCCGAGTATCGGCCTGGGCGCATCGCTGGTCGCATCGGCGAATCTGGCCAGCTATAACGCCAGCGGGCTCGGCGGCATCGGCTCGGTGGGGCCGATCATCGATATCCCGTTGTTCGACTGGGGATTGCGCAAGGCCCGCGCCAACGCGAAAGGGCATCTGCTCAAGGCCGCATCGCTGGCCTATCGCGAGGCCGTATTGCAGGGCGTGGCGGATGTGGAGACGAAGCTGGACGATCTCCACGGCACGCAGCAGCAGCTTCAGACGCGAAAGCAGGTGCTGCAGCGTGAGAAAACAGCGGTCAGCCGGGCACGGACCCGCGACAAACTGGGTCTCGACAGCCCGGATCAGCGTCTGACGGCCGAGTTCAATTACAACCAGGCGCGGATGCAGTTGATCCAGGCGCAGGCGGCCCACGATATTGCCTATGTGGCGCTCTACAAGGCGCTCGGCGGGGCCAGCAATCGCCCGATCAAGAGCACCGGCTGAGCGATGGTCTCACTGGCACGCAAAACGCTACGCCACGAATGGCAACGCTTTCTGCCGGCGATGCTCGCCGTGAGTTTCGCCACGTTGCTGCAGCTGCTGCAGGCCGCTCTGGTGCTCGGTATTTTCGGCGGTGCGGCCGTTTATGTCTCGGATTCAAACGCCGATATCTGGGTCGGATATCCCGGTACTCAGAGTGTCGATCAGGGGCGCCCCATCGATGCGGATATCGCGTCGTTGCTTGATATGAATCCGCAGGTCGAGTCGGTCGAACCGTTCTACCTGCTGGATGGCGACTGGCGCGGCGGTCACGACACGGGCGGCATATCGGTCTTTGTTTCGGGGGTCTCGACACAGCCCGGCGCGATGATGTTTTCACGTGTCCTGACCCCCGCGGTACGGGCTCGCCTGGCCTATCCGGAGTCGGTGGTCGTGGATCCGGCCGATCTGCAGAAGTTGGGTGTGCAGGTGGGGGACACGGCGAGCGTGAACGGCCATCTGGTTCGCGTGGTCGGTACGGCCCGCGGCCTGCGCGCGCTGGGCGGGGCCGATATCGTGACCTCGCTGCAGACGG
Source organism: uncultured Gammaproteobacteria bacterium (assembly GCA_963835375.1). Lineage (GTDB taxonomy): Bacteria > Pseudomonadota > Gammaproteobacteria > Nevskiales > Salinisphaeraceae > Salinisphaera. The sequence continues at coordinate 41,529 of CAWIGB010000020.1, forward strand.
CACGCCTGCTCGACCCTGCGCCGAGCGACAGCGGCGGGCCGACGTATCTCGTCGCGCGGCTGCGCCATCCCGGGGATGCGCCTGCGGTCGTGGCCGAGCTCAACGGGCATACCGGATTCGGGCGCTATCAGGTCTGGACCGCGCCGGCATTCGCACGGCTTTCGGTACTGTTCTGGCTGTTCAATACCGGCGCCGGCGCCGGGGTGCTGTTTCTTGCGGTCATCGTCTTTGCGGTCGGCGCGATCATCACCAGTCAGGCGTTGATGGCCGCCGTGGCGGCCTCGGTCAATGAATACGCCACGCTCAACGCCCTGGGCGTGGGCAAGCGTGCCCTGCGCTGGGTGGTTCTGGAACAGGCCTTCTGGGTCGGGGCGTGCGGCGTATTGCTGGCCAGCATACTCGCGGCTCTGCTGATCTGGCTGGCGCACAGCGAAAACGTGCCGGTGGCGATGCAGCCGTCGGTGGCGGCCGGCTGCCTCGGGCTGGTCATGGCGTTGGTCGCGGTCTCCGGGTTGATGGCGATGCGCAGCATGCAGCGTGCCGATCCGGCCACGCTGTTGAGGTGAGTTGATGTCGCACTTGCATACGGCAGCCGAGCAAGGCCCAACGCTTGTCGCCGAGCATCTGACCAAGTCGTTTACGTCCGGGCGGCTGACCACGCGCATCCTGGATGACTTGTCCGTGGAGATCGGGGCGGGCGCGCTGACGCTGATTTCGGGGCCCTCCGGCTGCGGCAAGAGCACGCTGCTCTCGATCCTCAGCGGGCTGCAGGCGCCCGATCAAGGTCGTGTGCTCGCTCTTTCCGAGCCGTTGCAGGAAATGGATCCGAAACACGTGGAGGCCTTTCGCCTGCACCACACCGGATTCGTATTCCAGGGTTTCAACCTCTTTCCCGCCCTGACGGCACGCGAACAGGTGCAGTTGCCGTTGCAGTATCTGCGCCTGTCGTCATGCGAGATCACGCGCCGCGTCGACGAGGCGCTCGACGAGATGGGCATGGCGGACCGCCAGGGTCTGCGACCGGCGGCGTTGTCCGGCGGCGAAAAGCAGCGCGTCGCGATCGCTCGGGCGCTCGCGAAAGCGCCCGCGCTGCTGTTTGCAGACGAGCCGACCAGCGCGCTGGACGCAGCCAATGGCCAGGTCGTGATCGATCTGCTGCATCGCATCGCCCGCAGGCACGGCACGACGGTGTTGTGTGTCAGCCACGATCCGCGGCTGATCAGTCACGCCGATCGCGTTCTGACCATGGAGGACGGGCGCATTCTCAACGACTCACGGGGTAGGGCTGAATGACGCAGCCACGACAGGAATTCTTCATGTCGAAGCAGAGACTTGCCTTGCGCACACGATATGTTGCGCTGCCGCTCGTTGTATTGCTGCTCACGGCGGTGATCGCGGTGGCGATGGCCGCAGATCATGGCAGGCCCAAGGCGGGATCGAGGCCGGACAACAGCGCTTATGCGGCTGTGGCCCGTGGCCGTGTTGATGTCGAAGGGGGGCTGTTGAAGCTGCATAGTCCGGTGTCGGGCGGCGTCGAGGCGGTCGTGGTGCATGCGGGACAACAGGTCAAGAAAGGGCAGCTCCTGGCGCGCCTCGATCCGCAGGTTGCGCAGGCCCGGGTCCGGATCGCCCGGGGTCAGTTGTCGCAAGCCCGTGCCCAGAGCGACATTCTCGAAGACCGGCTGAAAGCGGCCCGCAGCAGCGCCGGCAAACTGCGTTCGGCCGCTCGGGCCGGCGCCGGATCGACACATGATGCCGACGCCGCAGCCCAGAAGGTGCGTGATCTCAAGTGGCAACTGGCCAGCGCTCGCGCACAGATCGATATCGCGAAAGGCAAGCTGACGATCGCCAGCCGGCAGCTTGCCCTGCATCTAATCAAAGCGCCGGTTGCGGGGCGCATCGTCCAGGTCAATATTCAGGCGGGTGACCACGCGGGCGCCGATTCAGCGCCTGCCTTCGAATTGCTGCCCGATCGCGCGCGCATCGTACGCGCCGAGCTGAACCAGGAATACGTGGGCGCCGTGCACAAGGGCATGCCGGCGCAGGTGGTGCTCGACGATGCTGGTCAGACCACGCTGGGCAGCGCCCACGTCGTTCGCGTCGGCGACGTGTTCCGCAAGCCCACGCTCGATACCGATCCCGGCCAGGGCGCCGGTATACGAACCGTGCTCTGCGTGCTGGCTTTCGATCAGCCGTCGCATCGGCGCATTGGTCAGCGGGTGCTAGTGCGCGTGCTGCGCGGCGGGCAGCCGTCGAACGTATCGCCAACGCATGTGAAAGGCTCCTGAAACCGCCGTCTGGAATGCTGGCCGGGCAAGAGTGCATTAACGCCCGGCTTTTCACGACTGGACCTGCAGATGAGCCCCAATGTCGAGTTTTCCTGTCTGGAGGATGGTCGTGCGCTGCGTTTGATGCGTCGCCCGGCCGACATGCCCGGCGAGCCGCGTATTCGGGAAAAGAAGCGCGATTATCGGCGCTTCGCCAGGCGTGGAGAGCGCTGGGTCGGGCATGGCGGCGGGGCCGATGATCGGTGCGCCGGCGCCAGGCGTTGGCTGCCCCGCACCTGGATGTGGTCAGCATGACGTGTGTTTCGATGCCGCGATCCCGGCACCTGATCGGCCGAATGCGGGCCATGACGGCAACCACGATCGTAACCGGCTTTGTCTGTCGGGCGATCCGCGAGTCGGGCGATGGTCGCTGAGCACCTCGGCGGCGTGTGCGAACGCCCCGACCTGAAATCGCCGCGGTTGTGGCTACGTACGCTGGTCGTGCTGATCACGGTGCTTCTGGCGTTCGGCACGGTATGGCGGGCGGGCCCGTACGAGGCCGGCAGCCATACCCTGGGCTCGGCTCGCACCCATTCGGATTTCACGGCTTATCTTGCCGGCGGCAGAGCGGTACGCGACGGAACCGATATCTACAAGGCCCACAACCAGCGGGACTGGGCCTATGTCTATCTGCCGCCGCTGGCGATCCTCATGGCGCCGCTGACTCTGCTCCCCGTGCCGGCCGCCGTCCTACTGTGGTTCATGATCTGCGTTGCGGCCCTCGGTGTCGGCATAAGATGGTGCCGGAAACTCACCGGCGCGGGTTCCGGGCCGTTGGAGAGTGCCCGGGCTCTGCTACCGGTGATTCTGGCGCTGCCCTTCATCGTGGATGGGCTCATGCGCGGGCAGGCCTCGGTGCTGGTGGCCGTGGCGGTGTTCGGCCTATTCTATTTCGACTCACTCGATCAACCGACGCGTGCGGCAGGCTGCCTTGCAATCGCAGCATTGCTCAAAGTGTTTCCGTTGGCCTTGCTGCCTTACTTCATGTGGCGTCGCCAATGGCGGTTTTGCGGGTTCAGCGTGTTCTTCATGTTCCTGGGCGCCGTCGTGTTGCCCGCCTGCGTGCTCGGCTGGCAGGCGACGTTCGACTATCTGATCGAATGGGTGCAGGTGGTCGGGCAGCCGGCGTTCGTTCCGGGCAGCAAGGCGGCCTACTTTCCTCAGCTTCTACAGCCGCAGGGATTGCATAACCAATCGCTTTACGCGGTTCTGACGCGCATTTCGGAGGTGGCGGCCCCGGCTTCAGTGCATTATGTCCGGGTACTGTCCGATAGTTTGTCGATCGTTGCTTTCATGCTGATTTGTGCCGTCGATCGGCGCGCAGCCAGAACGAACCGGGTTTTTGTTCAATCGGCGCTGGTGGTGTGGTTGCTGGTCGCCGCGCCGGTCACCGAACTGCACTATTACATTCTCCTGGTCCTGCCGTTGTTCGGAATCGTGTACCGCACCAGGCAGGCGGCCCGGTCGATGCGCTTTCTGGCGTACGGCCTGCTGATGGTGTTCGGTCTGTTCGCGATGGCCGTCCCGATTCTGGGAGACGGGCTCGATGCGTTCTGGTTTTACGGCGGGTTGTGCGGCCTGTGTCTGCTGCTGCTCGGCGGACTATTGCGCGTGGCGTCACAACAGCCTGATCAACAACTCATCACGCGACCCGATCGGTCGGTGCTGCCGTGGGTCGGCGATTGCCGGCCTGCTGATGTATCGAGCACACCCCGTTCGGTTCCGCCCCTGATCGCCTCGTAGCCGGAACGGACGGCGGACACGCAAACTGCCGGCAATCGAACATACCGCAGAGGCTCGTGAAAGGCTCCTGAAACCACCGTCTGGAATGCTGACCGGGCACGAACGCACGCCGCCCGATTTTCGAGGACTGGACCTGCAGATGAGCGCCAACGTCGAGTTTTTCTTCCCGGGAGACAATCGCGGGGTGCTTTTGATTCATGGTCTGACCGGCACCCCCCAGGAGATGCGTATTCTGGGAAAAGGGCTGAACAATCGGGGTTTCACCACGCGCGGCGTGCAGCTGGCCGGCCATTGCGGCAGCGTCGAGGATCTGTTGGCCACCGGTTGGAAGGACTGGTATCGCAGTGTCGAGACCGCCGCGCGCGAGATGCGCGATTCGGTCGACCATCTGTTTGTCGCCGGTCTGTCGATGGGCGCGGTGCTCGCGCTCCGGCTGGCCGAAGAACAACCGAGCTGGGTCGATGGGGTGGGCGTTCTCGGCGCGACTTTCCGCTACGACGGTTGGAGTCTTCCTGCGCTCAACCGACTGGCGTTCCTCCTGCCCGTGCTCAAACGTCTGGGCATCGGCCGCAGGCGGATGTTCATGGAGCACCCGCCGTACGGATTGCGTGACGAGAATCTGCGCCGGAAGATCAGCGAGGCCATGGCCAGCGGCGACAGTACGGCCGCCGGGTTGCCCGGAAACCCATGGCATTCGCTGGCCGAGCTTTATCTGATGTCGCGCCGAGTGCGGCGTGACCTGGCGCGGGTGGTCGCGCCGTGCCTGATTGCACACGCGACCGAAGACGATATTGCCTCGCGCTGGAACGCCGAGATGGTGGCACGACACGTCAGCGGGCGGTCCGAGTTCCTCTGGCTCGAGGACAGTTATCACATGATCACCATCGACCGTGAACGCCGCCGTCTGGTTGCCGGCACGGCCGATTTCTTCACCCGTGCGGCTGAAACCGCCGCAGCGATGGCGCCCGCGGCGTGACGGATCGGCTACATCTGCGGACCTCGGTCGAGCCGAACTCATGACGTCGACCGTCCTCATCCTCTGGTTGATCGTCGAGCTGTTCGATACCGCCGGACAGCTCACGTTCAAGACCGCCGCCAGTCACGGTTTCGAGGGTGGGGGGCTGGCCCACTGGCGGCATATGCTGGTCCGGCCGTGGATATGGCTGGGCGGGGCATGCTATGTGTTCGAGTTCCTGGCGTGGATCGCCTTTCTGTCGCTGATACCGCTGGGCCGCGGCATTCTGCTGGGCTCGATCAATATCGTCGTGATCATGCTGGCCGGGCGTCTCCTGTTCGGTGAACGTCTGACGCGCCTGCGCGTACTGGGCATTGCCTTGGTGGCGCTGGGCGTGGCGATCGTCGGTGCCGGCACATGAAGCGTTTCTATGTCATCGGGTTCGCAATCCTGCTGAGCTTCGATACCCTGGCTCAGCTCAGTTTCAAGTATGCCGGCGATCATGCGCTGCCGGTCCAGGCCAATCTCGCCTGGCTGGAACGCGTGTTCACCCAACCCTGGGTATACGGCGCGGTGATCGGCTATATCGGCGCATTCTTCACGTGGATGACGCTGCTCCGGCGTGCGCCGATCGGTCCCGCCTTTGCCGCCTCGCATCTCGAGGTGGTCAGCGTGCTACTGCTTTCGGTGCCCGTGTTCGACGAATCCATCGGCTGGAGCCAGGCGCTCGGCGCCATCGCCATCGTTGCCGGTATCGTCTGTCTGGCGCTGAGCGAGTCCGACAGCGAGACGCCCTGAGCGCGGCCGTGTCTTCCAGCTGCGGCCGGTATCCACACCGGGCGGCCCGTTCCAATGGTTGGCTCGCCGGTGGCCGGGTCGTGGGGCGCGTTTCGCTACGTTCCAGCCCTACGCCAGGCCGCCTGAATCTGCTGCAGCAGACGTCGGTTCAGGATGTGTTGCCGGGCCTGCCAGCCGGCGATTTCGCCAGCTGGCACGTCACACTGCTGATCGAGCGACGACAGCAGGCGTTTCCACCACTGGGAATAGCGCGCAACCGACACTTCGCCGGTGACGTCACAGCCGACGATACGGCCGTGCAGCGCTTGAATCGCCCCGATCAGCTGGGGCTCGCGCATCACGCCCTGGTCCCAGTTGGTGCGGGCATCCTCGATACTCAGCACATCCTTGTCGATGGATAGGTAGATGGGCCAGCGGTCACGCGTCACGTGCTCGGCAAACGCCTGCAGCAGCGCGTCCATGTCGTCGAAACTCGGGAAGGCATGGGCCAGTCGCAGCCGCCGTGCCCATCCGACGTCGACGCCCGTGGACCAGTAGCGCAACCGCCCTGAATACAGCGGCCGCAGATAATTCTCCCAGGCATGGCCCGGGCCGATGTCCGAGGACGTAATGCCGACCACGTGCACCTGGCGTACGCCGGGCAATGTCAAAGCCCGGCGTACCCAGGATCCGCAGTGCACACCAAGCGGGAAGCGCATGTTGTCGGGGTGGTTGTCGAACACGACGACATCCAGAGAGGGCACGTTGGCACAGGCCCGTTCAACCAGCGGCAGGCTCAGATGATGGAAATCCCCGCTGCCCATGAATACCGGGCCGGTGGCCCGCGGCAGTTTGTCGGCGAGTTCGCGACCGAAGTCGCGCAGTGCGCGGCGGCTGCAGGCGAATCGCAATCGATCCGGCCAGTCGTCGAGCGAAAGTCTGACGCTGCGATCGAGCGGCCCGACCGAACCGTCGAGCTCAAGTACGACGGGATGCACGGGCGGTGCGCTGTTCATACCATTGTCGATCGCTCTCGAAATACGGCGCCAGGCGACGCAAGAGCGCGCGCAGCAAGCGATTGCGCGGCCGCACCGCATGTCGCGTGAAGGTGAAGTGCGCCCCCAGATGCGACTTCACCTCGGGGTCGGTCCAGCCGGCGATGTAGTGCGTCAGGCCGCGCTCGCGGGCATGGCTCAGATTGTGCATCCAGCTCACGGCGTACAGATTGAGATCGCGCGCGGCCGGATAGTCGAAGCCGACATACTTGTCGACGAGCGCGCCGGCGTGCTCGAAGCACAGATTCCAGCCAATCATGCGCTGCTGGTGACGATAGACGAACATCACGCCGCCATTGTCTGCATCCTCGAACACGGCGCGGAAGAAATCGGCGTCGAGGTGGTCGAAGTGTACGTCGCTTTGTGCGTACACCTGCTCATACAGGGCGATGCAGGCATCCTGCATACTGCGATCGAGCAGTTCGGCGCTGCCGGTGCGCAGTGCCTGCACGTCCAGTTGATCACGCGAGCGCAGTTTGCGGCGGATGTTGCGCCGGGCCCCGCGCGACAGGCGCTTCAGATAGGTGTCTTCGCTATCGAAATCGATCGGGACCCAGGCCAGAGCCTGGCCTTCGATCATGACGAACCCGGCTGCCTCGCAAGCATGCACGAAGTCGTCGACGAAGGCGTTTGCGTCTTCGTCGAGCAGTGGCGAGGCCTGTGGCAGATCCTTGATGATGAGAAACGGCCATTCCCGGCTGTGCGTCGTCACCAGTGTCTGCGCCAGCGCCGCTGCGCTCACGCTCGCGGGCAGCCACGCATACTCACTGACAGTGGACCCAGCGAACAGCGTCCGAGGCCGCAGCCAGCGCTGCCCGTACCGAAACAGCGGCAGCTTTTCCAGACGGCGGCGAAATGCCGGCTCTGCCGTGGTGAGCAGATCGAAGCGCGTCGAGAAGATGGGGATTTCGCCCGGCCCGGGCCCGGCCACAAAGCCCGCGGGTGGATGCGCCTGAAAAGCACTGACCAGCGAGACCGGCTCCAGCTGCCCGATGAACGATCGCGACAAGTCGTGCCCCCGGGCTATCAAACCACCCCGAAGCCAGGGCGTTTCAGGTGCTCGCAACGGGGCGGCATTCTGCGGCTCGGCCGGTCTGTTTTCGACGGGCTCGCCGGAGCGCTGGCGCGGGGCCGCTCCCGGAGCGGCCCCGCGGGCGCCCGAATACCGGGCGGCGCGGCGGGTGGGTGTGCATCCCGACAACGGGGGCGCCCGCCGCTCAAGCGGCGCGCTTGGCCTTGGTCAGGAGTTGATCGAGCAGGGCGATGCCCAGGTCGATCTCCTCGGTACTGATGTGCAGCGAGGGCGCCAGCGTGATCACGTTCTTGTAATAGCCGCCGATGTCCAGCACCAGGCCCAGCCTGCGGCCCTTGTACTCCAGATCGCCGGCCAGACCGATGTCCACCATGCGATCGACCAGTGCCTTGTTCGGCGTGAAGCCGTCCTCGGTGCAGATCTCGCAGCGCAAGGCCAGGCCCAGGCCATCGACGTCGCCGATCTCCTTGTGCCGCTTCTGCAGATCCTGGAGGCCTTCGAGGAAGTGCGCGCCCTTGGCCATGACCATGGCTTCGTAGTCGGTCTCGTGCATCATCTTCATCGCCTCCAGGCCCACCGCGGTGCCCAGCGGGTTGGCGTTGAAGGTGGAGTGCGTGGAGCCGGGCGGGAACACCTCGGGGTTGATCAGCTCTTCGCGCGCCCACAGGCCCGAGAGCGGGTTCAGGCCGTTGGTCAGCGCCTTGCCGAAGACGATCATGTCCGGCGTGACGCCGAAGTGCTCGATCGACCACAGCTTGCCGGTACGATAGAAGCCCATCTGGATCTCGTCGGAGACCAGCAGGATGCCGTACTGATCCAGCACCTTCTTCAGACCCTTGAAGTAGTTCATCGGCGGCATGATGTAGCCGCCGGTGCCCTGCAGCGGTTCGATGTAGAACGCCGCGTACTCGCATTCGCGGACCTTCGGGTCCCATACCCCGTGGTATTCGGTCTCGAACAGGCGCGCGAACTCGGCCACCAGATGCTCGCCGTACTCTTCCTTGCTCATGCCCCTGGGGCGGCGGAACGGATACGGGTAGGGCAGGAACATCGCGCGTTCGCCGAAGTGACCGTAGCGGCGGCGGTAGCGGTAGCTGGAGGTGATCGCCGAGGCGCCCAGTGTGCGGCCGTGATAGCCGCCCTCGAAGGCGAACATCAGGCTCTTGCCGCCGGTGTAGTTGCGCACGATCTTGAGCGAATCCTCGATCGCCTGCGCGCCCCCCACGTTGAAGTGCACGCGCCCGGGCAGGCCGAACTTGTGCTCGGCATCGACGGCAATGGTCCTGGCCAGCTCGATCTTCTCGCGGTGTAGGTACTGGCTGGCGACCTGCGGCAGATGGTCGATCTGGCGCTTCAGCGCGTTGTTGAGGCGCGGGTTGGCGTAGCCGAAGTTGACCGCCGAATACCACATCTGCAGGTCGAGGTAGGGCGTGCCCGCAGAGTCATACATATAGCTGCCTTGGCAGCCTTCGAACAGCTTGGGCGGATCGGTGTAGTGGACGGTGTCGCCGAATGAGCAGTATCGGGCCTCGTCGGCCAGCAGGGGTTCATCTGCGTCATCAACGACAACCGCATCCGTATTCAAAACGCTACTCATACCATTTGCCTTCGCAGGGGGAGGTTTTGGGAAAATGCGGCCGGTATCCCGGCCAGTTCCGGCAGGCGCGGCAACAGCGCGCGCGCATCGCGAAGATTCGCGATCGAGGAGTGCGGGATGCCCGTGGTTCGACAGTGTTTGATCAGTCGGTCCTTGGCGAACACATAGTCGGCGGTGCCGGCCAGACAGAAATCCGACGGGCCGTCGCCGATGAGCAGGGTCGTGGCCTGATCTCTTGCGACGCGGCATTTGCAGGTGCCGCTGGCGCTCGCGCAGCCCGGGCTTGCAAATGGTGACTGCAGCGACCAGCCACGGTCGCCGTCGTGCAGCAGTCGATTGGCTCGAATCGGTAGATAATCCAGACCGTAGCCCGCGAGAATGCGGCGGATGGCATAGTCGAGGCCGTCACTGACCACCGTCACCGACATGTCCATCCGCGCGGCTTCGGCCACGAACGCCGGGAATGCGGGGTCGATGATCATCGTATCGAGCAACGCGTCCACCGCCTGTTGTGACGCATCGATCAGCGCCACCTGGGCCGTCATGCATTCACGCGAGCCGATGCGGCCGGCGTGCCAATCCGCTTCGATGCGCATCCATTCGGATGCCGCGAAGCTCGTCAACAATGCATCGGTGACATCATCGACAGCGATGGTGCCGTCGAAATCACATAAGATCATCCAGTCGCGCAAGAAGGACTCCGGTTTGAAGCTCTAACTTGCCGACAGGCTATCGGGGTTTTCTTTCGGCGCCCTTTCCGACGCGGACCGGCACGCATTGTTTGCCGGCGGGCCGTCATGCGAGTCGCGAACTCCAGAGCCGATGGCCCGATCTGCCGGAGTTCGAGTTGCGACGCGGCGGATATGCCGGACAATGATCGATCCGTTTCATCGCGATGGGCGGCAGAAGCGGCATCGTGCGTGACGGGCCGGATGACCGTGCCGGCAGAGTGGATCGGGTACGGCGTGCGAACCGCGCTCAGACATCATGCGAAAGACCGGCGCCGGCTGCCGAGCGCACTGCGGTGAAGCCGGGCGCATTCCGACACCGCGTGAACCGACGCAGGAATCACCGTGCAAGCCCGCTCGCGCGACCCGGGATGTCAGGAATGCGCGTCACGATAGCCAGCGCTCGTCCGCGATTCGACGGGCTTCAGGCCGGTGTGACCAAGCCGCGCTACCCCTCGCGCCGTGCGTGGCCGGCGGTGGCACGGTGACACGGCCGCGCAGCGTTCATCGGCGAACGTGGGTAGGCAGGGGCTGTTTCGACCTCTTTCGTGGCTCGTCGGCCTGGCGCATATTGGGCGCGTCGATCATTCGCCATCTATGGAGAACGTCATGGGTTACATCCAAGTCGGTACCGAAAACACGGCCCCGATCGAGCTTTATTACGAGGATGTCGGCGCCGGCCGGCCGGTCGTGCTCATCCACGGCTGGCCGCTGTCGGGCCGGTCCTGGGAAAATCAGGTGCGGCCGTTGGTCGAGGCCGGTTATCGGGTCATCACCTACGACCGGCGGGGTTTCGGCAAGTCGTCGCAGCCGTGGGAAGGCTACGATTACGACACGCTCGCGGCCGATCTGAACGCACTGATGGAGAAGCTCGACCTGCATGACGCCACGCTGGTGGGCTTTTCCATGGGCGGAGGCGAGGTCGCGCGTTATCTCGGTACCTATGGCAGCTCGCGGATTGCCGGCGCGGTGTTCGCCGCCGCCGTGCCGCCGTATCTGTACAAGACCGACGACAACCCCGAGGGCGGGCTGGATGATGCCACCATCGAGCAGTTTGAGGCCGGCGTGATCGGCGACCGGCTGGCTTTCATGGATGATTTCTCGTCGACCTTCTTCACGCCCCAGCAAGGCAATCTGCTGGTCAGCGAAGCGGCGCGCATCTATCACCGCAATCTGGCCTGGAACGCCTCGGCCAAGGGCACTCTGGACTGCATCGCAGCCTTCGGTCGCACCGATTTCCGTGCCGATCTCGAGCGCATCGATATCCCCACCCTGGTCATCCACGGTGACGCCGACGCCATCGTGCCGCTGGAAGTCTCGGGTAAGCGCACGGCCCAAAGCATTCCGGATGCCTCGCTGGTCGTCATCCAGGGCGGCCCGCACGCCATCAACGCCACCCACGTCGACGAGTTCAATCAGGCATTGATCGAGTTTCTGGACTAGGACCTGTTAACACTACCGGCGCGGGGCGGATCACCGCAGCCTACGCCGCCCTATTGGCATCGGCTCTTAGATTTCGTCACGCATAAAAAAACCGGCGCCCACGGGCGCCGGTTCTCTGGCCAAGGGCCGGAGCAAGGCTTTAGGCCGCCTTGTTCTTCATCGAAGCCATGTCGACCACGAAGCGATAGCGGACATCGCCGTCCTTCATGCGATCGAACGCTTGGTTGATGTAGTCCATGTCGATCATCTCGACATCGCAGGTGATGCCGTTTTCCGCGCAGAAATCGAGCACTTCCTGCGTCTCCGGCATGCCGCCGATCAGCGAGCCGCCGACCACGCGACGCTTGAAGATCAGATTCATGCCGGTGATGGCCGGCTCGATCGGATCCATCAGGCCCACCAGGATGTGCGTGCCGTCGTACTTCAACGCGTTGAGGTACGGATCGATCGGATGCTGCACCGGTACCGTGTCGAGCATGAAATCAAAGGTTTCCGCCACCGCGTTCATCTGCTCGTCGTCGGTCGAGACCACGACATGGTCGGCGCCGTTGGACTTGGCCTCGGCAACCTTGGACTCGGAGCGGGTGAACACCGTGACCTCGGCGCCCATTGCCTGGGCGAGCTTCACGCCCATGTGGCCGAGGCCGCCCATGCCGATGATGCCGACCTTGTGGCCGGGCTTGACGCCGTAGTGCTTGAGCGGCGAATAGGTCGTGATACCGGCGCACAGGATCGGCGCGGCGGATTTCAGGTCGATACCGTCGGGCATCCTGACCACGAAGCGCTCGGAGACGACCACGAAAGTGGAATAGCCGCCCTGGGTCATGGTGCCGTCGTGGCGGTCTTCACTGCCGTAGGTCATCGTGAACCCGTTCAGGCAGTATTGTTCCAGCCCGTCGTTGCAGGCCTGGCAGTCGCGGCAGGAGTCGACCATGCAGCCGACGCCTACCAGATCGCCTTCCGCGTAGTTCTTCACCTCGGGGCCGACGTGGGTGACCCGGCCGACGATCTCGTGGCCCGGGACGACCGGAAATTCGGTGAAGCCCCAGTCGTTCTTGGCGAAGTGCAGGTCCGAGTGGCAGACGCCGCAGTAGAGAATCTCGATCGAGACATCGTCCGGCCGCGGATCGCGACGCTCGAGATGCCAGTGTTCGAGCGGTTTATCGGCAGCGTGAGCCGCGTAGGCTTGGGTCTCAGTAGGCATGAAGCCTCCTCTGGGTGGCAAAGAGTGCAGGCTTCGGCCTGCGGTCGGCGCTGAGCATTGGTCCGACTGCCGCTTGACACCATAGGCATTCATGGCTCGTTTATGCCCGAAACTACGAGCTGCGATAGCAAGGTGCGGGAAACCCGCGCGATTTCGTGCACAATCGTACTTCGGTTCAACAGTGCGGTATTGTGATGACCGATTCGATGAGACAGGCCGAGCCGACAGCACTCCGACGGATGGCTCGAATGATCGAGCGCCATGCATGCCATGACGGCTTCAACGACACCGTGCTGGATGCATTGTCGCTGGTGGCTTCGCATTGCCATCGAGAACGCGAGCCGATCGTTTACGAACCGGGGCTGGTTTTCGTTGTTCAGGGCGAGAAGACGGGTTTCATCGACGACCGGGTGATCCGTTATGGCGCGGGCCACTATCTGGTGCAGGCCATCCCGCTCCCGTTCGAATGCGAAACCGACGGATCGGCAGACGAGCCTCTGCTGGGCGCGGCCCTGCGAATCGCCCCGGAACTGCTGGCCGAACTCGCCGGTGCCGTGAACCCGGGCGAGGCGGCGCCGCGCGATGCCACCGCCGAGGATGCGCTGCCCATGGCCGCGGTGCCGCTCGATGGCGCCATCGGCGAGGCGCTGGAGCGACTGCTCGACTGTCTGGAGGATCCGGCGGCCGCGCGGGCACTCGGCCAGGCCCGGATTCGTGAGGTGATCTTCGAGGCCTTGCGCGGGCCCCAAGGGCATCTGCTGCGCCAGTTGCTGCAGTCGCAGGGCGCCTATGCTCGCATTGGCGGCGCGATCGATCTGCTGCGTGCCGAGTATGCCTCGCCGCTGTCGGTTTCTGCGCTCGCGGGCCGAGCGCATATGAGCGTGTCCAGCTTCCATGCCCATTTCAAGCAGCTCACGCGGATCTCGCCGTTGCAGTACCAGAAACGCATCCGCCTGCTGAAAGCCCGGGATCTGCTGCTGCAGAACGCGGCCAATGTCAGCGGCGCCGCAAGCGCCGTCGGCTATCAGAGCGCGTCGCAGTTCTCGCGCGAGTACAAGCGCTATTTCGGCGTGGCACCAACCCACGATCACGGGCTTGGCGTCGACACCGTCGATGAATCGCTGGCCTCTTAGAGCCTGCTCCCGTTTCGTAAGAGATGGCAGCCGGCCCGGGATTTCAGTCCGAAGGCGCCCCCCGGCCGCGCATCGCCTTGAGCCGGCCCCGATGCTTCTTTTCATCGGTGCGCTTGCGCCGCGCGGATTTGGATGGCCGGGTTGGTCGGCGCTTCTTGGGCGTCTGGCCGGCAGCGGCCACGATCGCGGCCAGACGCCGGCGCGCATCCTCCAGGTTGGCTTCGCGACTTCGATACTGCTGTGCCTTGATCACGATCGTGCCGTCGCGCGTGATGCGCTGATCGGCACCCGCGCGCGCCATCAACCGTGTCTGGTAGACCTCGGGCAGGGACGAGCCCGGAATGGCAAAACGCAGATGTACGGCCGAACTGGTCTTGTTGACCTTCTGCCCGCCGGCGCCCTGGGCACGCACCGCCTGCCATTCGATTTCGTGTTCCTCCAGAACCACGGTGTTGGAGATACGCAGCATCGCGATGATCGACGCGGATAGATGGCCCCATATTCGGTCAGTGCGGTGGTCACGGCAAGACGGGCGTATGGGCTGGCCGCATGTGAGCGGCCGAGGTGCATCCGTTCGCTTAAAAACTGTATAAATAGCCAGTATGGAAACGATCCGGAAACTGGCGATTCTGGCGGACGCCGCCAAGTACGATGCGTCCTGCGCCTCCAGTGGCACCACATCGCGTTCGTCGCTCGGCGGGCGCGGGGTCGGCTCGGCCGAGGGCTCGGGTATCTGTCACGCGTATGCGCCGGACGGGCGCTGCATCTCGCTGCTCAAGATTCTGCTGACCAACTTCTGCATCTACGAATGCAGCTACTGCATCAATCGCAACTCGTCGAACGTGCAGCGGGCGCGGTTCGCGACCAAGGAAGTGGTCGATCTCACGCTCGATTTCTACAAGCGCAACTACATCGAAGGGCTGTTCCTGTCCTCGGGCGTGATCCAGAGCGCAGACTACACCATGGCCCGGCTGATCGAGGTGGCGCGCAGCCTGCGCATCGATCACGATTTCCGGGGCTACATCCACCTGAAGACCATTCCGGATGCCGACGGCGAGCTGCTGGCCGATGCCGGCCGATATGCCGATCGGCTGTCGATCAACGTGGAACTGCCGACGCAGGCGGCGCTGCACGAGCTGGCGCCGGAAAAGGACCACCGCACCATCAAACTGTCGATGGCGCGTATTCGCTCCCGCCAGGACGAACAGGCCGAGGCGCGACAGGCCGCTCGACGCATCACCAATGCGCGGCCGAAGCCCGCACCGGTCGAGCGCTTCGCGCCGGCCGGCCAGTCCACCCAGATGATCATCGGCGCGGAACCGTCCTCCGACGCCGATATTCTGTCGACGACCGCCGATCTGTATTCGTCGTACCGACTGAAACGCGTCTACTTCTCGGCCTTTTCGCCGATCCCGGAGGCCTCGGCGAAGCTGCCGGCCCGTCGGACCTCGCTGATCCGTGAGCATCGGCTGTATCAGTCCGACTGGCTGATCCGGTTCTATGGCCATCACCACGATGAAATCACGGCCGGTGACGACGACACGGCCGCGGCCGGCATGCTGGATCTGGAGGTCGACCCCAAGCTGGGCTGGGCACTGCGCAACCGGGCTTATTTCCCGGTGAACCTGAACCGCGACGCCCGTGAGCGATTGCTGCGCGTGCCCGGGCTGGGTGTGAAGTCGGTCAACCGCATTCTGGCCATGCGGCGCTGGCAGAAGGTGTGGCTGGAGAACCTGGTCGCGCTCAAGGCCGGCGTGAAGAAGGCAATGCCGTTCGTGCTCTGTGCCAATCATTACCCGGGCGTCGGCGAAATCAGCAGCGCGTTGTTGCGTGCGCGGTTTGCGCCGCCCGCGGCCGCGCAGCACAGTTTCGAGTTCTAGGCCCTCGGGCGTATTGGCGTTTCGGCGAAGAGAGACCGTTCATGCAGCAACCGACCGTCTGTGTTCTGACCGGCGACATCGTGAAGTCCTCGGCGCTGTCCGGCGGCGCGCTGGACGATGTGATGACCGCACTGGCCGAGGTGGTGACAACCATCGGCGAGTGGCCGGGCGAGTCCGGTGTTAGCTACGAGCGTTTCCGGGGCGATGGCTGGCAGCTGCTGATCGAGCGTCCGGCTCATGCGTTGCGTGCCTGCCTGTTTGCGCGGGCGGCGGTGCGACGCGCCAGTGACCGGGGCGAGACGCGCATCGGCATCGGCATCGGTGCCGCGACCGCGGGCGCGACGCTGGCAGAATCCTCCGGGGCTGCATTCGAACTGTCCGGGCGGGGGCTGGACAACCTCGGTGTGCATCGGCTCTGGCGAATTGAAGGCGAGCGAGGGATGCCCGGCGAGCAGGCACTGACACAGGCGCTGTTCGCCGTCTGCGATGAACGCTCGCGGCACTGGACGGGGCGACAGGCGGATATCTTCATGCGGCTGGCGATCCCCGACGCACCATTGATGGCCGAGGTGGCCGAGGCGCTGTCGATCCAGCCGCAGACGGTTCAGAAACATTTCGCGCGGGCCGGCGGGCATGCGCTGCTCGAAGCCATCGAGGCGTTCGAATCGGCGGGTTCGGCATGAATCTCGGATTCTCAGAAGACAGCCGTATTCGGGTGTTTTTCAATAAACAGCTTTATAGGGCTGTATCGGTGTATCGACGTCGGCGTGCCGGGCGGCGCCAGACGTGATGCTCGAAACCCTGATCGCGTTGCTGTTCGCCCATGTGGCGGCAGATTTCGTCACACAGAGCCGCGGGATGATCGCAGCCAAACGCCGGCCCCCGGTGTTCGCCCTGCATATCCTTTGTGTGGCGATGTTCTCGGTGCTCGCCCTCGGCGCCAGCTCGCCTGGCGCCTGGGCAGCGGTGGCACTGGTCGTCGTTTCGCATGCCGGGCTCGATGCATTGAAGATTCAGCCGCGCATCGAAGCCTGGGCGGCGGCCCGGCCGTTCGGCTCGCTGCAGTTGTTCGCGATCGATCAGGCCGGCCATGTGCTGTTCATCGGATTCGCGAGCATGTCCTGGCCGCATGCCTTCGGCCAGGGGTTCTGGCCGGCATTGCTGACGCCGGCGCATGCCCGGGAGATGCTGACCGGCTTCGTGCTCGGTGGCGGGTTCTGGCTGGCGACCCGGGTTGGCGATCTGATGCTCGCGCTGTTGATGACGGGCTTTCATCGTGTGCATCGCACGATGGACGGCGGCGACGACAGCCCGCAGATGCCGGGCGCCGGGGCCTGGATCGGCTGGCTCGAACGTACGCTGGTGTTCCTGTTCGTGCTGCTCGGCCAGTTCAACGCCATCGGCTTCGTGATCGCGGCCAAGTCGATCCTGCGCTTCCAGTACGCGCGCGAGCCGCGGGTCAGCGAGATCGTGATCATCGGGACGCTGGCCAGCTTCGGCTGGGCGATCATCGTGGCGCTGCTGACCCACGCTGCCCTCATCGGTCTCTGGGCGCACGGCGGCGGATGATGGAACAGGCTTCGCTGTTTGACGCCCGGGCCACCGCGGCCGGCCACGCGGCGGTCGACCTTCGTGCCCGATTTCGCCGGCTGGCAGGCCGCGGCCCGCCTGCAATGGGAGGCCGGACGGGCCCCGGATGCGCTCTGGTGGCAGCCCGACCGCGACGCGGTCGCGCCGCCTGCCGCCATCGACCAGCCGGGGCCGCGCGTGCCGAAGTCGTTCGTGGCGCTGGCGCGCGCGGCGGCCTGTCATCGCAGCGCGGATCGCTGGGCGTTGTTGTACTGGCTGCTCTGGCGGCTGACCCACGGCGAGCGTCATCTGTTGACGCAGGTGGGGAATCCCGACGTGGCACGCGTGAACCGCTATGCCAAGGCGGTGCGGCGCGACGTGCACAAGATGAAAGCGTTCGTGCGTTTTCGTACCATGGCCGAGCCCGGTTTCGAGGCGCCGCGCTATGTGGCCTGGTTCGAGCCCGAGCACGCGATCGTCGAATACGCCGCCGGCTTCTTCCAGCGCCGTTTTGCCAACATGCGCTGGTCGATCCTCACGCCTGATCGCTGCGCGCACTGGGAAGGCGGCGGCGCGATCTGGTTCTCGCCGGGCACCGACAAGACGGCGGCGCCGGCGAGGTGATGTCACCGAGGAGGCGTGGCGGGTCTATTACCGCAGCATCTTCAATCCGGCCCGTCTCAAGACGCGGGCGATGATGTCCGAAATGCCGGCCAAGTACTGGCGAAATCTGTCGGAAGCGGCGTTGATTCCGGGCCTGATCGCCGGCGCCGATCGCGATGTCGTCGCCATGGAAGCAGCCCAAAGCGCGCACGATACGCTGCGTTGTGGGGCCACGCCGGAGACGCCCGGAACCGCTCTGGCGCGCCGGGCCGAGGCCGCCGAACGCGGTTCGCTGGAACAGCTCGCGCTGCGCGCGGCCGGCTGTCGTCGTTGCGGGTTGTGTAGTCCGGCCACCCGGACCGTGTTCGGCGAGGGGCCGGCCGATGCGCGCATCATGCTCGTCGGCGAGCAGCCGGGCGATGCCGAGGGCCTGGCCGGACGCCCGTTCGTCGGCCGCGCGGGGCGGCTTCTCGATGCCGCGCTGGCAGATGCCGGCCTCGACCGGCGCGCGTTGTATCTGACCAATACAGTCAAGCACTTCAAGTTCACGCCCAAGGGCAGGAGGCGGCTGCACGCCAAGCCGGACTACGACGAGGTACGGGCCTGCGGGCCCTGGCTCGAGGCCGAAATCGATCGCGTGGCGCCCGATATCGTGGTCGCGCTCGGGGCCACGGCAGCGGCCGCGTTGCTGGAGCGTCGGGTATCGATCGTGCGCGATCGTGGCAAGCGCATCGATTGGCACGGACGGTGCCTGACTTTGACCGTGCATCCCGCGTTCATCCTGCGCTCGCGCGAGCGCCGCGACGACGAGTATCGACGATTCGTGGCTGATCTGAGGGCAGCGGCCGCGGCCTGAGACCCAGGGTCTGCCCGTTTCATGCGAGACCGCGCCAACGGGCCCGGGTCTCATCCCAAAGATGTAGTGCTGCATAGCACAGCGAACGGGATAATGAATCGATTCAGCAAGCCACGCGCCAGCGACGGTTCCTCCCGCCGGGCGCGTCTATTTTCATGAGGGTGAGGACAATGAGCGAATCCGCCAGCACGGCACCTGCGGGGCTCCTGAAAGGCAAACCGTTGATCGGCATGGTCTCGGTGGTCGCGGCCCTCGGCGGGCTGCTGTTCGGCTACGACACCGGCATCATCGGCGTCGCGTTGCTGGGTCTCGCGCACGATTTCGCGCTGACCGATACGCTCAAACAGGTGGTCACCGGCGCGATCATCTTCGGCGCGCTGTTCGGCGTGTTCAGCACCGGCGCGATTTCGGACAAGATCGGGCGCCGGCGCTCGATCATGCTCGTGGGGCTGATCTTCACGATCGGTTCATTGATGTCGGCCATGGCGCCGACAGTGATCTTTCTGATCGTCTCGCGTTTCGTGCTGGGCCTGTCGGCCGGCAGTGCGACCCAGATCATTCCCGTCTACATCGGCGAGGTCGCGCCACCGGCCTCGCGTGGCAAGCTCGTGGTCATGTTCCAGTTCATGGTGGTGTTCGGGATCCTCGTTGCCTATCTCACGGGTTATGCCCTCGGTGATTCGTGGCGCTGGATGTTCGGTCTCGGGACGATCCCGGCCGTCGTCCTGATGCTTGGCATGCTGCTGTTGCCCGAATCACCTCGCTGGCTGGTCAATCGAGATCGCGAGGGCGATGCGCTGGGCGTGCTCACCCGCGTGCGTCTGAGCCGCTCGGCCGCGCAGAAGGAGGTGGACGAGATCAAGGACATCTCCGCGCGTCCGGAGGGCAGCTGGCCGGATCTGTTCTCGTCGTGGATCCGGCCGGCGCTGGTCGCCGGTGCCGGCATCGCGATGTTCTCGCAGATCACTGGCAACAACGCGTTGTTGTACTACGCGCCGACGATTCTCACCGAGGCCGGCTTCGGCGACAATGCTTCGATTCTGGCGTCCATTGGCGCCATCGTGCTGGTCAATATCAGCACCATCTTCGGTATTTTCATGGTCGATCGCATCGGCCGCCGCAGGTTCCTGCTGTGGATGGTGCCGGGCTCGGCTGTGGCCATGGCGGTGATGGCGATCCTGTTCATGGGGGGCATGCCGCAGTCTTCGCTCGAGCAGTATCTGTTGATCATCTGCATGGCCATCTACATGGCGCTGAACTGCAGCTTCGGTGTCGCACTCTGGCTGATCAACGCCGAGGTCTATCCGTTGTTCGTGCGCGGCAAGGGCGCCAGCGTCGGCGCGTTCTCGCACTGGACCTTCGATCTGCTGGTCACGCTGACCACGCTCACGCTCGTCAATGCGCTGGGTACCTCGGGCGCGTTCTGGCTGTATGCGGCGATCAGCGCGCTTGGCGTGGTGTTCATCGTCCGCTACGTACCGGAAACCAACGGCCGCTCGCTGGAGCAGATCGAAGCCGATCTGAAGGCCGGCCAATTTTTCCCTGCGGACCGGCGGAGCGAACAGGGCGCGGCAGTGCCACTGCGCTAGAGGCAGCGCGCCCGCCGGCCGTGCCAATGCCCCGATATCGCCTCGAGGGCTGATATCGGGCCGGTCCGCGACGCGCGGCGCGAATCGTCATTACGCAGATTCGCGTAGCTTGTCGACCATGAACGATTCGAATCCCAGCCGTGCCCGGCGTCCGGTGCTTCCTCTGGTCGCGCTGACCCTCGTTTCCGTCTGGCTGGCCGGCTGTGCCGCGCTCGATCGGCCCGGGCAGGGCACCTCGGATGCAACGCGGCCGTCTTTCGCCACCGGGCACGAATCGGCGCGCGACCAGCTCAACGACGGTTACAGCGATTTGTACTCGAATGTGAAGGGGCTGGCCCAGGTCGACAAGTTCCTGTACGTGAAGATCGAGTCCGACGATGTGCAGCGCGTGGTCGACGACGTCACCAGCTACAGCGGGCAGCTCGCCGACCGGCTGCACAAGCTCACCGAGGATTTTCCGGCGCTGGCGCTCGACCGGCCGACCACCCCGCCGTTGATCAAGGCGGCCCACAAGGCCGAGAAGAAAGCCCTGATCAAGCGCTTCGCTCCGATCGTGGGCGATTCCGGCAAGACTTTCGAGCGTGCCCTGCTCATTCGATTGCTCGTTATCGTCGACCAGCAGCGTTATCTGGCCGCGACCCTGGCCAAACGCGAATCCGACCCGGCGCTGTCGAAGATCATGTCCGGTGCGGCGAAACGCTACGCCGGGCTCTACAACGAGATCGATGCGTTGCTGAAAAAACGCTTCTATCGCTAGGGCGTGTCGTCATGAGAGACGCCTAGGCCGGCATGCCATGCCGGCGTCCCGGCGGCGGCTGGACAAGGTCGGGCCCGAGGCTCTCGAACAGGCCGGTGTGCCCATGCTGCATCGGGCGGCGACCGCTTCGGGCCGATAATTCTGTCGATCGGTGAGACTCGGCATCTGCAGCAGGCCGGCGACGACTGGCGCAGACGGCCGCCGCGGAGCCGGTTCCGCGGTTGAACCATCGTCGTGCGGCCGGGCACCGCGGCGACGACGGGGGAGGCGAAGGCGGGCCGACGCCGGCCTTCGGGCCGGCTCGCGGCGCTATCGCGGGCCGGTCTCAATCTCGTCGCGGAATCGCGTTATGCTCGTGCCTCGTGTTCGGGCATCCCGAGCGCCGCACTCATATCCAGGGAGGCGAGCATGGGCCGTTCAGAGGATTCGACGCGGGCCCGACTTTTCGAACAGGTCTCCAATCTGACGTTCAATCTGTCGCGTCAGGCGGTCGGCGCGCTGGCCGGCCGGGTTGGCGGGCTGACGCTTCGCATCGGCTCCACCCTGATCCTCGACAAGACCCAGCGCAAGCGCCTGTCGGCCGAGCAGCGTGCCTGGATGAAACGCGCGGGGGCGGCCATCCACGATGCCCGCACCACGGCAGGGCTCTCGATCGACGGCCTGGCCGAGGCGCTGGACCTCGAGGACAAGACCGTGCTCAAGGCGATGGAGCAGGGCAGCGCGACCGTGTCGTTCGAACTCATCCTGCGACTGACCTCGCTGCTTGCCCGCAATGATCCGATTCCGTTCCTGATCAGCCTCGTGCGTGGCTTCAACCCGCGCTTGTGGGCACTGGCCGAGGATTGGGGCATCGGCCATCTGCCGACGATGATCGAGCGCGATCGCAAGTGGATGAATATCTATCGCGGCAACGATGCCGTGCGCCAGCTGCCCGAGGCCGAGTTCAATCAGGTACTGGCGTTCTGTCGCAGTTCGATGGAAACGGCCATGGTGTTGCGCGCCGGCCGCTGGACGCCGCCGAACGCGCCGGACAGCGGCGACGACGCGGATGCCACGGATGAGCCGATCGAACGCCCGCCGGACAAGGATTCCGGTCCGGCGTTCTGAGAACCCGGCCGCGAGCGGCCGGGGGGCATGCCGATGCTAGCCCTGGAATGTGCCGGCGTTGACCAGCATGTGAACCAGGATGGCCGCGGCATAGCCGAGCGCCACGGCCCAGCTCCATTTCAAGTGCGACATGAAGGTGTAATAGCCGCGCGCCTGGCCCATCAGCGCCACGCCGGCCGCCGAGCCGATCGACAGCAGGCTGCCGCCCACGCCGGCGGTCATCGTCACCAGCAGCCACTGGCCGTCCGACATGTCGGGCTGCATCTGAATCACCGCGGCCATGATCGGGATGTTGTCGACGATCGCCGACATCACGCCCACGGCCGTATTGGCCCAGGTCGCTCCCCACTGCAGGTACAGCACGTTGGCGAGTACCGACAGATAACCCAGAAATGCCAGGCCGCCCACGCACAGCAGCACACCGTAGAAGAACAGCAACGTGTCCCACTCGGCCTCGGCGACATGGCCGAACACGTTGAAGCGCTCCGGCCCATCGCCGTGCTCCTCGTGGCGTATCAGGTCCGGCGGGGTCATTTCATCGGAGTCGCGGTAGGATGCCAGCGCCTCGTCCTTCCACATCGCCGTCTTCATGAGGTAGTACATGAGCAGCTGCAGATAGGCCATGCCCAGCATCATGCCGAGATAGGGCGGCAGGCCGAAGTAGCTGTGCCCGATGACCGCCGTGGCGATCGTGGCGGCAAACGCGATGATCACCGCGTAGCCGCCGCGGCGGACATGGCCGGTGTTCTCGCTGGGCTCCGGGGCACCCGCGGGCACGGCGAAATGCATGATCGCCGCGGGCACGACGAAGTTCACCAGCGCCGGGATGAACAGGCGGAAGAACTCGGCAAAACCCAGTTGGTCGGTCTGCCAGACCATCAGCGTGGTGATGTCGCCGAACGGTGAAAAGGCGCCGCCGGCATTGGCGCCGACCACGATGTTGATGCAGGCGAGCGCAATGAAGCGCTTGTTGCCGCCGCCGACGGCCAGCACCACGGCCGACAGCACCAGCGCGGTGGTCAGGTTATCGATGGCCGGGGAGATCACGAACGCCAGAAAGCCCGTGATCCAGAACAGCTGCCGGAACGAATAACCCCGGGCGGCCAGCCAGGTTCGCAGCGCTTCGAAGATGTTGCGATCGGTCATGGCGTTGACGTAGGTCATCGCCACCAGCAGGAACAGGAACAGGCCGGCGAAATCCACCAGGGTTTCGGTCAGGGCGTCTTCCACGGCGGCCGACGTGCCTGAAAAATGCACGTAGCCGGCGATCAGCATCCAGATCAGCCCCGCGGCCAGAATTACCGGTTTGGATTTACGGAGATCGGTGTATTCTTCCAGCACGACCAGCACATAGGCGCCGACGAACAGGGCCAGCGCCAGGAAACCGGGCCAGGCCATGGTCAGATTGAGGCCGTGACGCGCGACACCGCCGGAGCCGGGCTCGGCAGCCCAGGCGGCCAGCGGCAGCAGGCAGCCCCCCAGAACCGTCGTCCAGGTCAGGAACACACGCTTTGCGGTCATCGGCAATCCCCCAACGGCCAGCCGGATGCCGGCTCGCTGCATTATTGAAGGTCGCTAGCCTACCAAGATGGTGGCGCGCAGGGTAATGACGATACGCTGCATGGCCACAATAGCGATTGAAACCCGGGTCGTACGACGACAGATTGATGAACCTCACACGCAGCCGGAGCCTGTCATGATCACGCTGGATATCGATCTCGTCTCGGACGTTGTCTGCCCCTGGTGTGCGATCGGCCTGGCGCGTCTGCAACAGGCCACCGATCAGCTCGACGACATCGAGTGTCGGCTGCACTGGCATCCGTTCGTGCTCAATCCCGATATTGGTCCCGAAGGTCGCGACATGGTCGAGCACCTGGCCGCCAAATACGGCAAGACACCCGACCAAGTCCGTGACTCGCAGCAGCAGATCATCGCCGCGGCCGCCGAGTCCGGCCTGAATTTCGAGCGCGCCGCCGAACGACGATCCTGGAACACCTTCGACGTTCATCGTGTGTTGCACGAGGCACGCGAGGCGGGGATCGATCAGGCCTTCAACGAACAACTGTTCGACGTGTATTTCCGCGAGGCCGCCAATCCCACCGATCCGGCGCTGCTGCGCGAGATCGGCGTGGCGCTGGGGATGGATGCCGGCAACATCGAAGACATTCTGGCCGGCGAGCGTCATGCCGATGCCGTGCGCGCCGAGATCGATTACTACCACCAGCTCGGCGTGACGGCGGTGCCGTCGTTCGTGGTGGCCGAGCGCTATCTCATTTCGGGCGCCCAGCCGCCGGAGATCCTGGCCGATGCCCTGCGCCAGATCGTCGCCGAGCTGACCGACGAGGCCGGCTCGCCGGCGTGAGTGTCACCGATCGGGTCATCGGCCGGCGGATCGTGGATCGCGTGAGCGGGCGCGCGCCCGACGCAACCTGCTGCCCCTCGGAGGTCGCCCGAGAATTGGGGGGCGAGGATTGGCGCGATCTCATGCCGCGCATTCGCCGGGTAGCGGTCGAGCTTACGCGGCAACGGGTCATCGAGATCCGGCAGCGCGGCCGGCGCATCGATCCCGAGGATTTCAGCGGGCCGATCCGGTTGGGTTGCCCCACGACGCGTTGAGTTTGCACACGATACCGTGCCCAGCGCCGCGTTGCTGCAAGCCGACGCGAGCGTGCGCGGCAAGTGGCGCAGCGCTGCCATGCCAGACGTCCATCTGCGGGAAGGCGATGGTGACATCGTGGGTACGCAAGGCGGCATCGATGGCGAAGTTCAGGTCCGGGATCACGAGATAACGCCGCGCCAGATCGCGAATGAACCGATGATCGTGGAGATCGCCTCGCGAACATGCGATGTCATCGGCGCGCGCGTCAGCTGCATGGCCTGCGTCCTCGCACGCAGCCTCAACACGCCCTAGCGTTGCCGGGCGTCGTGATGGATGCCGCCCGGGCGCGTCATGCCGTGGCGGAAGTCGGATCGGCCGGGTGCGGGCCGTTGCCACGATGTTCGGGATCGGAGCCGGTCGCGCCCGGATGAAGGCCAGTGATTCTCGTTCATCGACGGCCCGCCGTGATGGCGCGGCTCGCCGCGCTTATGGCCATAGCTGGGCCGGCGGGCGTGCCGCCGGATATCGCGCGGATCGCCCCAGCGGTCGCTGCGCCAGTGGTTGTATTCTCGATGCTCGCTGTGGCGGGGAATCGGATAGCTGTAGCCATCGCCGTAAACGGGATAGGCGACATAGCCGGGATAACCGTACCCGTAGCTCTGGTAGACCCGGCTGTAGCCGACGCTGCCGTACGGCGAGTAGGTGGTGCAACCAACGCCGGTCAGGGCCAGCGCCAGCACGACGATGAGACGTTTCATGGTGGCCGCCACGCGCGATGCGCGTTCGGGGAGTTGTTCATTATTACGAAAAATCGGATGAATCGGATTTGAACGCCGACTAAAGGAATCGCGCGGTCACATGCGGCGGTCTTCGGCGCCGTTAACGTTTTGCGATCAGGCGGCGTCTTCGCCCGTACGGCTTGCCTGATAATCGCCGTCAGGCGCTGGCTTTCACGCGGGCCGGCCTTCTTTCCGGCACGAGGAATTCGCCAGATTGAGCCGATGAAGACGCAAAGAGTCGGGACCTTTGCCGGTGCGATATTTCCGTGGGGCTTCGACGCAGGTTCACCGTCGCGGCAGCGGCCACCTTGTGGTAGCGGCCCATCGAGAGGCTGTGGCCCGATGGCAGGGGCCAGCGGCCGTAACGATCACGATTACAGTGAACCATGGCGATCGCCGCAAATGCATCGAGCTGCCGGCCGGGCCGCGGAGTTCCGCATGCGCGACCACTGATGGCGTGCGTGACCGGCCGCGTCTCGTGGCATTGCCGATGCCGGCCGGGGCGCGTGTTCGGACGGCTTGCGCGGGACGTGTCGTCGTCGCGTTCGCGTTGGTGACCGGGGCTCGGTGTTTCCAGCAGCCTGGCCCGGTCGTCGTCTGTGGTATCGATGGGCTTGCTGTTCATTCACTCGCGGAGCCGTGATGACCGCCGACGACATCATCGACATGCTGCATCTCCAGCCCCATCCCGAAGGCGGTTATTACCGCCAGACCTATCAGGCTGCCGATTTACTGTCGGCCGGCGGCCTGCCTGATCGCTATGACGGCGCGCGCGTGGCCTCGACCGCGATCTATTTCCTGCTGCGCGACCGGGAAGTCTCGCATCTGCACCGCCTGAAGTCGGACGAGGTCTGGCACTTCTATGCCGGCGATCCGCTGGTGGTCCATGTACTCAGCCCCGAGGGCGAGCGTATCGATCAGGTGCTGGGCAACGACCTGTCTGCCGGCCAGTCCCCGCAGTTCGTGGTGTCTCGAGGGGCATGGTTCGGCGCGGCGATGCGGGATGATCGTGGCTTTGCCCTGGTCGGCAATACCGTCGCTCCAGGCTTTGACTTCGACGACTTCGAACTGGCCGATCGAGCCAGCCTGAGCGCTGCCTGGCCGCAGCACGCGGACCTGATTCGTCGACTGACCTGATCCGGGCGGCGTGGGCGCGCAACTCCGTGAGGACACCGATATCAGAGGCGCATACCGTTACGGTAACGTAACGTTCGGGCTGCGCCGTTATTCTCCTCGTTGACCGGCATTACGCTGGACCGACTGGCCGGCCGCAAAGTTCAAGGGTATGCGGTAATGAACAAGCTTTGCACTGTTGCGGGTCGAACGGCGCGCGCCGCACGGGGGGGTTCGCTCGGCACCTTCAATCGACGTGCCATCGGCCTGTGTGCGCTCGGACTGGGTCTGTCCTGGGCGGAAATCGGGCCGGTACATGCCGCCGCGGGTAGTCTCGATCTGGACCGGAGCGTCAGCCAGTTCGTTGTGCTCGACAACGAACAACGCGCGGTCGACGAGCAGAATGCTTCCAAGGCCGGTGATTCGGGGGCGGCCCGGCCGAGCAAACCGGAAGCGGCCACGGCGCTGGATTCTTCGCACAACGTGGCGCTGCTGCCGCAGTTGGGATACGACCCGGAAGTCGGCTTCATCGCCGGTGGCAAGTTCAGCGATATCAACTTCGGCGATTCGCACATGAATCTCGACATCGGCGCCACGCAATCCACGGGCGGCGAAACCGATGTCAACGCCACCTGGGGCGTGCCGCATGTGCTTGGCAGCGATTTCATCGGCCTGGTCCACTTCCAGTACGAGTTGCGGCCGACCACCGACTTCTTTGGTCTGGGCAACAACAATGCAGGCGAGAAGCCGCTGTCCCAGCACGAGTACCATGGCACGTCGCTGATGTTCACGCTTGCGCGGCGTCTGGCGCCGCATTGGGTGGCGGCGGGAACCATCGGCTACGATCGAATCACCATCGGCCCGGGCGATCCCCAGCACGGCAAGCTCTCCACCACCGATGCCTTCAGCCATCTGCCCGGCATCAAGGGCGGCTACAACAATCCCCTGTCGTTATCGATCATCTACAACACCCAGCGTGACCTGACCCGTCCGGAGCAAGGGTGGAACGTGATCGGCAAGGTCACCCATGTGGGCCCGGAACTGGGTAACGATTTCAATTACACGCGTTTCACCGGCGACGCCAGTTATGTGCATCCGCTCGGTTCGCCCAAGCGGCTTATCGGCTTCCGTCTTGATGGCCAATATCTCACGGGACGTGGCAACGATCTGCCGTTCTACGAATTTTCTTCGCTGGGCGGGTTCGACAGCCTGGAAGGCTTCTATCCCAATCGTTTCCTGGGCCAGAGCCGAATTTTCGCGCGAATGGGCTACCAGCAGCTGCTGGCCGATTTCGACTTCCGCCATATCTGGCGCGTCCGGCTCGACGGCACCGTATTCGGTGGCGCCGGGCGGGTCTTTCTCGATCGCTCGCGGCTACCCGATGGCCTTATAGCCGAGACGCCGTCGGTCGCGCCCGGGCTGAGTAACGATATCCAGTTCAGCTATGGCGTCGGCCTGCGTGCCGCGCTCGGGGAAGCCCTGTCGACCCGGCTCGACGTTGGCTTCTCGGGCGAGAGCCAAGCGCTGGTGTACCTGTCGTTCGGCAACGCTTTCTAGGGTCCTGCACCGCCAGTTCGGGCGACGCGTTTCGAGTGTTTTCTCGTGCCAGGCAAGACGCGAGCCGCCGCTCGTGGCCGTGCCACGATCACGGTGGGCCAGGTCGCGTGATGTGCCCCTCGACTTGCATGGACGGCTGCCCTGCGGTGGACGCGGCCACCGGCTAAGACGATAGGCCACCATCCGGTGTTGCCATGTGCTTGTATCGGCGTGCTGCACCGCCGTTGCGTAGCCTCGTCCCGCAGCCCCGTCGGGCAGCTCAATGGTGAGCGGTGCGGTCGGGTATGAAACGATCGGGCAACGCGTGACGCAGCACCGCGCACGCCGCGGGCCGCAGCGTAATACGATCGGCAAGGTGAGCGACCCCAACCGGAGTGGCGAGCGAAGCTCCCGCAGGCCCGTCGCAGTCATCGTCATCAAGCCCCTCCCGGTGCGCTATCCGAAGTGCGCGACGGTCGGACTGGCCATAAGCAGCGCCGGCGATACAGCGTTCCATGCGCGAATGCCGGCCCCGGAAGGCACTGGCCGCGGGCGAGCGCCTATTAGGGCCTGTTAACACGACCTGCGCGGGGCGCGCCGGCGGTTATTTTCGTGCAAGACAAGGCGCCGAGAGCGCCGTGTAGCCCGGCTACACAAGCGAGCGGCAACGCTGTATTGCGGGATCACGATTTTGGGCGGCAACGCGACCCGCGCGGGTCGCGTTCACAGGCCCTAATCCGGCATCAAAACAGCTGATGAAGTCAGCTGTTTTCAACGCCATGAAAAACGAACGCCGGCGCATTTTCGTCGTTCGTTTTCAATGGCTTCGCGGCCTTCGGCCGCGGCGCGCATACTCGCTTTATTAACCCCAAAAATCATCTATTTTTGTGCCGGGTTAATAACAGCGCGGAGGTGAAAGTTCGGGCACAGCCCCGACGTGAGTGGCGGTCTCGCTCGGCCCGCAGCGGCGGGCCTGCGGTAGGCTGGGCGCTTTGCAACCCAGAGGAGACTCCATGAAACCAGGCAAAGGTATCGTGGCTGGCTTCATCGCCACGGTCGTGCTGTCGATCTTGATGATCGTCAAGGCTTTTTCGCATTGGCTGTCTGCGTTCAACGCCATCGAGGGCATTCATCGCCTGACCGGGGGCCCGCTGATCACGGGCTGGCTCGGGCATTTCGTGATCGGTTCGATCCTGTGGGGCGTACTCTTCGCACTGCTGTATCGGCATCTGCCCGGTGGACGCGGGCTGGTGCGCGGCATCGTGTTCGGTCTGTTCGCCTGGCTCGCGATGATGCTGCTGTTCCTGCCGGTTGCCGGCTATGGTTTCTTCGGGGTGGCGATCGGCTGGCCGGTGATCGGGTTCACGCTGCTGATGCACTTGATCTATGGCGCCGTGCTCGGCGTCAGCTATGCCTCGCTGACTGGCCAGCGCTGAAACGACAACGGCCGGCATGAAGCCGGCCACGGCATCCAGCGGTGGCGGATGCCGTGGCCCGGGGCGCGCCGTCTATGCTGCCTTCTTGTGCGCCTGCTGCTGGGCGTGGATATGGATCATGTCCAGCAGGATGTTGGCGCTTTCCGTTTCGTAGGCGTCGATCTCGTTGCTGCCGGCTGAACCCGGGTTCGGCGTCGGAAGCGTGTCCTCGGCTTTGCCGTTGTTGCTGCCATCACCCGAGGCATCGGCGTCCTGGGCATTCTCGAATGCCTTGTAGTTCTTGTACGGCTCCTTGCCGGTTGCCTTGCGGTGGGCGTTGGCCAGCGCCAGCATCTTGTGCTCCAGCTGCTGCTGCTGCTGTCGCCGCTTGTTGATATCCAGCGATACGGTCTTCTGCTCGCTCTGTTTTCTCGCCAGCTGGATCCGTTTGACCAGATACTGGAAGTCCGGGTCATCGGAGACGCGTTGCTGATGATCCCTCTTGAGTGTGGGCAGCATTTTCTCGATCGCATTCGACTCGGGATAGGCGGTCGGTGGGATCGTGTCGTAGGGCAGGGCGTTCGGCAGAGCGGATTCGCCGATCTTGTCGGGATCGATCGCCGAGGGATAGGTGATGTCGGGTGTCACCCCGCGATCCTGGGTGCTCTTGCCGGAGACGCGATAGAACTTGGCCTCGGTCAGCTTGAGCTGGCCGGAGGACAGCGGCAGCAGGGTCTGGACCGTGCCCTTGCCGAAGGTCTGGCTGCCGAGGATCAGCGCGCGACCGTAGTCCTGCAGCGCGCCGGCCACGATCTCCGAGGCCGAAGCCGACAGGCGGTTGGTCATCACCGCCAGCGGGCCGGAATAGACCGCGCCGTTGTTGCGATCGCCCAGCACCTGGATGTTGCCGTTGGCATCCTGGATCTGCACGCCCGGAGCGGAATCCATGAACAGCCCGATCAGCTGCATCGCTTCGCCGAGCGCGCCGCCGCCGTTGTTGCGCAGATCGAGGATGATGCCGTCGACATCATCCTTCTTCAGTTTGACCAGCTGTTTCTTCACGTCGTCGGCCGTGCCGTTGTAGAACGACGGCAGGGTGACGATGCCGATCTTGTGGTCGCTGCCATTGCGCTTGACGTGGATCACGCGCGAGCTGGCGGCCTGGTCCTTGAGCTTGATCTTGGCGCGGGTGAGCGTGATCGTCTTGGCCTGGCCGTTGTCCGGCGGCGAGACCTGCAGGCGCACGGTGGAACCGGCCTTGCCGCGGATCAGCTGCACGGTCTCGTCGAGCCGCATGCCGATCACGTCGGTGAAGTCGCCTTTCTTGCCCTGGCCGACGGCGATGATGCGATCGGTGGGCTTGAGCTTGCCGGACTTGGCCGCCGGCCCACCCGGAATCAGACGCACCAGTTCCGCGTAGCCGTTCTTCGAGCGCAGTTCCGCACCGATGCCCTGCAGCTGCAGGTTCATGTCGATGTTGAAATCCTCGGAGCGGCGCGGCGAGAAATAATCGGTGTGCGGATCGTAGCTGTGGGTGTAGGCGTCCATGTAGACCGAGAACGCATCGGTCGGCTCGGCCTGGCGCAGCTGCTTGAGCTCGTTGGTATAGCGCTGGGTCAGGCGCTTCTTGATCTCGGCCGGTTTGACGTCGTTGAGCCGCAGATCGATGACCTGGTTCTCCAGCTGCTTGGTCCACAGTTTCTCGCGGGCATCGGCGTCGGCCGGC
Source organism: uncultured Gammaproteobacteria bacterium (assembly GCA_963835375.1). Taxonomy (GTDB): domain Bacteria; phylum Pseudomonadota; class Gammaproteobacteria; order Nevskiales; family Salinisphaeraceae; genus Salinisphaera. Next base: position 73,053 of record CAWIGB010000020.1, read on the forward strand.
CACGGTGCGTTCTCGCGGTCGACCTTGAAGGCTTCCTGATCATCGAGGTTGAGCGAACTCAGACCCTTTTCGATGCGGCCCAGCGCCCACTGGTCGATCTGGATCCGACGTTTCTGGTAGGTGTTGAAGATGTCGTAGGCCGCGCTCAGCTGCCCGTTCTTGAGCTGGTCGTCGAGATCGTCGGCGTATTTGTGCTTCAGGCGCTTGACGTCGGAGGCGAGGAAGACGCTGTGGGTGCCGTCCAGGTCATCCAGATAGGCCTTGAAGAATTTCTCCGAGAAGGCATTGTCGAGCTTGATCTTGTTGTAGTGGTTGTCCTGCAGTTCGCGCACGACTTCCTGATCGATCTTGCTCTGGTCGTTGTCGGGCGTCAGTGGGGTGTAGCCCTTGGCTGAGCCTGCGCCGGCGTCCGGGACGTGGGCCGGCTGGGATTCCGAAGCGGCGCAGCCAGTCTGGACGCACAGCATCGCCAGAAGCACAAGAAACAGGGCTAGATAGCGCATGAATATCACGTGTCCTATCGAGTTGACCGCGGGAACACGGCATCGGGGTCGTGGAGGGCCGGATACGGCGTATCGGCGCCGCCGAAAATAGTCGGAATTGTCGGCACGAGGGCAACGATACATGAACGATGCCGTGTGCAGGAATACGCACTCCTACGCTATCTCTGTCGCGAAGCCGGCATTCGGGCGCGTCAAGGGCGGCGCGAGGCGCCTTCGGGCGGCCCTGCGTCGGGCAGACGAAAGAATGTCAGTTCGTGTTTGTTCGCGCTCAGATGACGGAGCCGAGCCTTGTCTATATCGAGAAAACGGTCGATCTCGGCCGGATCGACCGCGCCCTGGCACTTCACGGTAATGATGACGCCGGCCTGCGGGCAGGCGCGACACCAGTACTCGGCCAGTGCATGAAGTCGCGCGGGATAGGCAATCACGTCGGACAGGATCCAATCGGGGCGTCGATCCAGGTCCTCGACGGTCACGCCGAATGCATCGCCGTGGTGCATCGTCACGCGCGCCTCGGCCGCGAGCTTCGGTGCCAGATCGGCCCGGTCGACGGCGATCACATCGGCACCCAGCTGATTCAGCACCCAGGTCCAGCCGCCGGGTGAAGCGCCGAGATCAAGACAGACATCGCCCGGGCGCGGTGGGTTGCGAGCCAGCGTCAACGCCTCCCAGAGCTTGAGATAAGCCCGGTTGGGCGGCCCGTGACGGTCTTCGGTGAAAACCGGTCGGCCGTCGGCGAAGGCGCTCGAGCAGACCGGTGACGCCAGCAGTCGATCGCGATCGAGCAGGCCGAACGCACCGAGCGGGGCCGACGGAACGCGCGCCGGGAAATCGAGCGGCCGGAACCGGATCGGCGCCAGTCTGTCGGCGATGAGCTGGGCGCGGCGATGATGTGCGATTGAATGCAAATGCCAGTTGCGCTGAATCGACGACAGCACGCGGGCAGCGTCGCCGATTGACTGCACACGATACTCGGCCGGGGCCAGCCAGCTGTTCCGGGCCCATGCCGCCGGGCCGGGGGCGTCGCGGCTGAAGACCAGAGACCCGATTTCGTCGACCACGCAGCTGCCGCGGTGGACGAGCTCGTCCACCAGGGCCTCGTAATGATCCTCGGCCGCGAGGTGTACGGTGTCGTAGTGGATCGGCAGCGGAGCGGGGATCTCGCTTGGCATCGGTGCGCGACGGTTGCGGGGGTGGAAGCGCTTTCGGCCCGCGTAGTCTAGCGCAGGCGCCGCGCAGCCACGGCATGACGAAGACTGCGGCGCCCGATTGTTTTGTATGCAGTTTAATTCGAGTATCGAGTGATGCCTTGGGCGCGCGATGCGGCTGGCCCAACGGCGCGCCGGGCATCGGGCCTCGGGATCAGTGCGTAGTATGCCGCGAAGACTGTCGTCTGCGAGCGCCCGCGCCGCGGTTGTCGGCCTCGGGTGGCCGTGAGTCTCGTATTGGTGCAATGCCGGAGCTGTCGTTCTATGGAGGCTGCCGTTTTTCTGCCCCGAAGCTATCAGCCGGAACTCGTGCTGCTGTCGATCGCCGTGGCGATTCTGGCCGGCTATGCCGCGCTCGATCTCGCCGACCGCGTGTATGCCGCCCAGCGACGCTACGCCTGGATCTGGCTGGCAGCGGGCGCGGTCACGCTCGGGTCGGGCATCTGGTCGATGCATTTCATCGGCATGCTCGCGTTGATTCTGCCCATCCACATGAACTACGCGCCGCTGCCCACGGCGTTGTCATGGCTGATGGCGGTCGCCGCCTCGGCGGCGGCGCTCAGGCTGGCCTGTCGGCCGCGGCTTGATCGCGCGATCTGGCTGGCGGGTTCGGTCGTCATGGCGATCGGGATCGTGAGCATGCACTACACCGGCATGTACGGCATGGAGATCGAGCCCGGCATTGTCTATCGCCCGGTGTGGGTGGTGTTTTCGGTGCTGGTGGCGCTCACGGGCTCGGCGGCGGCGCTTGGACTGTCGTTTGCGCTGCGGGAGGTGCGCGCGCGTCTGCGTACCGTCAAGAAGAGTGCGGCCGCGGCCTTCATGGGCGCCGCGATCGCCGGCATGCACTATGCCGGCATGGCGGCGGCCCAATTTCCGGCGGCCAGCCAGGGTCTGGCGGCCGGCGGTGTGGACAAGACCTGGCTGGCACTGTTGATCAGCTCCCTGTCGGTCGTGTTGCTGGCTGCGACACTGTTGGCGTCGGCGCTCGACCGTCGGTTGGAAACACAGACGGCAGAGCTGATCGCCTCGTTGCAGGCCGCCAACGAGCAGCTGCGTCACAGCAGTTACCACGATGCGCTCACCGATCTCGCCAACCGCAAGCTGCTGGACGAACGGCTCGATCGCGAGATCGGATACGTCGCTCGCCGCGGCGGCGGCTTTGCCGTGTTCTATGTCGATCTCGACGGCTTCAAGCTGCTCAACGACAACCTGGGGCATCGTGCCGGCGACGAGGTGCTGGAGCGGGTGGCGAATGCGATGCGCGACACCATGCGCGACAACGATACGGTCGCGCGCATGGGCGGCGACGAATTCGTGGTGCTCGCGGTAGGCGCGGATGGCATGGCCGATATCGATACCTTGGCGCATCGGCTGCTGATGGCCATTCGCCAGGCCGGCGGTACGATGCCCGGTCTGTCGGCCAGCATCGGCTGGGCTCGCTTTCCCGACCACGGGGCCAGCCCGCAGGCGCTGATCACCGCGGCCGATCGGGCGATGTACCACGCCAAGCACAACGGCAAGAACAGCTACGTCGGATACCGGCCGGAAATGGCCCGCCGGGCCGAGGATGAATTCAACCTGCAGCGCGAGTTGGGCCAGGCGCTCGGGGCGGGCGACATCGTGGTCTATTACCAGCCGAAGTATCGGCCGGCCGACGGCACGCTCTCCGGTGCCGAGGCGCTCGTGCGCTGGCACCACGCCGAGCGCGGCGTGATCCCCCCCGATCGCTTCATTCCGCTGGCCGAACGCTCCGGCCAGATCGACGAGCTGGAAGGGGTGGTGCTCGATTCTGTCTGCGCTCAGATCCGTCGCTGGCGCGATGCCGGGCTCGCCGTGCCGCAGATCTCGGTCAACCTGTCGGCGGCCCGGGTGAGCGACCCGCGGCTGCCGGGGCTGGTGCGGCGTCATCTCGATCGCTACGGCATCGAGCCGCGCTCGCTGATGTTCGAGATTACCGAGTCGGTCGCGATCAAAGGCATGCTGGAAGCGATCAACACGCTCAAGCGATTCGCCCGGATGGGCGTGGACGTGGCACTCGACGACTTCGGTACCGGCCATTCGAGCCTGTCGTATCTGGAGAAACTGCCGATTCAGCAGCTCAAGATCGATCGCTCGTTCGTCCGCGAGCTGGGCGCGTCCATGCCCCAGCAGGCCGCCATCGTGAGCTCGATCGTCACGCTGGCACACAACCTCGGGCTGGGCGTGGTGGCCGAAGGGGTGGAGACCGAGGAACAGCTGCGTTACGTCACCGAGCTCGGTTGCGACGAGATGCAGGGCTATCTGTTCAGCCGTGCGGTGCCGGCCGAGGACTTCAGCCGGCTGCTGGTGGGCGCGCGCTACGGCGAGCGCGGCGTCAGCCGATCACCAGACGCAGGGCGGGCAGCGCCAGCACAAGCGCCAGAATACGGCTGAAGGTCTTCTGGTCGACTCTGTAGTGCAGCTTGTGGCCGGCGATCAGCCCGATCAGCAACGCCGGCAGAGTGGCCAGGGCCAGCCACCAGGAATGCGTCGTGAGCAGGCCGAGATGAGTGTAGATCAGCGCCTGGACGGCCGAACTCAACAGGAATGCCATGGTGAGGATCGAGCGCGAATAGCGTTTGGGGTAGCGCATGTTCACGTAGATCAGCAACGGGATCGGCGAGACGCCGACCGCGCCCACGATCACGCCGGCGAACACCGATGAACCCGCCAGCCCCGATGCATCCGCCCAGCCCATTGCTGGCATGCGCTGCGGCGCTGGCGTCTTGAACAGATTCAACGCCACATAGCACAGAATCACTGCGCCCAGCGTGCGTTGCAGTATGTCCACCGGCAGGGCTGCGAGCAGCTGCGCACCGCCCAGCACGCCGGCCGACAGCGACAGCGCCGCGATCGGACCGCGCCGCCAGTCGAACTCCCGGCGTGCCAGCAGCATCATGACAAGGTTGGTTCCCAGGGCCACCACAGCCACGACCGGCACGACGTCGCGGAAGGGGTAGATCAGCACCAGGCTGCTGACCATCAGCGTGCCGCTGCCGAAACCAGTCAGCCCCTGGGAGACGGCGCCGGCGAGGGCGGCCAGGTTGAATAGGAGGATCTGCAAAATCAGGTCCCGTTGACGTATCGTCCGTGCGCGCCGCCGGCCGCGGTCAAGGCGAGCAATGCGCCATGGCCCGATGCAAGGGGCCAGCCTGCCGGCGCAGCGGCACTCGCCGGCAACCGAGCGCGCCCCCTGGCACGTGGCGCCTTTGGGTGCAGGCAAGCGAAGACGGGCGCGATCTTGTGCGACCCATCCCAAACTCCAGACTCAGGGATAGCTGGCGGCGTAGTTTAGCCGATCGGGCGGCTTTGGGTTGCATGGCGCAGCCGG
>CAWIGB010000021.1:0-71024 GCA_963835375.1 uncultured Gammaproteobacteria bacterium
CCGACGGCCTTTCGGGGCCCGTATCAAATAACAAGGATGATCATGATTCGACGACAGGCTTTCATGCCCGTGGCGATCGCGCTGGGGCTGGTGATGATCCAGACCGGCGCCTATACAGCCGAGGCTTCCAATTCCGATGCCGCGGACATGCGCCTGTCCGCCGCGAAGCAGATCTTCGATACCGACAATCTGGATAAGAATGTCAGCGCCTGCCAGAACCTCGACACCTTCGTGAACGCGAAGTGGGTGGCCGCGAATCCGATTCCGGATGATGACGCCCGCTGGGGCTCGTTCAACATGCTCGCCGAGAAGAGCCTCGACGATCAGCACACGATCGTGAAGAAAGCCGCCGCGGCGACAGACAAGGCCGACGCACGGCTCGATCAAGGCCAAGATCGGCCATCTGTATCAGTCGGGCATGGATACGCAGGCCATCGACAAGGCGGGCTATCAGCCGATCGAGCCGCGATTGAAGCAGATCGCGGCCATCGACAGTCGCAAGCAGCTCGGCGACTATCTCACCCGGGCGTTCGCTGCCGGTCAGGGGCAGGTGTTCGAACTCGATGCCAGCCCGGACTACAAGAATGCGACCCGCGTCATCGCCTATGCCTATCAGGCCGGGCTCGGCCTGCCGACACCGAAGTACTACACCGACAAGGACTACGCCGATCAGCGCGGGGCCTACGTCGAATACATCGACCGAGCTGTTCAAGCTGACCGGCGAATCGGACAACCAGGCCGCCGCGGATGCCAGGAAGGCCATGGCCTTCGAGACCGATCTGGCCAAGCATTCGTTGTCGCGCGTGGCCATGCGCGATCCGAAGAATCAGTACCATTTCGTCAGCCTGGCCGAGGCCAACAAGGCCACGCCGAACTTCGACTGGACACAGTTCTTTGCCGCCCAGGGCGCCGAAATCCAGAAGGGCTTCTCTCTTTCCGAGCCGAAGTTCTTCAAGGAATTCAATGCACTGCTTGGCAATGCCCGCTCGATCAGTGGCGTGCCTACCTGCGTTTCCACGCGATCGACGATGCCGCGCCGCTGCTGTCGCAGCCGTTCAACGATGCCCACTTCGCGTTCTACGGCACCACGCTCAACGGCCAGCCCAAGCAGAAGGCGCGATGGAAACAGACGCTGGACGCGATCAACCAGGCCATGGGCCAGGCGCTCGGCCAGCTATACGTCGAGCGATATTCCCGCCGGAAGCCAAGGCGCGTGCGCAGCAGATGGTTCAAAACATCCGCGCCGCGCTGAAGACGCGCATCCAGAACAACGACTGGATGAGCGAGAAGACCAAGGACAAGGCGCTCGACAAGTGGTCGAAATTCCTGCCGAAGATCGGCTATCCGGAGCATTGGCGTTCGTGGGCAGGGCCTCCGCATCTCGGCCGATGATTTCTACGGCAACATGGAGCGCGCGGCGAAGTTCAATCACGACTACGAGATGGCCTATGTCGGCCAGCCGCGCGATCGCCAGCGCTGGGGCATGACGCCGCAGACGGTCAACGCTTATTACAACCCGACCGACAACACCATCAACTTTCCGGCCGCCATCCTGCAGCCGCCGTTCTTCTATGCCCACGGCGACGATGCGGTCAACTACGGTGGCATCGGCGCCGTGATCGGGCACGAGTCGAGCCACGGCTACGACGACCAGGGCAGCCAGTTCGACGGCAACGGCAATCAGCAGAACTGGTGGACCACGGCCGACCGCAAGGCCTTCGACGCGCGGACCCAGAAGCTGGTCGATCAGTTCAACCAGTACACGCCGATTCCCGGCAAGCCAGACCTGCACGTCAACGGCAAGCTCACGCTCGGCGAGAACATCGCCGATCTGGACGGCCTGACGCTGGCCTACGACGCGTTGCAGACAGCCCTGGCCAACAACCCGAAGGAAGCCGACGAGAAGATCGACGGCTATACCGAAAACCAGCGTTTCTTCATGTCCTGGGCGCGGGTCTGGCGTGGCCATACCCGGGACAAGGCGCTGGAAGTTCAGCTGAACTCGGACCCGCACTCGCCGATGAGCCAGCGTGCGATCGGCGCGCCGTCGAACATGCCGGCCTTTGCCAAGGCGTTCGACTGCAAGCCGGGCGATGCGATGGTCCGGCCGGCCGACAAGCGGGTCGAGATCTGGTGAGCCGAGGCGCCGGCCCGCGGCGATTCGCCCGCGGGCCGGTTCGCCCCGTAACGGCTGCCGCGACGGTGCTAGGCTGAGCGCTCTGCCTCCCGGCCGGTGCGACCCATGAGCTATCGCCTGTTCATCGCCAACCGCAATTATTCCTCCTGGTCGATGCGGCCCTGGGTGTTGATGCAGGCGCTGGCCATCGAATTCGAAGAGATCCTCACGCCGTTCGATGGCGCCGGCCGGCAGACCGCCTTCGAGGCCTTCTCGCCGACCGGCAAGGTGCCCTGCCTGCACGCCGGCGAGGACGTGATCTGGGAATCGCTGGCGATCGTCGAGTATCTTGCCGAGGCGCATCCGGCTGTCTGGCCGGCACAGGCCGGCGCCCGCGCCTGGGCCCGCGCGGCCACCGCCGAGATGCATGCCGGGTTTTCCGCCTTGCGCGACGAATGCTCGATGAACTGTGCGCTGCGTATCGAGCTGGGCACGCCGAGCCCGGCCCTGGCGCGCGACATCGCGCGGCTCGATGCACTATGGGCCGACGGGCTGGCCCGTTTCGGCGGGCCCTGGCTGGCCGGCGCCGAATTCACCGCCGTGGATGCCTTCTATGCGCCGGTCGCGGTACGGGTTCACGGCTACGGCATCGAACTGGGCGACGAGCCGGCCGCCTATGCCGAGCGGCTGCGGGCGCATCCAGCCGTGGCCGACTGGATCGCGCAGGCCCTCCGCGAACCCTGGATCGACGAACCACACGAAGCGGACTGCATCCGTGGCCGGCGCGTACTCGAGGACCGACGCGCGCCATCCGTCTGAGCCTTCAGCCGCCCGCGTCGTAGCGCGCCGGCGGCGTCTTCCCGGCCAGAACCGCCAACAGGTTATCCACAGCCAGCGCGGCCATGGCCTGCCGGGTTTCGTGGGTGGCCGAGCCGATATGCGGCAGGGCGACAACGTTGTCGAGCCGCGCCAGCGGCGAATCGGCCGGCAGCGGTTCGGTGGCGAACACATCCAGCCCGGCAGCCCGTATCGTGCCGGCCTCGAGGGCTGCGATCAGCGCCGGCTCGTCGACCACGCCGCCGCGGGATATGTTGATGAAGATCGCGTCGGCGCCCATGCGCCGGAACTGTTCCGCGCCGAACATCTCGCGGGTGGCCGCGACCAGCGGCACGGTCACGCAGACGAAATCCGCCCACTCGAGCAGATCGTCGAGCGTGTGCCATTCGGCGCCGAGCTCGGCCTCGACGTCCGCATGCCGCGAACGGTTGTGATAAGCCACGTCCATATCGAAGCCGAACCGCGCCCGCCGGCCGATGGCGGCACCGATCCGGCCCATGCCGACGATGCCGAGCCGCTTGCCGTGCACGTCCACACCGAAATCCGCTTCGCCGACGCTGGTCGTCCAACGGCCTTCGCGCACCCGGCGCGACAGTGCCATGGCCCGGCGCGCGGTCGCCAGCACCAGCAGGAACGCCGTATCGGCCGTGGTTTCGGTGAGCACGTCCGGGGTATGACAGAGCACGATGCCGCGCTCGGCCAGATAGGCCGGATCGTATTTGTCCACACCTACCGACACGCTGGAGATGACTTCCAGATTGCGTGCGCCTTCCAGTTCTTCCCGGCCCAGCGGCACGCTGGCGCCGAGCACCCCGTGGGCAGTCTCCAGCGCGGCAAGAAATTCCGGGTCGCGGGCCGGATCCGAGCGCCCGCTGAAATCCACTACCTCATGCGCAGCCTCGAGCCGTTCGCGCAGTGCCGGAGCGAGGGGCTTGTACAGTACGACGGTCTTACGAGACATGGCGGGCAGCCTGATGCGGGGAAGCAGCCGGGTCGTCCGCGCGCGGCGCGACCGTGGCCTGGCGCGAGGCCGCCTGTTCGGTGGCCGGGCGTACGAACAGCGTGAGCACCGCGGCCAGCAACAGCGCGCCACCCATGGCCATATAAGAGGTCGCCGGATTGCCGGTCAGCCCGTTGAGATAGCCGACGCCGTAGGCGCCGAGAAAACCGCCGAGCGCGCCGAAGGAATTGACCAGCGCGATCGCGCCGCCGGCGACGTTGCGCGGCAGCAATTCCGGAATGATGGCAAAGAACGGCCCGTAGGGCGCATACAGCCCGAAACCGGCCACCACCAGCAGCGCATACGACCAGTCGAAGTGGTCCGGGCCGAGCAGATAGGAACCGACAAACGCCAGCCCCGCGATCACCAGCGGCGGCCAGACGAACAGGCGCCGGTTGAGCGAGCGATCCGAACCCCAGGACAAGGCCAGCATGCCGATGATGGCCGCTACATACGGCAGCGCCGACAGCCAGCCGGCATCCACGATGTTCAGATGCCCCGCCTCGCGCAGGATCGACGGCAACCACAGCACGAAGCCGTAGACGCCGACACTCCAGCAGAAATACTGGGCACAGAGCAGGATCACCTGCGGCGAGGCGAACGCCTGGCGATAGTTGGGCACGGCTTTGAGATCCGACTGCTCGGCGGCCAGCGCGGCTTCCAGGCTCTGCTTGTGGGCCTCGCTGAGCCAGCTGGCGTCCGCCGGCCGGTCGGAGACGATGAACCACCAGCACACCGCCCAGATGATGCCCGGCACGCCTTCGGCGATGAACATCCAGTGCCAGTCGGCGTTGTGGATGATGTAGCCGGACAGCACCGACATCCACAAAATGGTCACCGGATTGCCGAGGATCAGAAAGGTGTTGGCCCGCGAGCGCTCCGCCCGGGTGAACCAGTGGCTGAGATAGACCAGCATGGCCGGCATCACGGCCGCCTCGGTCACGCCCAGGCCGAAGCGGATCGCGATCAGCGCATCGGCGTTGCTGACGATGCCGGTGAGGGTCGCCAGCACGCTCCAGGCCAGCAGACACCAGAAGATCAGCACCCGGGCGCTGCGTTTCTCTGCATAGATGGTGCCCGGGATCTGGAAGAAGAAATAACCGAGGAAGAACAACGAGCCCAGCAGCGACGACATCGCCGGCGTGATGTGCAGATCGTCGGCCATGCCGGCGGCGGCGGCAAAGCCGTAGTTGGCCCGGTCCACATAGGCCAGGCTGTAGGTGATGAACACGATGGGCATGATCACCCACCAGCGGCGTCGGGGCAGCGGTGTCGTCATGGCGGGGCTCCTCTTGTTTCGTTTATTCGCTGAGTTCGTGGCGCCGCGGCAGGCCTTCCATATCGCCGGCGACCTGTACCGCGGCCGCGCCGATGGCGTTCGCCCGTTGCAGGCAGGCCGCGGGCGCCCGCCCTTCCAGCCGGGCGCTGACAAAGCCCACCGCAAAGCCGTCGCCGGCGCCGACCGTGTCCACCACGCGGGCCACCGGCACGCCCGGCACCTGGCATGCATCGTCTGCCGATCGCCAGCAGGCGCCCTCGGGCCCGAGCTTGATCACCACCTCGGATGCGCCCTGCGCCAGATAGAAATCGGCGATGTCGGCCGGGTCGTCGTGCCCGGTCAGCAGCCGCCCTTCGGCCAGCCCGGGCAGCACCCAGTCGGCCTGGGCGGCCAGGGCATTGATCTCGCGGCGCATGGTCGCCTCGTCGGGCCACAGCGAGGGCCGCAGGTTCGGGTCGAAGGAGATCGTGCCGCCGGCGGCGCGCATGGCGGCCATCGCATGATGCGACAGCGCCCGCGCCGATTCGCCGAGCGCGGCCGGGATGCCGGTGCAATGCAGATGCCGGGCCCGGGCAAAGCGCTCGGCCGGAATATCGGCCGGCGACAGCGCACTGGCCGCGGAGCCGCGACGGAAATACTCGACCGCCGGGTCGCCGCCGTCGTCGCGCCGGGCCTTGAGCTGGAAACCGGTCGGACGGCTGTCGTCGACGATCACATGCCGGCAGTCCACGCCTTCGGCGGTGAGCGCGGCCACGATGAAGCGCCCGAAGCTGTCGTCGCCGACACGGCTCGTCCAGTCCACCGATAGCCCGAGCCGCGCCAGCCCGATCGCCACGTTGCTGTCGGCGCCGGCCAAGCGACGGGTATAGGCGGAGACCTCGGCCAGATCGCCGGCCTGCTCGGCCACGAACAGCGCCATGCTCTCGCCGAAGGCAATGATGTCGTATTCCGGGCTGATCATGGATGCACTCCAAGCGGACTCGCCGGCGCGCCGCCCGAGTCGTGCGCGCGCTCCGGCCCGGTGGCTTGTTCGCACCCGCAGCCGGCCCTGCCGCTCTGGGTACTGAAGTGCTTGAAGGCCGCCACACGATCGAGCCGCGTATTCGGGCCGAGCCGCGCCGGTCGCGCGTAACGCGGGGCGTAACGACGATCGACCGCGCGCGTGATCGGCCGTTCGCTGGCGGCCGCGACCGACGCCTGTTTCTCTGCCGCCGACGGCTCGTCGCCGGGATCATGCAACGCGGATATTGTCGTGATTCTGTTATTGCGCGCGGCCGCACGGATTGTCGGTCTCCGCGAGCGTACGCGCCGGGCCATATAGTGCGATTCGCCTGTCATGGATATGCCGAATTGATGAATGGGAACGGTCCCATAAAATATTGCGGCAGTGTGTCGATCGAGCCGGCGTCCGGATATACGACGATCGGCGCACTGGACGTTGTGGAGCTCCGCCGCCGGGAAGGCACACGTTGCCATCGCGCACGTCGCGGCCGGATTCCCGGGAATTGGGCCAGCTGCACTCCCTCCCCGGAGCGCAAGCCCCGCAGCACACGGATGCCTCCATGTGCCGACGATCGAGCCGCGATTCCGGGCCAGCGCCTGGCGGCCTGCCCCAGGCCGGACCACCGGCTGGACCACCGGCTGGACGATGAGGAGAACGAAGCCGGCCCGGGTCATCACCGATGCGCATGCCCTGCGCGTCGCGAGGACGCCCGCAGCGGGGTCGTAGCCGATATCGCCGCGCTCGGATCAGAGCCGCCGGATCCTGTGGCGCGGACTGCCGCTGGATTTATCCACAGCCTGGCGCGGGCTGCGAACCTCGGCTCGCAAGCCCTTAAAGACGATCCGAGGCCGCTTGTTCAATGCCATGCTCGTGCGCCGACAGTCCACCGCGGCGAGGCGTATCATGGCGCGAACACACTTCAGGATAGACTGGGCTTATCCCCGACGGCGGCCTCGCGAGCGCCCCGTATTCCTCGCGATGGTCGTGCCCGCCGATTACGTTAGTGTCAGGCATGCCCGATATCACTCAGTTCATCTCGGACTACGGCCCGTGGGCCATTTTCGTGCTCGTTCTGCTCGAGGACTTCGGCATTCCCGTGCCCGGCGAGACCGCGCTGATCTCGGCTGCCCTGCTGGCCTCCCAGGGCAAGCTGCCGATCGAGCTGTTGCTGCCGGCGGCCTGGTTGGGCGCCGTGATCGGCGACAACATCGGCTATGCCATCGGCCGCTTCGGCGGGCGGCGCGTCGTGGTGCGATACGGCGCGCGCGTGGGCATCACGGACGCGAGGCTGGCGCGCATCGAACGGTTCTTCCAGCGGCGTGGCGGCGCCATCGTCATCGTGGCCCGGTTTTTCGTCGGCCTGCGGCAGCTCAACGGCATCGTGGCCGGCATTGGCTGTATGGCCGCGCCGCGGTTCGCGCTCTATAACGCGATCGGCGCTGCACTCTGGGTGGGCGCGTGGGGGTTCGGAACCTATTGGTTCGGCAAGCATTTCGAGCAGGCTCTGGAACATTTCGGGCCGATCGGCATGTACGCCGCAGCCGGCATTGCCGTGCTCGTGGTGGTCAGCTATCTGATCTGGCGGTTCGTCTACCGCGGCCGGGTTCCGGGCTCAAGCAACTCCTGATCCTACAGCAGGCGCATGCCGTGACAGCATCTAAGACGAAATACTAACAGGAATGGGACCGATTCCATTGTAGGGTGTGCCGCCTTTCGCCGCCCTATCCGCTACTGCGCAGAAGAATCGTCGCATGGATCATTGGCACCAGACACTGTCCACGGGGCCGTTGCTGGGTATCGCAGCTGCCGCTATCGCGCTGCTGCTCGTCCTCATCATCCGTTTCAAGGTGCATGCCTTTCTGGCATTGACCATCGTCAGCCTGGTCACCGCCTTCGCCACGCTGATTCCGCCGAACAGATTCTGCCGACCATGCTGGGCGGCTTTGGCGACACGCTGGCCTCGGTGGCCCTGCTGGTCGGCTTCGGCGCCATGCTCGGCCGGCTGGTGGAGCACTCGGGCGGCGCCAAGGTGCTGGCCGATCGCATGGTCGAGGTATTCGGCGAAAAGCGCGCCCCGTTCGCGCTCGGTCTGGCCTAGCTGTTCATGGGCTTCCCGATCTTCTTCGATGCCGGCCTGGTGGTGATGCTGCCGATCATCTTCGCGGTCGCCCGCCGACTGGACGGCCCGGTGTTGCTCTATGGCCTGCCGGCGGCCGGCGCGTTCTCGGTGATGCACGTATTCGTGCCGCCGCATCCCGGGCCGGTCACCGCGATCGCCGCCTACGGCGCCAACCCGGGGCTGGTGCTGCTGACCGGCATCATCGTGGCGTTTCCGATGTGGTATGTCTCCGGCTATCTCTGGGGCAAGATCGCGGGGCGCCGCTATCCGTTCGCGGTGGCCGAGCATCTGTTCGGCAGCACCGATCACGACACCATCGACAATCCGCCGCGGGTATCCACCGTCTCGGTGCTGCTGCTGATCCCGCTGGTGCTGATCTTCGCCAATACCGGCCTGCATTTCGCCGATACGCTGAACTGGGTGAACGGCAATGCAACCTGGTTCCATGTGCTGCGCCTGGTCGGCCAGACGCCGGTCGCCCTGCTCATCTCAGTGCTGGCCGCCTCCTACGTGCTCGGCTGGCGCCGCGGTGAGCACGGCAGCGCGCTGGAAAAGATTCTGGATCCTCGGCCCTGCCGGCGATCTGCTCGGTGGTGTTGATCATCGGCGCCGGTGGCATGCTCGGCGGCGTGCTTCAGGCCTCCGGCATCGGCGATGCACTGGCGGGTTCACTCAACAATCTCGGCCTGCCGATCATCGTGGCCACCTATGTGGTTGCGGTGATGATCCGGCTGGCTCAGGGTTCGGCCACGGTGGCACTGGTGACCGCCGCCGGGCTGATGGCGCCGGCGGTGGCCCAGGGCGATTATTCGGCGATGCAGGTGGTCGCCATCGTGTTCGCGACCGCGGCCGGCTCGGTGTTCGCCAGCCACGTCAACGATTCCGGCTTCTGGCTGGTCGGGCGCTTGATGGGCATGGACGTGGCCACGACACTCAAGACCTGGACGGTGCAGCAGGCGCTCGAATCGATCGTCGCCTTCGTCATCGCCTATGCCATCTTCGCAATCTTCTAGAGGAGCGATCTCATGAGCGATGCGCTGTTCGATGTCGCGGGCAAGCTGGCACTGATCACCGGTTCCTCGCGCGGGCTCGGCGCCGAGCTGGCGCGAGGACTGGCCGAGCGCGGCGCACGGGTTGTCCTGCACGGGCGCGATCCGGACAAGCTCGCGGCAGCGGCCGAGCGGCTCGCCGGCGAGACCGGCGCCGACGTGGCGTACGTGGCCTTCGACGTGACCGATGCCGCGGCCGTGAAGCAGGCGATCGCCGAGGTGATCACCGCCCACGGCCTGCCGGACATCCTGGTCAACAACGCCGGCCTGCAGAAAAGAGCACCGTTTGCGGACTTCGAGCCGGCCGACTGGGACGCGGTGGTCGCGACCAATCTGTCGAGTGCGTTCTATGTCGCCAATGCGATGGCCGGGCCGATGAGCGAGCGCGGTTCGGGCAAGATCGTGAACCTCGGCTCGGTGCAGTCGAAGCTCGCCCGCGAGACGATCGCGGCCTATTCAGCCTCGAAGGGCGGCGTGGCCATGCTCACCCAGGGCATGGCGGCGGATCTCGCGCGCTACAACATTCAGGTGAACTGTATCTCGCCCGGCTATTTCCAGACCGACATGAACACCGCGCTCTGGCAGGACGAGGATTTCGATGCCTGGATCAAAAAACGCACGCCGGCGGCGCGCTGGGGCCAGCTCGACGAGTTGATCGGCACGCTGGTCTATCTCTGCTCGAACGCCTCGAACTTCGTCTCCGGCCAGAATATCTTCGTCGACGGCGGCATGACCTCGGTAGTGTGAAGACGCGCTGCCCGTCCGGCGGGTCGCAAGCAGCCAGCGGTCACCGGGCAACGGCTCCTTAGCTATTGTTTTCCTTTTTCTTTTTCGTCGTTCTTGCCGTTCTTTTTGTGCTTCTCGAGCAGATCCTGAACCGAATCCATAATGGCCGCGGGCCGGAACGGATAACGATCGACATCTTGCCGGTTGGCAATGCCCGACAGCACCAGGATCGTATGCAGACCGGCCTCGATGCCGGCAACAACATCGGTATCCATCCGATCGCCGATCATGCCGGTACGCTCGGAATGCGCGCCGAGCTTGTTCATCGCCGAGCGGAACATCATCGGATTGGGCTTGCCGACGTAGTAGGGCTCGCGCTTGGTTGCGGCCGTGATCAGGGCCGCAACCGCGCCCGTCGCGGGCAGCACACCTTCCGCGCTGGGGCCGGTCACATCCGGGTTGGTGGCGATGAAACGCGCCCCGTTGTTGATCAGGCGGATCGCTCTCGTGATCGCCTCGAACGAATAAGTCCGGGTTTCTCCGAGAACCACGAAATCCGGGTTGGTATCGGTCATGACGAAGCCGGCCTCGTGCATCGCCGTGGTCAGGCCAGCCTCGCCGATGATGAAGGCCGAGCCCTCGGGCGCCTGATCGGCCAGAAACGCGGCGGTTGCCAGCGCCGAGGTCCAGATCTGGTCTTCCGGCACCTCGATGCCGCTGCGCGATAGCCGGGCCGACAGATCGCGCGGCGTATAGATGGAGTTGTTGGTCAGCACCAGAAAACGAGTGTCGCTGGCCCGCCACTGGTTGATCAGTTCGGCGGCACCCGGCAGCGCCTTGTTCTCATGCACCAACACACCGTCCATGTCGGTCAGCCAGCAGTCGATCTTGCGTTGTGTCACGAAGCCCTCGGCATTGTTTGGTCACGATGATTCGATCATACCGGCTCGGCCGATTGCGTCTCCGATATCGGCAATCTGCGCTCGAGACAGGATTCCATCGAGCGTTAGTTAATTTTACCAAATTATTGAATTATTCGGCGAATCAGTTGTTTATTTACTTCGCCTTTAAGTTGTTCATGGATCTGGACTTGCACGCTTCATTGTATTGCGCATAGGTTCAAATGGCACATGCAATAAAAACCAATCAGGGGGAAGAATGAAGAAATTGATTTTTGCCGCGATCGCCGGCTCGCTGTTCTATGCCGCTTCGGCGCTGGCCGCGGTCAACATCAATACCGCCACGGCCGATCAACTGCAGACGCTCGACGGCATCGGCAGCGTGAAGGCCCAGGCCATCATCAAGGACCGCAAGGCCAATGGGGACTACGACAGTCTGGGTCAACTGAGCCGGGTCGACGGCATCGGGGCCAAGACTGTCGAAAACCTGCGCTCGGAGGCTACGGTCAACGACACCGCCGACGGCTCCGATACCGGCAGCGAGAGCTGAGCGGCCAGGAGGATCGGCCGGCGAGGCCGCGCCGATCCTCTTCGCTCGATATGGCGGGCTGCGCGATCGACCCGAGTGACGCTACACTCGCGGGAATGAACACCCAATCCGGCAAGCTGGTCATAGGTATCTCGTCCCGGGCACTGTTCGACCTGGAAGCCAGCCATGCCGTGTTCGAAACCCAGGGCCGCGAGGCCTATTGCAGCTACCAGATCGAGCACGAAGAAGACGTGCTCGAGCCCGGCGTAGCCTTCGGCCTCGTGCGCAAACTTCTGGCGCTCAACGATGCCGGGCGCGAGCGCGTCGAAGTGATCCTGTTATCACGCAATAGCGCGGATACCGGCCTGCGGGTGTTCAATTCCATAGCCCATCACGATCTGCCAATCACGCGGGCGGCCTTTACCAGCGGCGATTCGCCATGGCGCTACGTCTCGGCCTTCGGCGCCGATCTTTTTCTCTCGGCCGACCCGGACGATGTGCGTGCCGCCCTGGCGGCGGGCTGTGCGGCTGCGACAATCGTGCCCGGTCATTCACGCGCCGCCGGCGAAGGCGTGCTCAAGATAGCCTTCGACGGTGATGCCGTGCTGTTCTCCGACGAAGCGGAACGCATCTTCAAGCAACACGGGTTGGCGGCCTTCACCGAAGCCGAATCGGCCGCCGCCGGCCGGCCCCTTCCGGGCGGGCCGTTCAAGGCGTTTCTCGAGGCACTGACCCATATCCAGACTGAATTCGATCCGGCCGATTGTCCGATTCGAACCGCGCTGGTGACCTCGCGCAGTGCCCCGGCCCACGAGCGTGTGATCCGTACGCTGCGTGCTTGGCACATCCGTATCGACGAAGCCCTGTTTCTGGGCGGCATGGCCAAGGCTCAGTTCCTGCAGGCCTTCGGCGCCGATATCTTTTTCGATGACCAGGCCACCCATATTGGTCCGGCCTCCAGCCTGATGGCAGCCGGCCACGTGCCGCACGGCGTGGCCAACGAGCCCTCGGCCACGGGCTAGCGTTCGTCTTCGACCCTGGACTGTGTCGGCCGCCCACCGGGAAAACGGGTGGCCAGGATATAGCGACGGAAATCGTCGTTGAGATCGTCCAGAATCTCGTCCTTGGCTTCGACCACCATCAATCGCCGAGTGCTGAGGAGCGTGGGGTAATCAAGGACGAGGATGAGATGCGCGAAACGCCAGTCCGGATCTTCGACCTGTTCGGCGGTCAGAGCCCAGAGCCCGGCGGTCTGAGCCGGCAGTTCGACGAAATTGCGTTCGATCAGCCCCGCCCGTTCGTGCCGCGTGAGCACCGAGTTGCGGCGGCGGGCGATGATGTCGTCGTTGCGCCGTGGCCGGATCACGTCACCCGTGTCGCCGAAATAGGTCAAACTCACATGGGTGTCATTCGTCGTGATCAAGCGTACGTCGCGAATGGTCACCCGCACATTCGTACCGTTGGCACAGACGATGTGCACGCGATTTTCATCGGGGTCGCTGCGTTCGGGGCGGATCAAGCGCTTGAGCTTGAACTCGAGACTCTTGTTGCGCAGCACGAAGAAGCCATAGACCAGGCCGGACCAGACCACGAACGACATCACGGTGGCAAAGATGTTTTGTAGAATCGTCCCCCAAGCCACCCGCGCCCCTCCGTCGTGTATCGGCCGCAACTTCATAGTTCAGACGAGATGATCGCCGATCTGCCCGGCGCAAAGCCATGAACCTGTTCACGAGCCTGCTGGTGGTGGCCGGCGCGCTGGCCGGCGTGGCCTTGATTATCCTCGGCCCGGGCTGGCTGCGGCGGCGCCCGGCCTTGTCGGCAGCCCAACGTCGTCGGCTGGGCCGGCTCATGCCGTGGACACGGCGGCTCGACCCCCGCCGTCGCGCACGTCTGCAGGCGCGTACGGCGCGCATCCTGCATGATATCGATCTGATCGGCGACTCGGGCCGCGCGCTGAACGAGAACCAACGTCTGGCCGTGGCCGGCCAGGTTGGCATGCTTTGTCTGGGCGCCCAACCAAGTCAGGCGCGTCTTCCCACTGAGATCGTGGTGCACACGGATGCCGAAAGCGAGTGGTCGGGCCCGCCCGTAGCCGGCCTACTGGAGGATCTCGGCGAAATGGCCACAGGCGCCAGCTGGCAGACGCTGAGGCTGCATGTCTCGTGGCCGGGAATCGTGGCAGCACTGGAAGGCGGCCCGCACAATCCGATCGTGCGGCAGATCGTGCGACTGCACGATTTCTCCGTGCCCACGACGGTGATCGCCGGTGGCTACACCTGGGGCGATGCGCTCGATCAGGAATGGCGGCACTTACGCGAAACCCGCTCCAACCTGTTGCCGGTGGACGACGATATCGCGCTCGACGAGTTCTTCGGGCAGGCAGCCGAGGCGTTCTTCCAACGCGGCGAGGCCCTGGCCGCCGCCCACCCCGATCTTTATGCCGTACTGGCCGCTTATTTCGATATCGAGACGGCGCCCCGCCGACCGGCCGGGCACCGCACGCTGGCTACTCGTTAGTGATCTCGATCCGGCCGCTGCCTGGCAGCTGCTCGACGAAGCCGGCTCCAGCCAGTGTCGACGGGGTGTAGGCGCCGCCTTCCGGCGGTTCGCCGAGCAGCTTCCGAGCCAGCGCCAGGCTGGCATGGATCGTCACATCGTAGCCGTTGGCCACATGCACCCGGCCCACCCGGGCTGCGCCGGCATCGTTGCACACTTCGCCCCAGACGTATGTACCGTGCCGCGCCCTCGTGGCAGCATCCGGGCCCCGCACCCGCCCGGCGCGCGCCTTGAGGAAATTCCTGACCGGCGACAGACCGACCACCGGGCGCACCCAGTTCAGCCACTTCACCTGGCGGATGCGTGCCGGCGACATCGGCATATAGACCGCGACGTTCGGGATACGGGTCGAATAGTACGCGGTGGCGACGTCGCCCCAGGGGATCGTCATGGCAGGCTTCAGCCCATCCCCGAAATCGATCTTACGAACATCGGCGGCGAGCGGCACCTTCACGATCCGGCCGTTGCGGCGTACACGACCGCCGCCAGCCAGACCGTCGACCGAGGTCTTGGCCGTGCCCGGCGACAGGCCAGAGCGCGAATCGAAGCCGAGCGCAAGCTCCGTGGCATCGGGCAACGCCTCGGCAAGCGCTGCGGCGACGCAATCGGTGGGCACCACATCGAACCCGGCGCCCGGACACAGTACCGCACCATTGTCGCGCGCCTCGGCATCCCGGCCGAAGACATGCTCGAACACCTCGATTTCGCCCGTGATATCGAGGTAGTGAGTGCCGGTGGCGATGCAGGCCTCGACCATCGCCGGCGCGGTATCGATGAACGGCCCGGCACAATGCAGCACGACGTCGATATCCGCGAGCTGACCCGCCACGGCATCGCCCTCGAGATCGAACGGGCGGGCATCGAGCCCGAGCGTCTGGGCAAGTGCCGCGACCCGGGCGGCATTACGCCCCGAGAGCACCGGCGACAGGCCTTCGGCTACCGCCTGACGGGCGATCAATTCCCCGGTATAGCCGTAGGCACCGTAGATGAGGAGACGATCGTGACTCATGCCGGCTCTCCTTTGCGCGGTTTGAGCATCGAGCGCGCGGTTTTTTCCACCGCACGGAAGAACAACTGCGGCTGCAACCGTTTCAATCGATACTGCCAGCGCGTGTCGCGGTGTGTCAGCACCAGGAAGTGCCGCTTGGCGACGGCCTCAAAGATCTGATCAGCCACATCTTCGGCAGTCACCCCGGAGCGCGCCATCAATTTCTCCACCAGCGCCTCCCGCCCCGGAATGGTGCTGCGAAACGACTCCATAAGGTTGGTCGCGAAGAACGCCGGGCAGGCCACGGTCACATTCACCCCGTTGCGGCGTTCTTCAGCTCGCAGGGTTTCCGACAATGACAGCACGCCCGCCTTGGCGACATTGTAGGACGCCATGCCGGGCGCGTTGGCGATCGCCGCGAACGAAGCCGTGTTCACGATATGTCCACCGGAGGCACGAAGCGGGGGGATCGCCGCTCGACAGCCGCGTACCACGCCCATCAGGTTGATGTCGACGATCCAGTCCCAGTCTGCCTGCGGCGTGTCGGCGACCGTGCCCGACGAGGCGACGCCGGCGTTGTTGACGAAAACGTCCACGCCGCCCCATTCCGCCTCGAGGCGTGCGATGAGTTGCTCGAAATCCGATTCACGGCGAGTGTCCAGCGTCTGGGCCATGGCCTCGCCGCCGGCCTCGTTGACCTCGCCGGCGACACGGCGGGCCCGCCCGGTCTGGATGTCGGTGACCGCCACCCGCCAGCCGGCCCGGGCGTAGCGAAGCGCCAAGGCGCGACCGAGACCGCTGCCGGCCCCCGTGATCGCGATACGTCCATGTCGGGTATTGTGATTGCTCATATCTGACACGCATTATTGTCACAATCGCGAGCATACGCCAACGTATTGCCAATGTCTTGTTGGCGGCGCATGGTCGGCGAGACGTGCATTGCCGAAACTTCAGGAGAAGCGATGAAGATCTATGAAACCCGCCAGGCCCCGAACCCGCGACGGCTGCGTATCTTCCTGGCCGAAAAAGGCATCGACCTGGCCGACTTCGAGATCGAACAACTCGATCTCGCCGCTGGCGACAACCTGTCCGAGACGTTCAAGACCAAGAACCCGATGGGCGGCGTTCCGGTGCTCGAATTCGACGACGGCCATTGCCTGTCTGAATCGATGGCGATCTGCCGTTACTTCGAGGCCACCCATCCCGACCCGCCGCTGATGGGCGACTCGGCCGAATCGCAGGCCATGATCGAGATGTGGAACCGGCGTATGGAACTGCATCTGTTGTTGCCGGTGGCCATGGCGTTCCGGCACACGACTGGGCATTTCTCCGACCGGGAGGCCGTGTTTCCCGACTATGGCGCCGATCGCGCCAAGACCGCGACGAAGATGTTCGATTTTCTCGACCGCCACCTTGCCGATGAAAGTCACATCGCGGGCGATGACTACACGGTGGCCGATATCACGGCGCTGGCGGCTATCGATTTCGCGCGCGTGATCGACTTGCGCATCGGCGATCGCCCGCATCTGGCAGCCTGGTACGAACGCGTCTCGGCGCGTCCCAGCGCGAAGGCATAGTGCGTGTCGCGTTGTCGTGCGAGCGCCGCGTCGCTGCCCCGGAATCGGGCCGGGCGGCGTTGCGCCCACGGATCGCTTGGCGGGGCCGGCCACGCGGGATAGCATGCCGGCCTCGCCCTTTCGCCGGAGCCGGTCATGCGCCTGGAAGAACTCAGCCCGGAAGTCGTGGCCATCATCGTGGATATCGAAGGCACCGTCAGCGATGCCGGATTCACCCGCAATGTGCTCATTCCCTATGCCGAAGCTCATCTCGGACCCTGGATCGAGCGCAATGCCGAACGTCCCGACGTGGCCGAAGCGCTCGAAGCACTGGCCCAGGCGGCTGGCGAGCCCGAGGTGGATATACCACGGCTGATCGAACTGGCCGAATTCGGCTTGGTCGAGCGCGATTCCGGCCCGGTCGCCGCCCTTTGTCACCTGCTGTGGCGTGACGCCTATCAGGCGTTCGATCTGACCGGCCACGTCTATGACGACGCCGTGGCAACGCTCCAGTCCTGGGCCGACGATCATCGCACGCTGTTCACGTACTCGGCCGCGCCCTCCGAAGCTCAGCGGCTGTTATTCGCCTACAGCGACTCCGGCGACCTCTCGAGCCTGTTCTCAGGCTTCTTCGATCGTCGCCTGGGCGCGAAGAAGAACGCCGACAGCTATACCGCGATCGCGAAGACGCTCGGCGAGAATCCAGGTTCGCTGTTGTTCATATCGGACACCGGCGGCGAGCTCGATGCCGCCAAACAAGCCGGACTGCAGACCTGCTGGATTGCCCGGGACGAGGAGACACGCGCGAAGGCCGAAGCGAACCAGGCCCACCAGAACGTGGTCTCGTTCTCGGAAATAGAGTTGTTATAGGCGAAGACATCGACCAAGTCGCTGGCCGTCAACAACCCGGAGGGCGCGCTCGAATCGGCGAGACGTTGCAGCGCCGCCTGCGCGACGAACGCCTCGTTGCCCACACCTTGTTCGAGGATACGGCGGGGTTGATTGCGGCCTACGCCCGCTGAGCCGCCTCGCGTAGCGCGTCGGCGGCGACCGCGGCACGATCGAACACACCGGCATCCAGAATCCAGTGCGTGATCAAGGCCGCCGGCGTGACGTCGAAGGCCGGATTGGCCACGGGGGCATCCGTAGGCGCCCAGCACAGATCGCCGGCCGGCCCGCTCACCCCACGTACTTCATCGGCGGCGCGTTGCTCGATCTCGATATCGGCACCCGAGGCACAGGCCGGATCGAGCGTGGTGTGGGGCGCGGCTACAGCGAATGGAATACCGTGATAGTGGGCGGCCACGGCCAGCCCATAGGTCCCGATCTTGTTGGCCACATCGCCGTTGACCGCGATTCGATCGGCACCGACGATCACCCGGTCCACCTCGCCACGTGCCATGAGCGCCGCGGCCATGTTGTCGGTGATCAGCGTGTAGGGCACGCCCAGGGCGCCCAGCTCCCAGGCGGTGAGCCGGCCGCCCTGGAGCAACGGACGCGTCTCGTCGACCCAGACCGAGATGCCCTTGCCCTGTTCATGCGCACGGCGAATCACACCAACCGCTGTGCCGATGCCGGCCGTGGCCAGCCCACCAGTGTTGCAGTGGGTGAGTATGCGTTCGCCGCCCGCGATCAGCGCCGCGCCATGCTCGCCCATGGCGTTGCATAGCGCGACGTCATCATCGGCCAAATCATCGGCGGCCTCGACCAGCGCCCGGCGCCAGTCCGAACCGACCATGGACCGGCGCAGAACGTCCATTGCATTCGAGAGATTGACCGCGGTGGGCCGGGCCGAGCGCAGGATTTCTATCGCCTCGATCAGCGTATCGCGATCGTCGCCGGCCTCGGCGCGTACCGCAACCATAAGGGCCGCGGCAATAGCGATCAGCGGCGCGCCGCGAACCCGCAGCGTCTGGATCGCCTCCAGCATCGCCCCGACTGTCTCGATCGCAAGCCATTGTTCAACGTGCGGCAGCCGCGACTGGTCCAGCAATTCAAGCCGGCCCGCAGCAACGGTCAGCCCCAGCCCTCGACGATCGCGCATGAGCCCCGAACTAAGCCGTGCCGCCGACGCGGCGGAGCAGCTCGTCGGTCTTTTGCCGCAACAGCGACTTGTCGCCGCGTGTTTCGACGTTGAGCCGGATCACCGGTTCGGTGTTGGACTTGCGCAGATTGAAGCGCCATTCGCCGAAATCCATCGACAGCCCGTCGACATGTTCCACGCTCTGGGCCGACTCGGCGTAATGGGCTTCCATATCGGCCATCACCGCGTCGGCATCCTCGACCTCGCGATTGATCTCGCCGGAGGCCGGGAACGCGGCGATGCGTTCCTTGACCAGCGTCGACAGGCCCTTGCCGGTTTCGCGAGATCAGCTGGGCGATGACCAGCCACGGCAGATGGCCGTTGTCGGCATAGGAGAACTCGCGGAAATAGTGGTGCGCGCTCATCTCGCCGCCATACAGCGCATCGTTCTCGCGCATGACCTGCTTCATGAACGAATGGCCGGATTTGGATTCCACCGCGCGGCCGCCCGCTTCCTCGACCTGGGCGAGCGTGTTCCAGATCAGGCGCGGATCGTGAACGATGGCCTCGCCCGGGTTCATCTTCAGCAGCATCTGCGCGATCAGGCCCACGACGTAGTAGCCCTCGATGAACTCGCCGTGCTCGTCGAAGAAGAAGCAGCGGTCGAAGTCGCCGTCCCAGGCGACGCCGAAATCCGCGCCCGCTTCGCGTACCACCTTGGAGGTCGCCTCGCGGTTTTCCGACCAGCAGCGGGTTGGGCACGCCGTTGGGCAGCTCGCCGTCGGGCTCGAACTGCATGCGCACGAATCTCGAACGGCAGCTTTTCGGCGAGTTTTTCCACCACCAGCCCGGCACAGCCGTTGCCCGGATTGACCACGATCTTGAGCGGCTTGAAGTTCTCGGGCTTGATCTGGGCCAGCAGGAAGTCGACGTAGTCATCGCGCTGATCGAGCGTGCGGCGCTCGCCGCGCGTGGCGGCCGGCGTGACGTCGTCGTCGTGCACGCGGCGCTCGATATCGGCCAGACCGGTATCGGCGGAGATCGGCTTGGCCTGTTCGCGCACGAACTTCAGGCCGTTGTAATCCTTGGGGTTATGGCTGGCGGTGACCATGACGCCGCCGTCCGCCTCCTGCGAGAACACGCCGTAATAGACTTCTTCGGTCCCACAGAGGCCGATATCGAGCACGTCGGCGCCAGCCGTCGGTCAGCCCGTCGATCAGGGCGTCGGCCAGTTCCGGGCTCGACAGCCGCATGTCGCGGCCCGACCACGACGGTCTTCGCGCCCAGTTCGGCGACAAACGCCCGACCGATGCGACGCGCCAGGGCGGCGTCGAGTTCATCGGGAACGCGTGCGCGTACGTCGTACGCCTTGAAGAACGGATAATACTGGCCCATCGGGCGTGCTCCTTTAGGTGTCGGGGCGGCTCAGTGCTCGTGCCCGGCGCCGCGCCGGTGTCGTGTTCTTCCAACTCGGGCCGGCCGTAGACGTCGTCGTAACGCACGATGTCGTCCTCGCCCAGATAGCTGCCGGATTGCACTTCGATCAGGTCGAGTTCTACCTTGCCCGGGTTTTCCAGTCGATGAACGGCGCCCAGCGGGATGTAGGTCGACTGGTTTTCGGTCAGCAGCATTTCGCGCTCGTCGCAGGTGACCTTGGCGGTACCGTGCACCACGATCCAGTGTTCGGCCCGGTGATGATGCGACTGCAGCGACAGACGGCCGCCCGGCGTGACCCGGATATGCTTGACCTGGAAGCGCGGCCCGGCCGCGATCTGCTGGTAGCGAGCCCCAGGGCCGGTACGACTTGCGATGCGCGGTGGCCTCGCTGCGGCCGGCGCGCATCCAGCTTCGCCACCAGCGTCTTGATGTCCTGCTCGCGCGAGCGATCGGCGACCAGCACGGCGTCCGGGGTTTCGATGATGATCTGATCGCGCGTGCCGAGCGCGGCCACCAGCCGGCCTTCGCTACGGACCACGCAGTCGTCGCTATCCTCGAGCCAGACGTCGCCGATCGCGCTGTTGCCGCGTGAGTCCAGCCCCACCGCGCGGGCGACCGCGGTCCAACTGCCCAGATCCGACCAGGCGACATCCAGTTCGGCCATGACGGCGCGATCAGTCTTTTCCATCACCGCATAGTCGATCGAATCGGCGCGCACGGCTTCGAAGCTGGCCTTGTCCAGACGCAGGAAATCGATGTCGGTGGTCGCCTTCTCGTAGGCCGCGGCGACGCCGTCGAAGATATCGCGCGCATGCTCGGCCAGCAGTTCGAGATAATCGCTCGCCCGGAACATGAACATGCCGCTGTTCCAGTAGTGATCGCCCGCGGCGAGGAACTGCTCGCGCGGTCTCGGCATCGGGCTTTTCGACGAAGGCATCGACCACGCGCACACCCTCGGATACCGGCGCGCCGGCGCGGATATAGCCATAGCCCGTCTCCGGGCGATCGGGCGTAACTCCGAACAGCGCCAGACGTCCGGCGCCGGTCGCCGCGCGGGCACGCTCGATGGTGGCAACGAACCCGGCCTGATCGGCCACCGCGTGATCGGTCGGCAGCACCAGCAGTTCCACGTCGTCGCCGTGGCGCGCACGAGCCTCGAAAGCCGCCGCCGCCACCGCGGCGGCGGTGTTGCGGGGTGCCGGCTCCAGGATGATCCGCCCGCTGTGCCCGGCGCCGTGCATCTGTTCAGCGATCACGAAGCGATGCGCTTCGCTGCCGATGGCCAGTGCATCGCCGAGATCGTCCAGCGTACGCAGGCGCTCGAGCGTGGCCGACAACAGGCTCGTCTCGCCGCCGGCCAACGGCAGGAACTGCTTCGGCCGACTCTGGCGCGAGGCCGGCCAGAGTCGCGTGCCGGTGCCGCCAGCAAGAAGAACGGGAATGAGCATGAAAACCCCTGGGCGTCTGAATGAGTCAAGCCGGCTAAGAGCGCAGTCGCCTGCCGTTGCGACGCTATGATACAAACGACGCCGTGCATGGCGCCATGCAGAGCCCGATATCGCCTCAGCCGCCGGTTTTGGCGCCCGCGCCGCGCGACCGATCGATCAGATAATCCACAACCTTGAGCATCCGTTCGTTGCTGCCGGCCACGCGGCCGCTCGTCCAGTAATGCCCGGCCACACTGATGCTCGGCACTGCCATGACCGGGTAGCGCTGCATGCGGGCCGCTATGGCCTGCACTTTCTGATCGACCGCGGGGCTGTGGTAAACCTTGTCGAAACGCTGTCCGTCGACGCCGTGGGCCACCATGAACCGGCGCATCTGGCCTTCGCTGGAAAGCGGCTTGCCGTCCTCGTGAATCGCGTCGAAGATCTGATCGTGCAGGCGATCGACCACGCCGAGTTTCACTTCGGTGTAGTACAGGCGCGCATAGGGCTGCGAACCCGGGCCGAACAGGACCGGCACACGATGGAAAGCAATGTCCGGATGCTGCTTGCGCCAGGCGTTGAGCTCGGGCTCGAAGTGGAAACAGTGCGGGCAACTGTAGAGAAAGAACTCGGTCACCCGGACCGCGCCATGGTTATCAGACGGACCCGCCGAATCGGCGACCTTGTAATCCTCGCCGGTCACGTAACGCGAGATCAGGCTTTGCGCCGAAGCCGGCACACAGAGGGACAAGCCGACAAGAGCCAGCAGGGCGATCGATCGATTCAACATGCGCTGTTATTCCCCGCAAATGGTGGCCGGCAGGCGCAGCATTCCGGTTCGCTATCCAACGTCCGGGCGCGCCAGCACTTATAATGGCCGAGCGTCGTTACACTACCAGCCCGGCCGAATTGATGCCCGAACTCACCGCCCGCGATTTCCGAACCATGCGCTTTCTGCTGTCGGCGCCCAAATTGTCCGCGTTGCCCGCGGCCGATCGTTGCGAGATCGCCTTCGCGGGACGCTCGAACGCTGGCAAATCGAGCGCGCTCAACGCCTTGTGCGAACAAGGCAATCTGGCACGCACCAGCAAGACGCCAGGGCGCACTCAGGCCATCAACTTCTTCGAGAACGAGCGCCTTCGGTTCGCCGATCTGCCCGGCTACGGGTTCGCTCGTGTACCGCCGGCGATCAAGGCGGAGTGGGGGGCACTGATCGAAGGCTACCTGGCCAAACGCGAAACCCTGAGCGGCGTGGTACTGATCATGGATGCGCGCCGGCCGCTCCTGGATTTCGATCGCCAGCTCATTGAATGGGGCGCCGCGTACGGTTTGTCTTTCCATCTGGTGCTGACCAAGGCCGACAAGCTCTCACGCAACGACCAACATAATATCCTTCGTCGGACCCGTGCCGCGGTCGATGGCGCGACCGCGCAGTTGTTCTCCTCCAGCAAGCGCATCGGCATCGATGAAGCACGAACAGCTATTTCGGCGCTCGTCCCAGAGCCCGACGATGAGCCTGGAGAAACCGCCGACTGAACCACGGGCCTGTTGATGCTTCATACAAGCGTCGCGTTGGCCCCCAGACCCCGGCAGGCAAGGCGCGAACGGCCGGTCGTGGCAGCCACGGTCAAGGCGAACGACACCGCGTAAGCGGGCATTGGGTTTTTCGAGAAGCACCAACGTTTCGGGACAGCGGCTCCTGTGCCGCAATACAGTATGACGACCCGCTCGCGCAGACGCGCTACGCCACGCCCGCTACGCCTCGACTTGCGGCACAACAGCCTGTGGCGCGGCTTTGTACAGGACGGCAACAAGCCAGCGACGTACGCGGAAACTCCGTTGCCGATCAGTACGTTCGTCGAGCCACACCGACCACTTATCGGCAAAACGGCCTCAGGTGTCGACCTGGGCGATCGATTGTGCGATAAATCGTGACAAGGGTTACGCACAGGGTATAAAAAAGCCCCGCGCGACGAGGGGAGCGTCGCCGGGGCGATCAGTCCGATCCTTGGGGGGACCGGATGTTACCGCTCAGGGAGAAAAGCGGGCAGGTTGAGTTTACAGAGACTATAGACGCCGAGGCTGACCGGACGAAGTTCCCGCACGCACCTAAAAAAATCCGGGAGCGGATCAGGGCGCTGGGGAGCGCCCAAAAAAATGCCCCGACGGTCGGGGGAAACCGTCGGGGCGGATCCGGTCTAGGGGGGAACCGGATGATGCCGCTCAGGGAGAAAAGCGGGCAGGCTTGGCCTGCAGAACTATAGACGCCGAGGCTGACCCGAAGTTCCCACCGCATCAAAAAAAAATCGGGAGCGGATCGGGGCGCTGGGGAGCGCCCAAAAAAATGCCCCGACGGTCGGGGGAAACCGTCGGGGCGGATCCGGTCTTAGGGGGGAACCGGATGATGCCGCTCAGGGAGAAAAGCGGGCAGGCTTGGCCTGCAGAACTATAGACGCCGAGGCTGACCCGAAGTTCCCACCGCATCAAAAAAAATATCGGGAGCGGATCGGGGCCGCTGGGGAGCGCCCAAAAAAATGCCCCGACGGTCGGGGGAAACCGTCGGGGCGGATCCGGTCTTTGGGGGGGAACCGGATGTTACCGCTCAGGGAGAAAAGCGGGTAAGCGTTTCGCTTACATGGATGAGACTGCGGATGGGTCGGAAAGTTTCAAGACAATTCAAATTTTTTTTGAACCGTTCGCATCGACCCTCCGATCAGGCCGAATATCGGCCGCGGGTCGGCCACGCTTGGGGATGCTGAAAAAAAGAAGCCCCGACAGCAGGGGGAATTGCCGTCGGGGCAAACAGTCCGGTTCTTGGGGGAAACCGGATTGGGGGTTACCGCTCAGGGAGAAAAGCGGGCAAGCAGCAATGTGCTTGCAGGAAATAAGACCCGTCCCCGTCCGGCAAGTTCCGACACGTGGCAAAAAAATTTTCCGTAAAATTACAAACAGCTGTAATCGCTTGAAATTTCGATCTGAAATTTTTTCGGGCGACCGTGTCACACCGCAAACAAAGCGCCGATGTAATGGTGGTACCGAAGCGTTTTTCAGTGCGCTTGTTGCCAGTTGTCAGCGATGCCGATCTCGGCGATCAACGGTACATCCAACTCGGCGACCGCACTCATGCGGTCTGCGATCGTCTTGCCCAGGCGCTCAGCCTCGCCTGCTGGAACCTCGAACACGAGCTCGTCGTGCACCTGCATGACCATACGCACATCCTCGCCGCTATCCCGCAGCCAGGCATCGACCTCGATCATCGCCTTCTTGATCAGATCGGCGGCCGTGCCCTGCAGCGGGGCGTTGATCGCCGCACGTTCGGCACCTTGCCGCCGCGCACCATTGCGCGCGTTGATTTCGGGTAGATAAAGACGACGGCCGAACAAGGTCTCGACATAGCCATCCGCCTTCGCTGTGGCTCTGGTCTGTTCCATATAGCGATGCACGCCGGCAAACCGCTCGAAAAACCGATCGATGTAGGCGCCGGCGTCTTCGCGCGACAGTTCCAGTTGCTTGGCCAGGCCATAGGCCGACATGCCATACATCAACCCGAAATTGATCGCCTTGGCCGCACGCCGTTGATCGGCGCTCACGTCCGCCAGCGGCGTATCGAAAACTTCGCTGGCGGTCGCCGCGTGCACGTCACGCTGCTCGTTGAAGGCTGCCAACAGACCGGGATCGCCCGATAGATGCGCCATGATGCGCAGCTCGATCTGCGAATAGTCGACCGCCAGGATCTTTTGGCCCGGGGGCGCTATGAAGGCTTCGCGAATGCGCCGACCAGCCTCGGTCCGGATGGGAATGTTCTGGAGATTGGGGTCCGACGACGACAGGCGACCGGTGGCGGCTACCGCCTGGTGATAACTGGTGTGGATACGCCCGGTGGCTGGATTGATCAGCGTCGGTAGCTTGTCCGCATAAGTCGAGCGCAGCTTGGACAGTTCCCGCCAGGCCACGATATGCGCGGGAAGCGCGTGCCGGTCGGCCAGCTCGCGCAGTACATCCTCGGCAGTGGACGGCGCGCCCTTCGGCGTCTTGCGGATCACCGGCAGCCCGAGCCGGTCGAACAGGATCTCCTTGAGCTGTGCAGGCGAGCCGAGGTTGAACTCGCCGCCGGCCGCATCATAGGCCTGCTGTTCGATCTCGATCATGCGCTCGGCCATTTCGCCGGACACGCGCTTCAACAACTGATCGTCGACCAGCACGCCGTTGGCCTCGACACGGGCAAGCACCGGCATGAGCGGCATCTCAATCGTTTCATACAGCTCGAGCAGACGACCCACCTCGCCCAAGCGTGCATGCAGCAGCTGATGCAACTGCAGGGTGACGTCGGCGTCCTCCGCTGCATACGGCGTGGCCACGTCCAATGCCACCTGATTGAAGCCGACCTGCTTGGCCCCCTTGCCAGCGACCTCCTCGAACTTGGTGGTCTTGCGCTCGAGATACTTCTGGGCCAGCGAATCCATATCGTGGCGCGTCGCCGTGCTATCCAGTACATAGGATTCGAGCATGGTGTCCTGATCGGCCCCCGAGACGCACACGTTGTAACGGGCGAGCACGTTCAGATCGTACTTGATGTGCTGGCCGAGCTTGCTGATGGCCGGGTTCTCCAACACGCCGCGCACGCGATCGAGCACAGTGTCCATGGGCAGCTGATCCGGCGCGCCGAGATAATTGTGACCCACCGGCACGTACCACGCCTCGCCCGGCTCGATCGCGAACGACAGCCCGACCAGATTCGCCTGCATGGCCGACAGGGCATCGGTTTCGGTATCCACGCAGATCAGCTCGGCGGCCTCGAGCTTCGCCATCATGGCCTCGAGGGCGTCGATATCGAGCACGGTGTGATAGTTCGTTTCGATCGGTGCGGTCGGCGCATTGCCACGGTCGGCGGTCTGGGCCGGCGTGTCGAGTTCATCCAGGAACTTGTTGAACCCGTAACGTCGGAACAAGCGTCGTGAGGTCCCCGGTATCCGGCGCGCGCCGAATCAGTTCGTCGGCGATACCGGCGAGATCGAGCTCGGTGCGGATGGTGGCCAGGTCCTGATAGAGCGGCAGCTCATCCAGCCGGGCGCGCAGATTCTCGGCTACCTTGCCGCCGATGGCATCAGCGTTCTCGATCACACCGGCGAGATTTCCGTATTGGATCAGCCATTTAGCGGCGGTCTTCGGGCCAACCTTCGTCGATGCCCGGAATATTGTCGGAAGTATCGCCGACCAGGGCGAGGTAATCGGTGATGAGTTCCGGCCCCACGCCGAACTTGTCGTGCACGCGCGCGACATCGGTGCGCTTGTCCTGCATGGTATCGAGCAGGATCACGCGCTCGTTGACGAGCTGGGCCATGTCCTTGTCGCCGGTCACGATCACCACCGGGCCCGGCTCGCGTACTGCCAGCGTACCGATCACGTCGTCGGCTTCCACCCCGTCCATCTGCACGATCGGCAGTCCCATGGCGTGAATGACGTCGCGAATGCCCTCGAACTGGTCGGCCAGATCCGGCGGCACCGGCGGCCGGTTGGCCTTGTAGTCGGCAAACAGCTCATTGCGGAAGGTTGGCCCCCGCGGGTCGAAGACCACGACGATGCGATCCGAGTCGTACTCGCGCAGAAACTTGCGCAGCATATTGGTCATGCCATAGATCGCACCGGTCGGCTGGCCTTCCGCGTTGGTCAGTGGCGGCAGTACATGAAAGGCACGATACAGCCAGGACGAGCCGTCGATGAGGATCAGCGGACCACGGGAATTGGATTCGGACATGACAAGGCGCGTGTGGTGGAACACGATACGGAGATTGCGACCGACACTTTAAGAGCGCGACGCCTTCGGGTCCATTTGTAGGCTTCGCTTCGCGAGGCTTGCCAGCAGGGTCCGCGCATTGAGCCGGACGGGGCCTGCTAAAAAATATGGCTTCGTTCTTTTAAGACTTATCCGCAGCTCAACGCAGATTCACGCAGATGGCGGTTATGGTTTGGATGCCGTAAAAGCCCGGGGCGCCATCGGCGATGGGTGCGTTGTTCTAGGGTCGTGTTAACAGGCCCTTGTGCCTTGCCGACATTCGAACTGTTTCGCGTTGTTTCAACCAGAATCGGCAGCGTTAGAAGTCGTGGCGCCACGAAAACTGCAACGACGCATCAGCCGACCGCCATTTGCGTCAATCTGCGTCGATCTGCGTCGATCTGCGGACAAAATATCCTAATAATGCGCCCAAAGAAGCAGAAAAGACTCAGACAAGCGGCAGTCGTCGCTCGCCGCGCATGAGGTCGGCCAGCGTTTCGCGTGCCCGGACTTCGTGCATCGTATCGTCCACGACCATGACCTCAGCCGCACGCGGGCGGGCGTTGTAGTTCGAGGCCATGGTAAAGCCGTAGGCCCCGGCCGTACGCACTGCGAGCAGGTCGCCCTCGGCCAGGGTGAGTTCGCGTCCCTGGGCCAGAAAATCACCGGTTTCGCAGATGGGGCCGACGATATCCCAGATTCGCGTCTGGCCACCGCGCGTATTCATTTTCAGCGGCACCACGCGATGCCAGCCGTCATAGAGCGCGGGCCGGATCAGATCGTTCATGGCGGCATCGACCACGGCGAAATGTTTGTCGGCCTCAGCCGCTCCGGGCTTGAGCAACTCGATCCGTGTGATCAGGATGCCGGCATTGGCCGCCAGCACGCGGCCCGGCTCCAGAATCAGCTTCAAGGGGCGATCGCCCAGCATTTCCGCGATGGCGCTGGCATATTCCGCCGGGGTGGGCGGGGTTTCGTCGCGATAGCACACGCCCAGGCCGCCGCCGACATCGATATGCGCGAGTTCGATGCCGCGCCCGGCGAGCCGATCGATCAACGCGAGCACACGACTGACCGCATCGCGAAACGGCGAGAGCGTGGTCAGCTGCGAACCGATGTGGCAATCCACGCCGATCGGAGTCAGACCGGATCTTTCGGCGGCCTGTGCGTAGAGCGTTTCGGCCTGTTCGATCGCGATACCGAACTTGTTTTCCTTCAGCCCGGTGGAGATGTATGGATGGGTCTGGGCATCCACATCGGGGTTCACGCGCAGGGAGATCGGCGCCACAACTCCCATGCGCTGCGCGACTGCGTCGATACGCGCCAACTCGGCTTCGGACTCGACGTTGAAGCAGGCAATGCCGACTTCCAGCGCGCGTTCGATCTCGTCTACGCGCTTGCCCACGCCGGAGAACACGACTCGGGCCGGGTCACCGCCGGCGGTGATCACCCGTTCCAGCTCGCCGACCGACACGATATCGAAACCACTGCCCAGATCGGCCAGCAGCCCCAGGACACCGATGTTGCCGTTGGCCTTCACCGCAAAACAGATGTCATGCTCGATGCCGGCCAGCGCTTCATCGAACACGCGGTAATGGCGTGTCAGCGTGGCCGCGCTGTAGACGTAAGTCGGCGTGCCGAAACGTTCCGCGATGTCGGCCACCGGCACGTCTTCGGCATACAGCGCGCCGTCTCGGTAATCAAAATGATCCATTACGGCTCGGCGCGGTTGGAATCGGGTACGCTCGACGCGGCCGGTGCATCAGACGCCTTGCCGGCCTGGCGGTCGGAAGATGGGTTGGGTCCATCCGGGTTCGCTGGCTTGATCAACGGCTTGGGCGGATTCGGATTGTGACCCGGCAGGTACAAGGGCCCTTTCTGGCCGCAACCGGCCAGCACCAGGCCAGCCGCCACGGCGATGAACAGAGCCAGGGTGAAGGGCTTCATGCACGGCACTCGCATTCCGGATGATCGGCCGATCAGTCTAGGGCCTGTTGACGTTTAGTGCGAGACCACGCCTTGCCAGACGCCATTTGGTGCAGCAACACGGGCACCTCGCACGCATCGTCGACAGGCCCGACCCGACGCTACCCCTCACACGCCCATGTGGCGTGCAAGAAAGCGGAGGTGCTCGCCAAGGAAGGTGGCGATGAAGAAATAGCTGTGGTCGTAACCTTGCCGTCGCCGTACTTCGACCGAGGCTCCGGCCTTCTCGGCCGCTGCCTCCAGTGCCTCGGGCCTGAGTTGTTCGTCCAGAAAGCCGTCGGCCAGGCCCTGCTCGAGCAACACCGGCGGCAGCGCCGCGCCGTGGTCGGCATGTGCCATCAACAGACTGGCGTCATACTCGACCCACGCCTTGCGATCGCTGCCCAGATAGGTCGAGAAAGCCTTCTCGCCCCAGGGCACATCCACCGGGTTGCAGATCGCCGAGAAGGCCGAAATCGCGGCAAACCGGTCGGGGTTGCGCAGGCCGATGACCAGCGCTCCGTGACCCCCCATCGAATGGCCCGCGATCGCCTCGCGCGACAGATCCAGATTGTCGCCGAAACGCTCAGCGAGCAGCTCCGGCAACTCGGAGACGACGTAGTCGTACATCCGGTAATGACGCGACCACGGAGATTGACTGGCGTTGACGTAGAAACCGGCGCCCTGACCCAGATCGTAGGCGTCGTCGTCGGCCACACCCTCACCACGCGGGCTGGTGTCGGGCGCGACGATGGCGATGCCGAGTTCGGCGGCCACGGCCTGCGCGCCCGCCTTGTTGACGAAGTTCTCGTCGGTGCAGGTCAGCCCGGACAGCCAGTAGACCAGCGGCACGCGCTCGTGCTCGGCGGCCGGCGGCAGATACAAAGCGAACGTCATCTCGCATCCGCAGACCTTCGAGGCGTGGGTATAGCGGCGCTGCCAGCCACCAAAGGATTTGTGTTCGTCGATCTGTTTTACGTCCATGCGGACCTCCCGGAGGCTCGCGTTGTTCAAAAATGCAGCACGGAACGGATGGCCTTGCCTTCATGCAGAAGATCGAAGGCTTCGTTGATCTGCTCAAAGGGCAGGTTGTGGGTCACGAAGTCGTCGATGTTGATATCGCCCGACATATAGCGGCCCACATAATCCGGCAGTTCGGTGCGGCCCTTCACGCCGCCAAAGGCGGAACCGCGCCAGACGCGGCCAGTCACGAGCTGGAACGGGCGGGTCTCGATGGTCTCACCGGCACCGGCCACACCAATGATGGTGGATTCGCCCCAGCCCTTGTGGCAGCACTCGAGTGCGGCCCGCATGACGTCCGTGTTGCCGATGCATTCGAACGAGTAGTCCACGCCGCCGTCGGTCATGTCGATGATGACCTGCTGGATCGGATCGGCATAGTCTTTCGGGTTGACGAAATCAGTGGCACCCAGCTGGCCGGCGAACTCGAACTTGTTCGGGTTCAGGTCGATGGCGATGATGCGTTCGGCACCAATCATCTTGGCGCCCTGGATCACCGACAGCCCGATCGCGCCCAGACCGAACACGGCCACCGTGGCGCCCGGCTCGACCTTGGCCGTGTTGTAGACCGCACCAATGCCGGTGGTGATGCCACAACCCAGCAGACAGACCTTGTCCAGCGGGGCCTCGGGACTGATCCTGGCCAGCGACACCTCGGGCACCACGGTGTACTCCGAGAACGTGGAGGTGCCCATGTAGTGGTACAGGTCCTGGCCGTTCTTGGAGAAGCGGGTGGTGCCATCCGGCATGACGCCCTGGCCCTGGGTCTCGCGCACGGCGCCGCAGAGATTGGTCTTGCCGGAACGACAGAACTTGCACTCGCCGCATTCGGCCGTATACAGCGGGATGACATGATCGCCCGCTGCCACCGACGTCACGCCCGCGCCGACTTCCTCGACGATGCCGCCGCCTTCATGGCCCAGAATACGCGGAAAGAAGCCCTCCGGGTCCTTGCCCGACAGAGTATAGGCATCGGTATGACAGACGCCGGTGGCGACGATCCGCACCAGCACTTCACCGGCCTTCGGGCCGGCCACGTCGATTTCCTCGACCGACAACGGCTTGCCTGCTTCCCAGGCGATCGCGGCGCGTGATTTCATCGGAACTCCAATCGACTCGAGGCCGTTGTTGTGGATATGACTGCGCACGATACTATCGCAACTCTCGAATGCGTCGAAGACAGACCTTGCCAGGCGCCACTGCCCGGATCTTGCATGTCGGTCATGGGCTGTCCAGACTTCGCCATCCGTAACCCCGACGGACATGACCATGCTTGACTGCGTTGAACTCCAGCCGCCGGCTGCGGCAACGGCCAGCGTCATCTGGCTGCACGGCCTTGGCGCCGACGGCAACGATTTCGTTCCGATCGTGCCCGAGCTGGGCCTGGGGGAGCGTCACTCGGTGCGCTTCGTATTTCCCAACGCCCCGCAGCAGCCAGTGACCGTCAACGGCGGAATGCGTATGCCAGCGTGGTATGACGTCAAGGGCGTGGACATCGCCGACAAGCAGGACCGCGAGGGCATCGAGGCGAGCGCCGCCCAGATCGAGGTGCTGATCGCCCGCGAGATCGAGGCCGGGATTCCCGCGGATCGCATTGTGCTCGCGGGTTTTTCCCAAGGCGGGGCGGTCGCGCTGCATACCGGGTTGCGCCACGGCACCTCGCTTGCCGGTATCATGGCGCTTTCCACTTATCTGCCGCTGCATGAGGCGCTGGCCGCCGAGGCCGATGCCGCAAACCGCGGCGTCCCTATCTTCATGGCACATGGCAGCGAAGACCCCATCGTGCCCATCACCCTGGGCCACAACAGCCGGGATCTGCTCGTGGATGCCGGCTATACGGTGGACTGGCATGAATATCCAATGGCCCATCAGGTCTGTTTGCCCGAGATCGCGACCATCGGCCGCTGGCTACGCGAACGTCTGGCTTAAGGGATCGGGGCGCCCTCACTCATGATCGATACGCTGTGGCACCTGATCGCGCAATATGGGTATTTCGCGGTCGCCGCCGGCTGCTTCTTCGAGGGTGAGGCCTCGATCCTGCTGGGCATGCTTGCCGCGAATCACGGCATGTTGACCGAGCACGGTGTCTGGTTGGCCGCGACCATCGGCACATTGCTCGGCGACAACATCTGGTTCCACATGGGCCACAAAATGGGCCGGCCAGCGCTGGCCAAACGCCCACGATGGCATGCGCGCGCCACCCAGATCGAGGCCTTGCTGGAGCGCTACGGTGCGGTTGTCATGATCGGCTTTCGCTTTCTCTGGGCCATGCGCTCGCTGACGCCGTTTATTCTGGGGTCGCTGGGCGTCTCGCCCTGGCGCTTCCTGTTCTACGATCTCATCGGCACGCTGATCTGGTCGACTACGGTCACAGTCATTTCCCATTACCTGGCCGACGCGATCGGCCAGGCGATCAGCCACATCCAGAATTTCGAACAAGCGCTGCTCGCGCTGGTGATCGTGATGGCCGGCATTGCCTGGTTGGTCTACTACCTGCGTCGTCGGTCGCGCGAAAATCAGGATTAAAGCCCGGGTCGCGACGTAACAAGACAACGACGCAACCGCCCGAGAGGCCCGGAGGCCGGGCCTGGCGGAACGGCGCCGGGGAGCTCCGCGCCACGCGGACGATGCGAACAGCCAAGGGAAGATTCTCAAACAGTCGCCGGCGCCCGCTCTATGCTTGTGGCACCGCCGATCCCGAGGTAACAGACCAGTTTAGCGGTCGAATTTCCAGACGATGTCGCCGCCGGTGGCCTGGCTGCTTGAGGAGGTCTCGAGCGTCCATCGAGACGATAACGTGTAGCGCATGGTGACCGTCGAAACCTGATCGAAAAGCCCCAGGCCATAGCCGACATAAAGCTTGGGCGACAGGTACTTGCCTACGGTAAAAGCGGCTTCGCTACTGCTCTGGCCCGCGCCGGCGCCGATACCGACGTTATCCAGCCCTAGCTTGTTGCCGATGTTCTGCAGCACTTTATTGCCCCGTGAAGAACCCAGAGCCAGCGCCGCCCGCGCGACCAGACTGGACTGTTGGCCGTTGGTGGAATCCAGTGGCCGCCCGAGCAACAGCCAGGACAGCTGTTCCGACTGGGTCATCGAAGGATCGGAGAAGAGTTCAAGCTTCGGATTCTTGATGCTGCCATGCACGTGTACGCCCACCGTCACGTCCTTGGTCGGATAGCGGGCCGCCTTGATATCCAGCCCGGGCTCGCTGACCGGGCCGCCGGCGAACAGAATCTTGCCCTTCTGGATATCCAGGTTCTGGCCGTAGGCCTGATAGGACCCCTTGGTGATGTGGATCGCTCCGGTACCGGTTGGTACGTCGCCGGGCTGTTGAACGACGCGCAGGTTGCCGCCCAGATCGGCCTTCAGGCCGAAGCCATCGATATGCACTTTCTTGCCGAGGATGACGTTCACGTTGGCATGAATCGCGCGCGCCGCCGCCTTGGTGCCGCTCGTCTTATTGGTGACAATGACCTGATCGGACGAGGGTGTCGTCACCCCCGATGCCGGCAGGTTCTTCGGTGTGATCGCCGCGTCGGGAATGGTCACGCTGCCGGTGACGTCCACACGCGAAGGTGTCACGGCAACCTTGAGATCCGGGCTGACATAAGCCGTCACATCGGGGATATGAGCGATCTGAAAACGATCGCCCTTGATCGCCAGATTGACTGTCTGCCCCCGGTCCGCCAGCGAGATATCACCATTGGCTTTGAGCGTGCCGCCGCCGGACTTGGCCGCGGCCGTGATGCCGATGGAATTGCCCCGGCCCTGAGCCGCCAGGCTCACATCGGTAAGCGTCAGGCCCGGCGTCACCAGCACGATCTTGGACGCGTCGAGCCCGATATGGCCAAGCACCGTGGGTTTGGCCAGCGTGCCGCCAAGCTGCATGTCGCCGGCAAAATGCCCGTCGAAGGTATCCACCTCGGGCGACAACTTGGTGAGAAAATTCATCGACGCGAGGCCGATATGCAGCTGGCCGTTCAATGCGTGCTTCGTCAGGCTGCCCGACCCGGCGGCAACCGTAGCCTGCGCGCGGATGCCGTCGCTGCCGGCCAGCGGCAGGTCGACGTTGGCGTCCAGGCCATTGTTGGCCATCTTCGCCCGGATATGGCCGGGTCGCATGTCCAGCACCTTCACGGTCTCGCCCTGGGCATTGGCCATGCTGACCGTACCCGACGAGGTCTGCAGATTTGCGCTGACCTGGGGCGTACCGCCGGTGGGCAGCTTGACGTCGACGTCGCCGGAGACCGACCCGGTGACGTTCAGGCCTGCCGGGAAGAAGCGCTTGGCATAGTCGTAATTGAAATCAGATAGCTTGACATGGCCCTTGCTGAGCTTGGCGTCATGGTTGCCGGTCAGACACACACGAGCCCCGCCTGAGGTCAGGCAGGCATTGTCGATCGACTGGGCCTTGGCCGACACTACGCCCGAGGCCGGTGACGCCAGCGACCAAGGCGCGAGTTTCTGGTAGCCAGCGGTCAGCCGACGCAGCGTGAACTGCTCGCGATAGGTCTTTTTGTTCAGCGAACCGGTCAGGGCCAGATCGGCCTTGGCCGTATCGCTGTCCAGATTCAGCGACAAACGATGCGAGGCGGGCGTGCCGTCGAGATTCAGCGTGACCTTGCGGATCTTCTGGCCGGAAGCGTTAATGCCGTTGACCGCCAGATCGACGCTGGACCGCTTGGCGCCCGACCAATCCACCTTGGCGTTCATATCGGCACTATCGACCTTGTTGCCGTAGGCATCGAGATGGCGGGCGGTGAGCTTGGCGGTGATGTCCGGCGCCTTGAACCGGCCGGACACACGCCCGTCCGTCTGCAGGCTGCCGGCCAGCCCCGGCATGATCGTCGATAGATCGCTTGAGTGGATCGACCATTGGCCGTCGAGCTTAGCGTTGGGGGTCCAGCCGAAGGTGCCGTTGACATCGGCCGTGGCTGCGCCCGAAACCAGATGGAGCGTGTCGACGTTGACGTGGTCACCCCGATACTGGGCCTTGGCCTTCAAGTCCAGCGGCTGATGGCGCAGGCTGCCGTGCGCGGTCAGCGATTTCA
Source organism: uncultured Gammaproteobacteria bacterium (assembly GCA_963835375.1). Lineage (GTDB taxonomy): Bacteria > Pseudomonadota > Gammaproteobacteria > Nevskiales > Salinisphaeraceae > Salinisphaera. The sequence continues at coordinate 35,360 of CAWIGB010000021.1, forward strand.
GATCGGCATGGATCTGCTTGCCCACCTGGGTGGCCGTGACATCGGCATTGAGATTGAAATCGCCCGGTACGTTCGCGACGATCGCGCCCGGATTGATGTGGCTGCCTTCCAGATGAGCGGTCACATCGATCTTGGGCGACCACTGTGTCTGCGCATGGCCGGTGATATGACCTGGGCCGCCGGAAATATCCAGTGATTTCAGATCGAAGGCCTTCAGGCTGCCGGCGCCCTTGGCGGCGAGCTTGCCCTGGGTCTGGCCGACCACCTGCCAGGCCAGATCGGTATTCAGATCATAGTTGTCCAGCGTACCGGTGAGCCGGACCTTGCCCTGGTCGGACTTATAAGAGGGCTTGGCCGACAGCGGCCAGGCCAGATTCGACCAGTCCACGGTCAGATCCATCTTGTTGCCGCTGGCCATGGCGACCTGGCCATTAGCCGTGAGCTGGCCGTGGGTGGCCGGCACGCCGATCCTGAGGTCCCGGATGCCGATGGCCTCGGGCGTGTAATGCAGAGCCCCGTTCAGCGTCGCCTTGCCGTAGTCGGCACTGTCGACGTCGGCCGATATCTTCACCCCGAGATCGTTCACCGGCCCCTTGGCCTTGATGTCGGCATCGGCCGCGATCTGAGGCAGCGTTTTGCTGATCGCCTGGGTCTTTACCCCGTTGGCCTGAATCTCGGCGTCGATTGCCGGCCTGGACAAGGCGTCGGCGACGTCACCGGTGAGCTTGAGGTTGTAAGGCGCGGCAACGTTGGCGGCCAGATGCAGATTGTTCAGGCTGCCGGTGATGTCGGCAGTGGCCGACAGCGGCGCATAGTTGGGCAGGCGCAGATCAGCCTTCACGTGCACATTGGTGTTGTAGCCGCTATTGGGGGTGACCGCGGCACGCGCATCGAGGGAGAACATCGGGCCGTGGCCGGTCAGCGACTTGATGCGCCACCGGGAATCGTCGAGCCGGGCACCGGTCAACTGCAGGCGATCGACCTTCACCGGTTTGGCCTTGGGCGCGGTTACCGCAGTGACGTTGGATACCGCCACCCGGTCCACGATCACCGTAACCGGCAGGTTGATCTGCTTCGGCATGGAGAACGGCTGGCTCGCCTGCTTGGGTTGTTTCGGTGTGGTTCTGGTAACGGTGTAGTCGACGTTCTTCACGTCCAGATGCTGGATATGGACGGCCTTGTGCCAGATGGCCGAGAAGTCCATGTCGAAATCGATCGAGCCGACATGGACCTTCATGGCATCGGTGTCGTAGTCGACGCCCGAGATATGCAGCGGCCCGATCAGGCGCCCGTGGAGCGAATCGATATGCACGCTGGCCGGCATGAATCGCTGGGCTTGGTGCCAAGCGAATTCGGTACCGGTCCGGGTACCGACGATCCAGCAGACCAGACCCAGCAACACCACCACGACAACCAACAGAGTCAACAGAAACCACTTGAGGACGCGCCAGACGCGCGAGCGCCGGCGGCGCGGCTTGTTCGATTCCGGCTCCGGCGTCTGTTCGACCTTGTCCCGGGACTCGCTCACAGATCGGGCCCGAGGCTGAAGTCGATACGGAAGCTGCTGCTCGAATCATTCAACGGATGTGCCAGGTCCAGCCGGACCATGCCGACCGGCGATCCCCAGCGGAAACCGATACCGACACCTTTCCTGAAAGACAGCTTGCTGAGGCTGTTTTCGACATCGCCCGCATCGAAGAAGGCTGCCACGCCGAATTTCTTGTAGAAGAACCAGTCCCCCTCGATACTACCGGAGGCGAGATAGCGGCCGCCGATGTCGTGGTTTTTGCTGTTGGTCGGACTGATCGACTGATAGGCATAGCCGCGTACGCTACCAGAGCCGCCGGCGAAGAAACGCTGAGAGGGCGGCACCTTCTTGAAATTGTTGGTCTCGATGGCACCGAACTCGGTCCGCAGCACAAGCCGAGTCGTGGACGTCATCGGCAGCACCGCATGGCCGTTAAAATCAGCTGAGATGAAGCTCGCGCTCGAAAGTAAGGCGCTGCTGGCACCATGGATATCAAACGACAGGCTCAGCCCCTTGCGCGTGAATAAAAGACTGTCGGCCTTCTTCAAGGTGATGTTGTAGCCGGGGTAGAGCAGCGTACTGTGACGGTTGCCACTGCCAAGACTGTAGTCCTCACGCTCGAGCTTGATATACGCCCGCTTGCGGCCGAGAGACCAGCCGGTGTCGCGGGTCACGCCGACCCCGTAGATGGTCGATGTAATATCGCCGAAATCCTGGTTGCTGATCGTGCCGGTGAAGCTGAGCTTGTCCGTCGTCACATCACCGATCGGAATGTCATAGGCGGACTGCAGGGTCCGCTGCACCTGCGAGATACGCAGGTTGGTCCGGAACTGATGGCCATACCGGTTGATATGAGGAAACTTCACGCCCAGACCGAGCCGCGGGCCCGTATCGGTGCCGTAGCCCGCGGAGATCTTGTAGTTTTGCCCCTTGCTCGGTTTGGCCTTGACCGTCACCGGAATACGCAGCTGTCCGATCGATTCCAGCGGGTCCTGCGGGGGATAGATCAGATCGTAGAACCAGCGATGCACATCCAGCGCGCGCGTGGCCTGGTCCCGAGGCGCCTTGATCTCGATCTGGCTGTAATAGTCGGTATTCGACAGAGCCAGCTGGAGGTTGATCAGCTGTTCGGCGTCGTAGGGCTGGCCCGGAGCAAACGGCACGTAGCGGTGCAGGAACTTGTCGTTGAGTAGATCCTGATCGAAGGTGACCGGGCCGAAGTAATACCGCTCGCCGGTATCGAGCACGAGATCGATCTCGGCGGTGTTGTTCTTGGGATTCACCCGGATCGCCGACTGACTGAACGTAGCATCCAGATAGCCGGCGTTGTACGCCGCATTGTACAGCGCGCTCTTGGTGTCCGAATACTGCGATTCGACCAGGCGCCGCCCCTTCTTGAGCTGGGTCGAATGCAGCGCTTTCTGGATCGCGTCGAGTTCGTCACCCGGACCCTGGACGCCGATGTTCAGGCGCGTGATCTTGGTTGCCGGCCCGTGCTTGATCTCGAATCGCGCGTTCCATGTCTTGGAATCACCCTCGGGTTTCTTGAGCCGTTCGGATATCTCGGGATTGAAATAGCCGTAGGGCTGGAGCGCCTGCTTGATCTGATTGGGCGCCAGTCGATACAGGCGCTGAATCTGATCAGGCGACCAGGGCTGCTTGTGCTTGCCGGCCACCGACAGCGACTTGCGCACGTTGCTCTCGAGCGGATTGCCGATGCCCTTGATCTGCACGTCCACATCGTCGGCCAGCGCCCTGGGCACGAGCACCATACCGGTCACGCCGACTGCGGCGATGCCGATTACCGTTGCGGTGTACCCGCGTGAAAAAACGTGTTTCACAATGACTGCATGGCTTCGTGGCCGGACGCTTCGCGCGCAACAAATCCTTTGTAATCAAAGACTAACAAAAAACGAGGTCGCGATCGAAGAAAATATCTTGCGTGCAATCAAGACTACCCCAGAAGCGGGCGCCATAGCGATACCGTCGAACCCGGGTCTGTCCACCGCCGATCACTGCGACCTCGCCGATGCGTTCAGAGATCGTCGAAATTCTCGATCGTGAGCGGCTCGAGATCCTCCACGTCCGAGATACGCAGCACCCGGCTGTAGAAGCTGCGCTCGGCCTCGATCGCGGTCATTACATTATCGGCACTACGAAATCCATGGCGTTCGGATTCAAAACACACATAGGCAACCGGTACGCCGCGCTCGGTGAGGGCCTCCACCATGGATTCCGCCTGGTCGGGCGGCACCACCTTGTCCTGGCCCCCTTGCAGGAACAACACCGGGCAGGCCAGCTGATCGGCATGGTACAGCGGCGAACGCGCCATCAAGGTCTGTTCGTCGCGTCCGATCAGGCGTTCCAGATAGCGGGATTCGAACTTGTGCGTCGAGGCCAGCAAACGCTTGAGATCGCCGATGCCGTAGTAGCTGGCGCCCGCCGCCGCCAGCTCGGTGAAGGCCAGCACCGACAGCACGGTATAGCCTCCGGCGCTCGAACCGGAGATGAGAACGCGATCGGGATCGATGCGATCGGCCTCGGCCAGATGGGCCGCGCCGGTCTGACAATCCTCGACGTCGGCAATGCCCCAGACGCCGTCGAGCGCCCTTCGATAATCGCGACCATAGCCGGTACTGCCGCGATAATTGACGTCGAGCACGGCGTAGCCGCGCGACGTCCAGTACTGGATTCGGGCATCGAGCGCGGTGTCGGTGGCCCCGGTAGGACCGCCGTGGCACTTGAGAATCAGCGGCGGCCGCTCCTCGGGCGGCGCCGACCAGCGCTCGCTGGCCGGTGGATAGAACAGCCCGTGCGCAGTCTCGCCATCGCCGGTGGGCCAGCTCATCGGCTCTGGTCGCGAGAGGGCGGCATCAGCCGGCAGGCTGTCGGCCGATCGCAGCACCTCGCCGGAGCCCTCGAAGTCGAGCCGGCGAATATGCTTGGCACGTGCCGGATTGGCCGCGACCACGGCGATGCGGTCGCCGAGCGCCACGATCTGTTCGAAGAAATCGCAGTCGTGGCGGAGCCGATGAAAAGCGCCGGATGAGCGATCCACTTCGCCGAGATGCCAGATGCCGTCCTGGGCGAGCAACGCGAACAGGCGGCCATCGTCGGTGAAATCGTAGGTCGACTGGCCGAACACCCACTGGGGTACGCCGAATTCGCCGTGTTCGGCCGTCAGCGCCTCGAAGCCGTGGGCATGCTCGCGCTCGTGGTGAATATTCCACCAGTTGTCGATGTCGGCGACCACATGCAGACGACCGTTCGGATCGAAGACCGGCCCGAATAACGAAGTGTTCTCAGGTTGCCATAGCGGCTGCGGTTCGCCCACGTGACCGTCCGTGTCGATCGATGCCTGCCATAGCTCGCTGACATCCCACGGCATGTGCGGATGATTCCAGGCCAGCCAGACCAGGCGATCGGAATCGGGCGACAGACGCGGGCTGGCATAGAAATCATGGCCGGATGCCAGGGTGTGCACGCTGCCATCGCGATGTACGCTGACGACACGCGCCGAGGGTTCATCGAGCGATTCGTCCAGATCCTCGGCGATCGCGATCAAACGACCGAACCGGGCATCGTACTGCAGGTCGGCGAAACGGATCTCGGCGTCGGCGTCGGTGATCGCCGAGAGATTTCCATCCGGGTCGCGCATCCAGATCGCCTGATCCGCGGCGTTGACGAACCAAATGAAGTCCGCATGGACGGCAAACGCGCCGCCGCCGTACTCATAGACCGAACTGCGCGCCGAGGCCGGCGCATCCAGGCAGGATACGGCACCGTGCTCGGATAGCGTCATGATCGTGTTTCGGCCGGCCTCCTCGGGCCGGCTTTCCAGCCAGTACAGACGCAGGCCTTCGGCTGAGCCTCGATCAACGCTCAGATCGGCGAACTTGCGGCCGGCAGCCGCAACATGGGCCGCAGAGATCGAAGACGGCCAACTCCCATAGGGGCGGATCGGTTTCATGTGGAACCAACAGACCAGGATTGATGTATACGGTGCACCGGTTGACCGCACTGAGCAAAGCCCCGCTCGTGAAAATCCACCACGCCGTCGGCGTGGCGCCGGATTACGGTCGATGCGCGCGTACCGTAGTGTTCGCCCGCGATGAAGGGCGGGGACAGGAAACGTTCGTGCTCGCGCGGGATGCCGGTGTCCGGCAGCTTGTTCTCGGGCGCGGGCTCGGTATCGGCGAGCAGTTGAAACAGAGGCTCGGCCTCCGGCGTCTCCTCGTCAATCAGTCGCGCCATCCCTCGTTCGGCACGCTCCGTCTTGGGCCAGTGCTCGCCCCAGTGACCGTTGGATACGGCAAAGATGCCGGGCGACAGATCGCGCACGCCAGCGCTGTCGCGATTGGAGACGAAGCAAAGCCGTGCCCGGTCGGCCACCAGCAGATTGAAGGGGCCATATGCCGCGCCGATATCGACCACATGCTCGGCCCAGGCGCGCGCACTCGCCTCCGTAGCGAAATAATCGGCAACCAGGGCGCCGCGCGAGCGCAGCTCGGTGCCCGGGCCTGCACCGGGTTCGCGCACGTTGGTCACGGCGGCAACGCGCCCGCGCGCGTCAGCGCCGCACCAGGTTCCCCCGGAGCGCAGATCACGCCCGGCAAACAGGTCAGACGGCGTGTGCCACCAGTGCGCGGCCTCGGTCGGCCGCTCGTGGAATTCGTCGCGGTTGGCTGCGAGTACAAGCGGACAGGACGGCTCGACCTGCCAGGCCATCACGATCAGACACATGAGCCCTCGTTGTCGTCGATCGGTTCACAGACCCACGACGCTATCATGCGCCGGGCACGAAACTCAGCTCAGGCGGAGTCGCCCGACATCGAGAGCTCCTTGATCTTGCGGGTCAGCGTGTTGCGCCCCCAGCCGAGCAGGCGGGCAGCTTCCTGGCGATGCCCGTCAGTATGCGCCAGCGCCGCCCGAATCATCACGCGCTCAAGCCGCGGTATAGCTTCGTCCAGCAGATGATCGCCCCCGGCCGCCAGACGTTCGTCGGCCCAGCTCGACAGCAGCGTGTCCCATTCGCTGGTGGCTACGGGCGCCTGTTGCGCCGTAACCGGCGCCGCATCGGACATGGCGGTGGCTTCGCTCTCGGCGCCGAAACCCATGGCAGCCGGCGTCTCCCCGAGGTCCGCCCGCGGGCGTAGTTCCAGCGGCAAGTCATCCAGCACCACTTCGCGGCCCGGCGCCATGACCGTCAGCCAGCGACAAAGATTCTCCAGCTCGCGCACGTTGCCGGCCCAGTCGAGCCCGGTGAGGTACTGGCTGGCGCCGCAGGACAGCGTTTTAACCTCCATGTTGAGTTCCTGCGCCGCGCGGCCGAGGAAGAAATTCAACAGCAGCGGAATATCCTCGCGGCGCTCGCGCAGCGGCGGCACCCGCAAGCGAATCACATTGAGGCGGTGAAACAGATCCTCGCGGAAGTTACCGCGCTTCACCTCAGCTTCGAGATTCTGATTAGTCGCGGCGATGATGCGCACATCGACCTTCACCGCGGCGTGCCCGCCGACCCGATAGAACTGGCCATCCTGCAGTACGCGCAGCAGTCGGGTCTGGAGATCGGCCGGCATGTCGCCGATCTCGTCGAGGAACAGGGTGCCCCCGTGCGCCTGTTCGAAACGACCGCGGCGCTGGCTGGCCGCGCCGGTGAACGCGCCTTTCTCGTGGCCGAAGAACTCCGACTCCATCAACTCCTTCGGAATCGCTGCTGTGTTCACCGCGATGAACGGCCGGTCGGCCCGCGGGCTGTGTTCGTGCAACGCATGCGCGACGAGCTCCTTTCCGGTACCGGATTCGCCGGTGATCAGCACCGTGATGTTCGAGGCCGACAGCCGTCCGATGGCGCGGAAGACCTCCTGCATGGCCGGTGCTTCGCCGATGATGGTCGAATCGGCCGCGGGGCGCGATCCGTCATTGTCGCTGGCGCCGGTCTCGTCGGCCAGCATCGCGGCGCGCTGGACCAGCTCGACTGCCTCATCCAGATCGAAAGGCTTGGGCAGATATTCGAACGCACCGCCGCGATAGGATGAGACGGCCGAGTCGAGATCGGAGTGCGCCGTGATGATGATGACCGGCAGCTGGGGTTGCACGGCATGCACGCGCTCGAGCAGATCCAGCCCGGAAATGCCGGGCATGCGGATGTCGGTGAGCAGGACGTTCGGCACGTTCTCCTCGATGGCATCGAGCAACTCGGCGCCGCCGGGAAAGCAGACCACATCGATCGAAGCCGCCTTCAACGCGCGCTCGAGCACCCAGCGGATCGATTCGTCGTCGTCGACGACCCAGGCAGTGAGTTCAGCCATCGCTGGCCTCCATCGGCAGAAAGACGCTGAATACGGTCTGACCCGGGCGGCTTTCGCACTCGATCAGACCGTCGTGTAGATGGACCAGGTACTGGGCGATCGGCAGCCCCATGCCGCTGCCCTCGGCGCGCGAACTGACCATCGGATGAAAGATGCGCGGCAGCAGATCGCGCGGAATGCCGGGACCGTTATCGACCACGTCGACCCGGATCACCAGCCGATGCTTGACACCGCCGATGGTGAACAGCCGCTGGGTGCGCGTGCGCAGCAGGATGTTGCCGGAGCTGCCGAGCGCCGTGACTGCGTTGCCCACCAGATTGAAGAACGTCTGAATCAGCTGTTCGCGATCGGCGCAGACTTCGGGAATGCTCGGATCATAGTCCCGCTCGAGCGCGATACCCGGCGGCAACTCGGTGTCGATCAGGGCCCGGACGTGCTCCAGCGGCTCGTGGATATTGAGCGGCTGCTTGTTCGGCGGCCGCCGCGGCCCGAGCAGATCATCCACCAGATTCTGCAGCCGATCGGCCTCGCGGATGATGACGGTGGTGTATTCCTTCAGGCCATCGTCGTCGATTTCGCGCTCGAGCAGCTGGGCGGCGCCGCGCAGACCGCCCAGCGGATTCTTGATCTCGTGCGCCATGCCGCGAATCATTTCGCGATTGGCGAGATTCTGGATCCGCATCTGGTCATCGCGGGAGATTCGCAGCTGTCGATCCAGCGACAGGAATTCCAGCAGCAGCGCCGACTCGCCGGCCTGGTCGGTGAAGGGGGTGACCGTACAGTCCACGATCAGCGGGTCGCCGCCGCCGGCGCGCAGATGAAGCTCGCGTTCGGTGTAGGCTGCGCCTTCGGTCAAGGCCGCGGTCAGCCGGGCTCGATGGTCGGCGAGATAGGGCAGGGCCTTGTCGAACGACTCCTGGTCGCAGTGGCGGGCCGATACGCCGAACAGCATTTCGCTGGCGGTATTCAGATACGTGACACGCAGCCGGCTGTCGAGACACACGACCGCGGTCTTGAGATTATCGAGAATCGTGTCGGGACGATGCTCGCTGTGTTCATCGGAACGCATGGCGCCTGTCCAGCAAGGTTTGGGCCACTGTGGGATACATCGAGCCGCGGAACATCGACATCATTCAGCAGTTTAGGATGGCGGCCTGCCGTCAGCCGTGGCCGGTGGCGGCTGCGCTGGCCTCGCGTCGGAACCACGCTCGACACGGAACGTGACGGCGTCGCTGTGCTGCACCGCATGGCCGCGATAGAGCAGGGTGACGCTGAAGGTATGCGAGCCGGCGGCGACATTCGACAACGTCAGCCGCATGTTCCGGGTCGGCCCCGGGCCGATCTCCCCACCATCGAGCTCATAGCGCAGCGATTCTCCGTCACCGAGTCCGGACTTGTCGTCATTGTTGCCGACGATGATCGAGACTGGGACCTGGCCCTGCTCGCTGGCGAACACCTGGCCCTGCTGGGGCGAGATCACCGTCAGCGCGCGCGAGTCGCCTTCGGCTGTTTTACTCGATTGCTCTAAACTCGTGGCCGCACGCGAGGGCGCGCCGGCGGCCGGCGACTGCGAAAGCTGAGCCGCCTTCGCTCCTGGCTGCGACGTATCGCTGTAATGGCGAACCCCGTGAGCGTCGGTCCAGGTATAGATCGTGGCGTGGGCTGGCGCGATCGCCACCAGACCGGCCCAGGCCACGAACCATACCCAGCGCCCCGGTCGTATTGTCTGCATCACCCCCCCCTTCAAAAAAAAGCGCATCCGTGGGTGACGGATGCGCCTTTCGCTACTGCAGCGGTCGCCACGGGCCGCTGTGAACCTGCGGCTAGCAGGAATAGTACATATCGAACTCGGCCGGATGGGTGCTCATCTTCAGACGCAGCACTTCTTCCATCTTCAGATCGATATAGCCGTCGATCAGATCGTCGGTGAACACATCGCCCTTCTTGAGGAAGTCGCGATCAGCCGACAGCGCTTGCAGCGCTTCTTCCAGCGACTGGGCCACGGTCGGGATCTTCTTCTCTTCTTCCGGCGGCAGGTCGTACAGATCCTTGTCCATGGCTTCGCCCGGATGGATCTTGTTCTGAATGCCGTCCAGGCCCGCCATCATCATCACCGAGAAGGCGAAATACGGGTTGGCGGTCGGATCCGGGAAACGGACCTCGATGCGACGCGCCTTCGGGCTGGAGACCCACGGGATACGGATCGATGCCGAACGGTTGCGCGCCGAGTAGGCCAACAGCACCGGCGCCTCGAAGCCCTTGACCAGCCGCTTGTAGCTGTTGGTCGAGGCGTTGGCGAAGGCGTTGATCGCCTTGGCGTGCTTGATGATGCCGCCGATGTAGAACAGCGCTTCCTCGGACAGACCGCCGTACTCGTCGCCCGAGAAGATGTTCTTGCCGTCCTTGGTCAGCGACTGATGCACATGCATGCCGGAACCGTTGTCGCCGACCAGCGGTTTGGGCATGAAGGTCGCGGTCTTGCCGAAGGCGTGCGCAACATTCTGCACGCAGTACTTGTAGGTCAGCGTCTCATCGGCCTTCTTGACCAGCGTGTTGAACAGCATGCCGATCTCGCCCTGGCCGGCGGTGCCCACTTCATGGTGATGCACTTCCACGGTCAGGCCCATTTCTTCCATCGCCAGACACATGGCCGAGCGGATGTCGTGCTGGGAATCGACCGGCGGGACCGGCACATAGCCGCCCTTGACACCCGGGCGATGACCCATGTTGCCTTCCGGATAGCGAGTCTCGCTGTTCCAGCAGGCTTCTTCGGAGTCGACGGCGAAGCCGGCGCCGCGCATTTCGTTGTGCCAGTTCACCGAATCGAAGATGAAGAATTCGGCTTCGGGGCCGAACAGCGCGGTATCGGCGATACCAGTGGACGCCAGATAGGCTTCCGCGCGCTTGGCGACGGTACGCGGATCGCGCTCGTAGCCCATCATGGTGTTCGGTTCGAGCACATCGCAGCGGATGTTGACGGTCGGCTCTTCGAAGAACGGGTCCAGAATGGCCGAATCGTCGTCCGGCATCATGACCATGTCCGACTCGTTGATGCCTTTCCAGCCATCGATCGACGAGCCGTCGAACATCTTGCCTTCTTCCATGAACTCTTCGTCGACGACATGCGCCGGCATGGTCATGTGCTGTTCTTTGCCACGCGCGTCGCAGAAACGAAAGTCCACGAATTTCGCTTCGGTCTTCTTGATCAGTTCGAGCGCCTTGCTACTCGCCATGATGACTCCTCTTGGGATGGGAACTCAGCTGTCCGGTAACGCCAGTACAACAGATGCACTATAAAGGCAGGTTCCATGCCACGTCACCTGCGCCGGTTCAACACGTTGTTCCGTGTCCGAATGCACCAGAAAAGACCTTTATATGCACCATTATAGTGCCGCTCGATATTGGTGCATTATGATGGTGCGCAGAGCTCTCCCCAGCGACTGCAGGCGTTCCGGTACAATCGCGGCCTGATCAAACGGTGCGATCGCATGGATTTCCAACAGCTCATTTTTGCGCTGCAGCAGTACTGGGCCGAACGCGGCTGCGTTGTCGTACAGCCGCTGGACATGCCGGTCGGCGCGGGCACGTTCCATACCGCAACCTTCCTGCGTTCTATCGGTCCCGAGCCTTGGCGCGCGGCCTATGTCCAGCCCTCCAGGCGGCCCACGGACGGCCGCTACGGCGAGAACCCGAATCGCCTGCAGCACTATTATCAATTCCAGGTACTGCTCAAGCCGTCGCCCAAGGATATCCAGGCCCAGTACCTCGGCTCGCTAGAAGCCCTTGGCCTGGATATGTCCATCCATGACGTCCGCTTCGTCGAGGACAACTGGGAATCACCGACCCTGGGCGCCTGGGGCCTGGGCTGGGAAATCTGGTTGAACGGGATGGAGATCACCCAGTTCACGTATTTCCAGCAGGTCGGCGGACTCGATTGCCGCCCGGTCTCCGGCGAGATCACCTACGGGCTGGAACGTATTGCGATGTATATCCAGAACGTGGAATCGGTCTACGATCTGGTGTGGTCGGATTCGCCATACGGCACGGTCTATTATGGCGACGTGTTCCATCAGAACGAAGTCGAACAGTCGACCTATAACTTCGAATACGCTCCGGTGGAGGCGCTGTTCCGACGCTTCGACGAGCTCGAGACGGAATGCCTGGCCCTGGTGGAATCGAACCTCCCCCTGCCGGCCTACGAACGCATGCTGGAATGCTCGCACACATTCAATCTGCTGGATGCGCGCCATGCCATCTCGGTGACGGAACGCCAACGCTACATCCTGCGGGTTCGCACGCTGGCCCGCTCGGTGGCCAAGGCTTATTACGATGCGCGTGAGGCGCTCGGTTTCCCGATGCTCAAGAAGGACGGCGACGCGGCATGAGTGCAGATCTTCTGATCGAAATCGGCGTCGAGGAACTGCCGCCGAAAGCGATGCACCCCCTGGCCGAGGCATTTGCCAACGGCCTGGCGGACCAGCTGGACCAGGCCGGTCTTACGCATGGTGAGGTTCGCTACCTTGCCACGCCACGGCGCCTGGCGGTCATTATTCACGATGCCGCTGGTTCGAGTGCCGCCGAAAGCGTGGAGAAATTCGGCCCGACCGTCGATATCGCCTACGACGGGCAGGGCAACCCGACCAAGGCAGGTGAAGGCTTCGCGCGCTCGGTCGGCACCCCCCTCGATGCGCTGGAGATCGAAGACAGCGACAAGGGCCAACGCCTCGTATATCGCGGCACTGCCGAAGGGCGCGCACTGAGCGAGCTGCTACAGCCCGCCGTCGATGCCGCGCTGCGTACTCTGCCGATTCCCAAGCGCATGCGCTGGGGCGATTCCGAGGCTGCGTTCGTGCGCCCCGTACATTGGGTGGTCGCGCTCCATGGGGGCGCAATCCTGCCGCTCGTGGTGTTCGGCGAAAGCGCGGATCGCTACAGCCGCGGCCATCGTTTTCATCATCCCGAGCCCATCGAGATCAGTCACGCTGATACTTACGTCGAGCGGCTTCGCACCCCCGGTCGGGTCATCGTCGATATCGTCGAACGCAAGGCTTTGGTGCTGGAAGGCGTGGTTGCGGCGGCCCGCTCGCTCGGCGGTCAGGCCTTGATCGACGACGAACTTGTCGCTGAGGTCACCGCACTCGTCGAGTGGCCGGTCGGGGTCGCTGGCCGCTTCGACACGCGGTTTCTCGAGCTACCCCGCGAGGTTCTCGTGGCCACGCTGGAAGGACACCAACGCTACTTCCCGGTAGAGGACGACGACGGTGCTCTGGTGGCCGGTTTCGTCACCGTGGCCAACCTCGAAAGCCGCGACCCGGCCCAAGTTGTCGCCGGCAACGAACGCGTCATTCGGCCCCGCCTGGCGGATGCGCTGTTCTTCTGGGAACAGGACCGGCGTCATGGTCTGGCGGCGCGTATTCCCGAACTCGAACGCGTCAGCTTCCAGCAGGCGCTCGGGACAATCGCAGACAAGAGCCAACGCTTCGGCCGCCTCGCGGTTGAGCTGGCGCCCTCAGTCGGCGCGACCACAGCCGACGTCGCACGTGCGGCAGAACTCGCCAAGACAGACCTTCTCACCGAGATGGTTGACGAGTTTCCCGAGCTCCAGGGTGTCATGGGCGGCTACTACGCGGCGCTGGAAGGCGAGTCGGAAGCCGTGGCCCGTGCGTTACCGGAACAGTATGCGCCGGTCGGGGCCGGTGCGCCGATCGCAACGACCTCTGTCGGGCGTTGCATTGCGCTCGCCGACCGGCTGGACACGCTTGCCGGCATCTTTGCGATCGGCAAGCGGCCGAGTGGCGACAAGGATCCATTCGGACTTCGACGAGCGGCGCTCGGCGTGCTGCGCACGCTGATCGAGGGCGATATCTCTATCGACTTGAGGCAGCTGCTTGAAACGGCGCTCGCGATGCAGCCCGTCGACGCGCCCGAGGGGACCGACCAGGCGCTCTGGGTGTTTCACATGGAACGCCTGCGAGGCTACTACGTCGAACATGGCGTGCCGGCCGCCCATTTCGAATCCATTGCATCACTGGATATCCGCGACATACAGGATTTTGATCGCAGAGTGCGTGCGGTTGGCGAATTCGCGGGTCTGGCCACGGCCTCGGTGGTCTGCCGCGCGCACAAACGTATCCGCAATATTCTAAAACGCAACGCTGACGCGGACGTGGCAGAAAAAGCGGATCGGACGATGATGGTCGACCCGGCGGAAACCGCCTTACATGCGAGTCTGACCGAGCGCTCGGACATGCTTGAACACGCAGCCCGGGAAGGTGACTATGCCGCAGCGCTATCGGCACTGGCACCGCTGGCCGAACCGTTGGACACATTCTTCAGCCAAGTCATGGTGATGAGCGAGGACCCGGCGCTCCAGCGCAACCGTTTGGCTCTCCTTGCTCAGATCGATCGCCTCTGCCGGCAAGTCGCAGATATTTCCTGCTTGTCGGTCGAGTCTGCGTAATGACGATTTCAACGGCGATACTCGACCGCGATGGTGTCGTGAATCACGATAGCGACGCGTTCATCAAATCGCCGGCGGAATGGCAACCGGTTCCCGGCAGCCTCGAGGCCATCGCGCGGCTCAAACATGCCGGTCTGCGCGTGGTCGTGGCCACCAACCAATCCGGTTTGGGGCGTGGCTTGTTCGACTATGACGACCTGTTCGCCATTCACGACAAGATGGCGCGTCAGCTCGCAGAGCTTGGCGTAGCACTCGACGGCGTCTTCTTCTGCCCACATACGGCCGACGATGCGTGTCTCTGTCGCAAGCCGCAGCCCGGTCTGATCGAGGATATCTTGCGCCGCTGGAGCCTCAAACCACGCGATTGTGTGATGATCGGTGACAGCGCGACTGATATCGAAGCCGCACGCGCTGCCCGCATTACGGGGTTTGGGGTGCGCTCAGGCAAACCGATTGACGCCGCCGACACGCGCTGGCGGGACATTCGGATCTTCGACGACCTCGCGGCCGTCGTCGACCATCTGCTGGCTTCCCGCACGAACAACTAGCCGAGGCCTCGTCTGGCCCTCGGTCGGTCGCTGAAGCGCTGCATATTCAAAAGCATCCGGGCCAGGGAACCGCGCCAACAGTGTGAGCGCTTTGCGATATGCATGGAGCCAAGAACTCCCAGGTGTCGAATGACAAAGCCCTCAGCGCTGGCTGAGGGCTTTCAACGGATGGTGCGATACGGTGCCGGGCACACCAGTACCGGCACGGCCACCCAAGGTCACACGTCTAGGTTCGACACCATCAGCGCATTGCGCTCGATGAACTCGCGCCGTGGTTCCACGTGGTCGCCCATGAGTGTCGTGAAGATCTGATCAGCGCCGACCGCGTCGTCGATCTTCACCTGCATCAGGCGGCGGCTGTTCGGATCCATCGTCGTTTCCCAGAGCTGCTCCGGGTTCATCTCGCCCAGACCCTTGTAACGCTGCACGTTCAACCCGCGCTTGGCCTGTTCCAGACAGCCAGCGATAGGCCTCGTCGAATGTCGAAACCACCTGCTCGCGTTCGCCGCGCGTCACATAAGCGCCTTCACCGAGCAGCTGCATCAGCTCCTGCCCAAGCGAGGAAATCCGCTCGTACTCGGGGCTGGTGAAGAAATCCTCATGCCAGACGAAGATATGCGGAATGCCGTGGCTGTAACGCGTGACCTGCAGATGCAGCGGATGCTCATCGTCCGCCGGTTTAATCTGGACCTCGTAGCGATGGCGCGCCTCACCCCGCGCATCGAGCCGAGCCTGCAGCGAATCGGCCCAGTCCTGCATCCAGGCCGCATCCGCAAAGAGCGTTGGCGTCACCGGTTCCAGATAGGTCATCTCGGTGAGGGTGGCCGGGTCGTAACGACGCGTCAGGCGATCGATATCCTCCAGCAAGCCGGGTGTAACGATGCGCAAGGTCGGCCAGCGCGTCCTCCGCGATCGGCGGCGCATCCGCGCTCACACGAAACTCGGCCTTGTTGAGCGCCAGCCGCAGAAGATAGTTCGACAGTTCCTTGTCGTCCTTGACGTAGTATTCCTGCTTGCCGGACTTCACCTTGTAGAGCGGCGGCTGCGCGATGTAGACGTAGCCGGCTTCGATCAGCTCGAACATCTGGCGATAGAAGAACGTCAGCAGCAGCGTCCGGATATGCGAGCCGTCGACATCCGCGTCGGTCATGATGATGATGCGGTGATAACGCAGTTTGCTCGGATCGTATTCGTCCCGACCGATGCCGCATCCGAGCGCCGTGATCAGCGTGCCGACTTCTGCCGAAGACAGCATCTTGTCGAAACGAGCTTTTTCCACGTTCAGGATCTTGCCCTTGAGGGGCAGGATCGCCTGGTTGTGGCGATCACGGCCCTGCTTGGCGGATCCGCCGGCCGAATCGCCCTCAACCAGAAACAGTTCGGACGCCGCCGGATCCTTTTCCTGACAGTCGGCCAGCTTGCCCGGCAGGCCCGCGATATCCAGGGCACCCTTGCGCCGCGTCATGTCTCGCGCACGGCGGGCTGCATCGCGCGCACGGGCCGCATCGACGACCTTGGCCGCGATCATCTTTGCTTCCCGGGGATTTTCGAGCAGAAAATCGCTCAGCTGCTCGCTCACAGACGATTCCACTGCCGCGCGAACTTCCGAGAGACACGAGCTTTTCCTTGGTCTGCGACGAGAACTTCGGGTCCGGCACCTTGACCGAAATCACGGCTGTCAGTCCCTCGCGCGCATCATCACCGGTCGGCGAAACCTTTTCCTTCTTGGCCAGTCCCTCGGATTCGATGTAGCCGTTGAGGCTGCGCGTTAGCGCGCCGCGGAAACCGGCAAGATGGGTCCCACCATCACGCTGGGGGATATTGTTTGTGTAGCAGAACACACTTTCCTGATACGAATCGTTCCACTGCATTGCCACTTCGACAACGATATCGTCGCGTTCAGTTGTGAAATAAAACACAGTATCGTGAAGCTGCGTCTTGTTTTCGTTGAGGTTTTCAACGAACGCACGAATCCCGCCTTCGTATTCGAATACCACATCGCGTTCGCTGGCTTCTTCAACCAGGCGGATTCGAACGCCGGAGTTCAAAAACGACAACTCACGGAGCCTTTTGGCGAGGATATCGTAGTTGAACGTGATGTTGGTAAAGACTTCTGGACTCGGATGGAAATGAATCGACGTCCCGGTGGCATCGGTCTCGCCAAGCGCTGACAGCTCATCCATGGGTTCGCCCATGCTGTAGGTCTGGCGATAATGATGGCCATCTCGGTGGATATTGAGCTCGAGATTGTCCGACAGGGCATTGACGACCGAAACGCCGACACCGTGCAGACCACCCGACACCTTGTACGAGTTGGCATCGAATTTCCCGCCGGCGTGAAGGACTGTCATGATCACTTCCGCCGCCGACTTGCCCTCGCCTTCGTGCATATCCACGGGAATGCCACGACCATCATCGGACACCGTGATGCTCTGGTCGCGATGGATGGTGACGAGAATTTCCTTGCAATAGCCCGCCAGAGCTTCGTCAATGGCATTGTCGACGACTTCGAACACCATGTGATGCAGCCCGGTTCCGTCATCGGTGTCACCGATATACATCCCCGGACGTTTGCGCACAGCTTCCAGTCCCTTCAGGACCTTGATGCTGCTGGAGTTGTAATCGCCGTTGGATTCAGCCATCGAATCAACCCGAAGGTTAGAAATAAACACTTGATTTTAGCACGACTGTCATGCTTAAGGCGCCGCAATATGGCCCTGTTCCACGTAAAACATTCGAGTGTCTTTCAAGACGCCCGGAATCAACTCTCGACTCAGAAAGGTGAGGAAACATTGGACACCGAGTCGCTCAACTTCCGCTGCCAGGGCTGAGCGATAGTTTTCGCCCAGCTCGGCGGCCATATCGTCGAGCAGGAGAACCGGTTGCACGCCGCGCGTCGATTTAAGAATATCCGCCTGCGTAAGAAACAACGCTGCGGTCAATAGCTTCTGCTGTCCGCGAGAAACCCAGTCTCGGGCACGGGTTGCCGCAACCGAGATTCGTACGTCGGCGCGATGAGGGCCTTGTTGCGTGAAACCTGCTCGAAGATCCTGTTCCAGACCGTTGGCCAAAGCGAAACCGAAACCGTCCTCGCCACGCCATCCCGGTTGATAGGCAAATAGAAGGCTGTCGTCGCCAGCAAGCTGACGTGCAGTATTCGGTAGGCGTTGCTTGATCTGATCCAGGTAGCGACGTCGACAGGCATCGATGACCTCACCTTGCTGTACCAGCTCGGCGTCCCATGCAATAACCTGGTGCTTCGGGCAATTAGCGCGCAAGGCACGGTTACGTTGCTTTAGTGCACGCCGATATCGTCGCCATGCCGGGAAAAAATCGTGTTCCACGTGAAACACTCCCCAATCCAGGAAGTGCCTTCGGTATTTCGGCCCCTGCTCGAGCAGCCGATGCACGTTGGGATCGATATGCTGCAAAGGCAGCATGCTGATGAGGTCGAAACGTCGCGTTGCATTCTGATCGTCAAGTTTCAGGCGGTGCGAATTTCGTGAAGCATGACAGCCGATTCGATGTCGACTGCCCTGGCTATCGGTGAGTCGTGCGCGAAT
Organism: uncultured Gammaproteobacteria bacterium; assembly: GCA_963835375.1. Taxonomy (GTDB): domain Bacteria; phylum Pseudomonadota; class Gammaproteobacteria; order Nevskiales; family Salinisphaeraceae; genus Salinisphaera. Next base: position 53,770 of record CAWIGB010000021.1, read on the forward strand.
GGTAAGGGCATTGTTATCGTGCTGGACAGCTTGGCCGAGACTCGACTGGCGGAAGGACTCACCTCGCCCGAGAATATAAATTGCCTCTAAAAAGCTGGTCTTTCCGGAGGCATTGTCTCCAACGATGCAATTTACGCCGGGCGACAATTCGATGTCGCAAAGCTCGATACACCGGAAATTCTCTATGTAGAGCGACTCGAGCCGCACGCGGCATCCAGCTTTCGCTACAGCCGCATGGGCATGACGACATATCGGCTGTGCTCGTCACCCACAGCTTGCAGAAGCCCACTGCTGTCCGGGCCCGAGAGCGACAACTGGAATTCATCTGATTGCATCGCGCCAAGCGCGTCGAGCAAATAGCTTACATTGAACCCGATTTCCATGGGCTCGTGATCGTAGTTGACCTCTATTTCGTCTTCGGCTTCTTCGCGTTCGACGTTCTGGGCTTGTAGCTTCAACGTGTGCTGAGACAGAGACAGCCGAACGCCGCCGAATTTCTCATTCGACAGAATAGCCGTGCGTGAAAGCGCCTGTCGGATGGTATCTCGATGGGCACGCATTTCACGTTCCGGATTATCGGGAATAACACGTTCGTAATCGGGGAAACGACCGTCAATCAGTTTGGTTGTGAAATTTAACCCGGGCAACTGCAGGCGCAGATGCTTGTTTGATAACCAGAGCGTAATTTCCGCTTCGCTGTTGCCCAGCAACCGAACCAACTCTGTTATCGCCTTGCGCGGCACGATGGCTTGCTGCGCCTCTTCCAGATCGAGGTCGATGGGTGATTCGCTCATGGCAAGTCGATGACCATCCGTGGCGACGCAACGCACATGGTCGTGTCGTAGAGCAAGCAGAAGACCGTTGAGATAGTAGCGGACATCCTGGTGGGCCATGGCGAAGTGGGTGCGGTCCAGGAGCTGCTTGAGCATGCTTTCCGGAATATTGATTGCCTGACCGGATTCCACTTCATCCAGGTGCGGCCAATCCTGCGCGGAGAGGCTTGCCAACGTGAACCGTGACCGTCCTGATTGGACCCGTGTTTGATTTGCATCCTGTCGGCAGGTGATTTCAGCATCCTCGGGCAGCCCTCGGCAGATATCGAGGAGCTTACGCGCAGGCACCGCAATTTCACCGGCTTCTTCGATCACGGCAGGACATTGGGTCACCAATTCCAATTCCAGATCGGTTGCAGTGATCGTGAGTTGGTTGTTGTCGCCGTGAATCAGGACATTCGACAGAATCGGCATGGTCTGTCTTCGTTCTACCACGCCGATCACGGTCTGTAGCGCGGACAGGATATCTCTGCGTTGGACTGAGAACTGCATGGCTGGGGTCTCCCGAACGGTCGCCGCCTTGTTGTCTTAAGTGCTTTAAAAAAAGTTAGTAGTAGTCATAACAGTTGCGAGCATTTTCTGTTGACAACTCTATTTTCTTTTTATTTTCAATGCGATGCTTTGCATTGTTTGTTGTTGCTAACTGGATCCCGAAACTGTTGTTCGCCTGTGGACTCCTTGTGTGCAGTTTTCGGCCGCAAAGCGTTTTTTTTTGCCGGCTAGAGTTGTGCACCATTTATCCACAATTAGCTGGTGAGAATCCTGCTCAGGTTGACGTAGTCTTCATCCATTCGGGTATCGGTCTCGCGTAGTTCCTTGATCTTGCGGCAGGCATGAAGAACGGTCGTATGATCGCGTCCGCCAAAGCCCTGACCGATCTCGGGCAGGCTGTGATTGGTCAGTTCCTTGGCCAGTGCCATGGCCAGCTGGCGAGGTCGTGCGATGGATCGCGTCCGCTTCTTGCCCAGCAGATCGGCCAGCCGGATCTTGAAGTACTCGGCGACGGTTTTCTGGATGTTCTCCAACGTGACCAGTCGGTCATAGACGGCCAGCATGTCGTAGAGCGCCTGCTTGGCGAAATCCACGGTGATCGGTGCCCCGGTGATCTGCGCCGATGCTTTCAGGCGGTGAAGGGCGCCTTCCAGGTCACGCACGTTCGAACGCACGCGTTTGGCGATGAAGAACGCCACTTCCTGCGGCAGCTGGACGCCGTGCGCCTCAGCCTTGGATAGCAGGATGGCCACCCGGGTCTCCAGCTCCGGGGGCTCGACCGCGACCGACAGCCCCCACGAGAAACGGGATTTGAGCCGATCTTCAAGCCCTTCGACCTCTTTCGGGAAGCGATCGCAGGTGATCACGATGCGTTGGTTCGCCTCGAGCAGGGAGTTGAACGTGTGGAAGAACTCCTCTTGCGAGCGATCCTTGTTGGCGAAGAACTGAATATCGTCGATCAGCAGCGCTTCGAGGGTGCGGTAGTGCTCCTTGAACTGATCCATCCGGTTATGCCGGATGGCCGTGATCATCTCGTTGACGAAGTGCTCGGAGCGGACGTAGGCAATGCGGGCTCTTGGGTTGTTCGCCAACAGACGATGGCCGACGCTCTGCATCAGATGCGTCTTGCCCAAGCCCACGCCGCCGTAGATCAGCAGCGGGTTGTAGGCCATGTTCTCCGGCTCGGCCGCCTGTTCGGCCGCGGCCCGTGCGATCTGGTTGGACTTGCCCTGGACAAACGCTTCGAAGGTGTAGCGTGAATCCAGGTTGTGCCGCTTGGTATCGGTGAGCGTTGGGCCTTCGTCGATTTCGGCGGCCTCGCTGCGCCGGCCGCCGCCGACCAGAACGCGGATTCGCCGAGGCTGTTCACCCAGTTCGCTGAGCGCATTGGCGATCGGTGCCCGCAGCTCGCGTTCGACCTGGTCGCGCACCACTTCGTTCGGTGCCATCAGATCCAGCCCGTCGTCACCGAAATGAGCCTCAAGCGGGCGCAGCCAGAGGTTGACGTCTTTTTCGGGAAGTCGCGTCTCGATGTGGCTCAGACAGCGCTGCCAGAGGGTATTCGCCAACTCAATCGCTCCATTGCGGCAAAACACGGCGTGACCCGCCGGGCTCGACGGCCCGACAAGATAACCCAGTGACCACAACTTATCCACAGTGTTGTTCCAGCTTGCAAGCCGGGCCAGACGGGACTAGAATCCCGCGCTCTTTTCCTCAGCAAGGCGCCGACGCAGGCGCGAGTCGAGCTCCGTTATGAAACGCACCTTTCAGCCCAGCAATCTGCGTCGCAAGCGTACGCACGGCTTTCGTGCCCGTATGGCGACCAAGAATGGCCGTCGCGTTCTGGCCGCTCGTCGTGCCAAGGGTCGCAAGCGCCTGACGCCGTAATCGTGGACCGGCGGCAGGCGACGTTTCCCCGCGCGGCGCGCCTGCTTCGACCGTCGCAGTACACCGGCTGTGTTCGCACGCGGTCAGAAATTCGTCTGCGACGGATTCGTGGTGATCGCCGCAGAAAACGGTGAAGAACACGCCCGGCTCGGGTTGGCGCTGGCCAAGCGGCGTATTCGCCGGTCCGTGGATCGCAGCCGCGTCAAGCGCGTCATTCGCGAATCCTTTCGTTATGTGCGGCCCGATCTGCCGGCGACTGATATCGTCGTGCTCGCCCGCAGTCGCACGGCGACCATCGACAACGCATCGCTGACCGCGCAGCTGACCCGGATCTGGCAGCGGCTCGCGCGCAGCGCGCAATAGAGCCAACGTCAGGGATACACGCCTCGCATGGACAACATTCGCTTCGGGCTGCTGTGTGCGGCCGCCGTCATCTGCTTCTTTCTCTATCAGGCGTGGCAGACGGATTATGCGCCCGCTGGCCATGGCCAGGCCGCGCAACACACGAGCCAGCAGGCCGGGGCCAACGTCGATAACGATTCCGATGTACCGGACATCGGCGCGCCTTCGAGCCAGGGCTCGAGTACGGCCAGCAACGGCAGTGGCGGCAACGGAACGCCGAGCAGCAGCACTGCCACCCCGGGCGGCCAATCGACGCCGGTATCCTCGGGGCACAAGGTGCACGTGGTCACCGACAAGCTCGATGTGACCATCGATACCCACGGCGGCGATCTGCGCCAGGTGGCGCTGCGCGGCGTGCCGTTGTCGGACAAGCAGCCCAACACCAACCTGCGGCTGATCAACGACAGCCTGCCCGATTTCTTCATCGAGCAGAGCGGCCTGATCTCGCAGGGCAGCGACGCGCCGAACCACAACACGACCTACCAGTCGGCGAAGAACCAATACCGTATGGCCAAGGGCCAGGACACGCTGCGCGTGCCCCTGACGTGGACCGACAACGCCGGCCATCAGGTCACCAAGATCTACGTCTTCCATCGCGGCAGCTACAAGATCGGTCTCGATCACAAGGTCGAGAACAAGTCGGCCAAGCCGTGGCAGCTCTCGCAGTACGTGCGCTACTGGCGTGCGCCGCACGAGAACACCGGTGATGTGCCGTTCTCGCATGCTTTCTTCGGGGTGGGCTGGTACCAGCACAAGAAGGGGAATGACTTCTCCTACCAGCAGCGCGGTCGCGACGATCTGGCGTCGGATAAACTGTCCGTGCGGCAGCAGGGCGGCTGGATCGCGATGGTTCAGCACTATTTCATCGGCGCGGTCATCCCGCCCTCCGATGCCAAGGTGCGCTTGTTTGCGCAGCCCAAAGCCGTCCAGGGCGCCTCGGGCGGCTATGCCTCGGGCTTTGTGGGCCAGCAGCGCAGTGTGGCCCCCAACAGCGCCAGCGAATTCAAGTCGACGCTGTTCGTCGGTCCGAAGTATCAGGATCAGCTCGATGCCGTTGCGCCCGGCCTGGGGCTGACCGTCGACTATGGCTGGTTCTCGGTGCTGGCCCGTCCGATCTTCTGGGTGCTGGATCATCTGCACTCGATCGTCGGCAACTGGGGCCTGTCGATCATCCTGCTGACGTTCCTGATCAAGGCGCTGTTCTACAAGCTCTCCGAGATCCAGTTCCGTGGCATGGCGCGCATGCGCAAGTTCCAGCCGCGTATGCAGAAGCTCAAAGAGCAGTACGGCGACGACAAGCAGGAATTGCAGAAACGGATGATGGAGCTCTACAAGAAAGAGGGCTTCAACCCGATGGCCGGCTGCTGGCCGCTGCTGGTGCAGATGCCGGTTTTCATCTCGCTGTACTGGGTGCTGCGTGAGTCGGTGGAACTGCGCCATGCACCGTTCGTGCTGTGGATTCAGGATCTGTCGGCGCCGGACCCGTACTTCATCCTGCCGATCATCTTCGGCCTGGTGATGTTCGCGCAGCAGAAGCTCAACGCCAATGTGGCGATGGACCCGATGCAGCAGCGCATCATGCAGATCATGCCGATCGGCATGGCCGTGTTCTTCTGCTTCTTCCCGGCCGGTCTGGTGCTCTACTGGTGCACCAACAGCCTGCTGACCATCGCCCAGCAGTGGTACATCTACCGCAAGCTGGATGCCGAGGGCCTGCACCGGGACGCCGCCAGCAACAGTTGATCACTACGGCCGGATGAGCGATATCCACGCCGACGGCACTATCGCCGCGTTGGCCAGCGCGGCTGGCCAGGCCGGCGTGGCGGTGGTGCGGGTGTCCGGGCCCGATGTACCGCAGATCGCGCGTCGCCTGTTCGGACGTCTGCCCGAAGCCGCGCCGCGCCGAGCTGGCGCGGTTCATGCGATGCCGAAGGCGCGACCATCGATCAGGGCGTGGTGCTGTATTTCGCCGCACCGGCCTCGTTCACCGGCGAACATGTACTCGAACTGCAGGGCCACGGCAGCCCGGTGTTGGTCGACGAACTGCTGGGCCGGTTGGTGGCGTTGGGCGCCCGGCTGGCCGGGCCGGGCGAGTTCTCGCAGCGGGCTTTTCTCAACGACAAGCTCAGCCTGGATCAGGCCGAGGCGATCGCCGATGCTATCGCCGCGGGCAGCCGGGTTTCGGCGCGCGCGGCGATCCGTTCGCTCGAAGGCGCCTTCGCTCGCGAGGTGGATGCGCTGGTCGATGCGCTCACCCGCCTGCGGGTCTATACCGAGGCGGCCATCGACTTCCCGGACGAGGACGACGTCGACTTTCTCGGCGACGGGGAGATCGAAGGTCGGCTCGCTGCGATCACCGCGGATCTGGCCTTGTTGCGTGCCAGGGCCGCCCAGGGCGCGGGATTTCGCGACGGACTGCGTCTGGTCATTCTCGGGCGCCCGAACGTGGGCAAGTCGAGTCTGCTCAATCGGCTCGCCCGGCGGGAAACCGCGATCGTCACCGAAATTGCCGGGACCACGCGTGATGTGCTGCATGAGCAACTCTCGATCGACGGGCTGCCGCTGACGCTGGTCGACACGGCCGGGCTGCGCGAGACCGACGACCCGGTCGAGGCTGAGGGCGTGCGCCGGGCACGGGCAGAAATAGCGGCCGCGGATCGCGTGCTGCTGGTGATCGACGATCAGGCCGGGCTGACGGCCGCCGATCGTGTCTTGCTCGAGGAGATCCCGGCCGAGATGGGCGTGACCGTGGTGGCCAACAAGATCGATCTCTCGGGCGCGCCGGCCGGGGCGGCGAACATCGCCGATCGCCCGGCCGTCCGCGTGGCCGCGATCGACGGCCGCGGTTTCGACAGCCTGGCTGCGCATCTGAAGTCGCTGGTCGGCATCGAAGGCGACGCCGAGCCGGCATTCGTGGCCCGCCGCCGGCATCTGGCTGCACTCGATCGCGCGGCCGAGGCGCTGGCCCGAGGCCGCGAACGGCTTGTGGTCGATGCCGCGGGTGATCTACTGGCCGAAGAGCTGCGTCTGGCACAGAACGCGCTCGGTGAAATCACCGGCCGCGTGAGCAGCGACGATCTGCTCGGTGAGATCTTCTCCAGCTTCTGCATCGGTAAATAAACGGTTGGAGCGCCCGTCGGCCGGGGTGCATGATGCACCGATAAATTCGACGCTCGGGAGCGCGCTTCATGTTCGGCTATCCCCGCCTGATCTACGCCATTTATCTATTGTTCACGTTGGCGGTGGGGGCCGTACTTGCGATATTCGTGCCGGTCTGGCTGTGGGCCTGGTCGGTCCTGGCCCTGTTGGCACTGCTGGGTGCGTACGATCTGCGCTCCGACCACAACGTATTGCGCAACTTCCCCATCATCGGCCATCTGCGCTACATGATGGAGTTCCTGCGCCCCGAGCTACGCCAGTATTTCTTCGAATCGGAGACCAGCGGACGGCCGTTCAATCGCGAGCAGCGTGAAGTCATCTACAAGCGCGCTCGCGGCGAGCCCGATACCTCGCCCTTTGGCACTATGCGCGACTTCGAGGACGCGGGTTTTTCCTTCTCCCACCACTCGATGGCGCCCAAGACGCTGGGCGACGAGCACGCCCGCATCACGATCGGCAACGGCCAGTGTTCCCAGCCCTACCATTCCTCGCGCCTGAACATATCGGCGATGAGCTTCGGTTCACTGTCCGGCAATGCCGTAGCCGCGATGAACCGTGGCGCCAAGCTCGGCAACTTCGCCCAGGACACGGGGGAAGGCGCGATCAGTGATTACCACCGCGAACACGGCGGCGACCTGATCTGGGAGATCGCCTCGGCCTATTTCGGCTGTCGCCACAAGGATGGCTCGTTCAACGCCGAGGAGTTCGCCGAGAAGGCGAACACTGAGCAGGTGAAGATGATCGAGATCAAGATCTCGCAGGGCGCCAAGCCGGCCCACGGCGGCCTGCTGCCGGGCAAGAAGGTGACCGCCGAAATCGCCCGCGTGCGCGATATCGAGCAGGGCCAGGATTGCCAGTCGCCGGCCACGCACCCCGAATTCAACACGCCCAGAGGCCTGCTCGAGTTCATGCAGAAGCTGCGTGAGCTCACCCACGGCAAGCCGGTGGGCTTCAAGCTCTGCCTCGGCCACCCGCATGAGTTCATGGGCATCTGCAAGGCGATGCTCGAGACCGGCATCACGCCCGACTTCATCACCGTCGATGGGGCCGAAGGCGGCACCGGCGCGGCACCGACCGAGTTCGAGGACTTCATCGGCACGTACATCAACGAGGCCCTCCCGTTCGTCAACAATTGCCTGCGCGGCATCGGTCTGCGCGACGATATCGTCGTCATTGCCAGCGGCAAGGTGGCGATGGGCTACGACATGGTGGTGAAACTCGCGCTCGGCGCGGACATGTGCAATGCGGCGCGCGGTTTCATGTTCTCCACCGGCTGCATCCAGTCGCGGCGCTGCCATACCGATACCTGCCCGACCGGCGTGGCCACGCAGGATCCGCGCCGGGCCAAGGCGCTGGAAGTCATGAGCAAGTCGCTGCAGGTGCGCAACTTCCACGATGCGACCCTCAAGTCGTTCATGGATATTGCGGGCGCGCTGGGCGTGGACTCACCGGACGAACTCGCGCCGATCCATGTCTACCACCGGCCCGAGTACGGCCCGGCCGAGACCTACGAGCACATGCATCCGACGGTCGGCTCCGGCGATTTCATCAACGACCGAGTGCCGGATGCCTACAAGCGCGACTGGCAGCGTGCTTCGGCCGAAGCATTCTGATCCGTTGAGCCCGCCGCGGACGGCCGGGCGATTCGAAACAACGTGGGCCAGTACTTGCCGGTAAGGTAGACGCGATCGCGGTCGGCGTCGTAGGCGATGCCATTGAGCACGTCGGCCGTGTCCGGCATCGACTCGGCGAGCGCCCCGGCATCGATGCGATCGATCACGTGCCCGTTGGTCGGGTTAATACGCACGATCTGGTTGGTCAGCCAGACATTGGCCCAGATCAGCCCGTTGATCGTCTCCAGTTCGTTGAGATGGGCAACCGGCTGCCCCCGGTCGGTCACCGGCAGCCGGCGCTGCACGCTGAAATCGGAAGGATCGACGAACAGCAGCGTGTCGGAGCCGTTGCTCATGACCAGCTGTTGGCCACAGCGCGTCAACCCCCAGCCTTGGCCCTCGTAGTGAAACCGCCCGACGGGGCGGAGGGTGGCGGCGTCGTAGACGAAACCGGTGCCGGACTTCCAGGTCAGCTGGTACAGCCGATCCCCCATCCGCGCAAGCCCTTCGCCGAAGTATCGATCGGCCAGGGCATGCCGGGCCAGGATTCGCCCGCTCGTCAAATCCACGCGGCGGACGTCCGATTGCCCATAGTTGCCGGTGCTTTCGTAGAGTACGCCGTGGCTGATCAGCAACCCTTCGGTGAAGGCTGACGGGTCGTGAGGCTGCCGCGCCACCGAACGCACCGGCTCCGGCGGGGAGGGCTTGGCACAGCCGCTACCGGACAGCAGCGCCCACAGCGCGAAGATTATTGCCGCCGTACGTCGGCAATCCTGTGGAAAGCCCGTCATGACGGGGTTTTTAAGCGTAAAATGGATGATCCCATCGAGCCCCTGAATCCGGATGAGCGAAGAATCCCGGGCGGACGTCTCACACGACGAGACCCCGCGTTCCGAGAGCAAAGAACGTGAACACGACCTCGACTCGCGCCAGCGTCGCGATGCCCGTCGCCGCGAGGCGCCGAGTGCGGCCGTGGTCTACGAGGCGATTCGTGCCGAGGCGGAGTCGGAACTGATCCGGCCGCTGCCGGGGCTGGCCTGGTCGGCGCTGGGTGCCGGCCTGTCGATGGGGTTTTCATTCGTGGCACAAGCGCTGTTGATCGCCTACACGCCGGATAGCTCGTGGCAGTCGATCATCTCCAGTTTCGGCTACTCGATGGGCTTTCTGTTCGTCATTCTAGGCCGTCAGCAGCTGTTCACCGAGAATACCCTCACGCCGATCCTCGAAGTGCTGCGTGTGCGCCGCATGGAGACGGTCAATCGCACGCTCAATCTCTGGGCGGTGGTGCTGGTCGCCAATATAGTCGGAACGGCGATCTTCGCCGCGGTTCTTGCCTACGGCCATGTGCTCGGCGCCGACGTCAACGGTGCATTGACGCATATCGCGGGCACGGAATACGAAGCCCCGTTCGTGACCACCATGATCCGGGCGGTGTTCGCCGGCTGGCTAGTCGCGCTCATGCTCTGGCTGCTGCCGTTCGCCGAGACGGCGCGCGTGGGCGTGATCATTCTCGTCACCTTCCTGATCGGGCTGGCCCATTTCCCGCACATCATCGCCGGCTCGGTGGCGGCACTCTACGGCGTATTTCATGGCGCGCATTCCCTGCTGGATTATCTGCTGCACTTCTTCCTGCCGACGCTGATCGGCAACATCGTCGGCGGCATCCTGATGGTGGCGGTGATCAACTACGCCCAGGTCGCCTACAGCGACTCGAGTCGGGAAAGTTGAACGGCGAGAGCATCCATAGCTCGTTCACATTGGGTACGGGCATCTCGGCTAGCATCAGGATTCGTTCCTGAGCCGGGAGGACAATCGCCATGGCGCAGTCCAGTGATAAGTGGGAAGGTCGTTGGGATCGGGTCAAGGGCAAAGCCCGCGAGCATTTCGGCCGTCTGACCGACGACGATGTCGAACAGGCGCGCGGCAAGCGCGAGAACGTGCTCGGCAAGATCCAGGAAAAATACGGCGAGACCAAGGAAAAGGCGGAGGAAATGCTCAAGGATTTCGAGCGTCGCCACTTCTAGGGGCGGTCGGGATCGGGCGGTGTACAACGAGGCCGGCGGCGCCAACCCGCCGGCTTTTTCATGGGGCGGCTGTGCGTGCTGCGGCGATCAGGGCGGCGAAAAGCCGGCGTGACGCCCGGCGGTAGATCAGGTACTCGGGATGCCATTGCACGCCCATGATCGGCGCCCCTGCCCGATCCTCGATCGCCTGCACGAAGCCATCGGCATCGCGCGCGGTCACCATCAGGTCGTGGCCTACGCGGTCGACGGCCTGGTGGTGCAGGCCATTGACCCGCGCCCGCCGCGCGCCGACCAACCGAGCCAGGCAGGAGGCCGAGCGGATCGTGATCGGCTTGCACGGCAGCGGATTCACCCGCGCGGAAGTGGCCCGGCGCCGGGCCGTGATATCGGCGTGCAGGCTGCCGCCGGCGGCCACGTTCAGCAACTGAGCGCCCCGGCAGATGCCGAGAATCGGTTGATGGCCGGCGCGGGCATTCCGGATCGCCTCGAGTTCGAAGGCATCGCGCGTGCGATCCATGCCCTGGTCGGTTTCGGCGGCCGCGGCATACCAGTCGCTCGCGATATCGTCGCCGCCGCCGATTACCACCCCGTCGATGCCTGCCGGCCAGGGCCGATCGGGCGTGGCGCGCACCGGCCATCCGCCCGCCAGCACGATCGCAAGCCCGGCACACCACCAGCCCGGAGCCCAGCGGCTGGCCTTGCCGGTAACGGCGATCCGCGGCCGGTTCATCGCAGGGAGCGCTCGAACCGCTCGGCCCAGCGGCCAAAGGAATCGCCGAACGGCGCGTCCAGCGCTGCGCAATAGTCGGCGCACAACGTGTCGAGCCGTTCTCGATCGGCCGCGAGCTCCTCGACCACCCACCAGTGGTTCCAGGCTGCATGCAGATCCCAACCGGGCTGCTCGATCTCGCAGTTCGGCAGGCGGTAATGCAGCGTGGGCCGGGCCTTGACCAGCGTATCGCCAATCACCGCATTCACGCGCTCGGCGTCCAGCCAGGCGAAGATCGGCAGCATGTCCAGCGCGCGGTTGCGACTGGCGTTGGCCGCCAGATAATCATCGATGAGCGTGGCGAGGTCCGGCGTGTAGGCGGCATCGCAGATCTGTCGGGCATAGCCGCGGTCGTAAGGCTGGATGTAGGGGAACACGCGCCGGCTGATATCGATCTCGCTGACGCGTTTGAGCCAGTCGAAGGCCACCACGAACGCCCGCATGTAATCCAGCAGCGTCACGGCCTTGGTGTCCGGCACCTCGATGTTGAAATGCAGGCCGAAGGCATAGATCGCCGATACGTTGGTGCCGCGCGCGCCGGCCGCGCGCAGATCCGCGATCAGCGGATGCAGTTCGTGTACCCGGTCGAGCGCGATCGGCGGCGCCACGATTTCCAGCGGCACGACGTGTTTCGCCACTGCGCCCAGCAGGTCATCCGACAGTTGGGCGATCTCGTCCCAGAACCCGGAACCCGTTTCCTGGCGCCCCCGCGACCTTGAGGTAGGCATAGTCGAGCTCGACTGCGAAATCGCCGAGTTGGGTGTCGGTCACGGTGTATTCATATGCGCTGTGCGGTACGATCCGCCCGCCGATCAAGGCCTGTATGCGCATCGCCATGCGCTCGATCGGCAGGCCGGTTAATTCAAGTTCCACGCCGAGTCGGCGCTGAACATGCGCTTGCGTATGGCGACGCGAAGGCTTTTTCAACGGTACGTTGGCCGTAGTTGGCGACGGTTCGGCTCATGGGATCGTGCAGTGCAACATATTCAATACAGCGTTGAATATGCCAAGCCCCGCGCCGCGCGGCTAGTTGTCGCTATTCCGAGTGCGGGCGTAATATTTCCCCCAATCAGACCCACAGAATGCTTTGTCGAAGGAGCATGGTATGGCTCAAGCGAGCGCCCACCCCGAGCATGTGGATGACGCGTCCGACGTCGATCCCCAGGAATCTGCGGAATGGCGCGATGCGCTTGACGCGGTCATTGAATACGAAGGCCCCGAACGCGCGCATTTTCTGCTGGAGATGCTCATCGAGCGCTCCCGCCGCTCCGGCGCCCAGATCCCCTATTCGCCGAACACGGCGTATGTGAACACCATCCCGCCGCATATGGAGGCCAAGTCGCCCGGCGACCCGGCCATCGAGTGGCGGATCCGTTCCTATATCCGCTGGAACGCGATGGCGATGGTGGTCCAGGCCAACCGGCATCACGCCGGTGTAGGCGGCCACATCGCCAGCTTCGCCTCGGCGGCCACGCTGTATGAAGTGGGCTTCAACCACTTCTTCCATGCGCCGAGCGAAGAACACGGCGGCGACCTGGTCTTCTTCCAGGGCCATTCCGCGCCGGGCTTCTATGCCCGTTCGTATCTGGAAGGCCGGCTGACCGAAGACCAGCTCTACAACTTCCGTGCCGAGTCCACCGGCAAGGGGCTGTCGAGCTATCCGCACGCCTGGCTCATGCCGGACTACTGGCAGTTCGCCACCGTGTCGATGGGTATCGGTCCGATCAATGCGATCTACCAGGCGCGCTTCATGCGTTACATGGAGCATCGCGGTATCGAGAAGACCGAAGGACGCCATGTGTGGTGTTTCTGCGGCGACGGCGAGATGGACGAACCCGAGTCCAAGGGCGCCATCGGCATGGCGGCGCGCGAGAACCTCGACAACCTGATCTTCGTGGTCAACTGCAACCTGCAGCGGCTCGACGGCCCGGTGCGCGGCGACTCCAAGATCGTCGACGAACTGGAAGGCTTCTTCCGCGGCGCCGGCTGGAACGTCATCAAGGTGCTGTGGGGTTCGCTCTGGGACGGCCTGTTCGCCCAGGATCACGAAGGCAAGCTCGTCGAGCTGATGAACAACACGGTCGACGGCGAATACCAGGCCTACAAGGCGCGCGGCGGCAAATACACACGCGACGAGTTCTTCGGCAAGTACGAGGAGACCAAGAAGATGGTCGCCTCCATGTCCGACGAAGACATCGGCCGGCTCAACCGCGGCGGCCACGATCCGCACAAGGTGTATGCCGCCTATCACCAGGCGGTGAACCAGGACAACGGCAAGCCGACGGTCATCCTGGCCAAGACGGTCAAGGGCTACGGCATGGGCGAGGCTGGCGAAGGCCAGAACATCACCCATCAGCAGAAGAAGATGGCCGAGGAGGCGCTCAAGGAATTCCGCGATCGCTTCGAGATCCCGATCTCGGACGACAAGATCGCCGATGCGCCCTTCTACAAGCCCGACGACGACTCGGAAGAGATCCAGTATCTCCACGAGCGTCGCAAGGAACTCGGCGGCTATCTGCCGCAGCGTCGTACCGAGGGCGACAAGCTCAAGATTCCCGAGCTGAAAGCCTTCGACAAGCTGCTCCAGGGCTCGGGCGACCGCGAGATGGCCACCACCATGGTGTTCACGCGTGTCCTGCAGATCCTGACGCGCGACAAGAACATCAAGGATCGCGTGGTTCCGATCATTCCGGACGAAGCGCGTACCTTCGGCATGGAAGGCATGTTCCGCAGGCTCGGCATCTACTCGCCGGTCGGCCAGCTGTTCACCCCGGAGGACTCCGACCAGCTCGCCTTCTACAAGGAAGCCAAGGACGGCCAGATTCTCGAGGAAGGCATCACCGAAGCGGGTGCGATGTCGTCGTTGATCGCGGCGGCCACGTCGTATTCGAATCACGGCAAGACGATGATCCCGTTCTATGCCTTCTATTCGATGTTCGGCTTCCAGCGCGTGGGCGACTTCTGCTGGGCCGCCGGCGACATGCGCGCCCGCGGCTTCATGATGGGCGGCACCGCCGGGCGCACCACCATCAACGGCGAAGGCTTGCAGCATCAGGATGGCCACTCGCACGTGATGTTCGAATGCGTGCCCAACGCCAAGTCCTACGATCCGACCTTCTCCTACGAAATGGCGGTGATCATCCATCGCGGTCTGGAGGAGATGTACGAAGAAGGCCGCGACGTCTACTACTACCTCACGATGATGAACGAGAACTACAGCCACCCGGCGATGCCGGAAGGCGTGGAGGACGACATCATCGCCGGCATGTACAAGTTCTCCGAGGCGGGCACCGACAAGGACAACCAGGTCAACCTGCTGGGCTGCGGCACCATCCTTCGCGAAGTGATCGCCGCCGCCGAAATGCTGGAAGAGGAATACGACGTCGGCGCCACCGTCTGGAGCGTGCCGAGCTTCCCCGAGCTCAAGCGCGAAGGCGCCTCGGTCGAGCGCTGGAACATGCTGCATCCGGAGCAGGATCCGAAGCAGAGCTTCGTGGCCCGGAAGTTTGCCGACGCCAAGGGCCCGGCGATCGCGGCCACCGACTATGTCCGCGCCCTGCCGGAAATGATCCGGCCGTACATGCCGGTGGCCTATCACACACTCGGCACCGACGGCTTCGGCCGCTCGGATACGCGCGAGGCGCTACGCGAGTTCTTCGAGGTCGATCGCCGCTGGATCACGGTCTGCGCGCTCAAGGCGCTGGCCGACGAAGGCAAGGTCGAACGCAAGGTTGTCGCCGACGCGATCAATAAATACGGCATCGATCCGGAAAAGCCGGAACCGATGACGCATTGATCCGCGCGTATCGCGAGGGGAGAAAGAACCAACCGAGACAAGACGGCCGGATGTTTCACATGAAACATCCGGCTCGTCCAGCCAAGGAAACGCTTTATGGCGGCGCAGGAAATCAAGGTCCCGGACATCGGCGATTTCGACGCGGTCGAAGTCATCGAAGTACTGGTCTCCGAGGGCGACACGGTCGAGAAGGAACAGCCACTGATCACGCTCGAGTCGGACAAGGCGACACTTGAAGTGCCGTCCACTGTCGCCGGCAAGATCACCGAGCTGAAAGTCTCTGAAGGCAGCAACGTCTCCGAAGGTGACGTGATCGCCATGGTCGAGGCCGAGGACGAGGCCGGCGGCGGCGATGATCCGATGACGGGGCGACGACAAGGCCGAAGCCGAGGAATCGTCCGAAGACGACAACGCCGAACAAGCCGACGCGGAAGCCGACGACGAGAGCGACGGCGAGGACTCCGGCGGCGGCGAGACGGTCGAGGTCAAGGTGCCCGATATCGGCGACTTCGACTCGGTCGAGGTCATCGAGGTGCTGGTGGCCGAGGGCGACGAGGTCGAGAAGGAACAGCCTCTGATCACGCTCGAGTCGGACAAGGCGACGCTGGAGGTGCCCTCTTCCGCCGCCGGCAAGATCACCGAGATGAAGGTGGCCGAAGGCGACAACGTTTCCGAAGGTGACGTCATCGCGCTGATCGAATCCAGCGGCGGCGGGAAATCCCGGGCAGCAAGAGCGAGAGAAATCGGGCGGCGACAAGCAGTCCGCCAGCCAGTCGAAGTCCAGATCGGGCAGCGACAAGGCAGCGAAGAAGGACGACGACAAGGACAGCGAAGAGCCCTCCAAGTCGCGTTCGGGCACGGCCTCCAAGGACGACAAGCCGCACGATTCCGGCGTGAGCGGCGGCGATCCGTCCAAGCTCCGATCGTGGACGAAGGCCGCTTCGGCAAGGCCCATGCCTCGCCCAGCGTGCGCAAGTACGCGCGCGAACTCGGCGCCGACCTCGGTAACGTCAAGGGCGTCCGGTCACAAGAGCCGCATCACCTTCGAGGACGTCCAGACCTACGTGAAGGGCGCGCTCGATCAGGTCCAGAGCGGCAAGAGCACGGGCGCCGCGGCCCCGGCCGGCGGCGGTGGCGGCGTACCCACGCAGCCGGATATCGACTTCAGCCAGTTCGGCGAAGTCGAGACAGTCGAGCTGGCCCGCATCCGCAAGATCTCGGCCAAGGCGGTGCACAAGAACTGGCTGCTCATCCCGCATGTCACCCAGTTCGACAACGCCGACATCACCGAGATGGAGCAGTTCCGCCAGGCCAACAAGGAAAAAGCCAAGGCAGGACGGCGTCAAGCTCACGCCGCTGGCCTTCCTGCTCAAGGCCTCGGCCGCCGCGCTCAAGGCATTCCCGGATCTCAACAGTTCGCTCACCGCCGACGGCGAGCGCTGGTACACAAGAAGTACTGCAATATCGCCGTCGCGGTCGACACGCCCGGCGGCCTGATCATGCCGGTGATCAACGATGTGGACAAGAAAGGCATCTACGAGATCGCGCGCGAACTCGACGACGTCGCGGCCGGGCCCGCGACGGCAAGCTCAAGGGCAACGAGATGAAGGGCGCCTGCTTCTCGATCTCTAGCCTGGGCGGCGTCGGCGGCACGGCGTTCACGCCGATCGTCAACCGCCCGAAGTCGGCATCCTCGGCGTGTCCAAGCACAGCTGGCAGCCGGTCTGGAACGGTACCGAGTTCGTGCCGCGGCTGATCCTGCCGTTGTCGTTCTCCTACGATCACCGCGTGATCGACGGCGCCAAGGCAGCGCGGATCACCGGGTTCATCAGCGAGAAGCTGTCGGATCTGAGAACGTTGTTGTTATAGGGCCGCGGCCGGTTCGCGCAATCCGGCGTTGCGGCTCACTCGTGTAGCGCGGCTACACCGCGATCGCCGCGCCCTGGCTTGCAGCCTAATGACTCGCGCCGGGCCGGCCGGATTGTCGTACGTGTCCGGTCGGCCCGATTACCAGAACGCAAGGATCGGCACGTAGCCGGTCAAGGTGCTAAACCATGGCGCAGGAAATCAAGGTTCCGGACATTGGCGATTTCGACGAGGTCGAGATCATCGAGGTGCTGGTCGCCGAGGGCGACGAGGTCGAGCAGGAACAGGTCGCTCATCACGCTGGAGTCCGACAAGGCCACGCTGGAAGCGCCCTCCACGGTCACCGGCAAGATCACCAGCCTGAAAGTCTCCGAGGGCGACAAGGTCTCCGAAGGCGATGTGATCGCCACGGTC
>CAWIGB010000022.1:0-40166 GCA_963835375.1 uncultured Gammaproteobacteria bacterium
CGCGCACCTTCACCGTACTCGACAAGACCGAAATCACGCCCAACATGCTGCGCGTTACCCTCGGCGGCGAAGGCATGCTCGATTTCCCGGCCGATCAGCCGAGCGCCTACGTCAAGCTGCGTTTTGCCCAGGCCCACAGCGACCGTCCGCTACTGCGCACCTACACCATCCGCTCGCAGCGCGAGGACGCGGTCGATATCGATTTCGTGCGCCACGGCGATGGCGGCCCGGCCGCGCGCTGGGCCGAGGACGTCCAGCTCGGCGAGACCATCGACATCGGCGGCCCGGGCCCGAAGAAGCTCGTCGATCCCGCTGCCGACTGGGGATTGCTGATCGGCGACATGACCGCGCTACCGGCGATTTCCGTCAATCTGGAAACCCTGCCGCGCGATACGCGGGGGCATGCGATCATCGAGGTGCTGCACGAAGACGACATCCAACCCCTGGACGCGCCCGAGGGCATCGACATGCGCTGGGTGATCAATCCGCATCCGGGTGAGCGCGGCAACACGCTTTACGATGCCGTCCGCGAACTGGCCTGGCAGCCTGGCGAGCCATCGGTCTGGTGTGCCTGTGAATTCTCCTGCATGCGCCAACTGCGCGCGCATCTGCACGACGAACGCGGCGTAACGCGCCAGCAGCTTTATATCTCCAGCTACTGGCAACGCGGCAGCAATGAGGACGCCCACAAGCAGAACAAGTGCGCCGACGCCGCTCAAAACGCCTGACCGGCGCGCCCGGCGAGTCGGGCCTGTACCGTCTCGGCCTCGATCGCGTGGCCGATCGCATCGCGCACGGCCCGGACCCGCGCAACGCGCCGCAGATCCGGATGCACGAGCAGCCAGAGGTCGGTTGCCAGCTCGGGCACGGGCTCGCCGATACGAGCCAGCGCCGGATCGGGATCGGCGAGATAACAGGGCAGCAGCGCCGCGCCGGCTCCGCAACGTACGGCCGAGGCCAGCCCCAGCAACGTATCGATACGCCAGCCCGAGTCGTCGATACCCTGGTTCTGCATCCAGGCCGACAGCGCCGGAAAGAAGACGCTGTCGTCGAGGCCCAGCCAAGTGCTGCTTGTTCGCGACTCTTCACCGGCGGCGACATAGGGCGCCATGGCGATCCGCCCGATGCGTTGCGCGATCAACGCCTCCGGCGGGTTCATCATCGGCCGGACCGCCAGATCGGCCTGGCGCCGCGACAGGCTGTAGGTCTCGTTGGAGATGGCGACCTCCAGCATGATCGCCGGGTGACGATGCCGTAACGCCACGAGTATCGAAGCGAGCAGGCCATCGAACAGCGTGTCGGTGGTCGTCAGACGAACCGGGCCGGCCGGCGCCGCATCGCCTTCGATCACGTCCCGCTCCAGGGCTTGGATACGGCCCTCCATCTCGGCCGCCTCGGCCATCAACCGCTCGCCGGCCGCGGTCGGCACGTAGCCGCTGCGTTCGCGCACGAACAACGGCTGGCCGAGTCGGCGCTCTGCGGCGTTGAGCCGACGGAAGATTGTCGCATGGCTGACATCAAGCGTTCGCGCCGCGCCCGCCAGCGTGCCGGCCCGGCCGATCGCCAACACCCAGCGCAGGGTATTCCAGTCGAACTGGTCTTGCATTTATGCAAATAGAGCTTGCGCTTTTTGTCGATTGTATTGCATTTAGGAAACGGCAAGCTAGGCTGCAAATTCACCACCGTGATCTGTCATGCACGCGTTGATCGTTCATGCCCATCCCGAACCCGAAAGCTTCAACGCCGCCCTCACCCGCACGGCCCGCGAGACGCTGGAAGCCACGAACGCCGAGGTCGATATTTCGGATTTGTACGCCGAGGGCTTCGATCCGGTCGAAGGCCCGCGGCACTATACGAGCCGGGCGGACGCGAACCGCTTCACGCCGCTCACCGAACAACGCCATGCCAGCGAGCACGGCGGCCGCCCGGCCGATGTCGCCCGCGAGATCGGTCGGCTCGAATGGGCCGACCTGGTGATCCTGCAGTTTCCGCTCTGGTGGCATGCCCAGCCGGCGATCGTGAAAGGCTGGTTCGACCGGGTTTTCGTCTACGGCGGGCTGTATACCGGCAGCTATCGCTACGACGCCGGGCATTTTCGAGGCAAGCGCGCGATGTTGTCCGTCACCACCGGCGGCCCGCGCCGAGCCTTTCTGCCCTACGGCCGCGGCGGTTCGATCGAACGCCTGCTCTGGCCGATCAACTATTCGCTCTATTACATGGGCTTCGATGTGCTCGCGCCGCAGGTGGCCTACGGGGTGCAAGGTGCGGGCATCGCCTATCGCGAGGCCGACGACTTTGCGCGGCATCTGGCCGAGGCCAAACACGCCTGGGCCGAACGCCTGCGCCATATCGATCGCGATCGACCGATCCCGTTCACCGGCTGGGGCGACTGGGACGACGGCGTGCTGGCCGAAGCTCACCCGCAGCGCTGGCTGGACTGATCGTACAGCGCTCGAAAGGAAAGGCCGCCCCGGCGAACGGAGACGGCCAAGGAAGAGGCTTGCGCCTCTCCGGAGGAGCGTGAATCAGGCAGCCCGTGCCTGGCGCAGTCGCTGTGCGGCCGCAACCATGTTCTCCAGCGCCGGCTTGACCTCGGCCCAGCCGCGGGTCTTGAGGCCGCAGTCCGGGTTCACCCACAGCTTTTCGGCCGGCAGCACGCCACGGCCTTGTCGAGCAGGCAGACCATTTCGTCGGCGCTCGGCACGCGCGGGCTGTGGATATCGTAGACACCGGGGCCGATTTCGTTCGGATAGTCGAACTTGCACGAAGGCATCCAGCAGTTCCATCTGGGAGCGCGAGGTCTCGATGGAGATGCAGTCCGCATCCATCGCCGCGATCGACTCGATGATGTCGTTGAACTCCGAGTAGCACATATGCGTGTGCACCTGGGTTTCGTCGCGCACGCCGCCAGCCGCGAGCCGAAAGGCCGCCGCGGCCCAGTCGAGATACTCGGCCCAGTGGTCGCGCCGTAGCGGCAGGCCTTCGCGGAAGGCGGCTTCGTCACACTGGATCGCGGCCAGGCCCGCCGCTTCCAGATCGACAATTTCGTCGCGGATGGCGAGCGCGACCTGCTTCACGGTTTCGGACCGGGGCTGGTCGTCGCGCACGAAGGCCCACTGCACCATGGTGACCGGCCCGGTGAGCATGCCTTTCATCGGTTTTTTCGTGCGCGACTGGGCGTATTTTGACCATTTGACCGTCATCGGCTTCGGCCGCGATACATCGCCGTAGATGATCGGCGGTTTGACGTACCGTGAGCCGTAGCTCTGGACCCAACCGAGCTTGGTGAAGGCATAGCCGGCGAGCTGCTCGCCGAAATACTCAACCATGTCGTTGCGCTCGAATTCGCCGTGCACGAGCATGTCGAAGCCGATGTCTTCCTGCATGGCGACGGCGTCGTCGATCTGCCGCTTCAGGAAGGCATCGTAATCGGCATTCGACAGATCGCCTTTCTTGTGCTGCGCCCGCGCCTTGCGTACGTCTTTCGTCTGCGGAAACGAGCCGATGGTGGTGGTCGGGAACATCGGCAGCTGCAGCTTGGCCTGCTGCTTACGTGCACGCTCGGCATAAGCGGATTTGCGCCGGTAGTCCGCAGCAGTGAGGCCGGCCACGCGCCTGGTGACGAAGTCGTCGTGGATGAGCGTGGATTCGCGGCGATCCGCCATTGCCTTCGCGTTGGCCTCGAACAGGGCTTCGTCGACATCACCGTCGAGTGCGCGGGCCAGCACCACGATCTCGGCCAGCTTTTCCTCGGCGAAGGCCAGCCAGGCGGCCAGCCGCGAATCGAGCCTGGTCTCGTTGCGCAGCGTCACCGGGCTGTGCAGCAACGAGCAGGCCGGACCAACCATCAGGCGGTCGCTGCCCACGATCTCGCGCGCGCTTGTCAGCGTGCTCGTGGCCATCGCCAGATCGGTCTTCCAGATATTGCGGCCGTCGACCATGCCCACCGATAGACGCGTATGCTCAGCCAGGCGCGCGGCCACGGCCTCGATCTCGCCGGCCCCGCGCACAGCGTCAATATGCAGCGCATCGACCGGCAGACGCGTGAACAGATCGAGGTTGTCGCGCAGCTCGCCGAAGTAGTTCGTGACCATGATCTTCAGATTGCCGACCCGCGACAGCGCGGCGTAGGTCTTGTCGATCACTTCGCGCTGGGCTTCACTCAGATCGAGCGAAAAGATCGGCTCGTCGATCTGCACCCACTCGGCGCCGGCCGCGGCCAGCCGATCCAGAATCTCGATATACACCGGAATCAGCTGATCGGCGAGCGCGAACTTATCGAGGTCCGAACCGTCGGTCACCTTGCCGAGCGTGAGATAAGTCGCCGGGCCGATGAGCACCGGCTTGGTGTTCATGCCCTGTCCCTTCGCCTCGGCGAATTCGTCGAAGACCTTGGTGCCGGCCAGCTTGAACGTGGTGTCGCGGGTGAATTCCGGCACGAGATAGTGGTAGTTGGTATCGAACCACTTGGTCATCTCGCAAGCGACGGCGTCGTCCGTGCCGCGGGCCATGGCGAAGGCCAAATCGAGATCGGCATGCGCGCCGTCCCAGTCGAAGCGCGCCGGTACGTTGCCGAGCAGACAGGCCACGTCCAGTACCTGGTCGTAGAAGGAGAAATCGTTGGACGGGATCAGGTCGATGCCGGCCGCGCGCTGTTTTTCCCAGTTCGCGCGCCGGATATCGGCACCTGCGGCCTCCAGACCGGCACGATCGAGATCGCCCGCCCAGTAGGCTTCCGTCGCTTGCTTCAGTTCGCGGCGTTGGCCGATGCGGGGAAAGCCGAGATTATGGGATGTGGTCATGGATCGTCGCTCCTGTACTGCGTTATCCGAGCCAGCACCGCTGGCGATCGATCACGAGCTTAGAGCGACTTATCCATGACTAATATTGGTATATTTACATCAATGCATGAATATCGCTCATACAACGAATGATCGAACGCATCCATCTGCGTATCCTGCGTCAGATCGAGCGCGACGGCTCGTTGACCGCGGCGGCGAAGTCGCTGCATCTGACGCAGTCGGCATTAAGCCACGCCGTCCGCAAGCTCGAGGATCAGGCCGGCACCGCGATCTGGCGGCGGGAAGGTCGGCGTATCCGCCTGACACCTGCCGGCAATTATCTACTCGCCGCGGCCGAGCGCCTGCTGCCGCAGTTGGAGCGTCTCGATACGGTGCTGGCTGATTATGCCGCCGGCCAATACGCCGCGCTGCGCATCGGCATGGAATGTCATCCCTGCTATCGCTGGCTGCTCAAGATCGTGGCACCGTATCTGGCGGCCTGGCCGGGTGTGGACATCGACGTGATCCAGGCGTTTCGCTTCGGTGGCATGGCTGCGCTGTTCAACCACGATATCGATATCCTGGTCACACCCGATCCGCTGGCCAAGCGCGGGGTGATCTTCGAACCGGTGTTCGATTACGAGCAGGTCCTGGTGGTGGCCGCGGGCCACCGATTGGCCGGGCGTGAGTATGTCACCGCCGAGGCGCTCGCCGACGAAGTGCTGTTGTCTTATCCGGTGGACGCGGCCCGACTGGATATCTTCACCGAGCTGCTCGGGCCGGCGCATGTCACGCCGAGACGACACAAGACGCTCGAATCCACCGACATCATGCTGCAGCTGGTCGCGGCCGGGCGCGGGGTGTCGGCCCTGCCACGCTGGCTGGTCGATGAATATGCGGCCGAATTGGCGATCGTTCCGATCCGGCTCGGGCCGGGTGGGATCGCCAAACAGATCCACCTGGGCATCAGACGGGTTAGTCGCGAAGAGCCGCCAATCGCCGGTTTTCTGGAGGCGGCTCGCGCCGGGCCGTCGAATACGGATTGATGTGCTGGCGCGCGCCACCCTGCGTTAACGCCAGACACACAAAGGCATCGGCCGCGGATGCGGCCGATGCCTCGAACACGAAACGGTCGGCGTGCCGGCACATGACCGGCACGCGAAGAAGCCTGCCTAGGACTTCTTCTTCATCATGCCGAAACGGCGGTTGAAGCGCTCAACCTTGCCGGTCGTATCCATGATGTTCTGCTTGCCGGTGTAGAACGGGTGCGTATCGCTGGTGACTTCCAGCTTGATCAGCGGATAGGTGTTGCCGTCTTCCCACTCGATGGTGTCATTCGAGTCGATGGTCGAACGGGTCAGGAAGGCGAACTCGCTACCCATGTCCTTGAAGACGACCGGGCGATACTGGGGATGGATATCCTGTTTCATGATCTTAGACCGTCGCGTTTGCGATTGGTGGAAGTTGTTCGTGTGTCTCGTTGCTAGCGCTCGCGCGTCAACGCCATTGCCAGCTCGCTGTCGCCGACCTCGAAATCGGCCTGGACATCGCCAGCCGGCATCTCGGCCGTCGCCATCGTGCGCGCCAGCGTTTCGCGGGCGATCCAGTCGCCGTGCTCGGCGATCGCCGCCGCCAATGCATTATTACCGGTGCGATATTCCACCCGAATGCGATCGGCGACGTGAAATTCCGCCTGCTTGCGCAGCCGCTGAATGCGATTGACGACTTCGCGCGCCAGCCCACGCTGGATCAGCGAATCGGTAAGTTTACTATCAAGTGCCACCGTAACGCCATCCTCGCGACCGACCAGCCAGCCTTCGACACCTTCGGCGGAAACCAGCAAATCGCCCTCGCCCAGCTCGATGGCCTCGCCGTCGGCGGTCACGGTGAGCGTGTTGTCGCGCAGGTAGGCGGCGATTGCGGCGTCGTTCAGCTCGGCCACGGCAGCGGCCACGGCTTTCATCTTCTTGCCGAGGCGCTTGCCGAGCTGTTTGAAGTTGGGCTTGGCCTGGCGCTGGACCAGGTCGCCCTCGCCGGCCACGTATTCGATGGCATCAACGTTGACCTCGTCGCGCACGATGGCCGCCACGGCTTCGACATCGGCGCGTGCGACGCCGGGCTCCTCGACCACGAGAATGCGCGCAAGCGGCTGGCGTACGTTGAGCCTGGCCTCGTTGCGCAGGGCCAGCGTGTTGGCCACGATCGCCCGCGCCAGCGCCATGCGCCGCTCGAGATCGGTATCGGTCATGGCCGGATCCGGGGTCGGGAAATCGGCCAGATGGACCGACGCCCGGGCGCCGGTCGAGGCCGTGACCTGGCCATAGAGCCAATCGGCGAAGAACGGCGCGATCGGCGCCATCATCGCGGCCGTGTCGCGCAGGCAGGTCAGCGTGGTGTGGTAGGCCGCCCGCTTGTCGGCGACCGCAGCGTCGCTGGCGTTGTCGTTCGCATCCGCGCGCGCGCCGGCCCAGAACCGCGCCCGCGACCGCCGGATATACCAGTTCGACAGTGCATCGATGAAACGCTCGACCGCACGCGCGGCGCGCGTCGGGTTGTAGTCGTCGAGCGCGGCCGCGGCTTCGGCGGCGGTGGACTGCAGCCGCGACAGAATCCAGCGATCCAGCTCGGGCCGGTCGGCCACGGCCGGGGCCGGCGTATCCGCGGTGAAGCCATCGATGTTGGCGTAGGTCGCGAAGAACGAATACACGTTCTCCAGCGTGCCGAACACCTTGGTGCGGGTTTCGCGCAGGCCGCGATCGGCGTACTTGGTGTTATCCCAGGGCGGGCTGTTGGACAGCATGTACCAACGGATGACGTCCGCGCCGTGCGTATCCAGCGCCTCGAACGGGTCGACCGTGTTGCCCTTGGACTTGGACATCTTCTCGCCGTTGGCATCCAGCAGCAGGCCGTTGACGATGACGTTCTTGTAGGCCGGCGAATCCTTGATCAGCGTGCCGATGGCATGCAGCGAATAGAACCAGCCGCGAGTCTGGTCCACGCCTTCGCAGATGAAATCGGCCGGGAAGTTCGCCTCGAATATCTCTTTGTTTTCGAATGGGTAGTGCCACTGCGCGAACGGCATGGCGCCCGAGTCGAACCAGACGTCGATGATCTCGGGCACGCGGCGCATGGTGCCGCCGCCGTCGGCGGCCGTCCAGGTGATCTCGTCGACCTGCGGCTTGTGCAGATCGAGATCGGCATCGGCGGCGACCTGATCGCCCGCGTACTCTCTCAATTCCGCAATCGAGCCGATCACGACGATATCGTCCGGATTTTGGTCGTTGACCCAGATCGGCAGCGGCGTCCCCCAGTAGCGATGCCGCGACAACGCCCAGTCGACGTTGTTGGCCAGCCAGTCGCCGAAACGGCCGGTGCCGACATGCGGCGGATGCCAGTGAATCCGGTTGTTGTATTCGACCAGCTTGTCCTTGTGCTGCTGGGTCGCCACGAACCAGGACTCGACCGGGTAGTTCATCAAGGGCGTGCCCTTGCGCCAGTCGTGCGGGTAGTTGTGCACCGTCACCTGCTGGCTGAACAACAGGCCGCGTTCCTTCAGATCGCGCGCGATCGGCTTGTCCGCATCCTTGAACCACAGCCCGCCGACCAGCGGGAAGTCGGCCTGGAACCGTCCGTCGCGCTCGATCGGGTTGAACACCGGCATGCCCTCGGCCGCGGTGACCGTGAAGTCGTCGGCGCCGAAAGCCGGCGCTTCGTGCGCAATGCCGGTGCCGTCGTCGGTGGTAATGAAGTCGGCCCCGATCACGCGCCAGGCCTGGTCGGCCTCGGGATGATCGGCAAAGCAATCGTAAGGCGGGGTGTAGCGTTTGCCGATCAGCGCGTCGGCGCCGAAGGTCTCGAGGATTTCGGCGCCCTCGCCGAGCGTGGCGGCCACGCAGTCCTTCGCCAGGATATACACCGACCCATCCTCGGCACGCGCCTTGGCGTACTCGATGTTCGGGCCGACGGCCAGTGCCACGTTCGACGGCATGGTCCAGGGCGTGGTCGTCCAGGCTAGGATCGCGACCTCCGGTTCGTCCTCGAGGAAGAACTTCACCGTGATCGACGGATCCTGCACCTCCTTGTAACCGAGGCTCACCTCGTGCGACGACAGCACCGTGCCCGAGCCCGGCGAATACCAGTGAATCTTGTGGCCCTTGTAGAGCAGACCCTTCTCGTGCAGCTGCTTGAGCAGCCACCACACCGACTCGATGTATTCGTTGGAGAAGGTGACATAGGGCGCATCGAGATCGACCCAGTAACCGATCCGACGGGTCAGTTCATCCCACTGATTCTTGTAGCGCAACACCGACTCGCGACAGGCCGCGTTGTACTTGTCGATGCCGTAGGCTTCGATATCTTCGCGCGACTGCAGGCCGAGTTCTTTCTCGACCTCGATCTCCACCGGCAGGCCGTGGGTGTCCCAGCCGGCTTTCCGATCGACGCGATAGCCGCGCATGGTCTTGTAGCGACAGAACGCATCCTTAATCGTGCGCCCGAGCACGTGATGGATGCCCGGCCGGCCATTGGCCGTCGGCGGTCCTTCGTAGAAGGTGAAGGTCGGGCCGTCGGTGCGTGCGGCCGTGCTGGCCTCGAAGACACCGGTTTCCTCCCACCAGCGTCGGATGTCGGTCTCGACGGCCGGAAGGTTCAAGGGCTTGTGCTCGGAAAAACCGCTCATGGCTCAACGTACTGGTGGAAAGCGAGGACAAAGGCGGGCGCGGCGCACGGACGCCCATCCGCTTGATTTCAAATCAGACGATCCGCTGGCTATGTCGACCAACGCCGGTCTCGAAAAACCTGTCGAGCGCGACACTATAAACCGTGCCGCTCGGGTGTGCATCGCCGGACGCCCTGGCGCCGCTCAACCGTCGCCATCTCGATGATCGTGCCGCGCATGTCCGCCGCGCGGCGGGACCGGATCGAAGCCGCCTTCGTTGAGCGGGTGACAGCGCGTGATGCGCCGGATCGCCAACCAGCTGCCGCGAATCGGACCGTGGCGCGAAAGCGCGGTCAGGGCATATTCCGAGCAGGTCGGCGCAAACCGGCAGCGCGGTCCGATCAGCGGTGATATGGCATAGCGATAGCACAGGATCGGCGCCTGCAGCAGTGCCACCGCCAGCCGGCGCATCACGGCCCTCAGTTGTCTAGAAACGTGTCGCACGTGCATGGCTCATGCTTGACTGCCCGATTTTACGACCCAACCTTGTACCGATACGTATCGCCACCGACACCACGCCATGGATGACCGCGTCGAAAAGCTCAAGACCACTTTCGAGCTGCTGCCCGACTGGGAGGAGCGCTACCGCTACATCATCGATCTGGGCCGCAAGCTGGAGCCGCTCGAGGAAGCCGAGCGCAACGAAGCGACCCGGGTGCGCGGTTGTATGAGCCAGGTCTGGCTGGTCGCCGACGATTCCGATGACGACAAACTGCATTTCCGCGGCGACTCGGACGCGCATATCGTGCGCGGGCTGATCGGGGTGCTACTGATGATCTATTCCGACAAGACGCCGCGCGAGATTGCCGAAACCGACATCAACCAGATCTTCGCCGACCTGAATCTGGAGCAGCACATCACCATGAACCGCCGCAACGGCCTCTATTCCATGGTCGAGACGATCCAGCGTTCCGCAGCCGAGCGCCTGTCGTCCTGACCTCACCCGGGGCAATCGCCGCACGCGCTCCCGACGCGCGGCCCGGCCGGGCTGATTGGCACCCGGCCGGCTGGACATTCACTACTTACGCTTGCTAGCGCTGCCAATCGGCACGTGCCTGGCCTGGCTTGGCTGCGACGGCGCCGTATTTCGCCCGCCTGCCGCCTGGGACGACTGGGTGCCGGCTTCGGCCGGCTTGCCGCCGGTGGCCTTGGCATTGGCGCCGCCGGCGCTCGGCTTGTCGCTGGCGCTCGTCTGCGCGCCCGCGCCGCTGGACTTCTTGGCCGCCGCGTCGGCGGTAGCCGACTGACCCGATGACTTGGGGGCGCTGGCGGCCGGCTTGCTCTCGCCAGCAGCCGGCTTGGTCGCAGCCGCGCTATCCGTCGATTTCGCATCGCCGCTCCGGGTGGCCTCCGTCTTCTCGCCGGCTCGCGCGGGCGCGGCGGCCGCGCCGCCGGTTTTTTCCGGCGTCGAGAGCTTTTCACCGTCACCGGACTGCGTGATCTTTTCCGGCGACGGCGGCGCCACCATTTTCTCGCGGTTCAGATCGGCCAGCTTTTCCGCACCTTTCGACATGTGCTGATACATGTCGCGATAGTCGTCGACCATGCGCGACATGATCGCGGACGTCTGCTGGAAATGCTCGCGCACGTCGGCCTTGAGGTCGTCGTGCTTCTGCTTCTCCTTGTCTGCGGCCTCGTTGTAGTCGCTGCCCGCGCGGCTGCCGATGAGGTAGCCGATGACCAGCGCGATGACGACGCAGACGGCGAGGATGATGATCATGACTACCGGGCTCAGATTCGCCATATTGCGAGTCTCCTGGAGTTTTGAAGTCGGACAGTACACACCATACTGGGCGGCGCGCCCGGAGCCGACAAGACGACAACAGTCGCAGCCGGTTCAGTGACGCTCTGCTCGATCCGGCCACAGCAAGGTTCGTGCAACAAAAGAGCTAGCCGAGCAGACGCATGTACTCCTTGTACATGCACCGGTCCATGATCACGTGGATGCCGTGCTCGGCCGCTTCGCGAGCCGCCTCGTGATGAACCACGCCTTCCTGCAACCAGAGATTGCGCACGCCTTTTTCCATGCACAGTTCCACGATCGAGGGCACATGTCTGGGGTCGCGGAAGACCGTGACCATGTTGATGGTATCGGTGACGTACTTCAGGTCGGCGAACGTTTGCAGACCGAGAATACGATCGGCATTCGGATTGACCGGAATGATCTCGTAACCGGCGTCCATCATGCCCTTGGCCACGCCATACGACGGGCGACTCGGGTCGGGCGATAGCCCGATGACGGCAATGCGGCGCACCTGGGCCAGAATTTCACGGATGGTGACGTCGTCGGTGATTATCGGCACTTATCAATCCTTTGTCTTCAAAGCCTCCGGAATACTCCGGCCCGCCGCTTCGAGCGTCCCGCCGATAGACTGCACGAGCGCATCGTTGACCCAAACCATGGCGGATCGATGCTGGAGAGCGGCATAGCGCTCGAGCGTATCGGTGTCCACGTTGCGGTAGACATAGAGCAGCATCAGCGGCAGTTGCTGCTCCAGCTTGCGGTGGAGCCCGACCCTAGTATCCGACAGGATACGCCGAATTTGTGTTTCGTCGACCCGAGCACCGGCCCCGAGGGCGAGATTCCGGGCCCGGATCATGGCCCCCAGCAGCGTGATGTTGAAACGCGTCTGCAGGTCCGCCAGATGCATGTCATGGACGAGCTGATCAACAATCTTCAGCCGCCGCTTACGCTGGTCGCCCGCCGGCTCGTTGGTGAACTTCTTGAAACGGCGGGCGAATCCCGGCTGGCCGACCTTGCGCTCGAGCGCGATCATCCTTCTCGCCAACGGCTTATCCAACCAGGCTGCCGCACGCGCCAGATCACGGGTACGGCCCTGATCGCGCGCCGACTTCGACAGCCGCCGCACGGTATCGTCAACCAGAGGCGACGGCGCAAAAACCCGATTGACCAGCCGATCCACGCGACGACGCCGGTCCAGCGCGACTGACTGGGACAGATTGCGATTGAGCGAGCCGGACACCGCAGGCGCGGCCTGGGCCAGCAGGGCCGATACCTGATAGACCGCCACCAGATGCCGGGCGGCTGCCCGCTCCGCCTGTCCCGGATGCAGCGCACACCCCGCGGCGAGGAACGCCAGGGCAAGCAATGACGCGATGAGATAGCATCGGCGCGCCCACTTCATCTTCGACTCGTGCCGTGAACGATTTCGAGACTGTACGCGAAAGCCTGCCGGTGACGCCCCACGTCACCCTCGTGGAAGCGATCGGCATCGACACGCTCCGCCGGCTGCTGGCCGAATTCCGGCTCGGCGTCACCGCCGTGGCGCTCGATGCCCCCATCCCGGGCAGTTTCTGGGGCGACGCCGAGGCCGGCCTGCAGGGCGGCACGCTGCTGGTGCGCGTGGACACACCGCTGCATTCAGCGCTGCACGAGGCCGGGCACTATGTCTGCATGGATCCGAAACGCCGCGCCGTGCTGGACACCGATGCGGGCGGCGGCTACGACGAGGAAAATGCCGTCTGCTACTGGCAGATCATGGCCTGCGACCGCATCGAGGGCGTCGATCGAGACGCGATGTGCGCCGACATGGATGCTTGGGGCTACACCTTCCGTCTGGGCAGTGCCGCGGCCTGGTTCGCCGACGACGCCGAGGATGCACGCGCCTGGTTGATCGGCGCCGGCCTGCTCGACGATGTGCACGACCGACTCCTTCCGGGCGTGCGCATCCGCTGACCGCTGGCGGGGCGGGCCGCCGCCCTGCCGCTACTTATTCTTCGCCTGATCGGCGACAGCCCTGGCTGCGGCTTCGGCAGCCTCGGCGTCACCGAGATAGCCGGATTCGATCACGTTCAGCTCATCGTCGAGCCGGTAACGCAGCGGGATGCCGGTCGGGATGTTCAAGCCGGTAATCTCGTCGTCGGCGATGCCGTCGAGATATTTCACCATCGCACGCAGGCTGTTGCCGTGGGCCGCGACCAGAACATTCTCGCCGGCCTTCAGGCGCGGCGCGATGGCATCGTGCCAATAGGGCAGCACGCGCTCCAGCGTGAGCTTGAGGGATTCGGTACCCGGCAGCACGCGCGCGTCGAGCTTCGCATAGCGCGGGTCATGGCGCGGGTGGCCCGGGTCGTCGAGGTCCATCGCTGGCGGCGGCGTATCGTAGCTGCGCCGCCAGATATGCACCTGCTCGTCGCCGTGCCTCTCGGCCGTCTCGGACTTGTCCAGCCCCTGCAGGTCACCGTAGTGACGTTCGTTGAGGCGCCAGTGCCGCTCGACGTCGACCCAGGGCTGCTCCATTTCACCCAAGGCGATCCACAGTGTCTTGATCGCCCGAGTGAGCACCGACGTGAAGGCGATGTCGAAGCGGATGTTCTCGTCGGCCAGCATCCTGCCCGCCTGCTTCGCCTCTTCGCGCCCCGTGTCGCTGAGATCGACATCGACCCACCCGGTGAAGCGATTTTCCAGATTCCACTGACTCTGTCCGTGGCGCAGGAGTACCAGCTGGCCGGCCATGACCTCTCCTTGGGTTGATTGATCGTTGGAGCGGGCAGATTAACCCATGCGCGCTTGCCGGGTCAGCTGTTGTCGTTCTCGACGTAGAGAATATGGATATCGTGCTGGATACCCCAATCGCGCGCCTTGGAGATGTCCTGACCCATGTAGATGTCGATCTTGTTGGTCCAGCGCGCAGCCATTTTGTCGCGCACGACATAGATGCCCGGCAGGCCCTCGATCTTGACCCGGGTGCCGTGGGTCAGGCCTTTCTTGATCAGATCGCGCGAAACCGCGATCGCGCGCATTCCAGGCTTGAGCACATCGCCCCAGGCCGCAACCGACGGGTCGTGCTTGGTGGTCTGGGCGGCCACCGAATTATAGGCCGATGCCGCCACGCTCAACGTTTTCCATTCAACGGATTCTGCGTTGGCACCACCACAACTCATCAGCAGCAGCAAGCCCGCACAGACAGCGGCGCATACCTTTCGGCGCATATCCGGTCTCTCGGCTGTTCGCGAGCGCGCGAGTGTAACCAGTCAAGCTGAACAGGGCCTGTCCGAGACGTGCAGATTGACGAAATCCGCGATGCGATCCAGCGCATCGCCCTTGAAGCGAAGCGTTGCGGCAAGGGGCGCGAGGAGCATGCCATGCCCTACGCCCGGATAGATTTTTACTTTGGCCGATCCGCCGGATTCATTGACCCGGGCGGCCATATTCGTCGAATTTTTCGGTAACACGGTGGCATCGGCGCCGCCGTGAAGCAACAACATCGGCGGCTCGTTTCCGGTCACGAAATGGATCGGTTGCGTACGCGGCCATTCCGACTCCGGCGCAAAAATCCGCTTCAGAGCCGCGCCCCTGATCGGCAGGAAATCGTACGGGCCGGCCAGGCCGATCAAGCCGGACAGGTCGTGGGTCGACGCCTTGGCGTTCGTCAGGTAGCTGGCATTGGTGGCCAGCATCGCGGCGATATGCGCACCGGCCGAATGCCCTGCCACGAACAGATGACCGGCACGGCCGCCATAGGTGCCGATATGACGTTTCGTCCACGCCACGGCCGCCGCCCCGTCGTCGACGAAGGCCGGAAACTTCACTTCGGGATACAGGCGGTAATTCGGCAGCACGGCGGTGATGCCGCGCGAGGCGAGCGCCTGGCCGATGAACCGATAGTCATCCTTGCGGCCGGTCTGCCAACCGCCGCCGTAGAAGAACACGACCACCGGGCGACCAGCCGCCGGCGTGCTCGGCGCATAGATATCGAGCGTCTGCCGCGGTTGATCGCCATAGGCCACGTCGGTATGCCGGACATAACCCCAGCGCGGCACCAGCGTGTTGGCCCAGAACTGGCCGGAACAGGCCGCCCGTAACGACGACAGAAGATTCATGGCAGCCCCGTACACGAGGCGTGGCCCTGCACGGCGGATCACGTCATCGTCACGAATTCTTCCGCGCTGGTCGGATGTATGGCCACGGTGTCATCGAAGTCGCGTTTGGTGGCGCCCATCTTCACCGCGACCGCGAAGCCCTGGATCATCTCGTCCGCGCCGTCGCCAATGACATGGGCGCCGACGACTTTTTCGTCATCCCCCACGCAGACCAGCTTCATGTCGGACGGCGTCTTGTCGTCGAGCACGCCGTGGTAGAGCGCGACGTAGTGCGAGGTATAGAGGGTCACTGCGTCATCGCCGTACTGTGCCCGGGCTTCGGCCTCGCTCAGACCAACCGTCCCGATTGGCGGATGCGTGAATACCACCGTCGGGATGTTGTGATAGTCCAGCCGTCGATCGGGCATGCCGCCGAACAGCCGGTCGGCCAGGCGCCGTCCGGCTGCAATCGCGACCGGCGTCAGTTCGACTCGGCCGGTCACATCGCCCAACGCATGCACGCCCTCGACCGGCGTGTCCTGCCAGTCGTCGACCGGCACCGTGCCATCGACATGCAATTCCAGCCCGATCTTCTCCAGCCCCAGGCTTTCGGTGTTGGGCACACGGCCGATCGCCCAGAGGAGCTGATCGAACCCGCCGACCGTAGTGCCGTCCTCGAAATGCGCCTCGATCCCGTCATCGTTTTCGGTGAGTTCCAGCACCGGGCGTTTCGTGCGGATCTCGATACCCGCCTCGCGCATACGCTCGATCAGCGTCTGGCCGAGCATGGCATCGAAATCGGCCAGCACGTGATCCTTGCGCAACAGCAAGGTGACCTGGCTGCCGAGACCGTTCAACACGCCGGCCAGCTCGCAGGCGATATAGCCGCTGCCCACGATGGCGACGCGATCCGGGCGCTGCGTCCAGGTGAAGAATTCGTCCGAATCCGCGCCCAGCGCGGCGCCGGGGATCTCCGGCCAGCGCGGCTTCCCGCCGGTGGCGATCAGCACATGCTCGGCGACGAAGCGACGGCCCTCGACTTCGACCGTTTTCGTATCCACGAAATGAGCCTCGCCGGCGACATATTCCACGCCGCTCTTATCGAGATTGCGGCCATAGATGCCGTTGAGGCGCTCGATGTAGGTTTCGCGATTGGCGACCAGCTTCGACCAGTCGTGGTCGTGCGGCACCGACTCGAAACCGTAGTCGTGGGCGTGCGCCGCATGGGTGGCGAACTCGGCGGCATGCCACATGACTTTCTTGGGCACGCAGCCGATGTTCACGCAGGTGCCGCCCAGGCGGCCGCGTTCAACGAGTATCACCTTCGCACCGTACGACGCGGCACGACGCGCGGTGGCAATACCGCCGGAACCGCCGCCGATCACGAGCAGATCACAAGCCTCGGACATGACCCCTAGTCCATCATTCAATCGAATGCGTGCATTGTAGGCACGCCGCCACAGCCCCGGCCAGCGGCGGCGTGGCTCTTGATTGCGGCCCCGTACACCGCATCATTACCAGATCACCGACAACGGCCCGCGAGACGATCAATGAGTGCAGTGACCGAAACCGCCGACAATCCGCTCCTCGACATGCTGGCGACCGGCGACCTGCCGGACTTCGAGCGGCTGGCGCCCGAGCATGCGGAGCCGGCGGTCGATACGCTGATCGCCGAGGCCGAGGCGGTGATCGAACGCTGCACGATCGATGCCGACGCTACCGGCTGGGCCGATCTCATCGCGCCGATCGAAGAAGCCGAGGATCGGCTCGAGCGCGCTTTCTCGCCGGTCGCGCACATGCACGCCGTCATGGACTCGCCGGGCTGGCGCGAGGCCTATCAGGCCTGTGTGCCCAAGCTGACGGCGTTCTCCTCGGAAGTCGGCCAGAACACCGCACTCTATGAAGCCGTGAAGACGCTGCGCGATGCCGAGGAATTCGCCGCACTCGATGCGACCCGACAGCGCGTGATCACCGATCGCCTGCGCGACTTCGAACTGGCCGGCGTGGCCCTGCCCGACGACGCCAAGACGCGCTACAAGGAGATCGCCCAGCGCCTGGCCGAGCTTTCCACCCTCTTCGAGCAGAATCTGCTGGATGCCACCCAGATCTGGCAGAAGCACATCACCGATCATGCCGCCCTGGAAGGCCTGCCCGAGTCCGCGCTCGATCTGCTGGCCCAGAACGCAGCCAACAAGGACATGGACGGCTGGCTGATCACGCTGGATGCGCCGAGCTTCATCGCCGTGCTCACCCACGCCGAGGATCGTGGCCTGCGTACCGAAGTCTACGAAGCCTTCTCGACCCGGGCCTCCGATGCCGGCCCGCATGCCGGCGAATACGACAACTCGGCGATCATGGACGAGATTCTGGCGCTTCGGCACGAAGCCGCCGGGCTGCTCGGCTTCGACAACTATGCGGAACGCTCGCTGGCCCGCAAGATGGCCGAATCGCCGGCCCAGATCGAAGCCTTCCTGCTCGACCTCGCCAAGCGGAGCTTCGCCCCCGCCCGTGAGGAATTGGCGGCATTGAAGACGCTGGCGGCCGAGGATGGTATCGACGATCTCGCCGCCTGGGACATCTCCTACTACGCCGAGAAGCTCAAGCAAGTCCGCTACGATTTCTCCGACGAGGATTTGCGGCCCTATTTCCCCGCGCCGGCAGTGATCGACGGCCTGTTCAAGGTCACCCAGCGTCTCTACGACGTGAACATCCATGCGCGGGCCGACATCCCGGTCTATCATCCCGATGTCACCGTCTACGAGATCACCGACGCCGACGGCACCTCGCGCGGCGTGTTCTATCTCGACCCCTATGCCCGCGAAGGCAAACGCGGCGGCGCCTGGATGCATCCGTTCCAGAACCGGCGCGTGCATGGACGGCGGCGGCATCCAGAAGCCGCTGGCGTTTCTCACCTGCAACTTCTCGCCGCCGGTCGGTGGCAAACCCGCCCTGCTCACCCACGGCGAGGTCACAACGCTGTTCCACGAATTCGGCCATGGCCTGCACCACATGCTGACACGCGTGGAGCGGCCGTCTCTGGCCGGCATCTCCGGCGTGGAATGGGACGCAGTCGAGCTGCCCAGCCAGTTCATGGAGAACTGGTGCTGGTATCGCGCAATCACTCGACCTGTTCGCGGCCCATTACGAGACCGGCGAAGCCCTGCCGCAGTCGTTGTTCGACAAACTCTCGGCCGCCCGCAACCATATGGCTGGCTGGCAGATGCTGCGCCAGGTCGAGATCTCGTTGTTCGATCTGCGCCTGCATCGCGATTTCGACCCCAAGCACGGCGCCGCGGTGATGGACACGCTCAACCAGGTGCGCGCCGAGGTGGCCCTGTTAGCCGCACCCGGAGTTCAATCGCTTCCCGCACAGCTTCATGCATATCTTCGCCGGCGGCTACGCGGCCGGCTACTACAGCTACAAATGGGCCGAAGTGCTGTCGGCCGATGCGTTCTCGGCGTTCGAGGAAACCGACCTGTTCGATGTCGAAACCGGCCGGCGTTTTCTCACCGAAGTGCTGGAGCGCGGCGCGACCCGCGACGCCATGGACAGCTTCGTTGCCTTCCGCGGCCGCGAGCCCTCGATCGATGCGCTGCTG
The DNA here is from genome assembly GCA_963835375.1 of uncultured Gammaproteobacteria bacterium. Taxonomy (GTDB): domain Bacteria; phylum Pseudomonadota; class Gammaproteobacteria; order Nevskiales; family Salinisphaeraceae; genus Salinisphaera. The sequence continues at coordinate 18,921 of CAWIGB010000022.1, forward strand.
CGCCACAGCGGGCTGAGCGAGCCGGACGCGGCCTGATTCGCTATAGAGCGGCGGGCACCTCCTCAAGCGGCGCCCGCTCTCAGATCTCGTCTCCAGTGCGCTGCGCGAATGCCTTGCGAATCCGCTCGACCCGATCGCGATTGACGCCGAAATCGTAGTAGCCGATGCGCGAGGACGACTTCACGTCGATGACCGCTTCCGTCGGCTGGACGAGAAAGCTCACGTCATCCACGAACCCCAGCGTGGTGGTGAATGTGGCATGCACGAAGCGGCCCTCGGACGACACGATCTTCGCGTTGTCCTCGCCGGCCAGCACCGCCAGTAACGCGTGCTTCGCCTGCTCGGCCGAGCCCGTGTAGGCGAGCGGCATGACATAGTGTGAATCGCCCGGCGGGGCCTGGGACGACACACAATGCGGCGCGTGGGCGCAGGGCGTGAAATGGCTGTTGTCCACCGTGAACTGCTGCGGCGGGCTGGCCGCGCAGCCAACCAGGCCCGCGGCCATTACAATGGCGATACTCGCCGGCTTGTGGATCAGCTTGTCGAGGACACGGGACATGGCGCTCGCTCGTCTTGTTCGAGAGTCTCGATGCTACACCCGCCGCGTTCATTCACTGTTGCCGACATCGACGCTCATGCAAATCGCCACCTGGAACGTGAACTCGCTCAACGTGCGCCTGCCGCACGTCACCGCCTGGCTGGAGGCCAATCCGGTCGACGCGCTCGCCCTGCAGGAAACCAAGCTCACCGACGACAAGTTCCCCGCCGACGCGCTCGCCGAGGCCGGCTACCACAGCGTATTCACCGGCCAGAAGACCTACAACGGCGTGGCGCTGCTGTCGAAGAGCCCGGCCAGCGACGTCGTCACCGCCCTGCCGGACTTCGAGGACGATCACAAGCGCGTGATCGCGGGCACCGTGGACGGCGTGCGCGTGATCGGCGTGTACTGCCCGAACGGCAAGGATCTGGACAACCCCAGCTATGACTACAAGCTGGCCTGGTTCGAAGCCCTGCGCGCATGGCTGGCGCGCGAGCTGGACAGCCACGACAAGCTGGTGCTCACGGGCGACTTCAACGTCGCCCCCCGGCCCGAGGACACCTACGACGCCGAGAAATGGGAAGGCCGCATCCTGTGCTCACCGCCCGAACGCGCCGCGCTCCAGGCCCTGCTCGATACCGGGCTCGCCGACTGCTGGCTGCCCTTCGAAGCCGACAAGGAAGGCCGGCATCGCTTCACCTGGTGGGATTATCGCAACGGCGGCTGGGCCCGCAACGCGGGCTTGCGCATCGATCACGTACTGGCCTCGGCCGCACTGGCCGACGCCTGTAGCGAGTGCAAGGCGCATGTCGGCGAACGCGGCCGCAAGCGCCCTTCCGATCACGTGCCGGTAGTGGGCACCTTCGATATCGGCTGACACAGGTGGCCGGCCGGGTGCCCGCTGGATCGCACCTCAAACGCCGTTCGCATAGCGCACGGCCCGAATGATGCGGCGCGCGGGCCGATACCAGACCACCCGGCTCAGTAGCGGCTGGATTCGGCGACCGCGGCGTTGATGCGCTCCAGCGTCTCGATGACCGTCACTGCGCTCGCGCCGTCCGAACGGGGGCGCTGGCGCGTTGCCACGCAGTCCATGAAGTGCGCGAGTTCGAGCCGCAGCGGCTGCCCGTCACCGCGGTGGACGACCTCGCTGCCTTCGTCGTGGTTCTGCAGGTCGACATCGATCCATTTGCGGTGATGGGTCACGGTCTGCGCCATCTCGTCGTAGACCAGCATGCCGCGCGAGCCGCGCAGCATGGTGCGACGGGTGGTTTCCGGCCACAGCCAGGAGGTATGGATGTTGCCGCGGATGCCGCCGGCGAACTCCAGGTGCACGTGCACTTCGTCCTCGACCGACAGACCGAGCATGCGATGCCCGGTGCCACGCACGCGCTCGGGCGCCTCGCCGGTCAGATAGAGCATGATCGCCATGTCGTGCACGCCGATGTCCCAGATCACGTTCTCGGCGCTGCGCGCCCGGCCGAGATTGAGCCGCTCGTGCCGGATCGAGAACAGCTCGCCCAGCTCGCCGGCCTCGACATACTCCTTGATCCAGCCAATGGCCGGCTGATACATCAGCAGATGGCCGACCATGAGGAGGCGCCCGGCGGCCTCGGCGGCATCGGCCAGCTCACGGGCGTCCACCGAGCTGTGCGTCATCGGCTTCTCGACGAACACATCCTTGCCGGCATGGATGGCCGCCAGCGCGATCTCGTGATGGGTCGGCGTTGGCGTGGCAATGGCCACCGCATCGCAATCCGAGGCCAGCGCCGCCCGCCAGTCGGCATACACCGCGAGGGCCGGATTCGCCTCGGCATAGGCATTGAGCCGCTGATTGTTGCCCTCGACGACGCCCGACAAGGCACCCAACTCCTCGAGATTGCGGATGATGTTCTTGCCCCAGGCGCCGGCGCCGATCGCTACGATTTTCATACATGCCCTGACGAACGCTAAGCCTCTAGTGTAACGAGAGCGTTCGCGAGCGACAGACACGCCCATGGTGAAAGCGCAGCCAACGATCGCTCCGGCCCAGCCGAGGCACTCGGCAATCCGCAAGCGGGTTCGTCCGACGTCCCGATGACGACGTCGCCGACACCGGATCGCAATATTCCAGCCGTAACCTGTGTCGGCTGAGCCTCTGGATACCCGGCGCCCGCACCCAGGGCGCAAGGATGCGCCGCGACATGCATAACGATGGCCTCTTGAATCGCCGGGATTTCGAGCCGTTCCTGCGCCGCATGCGGCGCAAGTATCGCGTGCGCTGGCCGACCGACGGCGACACCGACCATGTCGTTGTCCATGTCATGACCCACGCGACGTCCATCGACATTCACGAACTCGTCGACCTGGCCGGCCACGACTACCTGAAGCGCCTGATGGCGCGCGTCCCGGCCGAATGGTTCAGTGATCGAGCGCACGCGTACTGGCAGCGCTATCTCCTGCTCCGTCCTCGGCTGCGGCCGGAGCGTTTGCTGCACACACTTCAGGGCGCGCGACCGCAGATGAATCTTTCTTGAATTCGTGGGTATGGCCCTCGTTTATTTTTCCGCGGGGCCGATATGCACACCGTGAGCCCATGACCGAAGGACATTCGCTTGACTGCACTGCCCATGGCCTCTGAACTGAGCGAGACCGCGCGCGGAGTGCCCGATCCACCGACGCCGGACAACTTTCTTGATCGGCTGACACGTCATATCGATTTCGCTTTCCAGCCGATCGTCAGCATCAACAGCGGCCGTTGCTACGGTGTCGAAGCGCTCATGCGGGGCTGGGAGGACACCGGTCTCAACAGCATCGACGCGGTGCTCGACTTCGCGCATGAACACGACCTGCTGATCGAGACCGACGCCCTGCTCAAGCGCGCCGCGTTCGAGAAATTCAGCCGGCTGACCTTCGGGCGCGATCTGCGTCTGTTCTTCAACATCGACAATCGGCTGTTCAGCAGCGCGGCCTATAATCCCAGGCGAACGGTCTGGGCCCTTGAGCGATACAAGCTCCAGCCCTCGTCTGTGGTACTCGAGGTTTCAGAGCGCAATCATCTGAATCGAGAAGCCGGCTCCTACCGGATTCTCGAAAAATACCGTGACAGCACGGTGCAGATGGCGCTCGACGATTTCGGCACCGGATTTTCAGGCCTGTCACTGCTCTACGACATCAACCCGGAATACGTGAAGATCGATCGTTATTTCATTTCCAACATCGACAACGACCACCGCAAGAAACTGTTCGTCTCGCACGTGGTGAGCCTGGCCAAGACGCTCGGCATCCGCGTGGTGGCCGAAGGCGTGGAAACCGCAGCCGAGTTCTATACCTGTCGCGAGATCGGTTGCGATCTGGTCCAGGGCTATCTCATCCAGCGACCCACCCGGCAATTGTCGGAACTGCGACCCGACTATCCGAGCGTGCTCGAGATGCGCGCTGCCGACCGACGCGAACAACAGGACAGCACGGCCTCGGCCCGCGAACAGCTCGATCACGCACCGGCGCTGGATGTCAGCATGGACATGGACGACATCCTGGACGCCTTTCGGCGTCACCCGGAACGCTCGTTCTTTCCGTTTCTCGGCGACCACCGCCAACCCATCGGCGTGATTCGGGAAACCGAACTCAAGGAATACATCTATTCGCCGTACGGCCGACAACTGCTCGCGCGCAAGAGCCGCGACGAGTATCTCGAACTGTTTGTCCGTCGCTGCCCGATCGCCGACGTGCATACCGCCATCGACGTGATTGTCGAACAGTACTCGGTGAGCCCGAGCCGCGACGGCGTGCTGATCACCGACGACGGCGCTTATTTGGGCGTGCTCAGCGCCGAGGCACTGGTGCTGGCGGTACAGGAGCGCAACCTGGAGCTGGCCCGCGACCAGAACCCACTGACCAAACTGCCCGGCAACCCGTCGATCGAGCGTTTCCTCAACGAACTGGAAGCCACGGACTGCCGCACCGCGCTGCTGTATTTCGATCTCGACAACTTCAAAGTCTTCAACGACGCCTACGGCTTTCGCCTGGGCGACCGCGTGCTGCGTATGTTCGCCGAGATCCTGCAGAAGAATTTCGCGATGCTTGGTGCATTCATCGGCCACATCGGCGGCGACGATTTCTTCGTCGCGGTGCAGGACGAGCCTTATGCCGAGATCGCCCGGGCAGCACAGCGCGTGCTCGACGATTTCCGTTCCAGCGTCGAGTCCCTGTACAGCGAGGGCGACCGCCAGGCGGGCTATCTGGTCAGCCTGGACCGGCGCGGTCGACCGGCCGAGTTCCCCCTGCTTTCGGCCAGCAGTGCGCTGCTGAACGTGGACCGGCGCACCGGCGACCGCACGGAATACGCCTTCCTCTCGATCATCACGTCACTCAAGGAACAAGCCAAGCACTGCGGCAACGCGATCGCGGCAGCCTCGGCACTCTGAACACCACGAGTGGTGCCCCCGACGGTCGACAGCACCGCTGCGCATCCGTCCGCGCGGCGTTCCAGCTGGGCGCGAGACATGAGCGGGCCCGCCACCAACGGGCCCGGCTATCCCATGCGCGCCTTGGTGTGATCGCGCCGCAGGACAGCATCGAGGCTCAGCGTTTCAGCGCAAGCTGACGGGCTTTCCAGTAATGCGTCACGCGCTTGCGAAAGGCGTCCTGCTTCTCGGCAAACAGACACCGCCCCAACGGCTCGGCGGCCTGCTGCAGGGCCGTTCGTCGACCGTCGATCAATGCCAGCAGCGCTCGTTGGCTACGGCTGTTTCGATCGCCTGCGCCCTCGGCCGTGGCGGCAAGAACCGCGAGATCGTGTTCATCGCCGAGCATATCGGCCAGCCGCTGCAACTCGGATGCCCGGGCCTTCATCGGCCGCGGCCAGAGATCGCGCAACAGATCGCAATGATGACGATGATATTTGACCCGCTTGCGCCACTCGTGGAACGCATCGGCGCTCGGCTGCGCCAGGGCCTGCCTCATCGCCGTGCGCGCGCGACCGTAGGTTCGGGCCAGGCCGTCGGCGATCACCTCGAAGCCCTCGGCGGAAAACCGGTAGTGGGCCAAGGCCACCCTCGCGTCGGCCATGTCGGCATCCAGTTCGGCGAGCACGCCCTCCGAAGGCAGGCCCATATCTGTCTGTTGCCCCGCGGCCGCAGCCGGACGGGCGGAGACGTAGTGGCGACGATCGATCTCGTCGTCGTAGGCATCGAGCAGCCGGTCAAACGTCTCGCCCAGAACCTGGGCATCGCGAGCAGCGGACACCCGACGCGCCATATCCCGAAATCGATTGTTCTCGACTTTGAACTGTTGGCCCAAGGCCGGGCGCACCAGCCGAAGTACCGCCCGTATTTTCTTGCAGCGCTTGCGAAACTGATGGACGGCTTCGACCGGGTCGTCGGCTGCCAGATCCCGGCGCGCCCGAGCGATCTGCTGGCCGAGCACACGCCGCACATTCGCGCGCAACGGATCGGCAGGCCTTATCCGATACGACATCCCGCGTGCCCCGTGCCTGCGACTCGCGCCGTCAAGAAACGACCGACGCGTTGTCCCGGGGCCTGGGGCGGCGACTCTTCTTGCCCGCCGCGCGTGGGGCCGGGCGTCCACCGTAGCCTTTTTTTCTCAGCGCCAGCCTTTGATTATCTATCGCTTTTGCCAAATCTGCGCCGCAGGCCGGGCACAGGCCCTGGCTTTCGCGCTGCAGGAGCCACCATGCCGAGCGATCGATCTTGTGCCCGCATTCAGAATTCGGGCACAACACGGTGAACACGTCGGTTGATCTCAGCATCACGGTCTCCGAAGAATTTCGAGCACTGCGTCACCCGTGTCCGTTCACGAGCGGAGCCGCGGATCCTCGACAGAACAATGCATATACCTCACCCCGTAATATTACGGAGTCTTCTCGGGCCTGTCGAAAACAGCTCGCATGCAATGCATCAGCGGCCCATAAGGAAACACGAGGGCGAATTGTGTAAACCCCACCACAAACGTTCACCGAGGCGGGCCGCCTTTTCAGGCGCGTTGCTCGACGATATCGAGAAAGCCGCGAGCCGTCGGTGCCCCTTGGATCGGCGAATGCTGGGCCATGAGATCGGTCTGCATGGCATAGGCCACCTCGGATATCATGCTCTGAGCCAAGTTGAGCCCGAGCATTCGGCTCACCCGCCCGGTGCCTGACACAACTCATCGATCGCCGAACTCGAGCTCCCATCGTAGAGAGCGAACACGCGTCAGAAGACCGTGACCGGCATCCAGCAATGAGTCGCTGCGCCTGATGCGATGCAATCACCACGTCTCGGTCTTGTCTTCCGGCGTTCTCAGCATCTGCCGGCGCATGGACAGCACCGTGGCGGCCACCAACCCATGCCATCGCGACTGCGTCCACGGTGTCGCCGAGTTCGAAGATCACCTTGGCCGGCCGCCCGGCCAATAGGCCGAAAAGAAAACCATTGGCCGAGATAACGTGACGCGATGGCGGGGCCACTATGCGACGACGAACTGCCCCATCATGCCGTTGTCCTCGTGTTCGAGAATATGGCAGTGGTACATATAGGCATGGTCGGCATCGGCCGGCTGATCGAAGCGGGCGATCAGTTCGACGGTCTCGCCGCCACGTACCAGCACCACGTCCTTCCAGCTGCGTTCCTGGGGCGGCGGCGTCTTGCCATCGCGCGAGCGGATAAGAAACGATGTGCCGTGCATGTGGAACGGATGCGCCATGAGACTGACATTGGTGACCTGCCAGACCTCGGTGGCACCGCGCTGCACGCGGACGTTGATCTTGTCCATGTCCATGAATTCGCCATTGATCGCGAACAGATCGCGATCGCCCACGCCGGCGCTCATGCCGCCCGGCCCATTGGCCGCACGCGGAGCATAGCCGTGGCCGGCCTGCATATGCTCGAACGCGTCCGAGACGATCATGCCGTTCATGACGAAGCGCCGCGTGGGCCCGTCGGGCGTCAGGCTCGGCTGCGCGACGAGCTGCTCCGGTAGCCGGGTGCCGAGCACCAACGACGGCCCGACCCGCAGCTCGACCAGGTCGAAACCTAGGCGATCATGCGCATCGACGGCCATCGGCGTGCGATACAGACCGGGCACGACGGCACCCGAGTCGCTGGCGAGCACGACACGCCGCCCGTAATCGCCGCGCAGATCAACCAGAATCTGGGCGCGTTCGGCCGGCGCCAGCAATAATTGCTCCATCGGCGCCGGTTCGGCCAGCAGGCCAGCATCGCCGGCGATCACATGGAAACGCCGACCGTCGCGGAAAGCCAGATTGACCATGCGTGAATTCGAGGCGTTGAGCACCCGCAGGCGCAACCAACCCGCGGCAACCTCGGCGTACGGCTGTTCCACGCCGTTGACCAGAAACCGATCACCCTTCATGCCCATGAGGTCGCGCGCGGCCGTCATGTAAGCAAGTCGGCCGTCGGCATCGACGCGCCGATCCTGAATCGCGACCGGCAGATCGTCGATTCCGTAGGTTCGCGGCAAACCCAGCCGTTCGTCCGTGTCATCATCGATCCAGAGCATGCCGGCCATGCCGGCATATACCTGCGGCCCGGTATAGGCATGCGGATGCGGGTGATACCACAGCGTGGCCGCCGGCTGGGTGAGCGTATAGGCGGCGGTCCAGGTTTCACCCGGCGCGATCACGCTATGCGGGCCGCCGTCCATGCGCCCGGGCACTTGCGCCCCGTGCCAGTGCAGGGTCGTGGGCTGATCGAGCCCGTTGTGCATATACAGCTGGACCGGCTGATGGCGCGGGATGCGCAGCGTCGGGCCCAGCCAGGCGCCGTTGTAACTCCAGGTCGGCGTCTGCACATCGGCGACCAGTTGGCTTTTGCCCGCGGTGGCCGACAGTTGGTAATGCCGCACGCCGGCGGCATCGAGTTCGCCTGTCGCTTGTGCTGGTATTGGCAGCGGGCGTTCGAAAACGCCTGCCGCCGGTGGCACCACGCCGGACGCGCCCCACCCGGGCACCCCCGCGCGAACGCCGCCGGGCCAGAGATACGCACCGGCGACCCCGGCCGCCAGGCCCTGGAGTACTCGGCGTCGGCCGTGGCAGTCGATCTTGGTCATGATCCCTGACGCTGCGGAAAAAGCGGATCGCGCGATGGTTTACGTTGGCCGCCCTCACGCGGAGGCAGTGCGCGGCTGATGATGGCGTCAGCGGGCGACGAGAACAAGGCGTCGAGTGCGACTCGGCCGGCCGCAAAAAACCCCGGCCTGAAGACCGGGGCCTGGTTGACGGCACGCTCGCCGGCGGCGTGGATCAGCGTGCCAGCACGCGCAGCTTGGATCCGACCATGTCGTAGTCGAGATAGCAGCCCTGGAGATGGCGCTTGCCGGTATTCGGGTTGAACTCGCCGCGGCCGTGCAGCACACGCCGGTTGTCGAAGGCGATCATCTGACCGGGAGCCAGCTCGAAGTCGGCGCGATAACGCGGCGCTCGCAGGCGGGCCCAAAAATCGCAGTAGGCGGCGTACCAGTCCTCGATCTGGTCGGGGGCGATGTCGACGGCATCGCGAATCCAGTTGTTGAAGCGGATCTCGCGCAACGCGCCATGCTCGTCGGTGCGGATGATCGGCTCGCGCACGGCGATGTCATGGCCGTCATCCTGAAAGCGTAGATCGATCGGCGTTTCGGCCAGCATGGCGAAGTGCTTGGGCGCTTCGTGGCGCATGGCCTCGGCGACCGCGAAGCCATCGGCGAAGGTCGAGGCACCGCCTTCGGCATCGTTCTCGAGGCAGTACAGCAGCTGGATGTCCGGCGGGTTGCGCCAGTTCGGCAGATCGGTGTGCAGCTCCAGCTCGATCGCCGTGTACGCCGCATTGTTCGGGTTCGGCTTGGACTGCACATCGAAGCGCGCGCCGAAGTTGGTCGCCCGCATCGGGCCGATGGATTCGGCGATGCGCACCACTTCGTCGAGCTCGGTGGGGCCGTCGTCGAGCAGCACGAGGCCATCGCGGATGAGTGCTTCGAGCCAGCGGCGCTGGCCGTCGTTGCCGGCCGTGAAATCACCGTGGGCCACATGCTCGGGCATGAAACCCTCGCGCCAGGCCCGCGCGGCCGGCACCTGGGGCTGAAAGCGATGCTGGCCGGGCCGGCGCTGATGCAGCCAGACGCTGTCGAAACGGCTTTCGTGACCGTCCGGCCAGACGAGCGTCAGCACGCCGTTGTCGAGCGAGACAGCCGGCACGCCGACTTCGGCATCGATGATCTTGAACAGACGTTCGCGCGAGGTGGCATGACGGCAAGCGTCGCAGGGGCAGTGGTCGCGCAGCCAGATCGGCGGCAGCGCGGTTTCGGCGCCGTCGTCCCAGGCCAGCGCCACGCAGGGCGAACCGTCGACCTCCGTGAGCTCGGCTGAAACCAGTGCCGGACCGTCACTGTAGTCGGCCAGCTCTTTCATATCGACGCGTTCTCGATCGATCACGGACGCCATATCCATCCTCGTCTTGATTCGAGCGAGCCCCAGGCTCGCGAAATATTGGAAATAAGGATGAACGCGCATTGCAATCCGGACAAACGATGAATTTCGGCCCAATGCCTTAGCTGCTCTAAGGCATTTACGGCATCATGACCGTATGAAACACGAGAATGGATCGACACTGCGACGAGGCTTCGGCTGATGGCCCGGCTGCCGCCGGTCGCGTGGCTGCAGGCTTTCGAGGCGGCCGGGCGGACGCTCAGCTTCACCCGGGCCGGCGACGAACTGGCAATCACCCAGTCGGCCATCAGCCAGCGTATCCGCCTGCTCGAAGCCCGGCTCGGGCAGGAATTGTTCATCCGCCATGCCCGTTCACTCACGCTGACCGAGGCCGGACGGGCCTGGCTGCCGAGCGTGCAGGATGCGTTCGATCGGCTCGCCCACGGCACGGCCGAAATCTTTGGCCCGGAACCGGACGCGCCGGTCACGATCCGCGCGACACCGGCGATCCAGCAGTTCTGGCTGGCGCCGCGCCTGCAGGCCTTTCATCGCCGCCAACCGGAAACGCCGCTGCGCGTGGTCACCGGCGTTTGGGCGGACGATTTCATCGGCGAGGACGTGGATATGGAGATCCGCTACGGCACCGGCGACTGGCCGCATCTCGTCCAGCAATCCCTGGGCACCGATGCCTTGACCGCCGTCTGTGCCCCGGCGCTCGCCGAAACGCTGGATACGCCCGCCGCACTCGCCGGCTACACGCTGCTGCATACCACGGGCTTCGCGGTCGGCTGGCCGGCGTGGCTGGAGGCGGCCGGTCTCGACGATCTCGACACCCGACATCTGTGGTGCGACACCCAGAGTATGACGCTACGGCTTGCCGCCCAGGGCACCGGCATCGCGCTGGCGCATCGCGGTCTGATCGGCGACCGGCAGATGCTGGTTGCGCCGTTCGAACTCGCCTGCCCGGCCCGCGAACAATTCGTGCTCACCCGGCCCGAGCGCCGCTCGTTGCGTGCATCGGCTGCGCAGCTCTGGGATCATCTGGTGGCGACGATCGGCTAGGTGTTTGACCCTAGGTTTTGATGGCGCATGGCTTCCCCCCGGGCGGTCGCTTCGTTCTGCGTACCGATCAGGCCGGATCGGTACGCTCGGGCTGCGGCAAAGACGATGCGCTCCCGAGTTGCGTGATCAGACCGCTCTGGCGCCCGACCAGCCGGGCGTGGCGGGCATCCTCGATCTTCTTCACATCCGCGGCCGGGATGACGAAACCAGTGTCGTCGTCGCAGCCATGCCAGATCACGGCAGCCAGCATGATCAAGGCGGCCAGCAGCACCAGCCACCAGATGTGCCAGACCAGGGCGAAGCCGAACACGAACGAGGCGATGCCGATGATGAACGCGATCGGCGTATTCTTCATCGGCATGTGGATATCCTCGTACTGCGCCGGGCGGACGTAGGCGCAGCCTCGGGCCTTCATGTCCCAGAAGGCATCGCGGTCCGATACCGTCGGAATGACCGCGAAGTTGTATTCCGCCGGCGGCGAGGCGGTCGCCCATTCCAGGGTCCGTGCGTCCCAGGGATCGCCGGTCGGATCGGCCAGTGCCTCGCGATCGCGGATGCTGACCCAGAGCTGCGCGATCTGACAGACGATGCCGCACAGCACCACCAGCGCGCCGAGCGCGGCGATCCACAGATAGGGTGCCCAGGCCGCGTCGGTATAGCTGTACATGCGGCGCGGCATGCCCATGAACCCCAGCACATAAAGCGGCATGAAGGCGAGGATGAAGCCGACCGCCCAGCCCCAGAACGCTCGCTTGCCCCAGGTTTCGTTCAACCGGAAGCCGAAGGCTTTCGGGAACCAGTAGTGGTAGCCGGCGAACAACCCGAACGCCGTGCCGGGAATCAGCACGTTGTGGAAGTGGGCGACCAGGAATTCCGAGTTGTGGGTCTTGTAGTCGACCCCGGGGATCGCCAGAAGCACGCCCGACATGCCGCCGATGACGAACAGGATGATGAAGCCGACCGTCCAGTACATCGGCACCGACATCGTGATGCGCCCACGGTACATCGTGCCCATCCAATTGTAGATCTTCACGCCGGTCGGGATGGCGATCAGCATGGTTGACAGCGAGAAGATGACGTTGCGCAGCGGGCCCTGGCCCATAGTGAAGAAATGATGGACCCACACCGCAAACGACAGCAGCGCGATCACCATCGTCGCGTACACCATGGAGGTATAGCCGAACAGCCGCTTCCGGCAGAACGTGGCGGTGACTTCGGAAAAGATGCCAAAGGCCGGCAGAATCAGGATATAGACTTCCGGGTGGCCCCAGGTCCAGAACATGCTCACGTACATCATCTGGTTGCCACCGCCGTCGCCGGTAAAGAAGTGCATGCCGAAATAGCGGTCCAGCGTCAGCAGCCCCATCACCACGGTCAGCGCGGGAAATGACAGCACGATCAGGATGGTGGTGCACAGCGTCGTCCAGGTGAACATCGGCATGCGCATCAACGTCATGCCCGGCGCCCGCTCGCGAACAATGGTGACCAGAAAATTGACCCCGGTCAGCGTGGTACCGATGCCCGAGATCTGGATGGCCCAGATCCAGTAGTCCACGCCGCTGTTGGGTGTCGTCGGCCATTCCGAATACGGCGCATAGCCGGTCCAACCGGCGGTGGAGAACTGCCCGACGACCAGCGAGGTCATCACCAGCAGCCCGGCCGCGACCGTCAACCAAAGGCTTACGGCGTTGAGAAACGGAAACGCCACGTCCCGGGCGCCGATCTGGGTCGGCACGGCAATATTCATCAGCCCGATGATGAAGGGCATCATGAAGAAGAAGATCATCATCGTGCCGTGGCCGGAAAACAGCTGGGCGAAATGCTCGGCCGGCAGATAGCCGTGCATCCCCGGCCCGGCAGTGGCCTGCTGGGCGCGCATCATCAGCGCGTCGACGAATCCGCGCAGCAGGAACACGAAGCCGAGGATGCAGTACATGACGCCGATCTTCTTGTGATCGACGGTCGTGAACCAGTGCCGGTACAGATAGCCCCACATCCGATAACGCGTCGCCGCCCAGACGCAGAACGCGCCGGTGATCACCATCAGCGCGGCAGCGGACATGATGATCGGGTCGTGATAGGGAATGGCCTGCAGCGTCAATGTCCCGAACATGGCGACCTCCGTGTGCAGCGAACGCTAGAAGCGCGGCTGCATCAGCGTGAGCTGATGACGCGGTTTTCCGTCGTGGTACCGCCCGATCACGTCATTGAACAGATCCGGTTTGACGGGCGAGAAATATTCGACGCGGTTACTTTCGCTCGGTCTGGCGAGCTCGGCATAGCGCCGGCCATCCAGCGCGTGGCCGCTCGAACGGGCCCGGGCGATCCAGGCATCGAATTCGCGCCGGCTCATGGCCACGGCCTGGAACTGCTCGTCGGCGAAACCGTCGCCGTTGTACTGATAATTCTTGCCGAAATATGTGCCGGACCGAAGCGCGTCCAGATGCAGCCGGGTCTGCATGCCGGACATGGCCATGATCTGACTGCCCAGCGCCGGAACCATGAAGGCCAGCATGACCGTATCCGAGGTCAGGCGAAGGCTGACCGTCGTATCGACCGGCAATGCCATCTCGTTGACCGCGGCCACGCCGTACTGCGGGTAGATGAACAGCCACTTCCAGTCCATGCCGATCACGTCCACCTGCACCGGCGGCCCGCGGCCGGCCGAGGCGATCGGCTTGTAGGGATCCAGCTGATAGGTCGAGTACCAGGTCACGGCGCCGAGAATGGCGATGATCACGATCGGCCCGCCCCAGAGAAACGCTTCGAGGATGTTGGAATGCGCCCAGTCGGGCCGGTAATCCGCTTTCTCGTTCGACGCTCGGTAGTGCCAGACGAACAACAGCGTCAGCACGAACACCGGCACGAAGACGAACACCATCAGTGCGAGCGTGACGAGCATCAGAGTGCGCTCGTGGTTGCCTACACTGCCGGCCGGAAAGAACGCGGTGTAGTCGCTGGCCTGACAGCCAGCCATCAGCAACAAGCCGCCCACCACCGCCCAAGGGCGGGCCCGAGCGAGGTTTTTTTCAGTCTGGCAGGGGCTTGGCATGGCTATGACGCCTGTTCAGGCGCGTGCTGCGGTAAATGCCTCGAGCATTGCATCGGCTGCGCCGACCATGACCGCCGAAAGACCCGGCGGCACGCCGCACAACATATGCATGAATACCGCGTTGCCGCGCGCCGCGATTGATCTCGCTCAACTTTCAGGCACTGCGCTGCGAGTCATTCGCAGCTGGCCACCCTGAACCATGGCCACACCATGCGGTGGCGCCGATCGACTAGGCGCTCGGCGAGATTATTCCGCGCATTCGATGCACTTCAGTGCAGCCGGATCCAGCTCGAGCCGCCCCTTGGCGATCCATTCACCGCACTCGATGCACTCGCCATACCAGCCCTCGTCGAGGCGTTTCAACGCCTGCTCGATGCGCTGCAATTGGATGGCACGTCGTCGTTCGGCGGCCTGCGCCATGGCCTGGGACTGCAACGCATCGATGCGTGACAAGCGCCCGGTGGTGGTTTGGTCGAGCTCGACCGTGGCGCGTTGCTCCTGCGATTTTAGACTTTGATCGCGGTATTGCTGACGCAGGGCGCGCAGCGCTTCGCGGACTGTCTCGTCGTCAAGTTCCGGATGATTCATAGTCGCTGAGACCTCTTGTGCCGAGTGCTGAACCGTATTGCCTTGTCGCCCTGCCGGGCACAATCGACGACCAACGCACCCAGCAGCCGTGTATCGCACGCAACAGCCCCTAGTGAGTCGCCGCCGCCGACCAGCCGTTGATGATCACCACGCCGGCCAGGATGAGAAAGATGCCGATACCGGCCGGCACATCGATCGGCTGCTTGGGCACCATGCTACCCACGACCGTGGTCAGCACGATCCCAAGCCCGTCCCAGAGCGCATAGGCGATGGCCAGCGGGATCGTCTTCAGCACCAGAGTGAGCAGATAGAACGACAGGGCGTAGGATACGGCCATGCCCAGCGTCGGCCACAGTCGCGTGAACTGTTCGGAGCGGGCGAGCATCGTGGTGCCGAAGATCTCGGCGACGATGGCAATAAACAACAAAGCGTAGGCGACCAGGAGCGAGCGCATGCGAGCGGGTACGGCGAGACGGCTGCGCCGAACCTACCATGTGCCTGGCTTTGCTCCGACTCCGCGTCGTCGCTGGCGCTTCCCTCGGCCGCATAGGAGCGCGCGCGGTTCGACAACCGCTTGCGCACTCGATCGGCTGGCCCGAACTGCTCGGCCGACTTCTAAGTCTGTTCTAAGTGTGGAGCTCTAGGCTTTGTCGTGGCGCCACGACCGGCGTCGCCACGATGGAGAAGCATCATGCCCAGAGCCCACACAATAGCCGCTTTGACGGTCGCGCTCACCACCGCTGCAACCGCCGCCTATGCCTCGACCGGCAACGAAAACGATGCGGTGGCGATAACCAACGCCAAGGTTTCGCTATCCCAGGCCATCCAGACCGCTGAGCAACATGCACACGGCCGAGCGTCGAGCGCGGAATACGAAAACACGAGCCAGGGTTGGGCCTACGACGTAGAAGTCGTCAACGGCCAGAAAGTCTTCGACGTGAAAATCGATGCCCAGGATGGCTCGGTGCTCGCCTCGAGCCCCGACCATGCGGATCACGATGACGACGGCGATGAAACCGACTGAGGTTTGCGTTGCTGCTGCCGGCCTTCGAGCCGGTGGCGGCGATCGACGCTCACAGCCGTGCGCAAAGAGGGCCCGGCTGCGACGAGGCCGCGGCCCGGGCCGCTCGTGAGCATCGCACTCAAGGGATAGTCGCCCCGAGCCGACAAGCCCACGCGAGCGACGTTCGATTTTTCCGAGCGGTTTCCGCTCGCTTGCCCGCATGAAGAGGTTGGACCGTGAACGATTTATCAGTGAATACAAGCCGGAGTGCCAGCATCGCAGGCAAAGTCGCCGAAGTCACGCTGCTGTTCTGGGTATTGAAGATCATTGCGACAACGTTAGGCGAAACCGCCGGCGATGCGCTTTCGATGACCCTGGGCCTGGGGTATGTCACGGCGCTGGTCGTCACGGCCGTGTTTCTGCTGGCCGTGCTGGCAGTCCAGATCAGCGCCGAACGCTCTCGCATCGCGCTGTTCTGGCTCGCCATCGTGGCCACAACGACCATGGGCACCGAAGTCTCGGACATGATGGACCGCACGCTCGGTCTGGGTTATGTCTGGGGCTCGATGATTCTCACCGCAGGCCTTCTGACCACACTGGCGGTCTGGTACTACCGCAAACGCGATTTGAGTATTCGAGGCATTGTCCGGACGGAGACCGAAATCATGTTCTGGATCGCGGTCATCTTTTCCAACAGCCTGGGTACCGCGTTCGGCGATGCCTTGGTCGATGTCGTGGGCCTGAGCTATATTCAGGGGGCGCTGGTGACCGCAGGCGTGATCGGCGTGGTTCTCGCGTTGCACTATGCAACGCGGGTCAACGCAATCTTTTTGTTCTGGGTTGCATTCATCTTTACACGTCCCTTTGGCGCCACGTTCGGCGACTTTCTGACCAAATCGATTTCTCAGGGCGGTCTCGAACTGGGCCGGCTTCAGGCATCGGCGGTGGCTTTGGTTCTGATGGCGGTGCTGATGTTTTTCGCCAGCGGCCCATGGGCTCAACGCCGGCTGGCTTGACGCGACCCGTGCCCATCGTGCCTTCCCGACCGGCATGGGTGGAGTCGAAATTCGCATGCGTATATTGCTGATCGAAGACGACGCCATGATCGGCGCGGCGGTGGAGGAGGCGCTCAAGGATGCCGCCTATGCGGTGGACTGGATCCGGGATGGGCGTCTGGCAGCTCTTGCCGCTGAATCCGAGCCCTACGCGCTGATTCTGCTCGATCTGGGGCTGCCGAGCCGGGACGGCCTGGCGGTACTGGGCGATATCCGCCGCGCGGGAAACGCCGCGCCAGTCCTGATCCTGACGGCTCGAGACGAGGTGGATGACCGTATCCGGGGGCTCGACCGGGGCGCCGATGACTATCTGACCAAGCCGTTCGCCATGACCGAACTGCTCGCGCGCATGCGCGCGGTACTGCGCCGCCGGACCACCCGGGCCGATCCGGTGCTGCGCAGCGCGACGCTGGCACTGGACCCGAGCACGCGCATCGCGCGCGTGGACGATGGGCCGGCGGTGCGCTTGTCGCGGCGGGAGTTCGCGCTGCTGGAGGCGCTCATGGCTCGTCCGGGTGCGATTCTGTCGCGGGCCCAGCTGGAAGAACGCATCTACGGCTGGGGCGAAGAGGTTGAAAGCAACGCGATCGAGTTCCTTCTGCATGCCTTGCGCAAGAAACTCGGCAGTGGCCATATCAAGAACGTCAGGGGCGTGGGATGGATGGTTTCCAGACGCGATTGAGCGACTCCCTGCGTCTGCGGCTGTCGTTCTGGCTGTTACTGCTCATTATCGCGGTCGCGCTGATCGGCGGCGCCGTGTCGTTCGCCCTGGCATTCACGCAAGCCAACGAAGTACAAGACAACATGCTGCGTCAGACCGCGGCACTCTTCGACGCGAAGCATCTGCCGGCGCCAGGCCCACATGTCGCGCGTCGCGCCGATATCGACCCCGAGGCGCGATTGAAAGTGGCTCTGCTGCCACCACGCGATGACGCGGCCAAAACCGCCGCCCGGTCAGGTTTTCCGCTGGATCTCGAGAACGGCCTGCAGACGCGCGTCATGCACGGTAAAACCTATCGAATATTCGTAACCACACTCAGTTCGGCCGAACGGGTTGCTGTCGGCCAACAGACTGCCATTCGCAACGAAACCGCCGGTTATAGCGCACTGCTCGGGCTGTTGCCCTTCTTGATTCTGGTGCCGGTACTGTTGCTGGTGGTGGCCGGATTGGTGCGGCGGATCTTCGCGCCGGTCATGGCCTCCGCCGCCGAAGTCGATCAGCGCCGCGAGCACGATCTGCAGCCACTGGCAACAACAGGCTTGCCGGAGGAGATCCGTCCGTTCGTGACTGCGATCAATCGGCTGCTGGAACGCGTGGCCGACTCCATGGCAATGCAACAGCGGTTCATCGCCGCGGCCGCTCACGAACTGCGATCGCCATTGACCGCATTATCGCTGCAGGCCGAGCACCTGGACGGCGCCGAGATGGCCGAAAGCACGCAGCAGCGCGTGCGGGTCCTGCGCCAGGGCATTGATCGCAACCGCGTGCTGCTGGACCAGCTGCTAACCTATGCGCGTGCGCAAAGCGCGCCCCCCATGCCGAACACCGCGGTCTCGGTACACGATCTGTTTCGTCGCATCCTGGCAGATCTGATGCCGCTCGCCGAGGCCAAGGGAATCGATATCGGTGTCAACGGTGCCGATATTCAGGTGGTGACCGCCGAGATCGAGTTGACCACGGCACTTCGAAATCTCGTCGCGAACGCCATTCACTACACGCCGCAAAACGGTGTCATTGATCTCCAGGCGGCACGAAGCCGGAGCGGAGTGAAGATCACGGTCGAGGACAGTGGCCCCGGTCTCGATCCAGCCGAACGCGAGCACGTGTTCGAACCGTTTTATCGGGCTCTGGGTACCGATGTCGTGGGCTCGGGGCTGGGACTCTCGATCGTCAAGACGTTGATCGAACGGATTGGCGGTCGAATCGACTTGGCCGAGGCCACGCATTTTCCGACCGGTCTGCGCGCAACGATCACGTTGCTGGAGCCCTCTGCCTATTGAGCCGATCACGCCGCGCAGACCTGAGATTTTTTATTATAAATCAGATATTTAAGTTGAAACGAATCATTCCACAGTTACACTTTTCGCCAAATTCCTAGGCTGGTCCACGTCCGTCCCCTTGGCGACGGCGACGTGGTAGGCGAGCAGCTGCAAGGGAATGGTGTAGGCGATCGGGGCCAGTACCTCGGGCACATGCGGCATATCGAGCACGGTGATGCCGGGCTCGGTATCGAGGCCCGAGTTTTCGTCGGCGAAGACATAGAGGTTGCCGCCACGGGCGCGAACTTCCTGCAGGTTGGATTTGACCTTCTCCAGCCATTCGTTATTTGGCGCCACAGCCACCACCGGCATGTCCTCGTCGACCAGCGCCAGCGGGCCATGCTTGAGTTCGCCGGCGGCATAGGCTTCCGCGTGAAGGTACGAGATCTCCTTGAGCTTGAGCGCGCCTTCCATAGCGATCGGGTACATCGGGCCCCGGCCGAGGAACAGGGCATGCTGCTTGTCGACAAATTGCTCGGCCAGATGGCTGATGGCCGTGTCGAGTTCCAGCACGCGCTTGACCGCCGATTCCGCACCACGGATATCCTTGACCATGGCCTTGGCCCGCTCCGGACCACGCCCGACCAGGCCAGTCAGCAGGCGCAGACACATGAGCTGGGTGGTGAAGGCCTTGGTCGAAGCAACCCCGATCTCGGGCCCGGCCCGCGTCATCATGACCAGATCGGATTCGCGCGTCAGTGAAGTCTCGGGTTTGTTGCAGATTGCAAGCGTTGCGAGATACCCGGCGCCGGCGCCGAGGCTCTTGGCGTAGCGTAGTGCCGCGAGCGTATCGGCCGTTTCGCCCGACTGGCTGAGCGTGACGAACAGACAGTTCTTCGGTACGACCGGATCCCGGTAGCGATACTCGCTGGCCAGTTCGACGCTGCAGGGAATGCGGGCTTCGGCCTCGATCCAGTAGCGAGCGACCATGCCGGCATGGCTGCTGGTTCCGCAGGCGACGATATGAACGGCCTCGACGCGGGCAAACAAGGTCTCGGCCTCGGGGCCGATGCTGGAGGCCAGCACGCCGTCGTCGGAGATCCGGCCCTGCCAGGTATCGGCCAGGGCGCGCGGCTGCTCGTGGATCTCCTTGAGCATGAAGTGCCGATAGCCGCCCTTCTCGGTGGCCTCGATCGACAGGCCGGACTCCTGCACGGGCCGATCCAGCACCTGCCCCTCGGCATCGGTGATCTCGAAATCATCCGGTGTCAGGGTGACGATGTCCCCTTCCTCGAGATAGACGAAGCGCCGTGTGACCGGCAGCAGCGCCGCCACGTCAGAGGCCACGAAATGCTCGCCGATGCCTACGCCGAGCACGAGCGGCGACCCGCGACGCGTCGCCACCAGCGTATCCGGATCGCTGACGGCGACCACGGCGAGCGCGTAGGCGCCGTGCAGTTCGGCCACGGCACGGCGTACCGCCTCGGTCAGCGTAGCCGAGGTTGCGCGATAGCTGTCGATGAGATGGGCGACAACTTCGGTGTCGGTCTCCGACTCGAAGCGATAGCCGGCCTCGGCCAGGCGCTTGCGCAGCGCCTCGTGGTTCTCGATGATGCCGTTGTGAACCACCGCGACCCGGTCGTTCGACACATGCGGGTGAGCGTTGCTCTCGTTGACGCCGCCGTGGGTCGCCCAGCGCGTATGAGCGATGCCGAGCGTGCCCGGGTTGTGCTCGCCGAGGCGATCGGCCAGCGCCGCCACCTTGCCCACCGCTCGAGTACGCTCGATCCGGCCGTTTTCCACCAATGCCATGCCGGCGGAGTCGTAGCCACGATATTCCAGCCGGCGAAGCCCTTCAAGCAGGATCGGCGCCACGTCGCGCTGAGCACTGGCTCCCACAATTCCGCACATAACTGTCTCCTGCGTCGTCTCGGCTACTGATGACCCGGCGTGTGTTTCTTCGGCCGCTGCCAGCCGTCGATGGTGGTCTGGCGGGCCCGCCCGACGGTGAGCTTGTCGGCCGGTGCGCTCCGCGTCAGCGTGGTGCCCGCTCCGATCGTGGCGCCCCGCTCGACGGTGATCGGCGCCACCAGCTGGCAGTCGGAACCGATGAAGGCGCCATCGCCGATATGGGTGACGTGCTTGTTGGCGCCGTCGTAGTTGCAGGTGATCACCCCGGCGCCGATATTCACCTCGCGGCCGACGAGGGTATCGCCGACGTAGCTGAGATGATTGATCTTGCTGCCCTCGCCGACTTCGGTCTTCTTCGTCTCGACGAAGTTGCCGATCTTGGCCCGATCCGCCACGCGTGTATCCGGCCGCAGCCGGGCGAATGGCCCGATCTGGCAACGGGCGCCGATCACCGCGTGTTCGATCACCGTATGCGAGGCGATCTGCGTGTGGTCCTCGATGGTGCAGTGCCGCAGCACGCAGTTCGGGCCGATGGTCACGCCGTCGCCGAGCACCACGTCACCCTCGACCACTACGTTGACGTCGATGGTGGTATCGCGACCGGCCCGCAGGCTGCCGCGCAGATCGAACCGATCGGGATCGCGCAGGGTGAGCCCCTGC
>CAWIGB010000023.1:0-30012 GCA_963835375.1 uncultured Gammaproteobacteria bacterium
GTGTCTCCCGACGCAACGCCACCAGACGCGGGCAACGACGACAATTGGGCGCCGGTTCGCGCATCCCCCCTCCTCGGTCGAAGTGCGCCGTCCAACCACGCACGTTAATCGTCACAGCCCGCCCTCGGGCCGTTATGGCGCCCGATGGCGGCCCATCCAGTCGGCCGCGAAATCCACCAGATCGCGCATGGCGAGTAGCCGTGTGTCGGCGCGACCGATCCGGCCTCGGGCGAGGCCCCGCCCGGCGTGGTCATAAGCCAGTCCCAGCGCCTCGAAATCGTCGGGCTGGTAGGCGAAACCCGAATATTCCTGCCACACGCGCCTGCCGTCGATGCGTATTGCCGCGCCCGAATGCTTGGGCGGCGGCGCCCAGCCCGGCGCGCGGTGCTCTGCCAGGTGCAGTGCCGTACAACAATCGTAACCGACGCCAATCAACGCAATCCGGGCGTCGAGGTCGTACAGCGCGCGGAGCGGCGAGCTCTCGCCGAAGCCATCAGCCAGCTCGTGCCGGCACGTTATGTATTCGGCATGGCGGCCGGCCGCCGCCATCGAGACCTGCGGAGGCGCACTGCGCCGTACACCACGGCCGCTGCGAAAGACCTCGGCGACACGCCCCATGTCACGGGTGGGCGTGAGCGCCGGGTCGAATGCCGGCATCTGGTCGCGAATGACCGGCCACCAGTGCGCCGGCACCGGTGGATCGCCCCAGTTGCCTGGTTCCGACCAGTCGGCCGCGTGTGCCGGCATGACGAGCGTGCCGTCGGCGCCCAGCACGTCGAACAACGCCTCGATGACCGCCTGCGGGCCGCCGCAGACCCAGCCCACCCGGCCGAGCCCACTGTGCACCAGCAACACGTCGCCGGCCTGCACACCCAGCGCCCGGACCTCGGCCCCCAGACTCGCCGCCGTGATCGGCGACTCGCTACGGGCGATATGCATGCTTTCGGACATGACGGCAGGCGCCGACACCGAATACGGCTAGAGCGCGAGTTCG
Organism: uncultured Gammaproteobacteria bacterium; assembly: GCA_963835375.1. Lineage (GTDB taxonomy): Bacteria > Pseudomonadota > Gammaproteobacteria > Nevskiales > Salinisphaeraceae > Salinisphaera. The sequence goes on from CAWIGB010000023.1 coordinate 995, forward strand.
GAACTCGAGACCACGATGCCGTCGAGATCGGCGTAGACCCAATCCTCCGGCATGAACGACACGCCGGCAAAACGCACCTGGACGTCGCGTTCGCCGACGTTCTTCTTGCTTGACTTGAGCGGATGCGTGTTCAGCGCCTTGACCGCCACGTCCATCTGCGAGATCGCCTCGGCGTCACGGATGCAGCCGTAGACGATGACGCCGGCCCATTCGTTGTCGATCGCCAACTGGGCCAGATTGTCACCGAACAACGCGCAACGGTCGGAACCGCCGCCGTCGACCACCAGCACGCGACCGGCGCCCGGTTCCTCCAGCGCGAGCCGGAGCAGCGAGTTGTCCTCAAAGCATTTCACGGTGCTGATGGGACCACCGAAGGCCAGCCGCCCCCCGAAGTCGGTGAACATCGGCTCCAGAATCTGGAGTTGATCGGCAAACTCGTCGCACAGATCGGTCACGGGATACATGGAAAACTCCTTGTTCAGGATGCTGGATGGCGCGCCGCCGCAGTACGCGCGCCGAAACCGCCCAGGCCCGCGAGGGCGCCGCCGATCAACCCAATGAAGTAGATCAGTGACCAGGTGGGCAGGCTCAGCCCGGCGAACGAACCCTTCACCGTCGCACAGCTGGCGTCGCCGCGCAGAACGGTGGACACCACTTCCTGCAACGGCATGATCTGGATCAGGTAGTTCAAGCCGGGGCCGCAGGCCGGTACCTGATCGGGCGGCAGATGCATGAGCCAGACATGCCGCGCCGCGATCGCAGCGCCGGCGAGCGCGGCCAATCCGGCCAAACCGGCATAGACGCGATGCGCCACGCCGCCCGGGCCATGAATCCAGCCGATCAGGCAGAACAATGCCACGCCGGCCATGGCCACGCGCTGGAAAATACAAAGCGGGCAAGGCTCCAGTCCGCCCACATACTGCAGGAGATAGGCGAAAACCAACGCGGCGACGGCGGCGGCAAAACCCGCGGCGAAATACAGGCGTGAAGTCATCGGCCGAATATTCCCATAGCACCCGCCGTGCAGCAACGCCGGCGGCGGCCACGCCGGCGTCTGCTATCATGAAGTGCATGACGACACCGCGTGCCCTGCCATGACGCTATCTCGTGTCGTGGCTCGGGCCGCGAGTGCGTGGTTGATCGCAAGCTGTCTTGCGACCGCCGGGTCGGCGGCCGCCGCGAACGAGACCGCTGCCCGCCTGGACGGGCTCGCCCGCGGTCTTTTTTCCGGCGTCGGCGATTTGCTGCGCCCAGGCGATGCACCCTGGCCACGCTTCATCGACCCGATTTCGCATCGGCCCGGCGCCGGCGCGATTCTGCTCGACGTCGCGCTGTTGGCGCCGAGCCCTGTAAACAGCCCCCCGCCCGTCCGGCTCGACGCGCGTCAGCGTCGTGACCTGCGGCATCGCCTGGTCACGACGTTGCCGCGCTATGACCACCTGTTCGCACGTGCCGCCCGAAACTACGACCTGCCCGCGGGCTTCATCGCTGCGGTCGCGTACGTTGAATCCAAATGGCGTCCTGCGGCCCGCTATCGGCATGCCGCCGGCATGATGATGTTGTCGTCTTCCACGGCACGCCAGATGGGCATATCCAACCGGCTTTCCGCAGCCGCGAGTGTACGCGGTGGCGCCCGCTACCTCGCACGGCTGCGTGCTCGCATCTCGGCCGCGGTTCCCCGGCCCGACCGCAACTACTTCGCGCTGGCCGCCTACAACATGGGCATCGGTCATCTGCGCGATGCCCAGACATTGGCGCGCCGGCTCGGCAAGAACCCGCATATCTGGTCGGATCTCAAGCAGGTGATCCCGCTACTGAGCGAGCGTCGTTACTACAGCGACCTCGCGCACGGCTATGCGCGCGGTGATGCGGTCGTCGCCTACATCGAACGCGTGCGCGGCTGCCAGGCGCTTATTGCGCCCTATCTCGACTGATCGGCTGCTCGGGCCGGTCGTCATCTTACCCATTCGAAACGCTCAAGGAACCCGACTTGTCTGACTCCATGCCGACCGTCCCGGTCGTCCAGCGCCATGGCCCGCTACAGCTGGCCGGCCGCGTATTCTATCCCGTCGTCACGCTCATTCTCGCCCTGGTCGCCGCCACCATGATCTGGCCCGAGACCATGTCGGCCGTATTCAACGTGCTGCTGGCCGATATCGTCCATTACTTCGGCTGGTACTACATCTTCATCTGTGCCGGCTTCATCGGCTTCTGCATCTGGGTCGGCTGCAGCCGCTTCGGCGCTCTGCGGCTCGGTCCGGACGATTCGCGCCCGGAGTTCTCGCGCCTGTCGTGGTACACGATGCTGTTCTCCGCCGGCATCGGCATCGGGGTGATCTTCTACGGCACCGCCGAACCCGTCGCTCATTTCCATCACGCGCCGCGACACATCACCTCGGAAACCGTCGCCGCCGCCCGTTACGCCATCCAGTTGACCTGGATGGAATGGGGCGCGGGGGCGTTTGCGATCTATATCATCGTCGGGCTCGCGCTCGGTTTCGCGACGCATCGCCGGGGCCGGCCGCTGGCGATCCGCTGGGGCCTGGAACCGCTGCTGGGCCGCTGGGTTCACGGCTGGATCGGCGACCTGATCGATATCGTGGCCATCATCGGCACCGTCTTCGGCCTGGCGACCTCGCTCGGACTCGGCGTCATCCAGATCAATACCGGGCTGCAGTATCTCGGCATCGCCCACTCCTCGCTCGATCTGCGCATCACGATCATTGCGCTGATCAGTCTGGCCGCCGGCGTGTCGGTGCTGTCGGGCTTGTCTCGCGGCATCAAGTGGTTGTCGAATCTCAACATCCTGCTGGCCGCCGTGCTGCTCGCCTTCGTGTTCGTGTTCGGGCCGACCGTGTTCCTGCTCAAGGCGCTGACGTCGTCGTTCGGCTACTACTTCCAGCATATTCTGCAATCGAGCTTCGAGACTGACTTCTCCACCGGCAGCGACAAGTGGCAGTCGTACTGGACGGTGTTCTTCTGGGCCTGGTGGATCGCCTGGGGCCCGTTCGTGGGCACGTTCCTGGCGCGCATCTCGCGCGGGCGGACGGTGCGTGAATTCGCGCTCGGCGTGCTCTGCATCCCGACGCTCGGCATCTTCCTCTGGTTCGGCACCATGGGCTGGGCCGCCCTGCACCGCGAGATGTTCGGCGCCGGCGGGCTGGGGGACGTCGCGACGCAGCAGGTCGTGTTCGATTACCTGGGCGGGCTGCCGTTCGCTACGTTCAGCTCGATTCTCGCGATCGTGCTCATCGTGACCTTCTTCGTCACCTCGGCCGACTCCGGTGCGTTCGTGGTCGCCGTGCTGTCGACCGGAGGCATGACGCGACCACCGGTGTCCACCCGCGCATTCTGGGTTCTGCTACAGGGACTGGTCAGCATCGCGCTTGCCATTGCCGGTGGCCTGTCGGCGCTGCAGACCGCCTCGCTGGTCGGCGGCCTGCCGTTCTCCGTCGTGATGATCCTGATGTGCGTGGCGGTCGTGAAGAGCATGCAGCGGGAACTGGCCGTCGCCGACCGCAATCGCGCTGCCGCCGTTCAAAGCGCGATCGCAACGAGCGACTGAACAGCGGCCGCTGCTCGGCGCATTCGCCGCCGGCCTGGATGACACCGTCCCTGACGGCCGGAATCGGCATGCCGATGCAGAGCAAGCATCGGCGTGTCGGCCCGCCGCTCGGCGCGTTGCTGGTCAGCGGGCTGGGGCTGGGGCTGGGGCTGGCAATGATCGCGCGCTACGTACCAGCGCGCATGAGCGGCTTCATGATGGGGGCCTAATTCGTGTCGTCGGGCGTGTCCCAGTATCTGGGCGGTCTGGTGGCCAATATCGCCAGCGTCCCGCAAGGCGTGACCGAGCCTGCCCGGACCCTGCCGATCTACACCCATCTGTTCTTCGAGCTGGCGGTTACCGGTGTGATCTGTACGCCGATCGCTTTCGCGGTATTGCCGTGGATGAAGCGGCTCGGGTGTATTCATGCCGGCGAGACATAGAGGCAACCGCCGTGCGGCGCTGGAGCCGCGCCCTTCGGGATCGCGGCTCCTTTACCCGGGCCCGACAAAACGCTCGGAGCTTCAGGCCGGGCCGCCCTGCTTCGCCGCGGCATCGGCTTTCCTGGCCCCGCCTGGAGGTCCGCCGAACGCAGCACGAAAGCGAATGCTCCCGGCCGCCTGCACCCGATGGCGCGGAACGCCGATGATCTGAACCGGACGGGATTGCCGAACGCCTTGAGCCTGGCGATCCCGACATCGGAACAGGCACCGGCGGCGTGCGCTTCGAGCGCCGGGGAACGACTCGGCGGTTGGCCGCTGGCCGGCACCGGCACAGGAGCAGACGCCGCCTGCGGCCTCTCCCGAACCGGCGCGGGCGCACTGTTCGTTCGCCGCGGGCGTGCCACGAACTCGTCATGCGGCTGCATCTGACCCGCAGCACCCTGCGCATGGCGACCGACGATCCTCTCAACGACGGGAGCGCCATGCCGGAAGGCGCGCTCGGCTTTCATAACCGCAGCCTGCATCGCTGCCGGCCCCATGCCCCTGCCGCGCGAATCAAGCGCGCTCGGCGATGCCGCAGCAACGCGCAGACCGCATGAGCGGCCATTGCCAGAGACTATGTTTGCGCTGGCGGTGACGGCAATACACAGTCGGGCGGTTCATTCCTCTCCCCGACCCACCATGATCGAATTCTATTACCATCCCTCGCCGAATCCCGAGAAGATCGCGCTCTATCTGGAAGAGACCGGGCTCGAATACGAGCTCATGCCGGTCGACACCCGCAAGGGCGAGCAGCACGAGCCGGAATTCCTGAAGATCAACCCGAACGCGAAGACGCCTGCGATGGTCGATACCGACACCGGTGCGCGTGTGTTCGATAGCACGGCGATGCTGTTGTACCTGGTCGACAAGACCGGGCAGTATCGCCTGCCCGAAGATCCGGTCGAGCGCGGCCGGGCTTTGTCCTGGCTGATGTTCATCGCCACCGGCATCGGCCCGTATTCCGGCCAGTGCGTGCATTTCCGGCATTTCGCGCCCGACGGCAACGACTACGGCGTCAACCGCTACGACTTCGAGGCCCGCCGTCACTGGGGCTTGATCGAGGATCATCTGGCCGATCGCCGCTACATGGCGGGCGAAACCTACGGCCTCGTCGACATGGCGCTATGGGGCTGGGGTGATCGGCTGCCCTTCATTCTCGATCATCAGGGCGTGTGGTCGGATTATCCCCACATCAAACGACTGCTTGATGAAATAGACGATCGCCCGGCGGCGCAACGCGCCCGCGCGCTGAAGTCCCGACACGCGTTCAAGACTGAAATGGACGACGACGCCCGGCAGCACATGTTTCCACAGAACGCCGCGCGCGGCTGATCTCCGGATCGCAAGCCGGCCGCTGCGGCGCGACGCCGCGGCGGCCACTCGCGCCGCTCCGCCCCGGTCAACGATCACCGGAGTCGTCGCGCCCCCTGTCTTTCGTTCGGGTCTGGCGTAACGCGGATAACGCATACGCCAAAGCGGCCGCAATGGCGATGGCCCCGAATACGATCTCCAATCGCGGGTAGAGTTGCACAAGCAACAGCGCCAGCATGGCCACGAACAGAGCGCCCGCGCGTTGCCTCCGGCCTCGATCGCCCATCCGCAGGCTGATTAGGAATGCCCCGAGCGCACAGGCGGCGCCGAGGGTGAGCAGATTCAGCAGCATGCGACACCTTCCCTGACCGTCATCGCCCGTCGTTCATGTCACCGCAGCGCGCGAGCCGTGGGCCCCAGCCTGGTACAGCTGCGCCTCGAGAATACGAGCGAGGGCGTCCGCCGCGTCAATCACGTCCACATAGCGGGTATAGAGCGGCGCGAACCCGAACCGCAGGATATCCGGCGCCCGCATGTCGCCAACCACCCCGTGTTCGATCAGGGCGCGCATCACGGCATAGGCCTGAGGATGACAAAAAGAAACCTGGCTGCCGCGCGCCGACGCATCGCGCGGACTGGCCAGCATGAGGCCCGAATCCGCACAGCGCGCTTCCACGGTCGCAATGAACAATTCACAGAGCGCGATCGATTTGGCGCGGACCGCCGTCATATCGACATCGACCCAGACCCCGAGCGCTGCTTCGAGCGCCCGCATGCCGAGCACCGAGGGCGTCCCCGACAGGAACGCTCGCATGTCCGCGGCGGCTTCGAATCGTGCATCGAATGCAAACGGATCGGCATGTGCGAACCAGCCGGCAAGCGGCTGGTCGAGCGTGCCGTGGTGGCGCGGATGCGCATAGACGAACGCCGGCGCGCCCGGCCCGCCATTGAGATATTTGTATCCGCAGCCGATCGCGAAATCGACGCCGGCAGCGCGCAATTCGACCGGCACGGCGCCGGCGCTGTGCGCCAGATCCCAGACGACGAGCGCACCCGCGGCCCGTGCCTGCGCCGTGATGCGAGCCAGGTCGTGCATTGCGCCGGTGCGATAATCGACGTGCGTGAGCAGCAGCACGGCCAGATCGTCGTCGATCCATCGATCGAGCTCGTCCGTCGAATCGACGCGCGTCAGCTGCTGGTCGTGGCCGGCGCGGGCGATTGCTTGCTCGGCCACATAGAGATCGGTGGGGAAATTATGCCGCTCGGAGACCACGCGCGATCGCGTCCGGCGCAGATCGAGCGCCAGCGACAGCACCTTGAACAGATTGATCGATGTGCCATCGGTACAGATGACATCGCCCGGTTCGGCACCGGTCAGGGGCGCGATGAGCGCGCCGATTCGTCGTGGCAGACCGACCCAGTCGGCGGTATTCCACGAACCGATGAGCCCATCGCCCCATTCCACGTCAATGGTTTGCTCAAGCGCGGCCCGGGCGGCATGCGTCAGCGGGCCGAGCGAATTGCCGTCGAGATAGATGAGACCGTCCGGCAGGCGGAATGCGCCACGCTTGGCGGCCAGCGGATCGATGGCGTCGAGACGCGCGGCTTCTTCGCGGTTGGTCATGACCTGCCTTTTTCGATTCGGTCGCGGGCGCGACAGGCCACGCTCACATAGCGGGCCGCGGCTTCATGGCTGACTTCGCGGTCGTCCGCGGCCAGTGCGCCATCGCGTATATCGGACAATGCGTGCAGCGCGTCGTCGCCGACCGCGGTCACGTCACCGCCGCCGCCAGCCGATCCCCGGACCCCAGGCCGAGGATGTGCATCGAGTGCGTCGACCAGATCACCCCAGGCTTCGAGGATTGCCGCACGCGGCGCCTGCTCGGCGAGCCGCCGCAGGCGCCGGGCTCGATTCTCGTGCGCGGCGTACGCGTCCTTGTCGTGATCAGCGGGGTCATCGTCAGCGGGTAACGCACGCTCGGCCGGGCCGATCAGGCGATCGAACCGGACCGAGAAGCCGTCGTAACCGACTCCCGAAACACGCCGCAGCAGTGCCGACAGTTGCGCGTGGAAACCGAACGCCAGCAACAGCACGGTTGCCGGCCAGGCCAGGGTGTCCAGAATTTCGATCAAGGCATGCACAAAACCACGCTATCACGCGGACCATCGCGCGCGACCGCGGCCCGAACCGCCTGTTGACGCTGTTCGTGGCTGCATGCGCCCTGCTCGCCGCGCTATTCGAATAGGCTCTAAACGGACGGACGGCCCGTCCATTCCTCGACCGTGAGCGCATAGCGTTCATGGTCGCGCCAGTGGCCGCCGATCTTGAGATAACGCGGCGAAAAGCCTTCGAGCCGGAAACCCAGCCGCTCGACCAGCGCCTTCGATGCATGATTGGCGGGCTGCACGTTCGCCTCGACCCGATGCAGGCCATGCCGGTCGAAGGCGAGATCGATCACCCGGGCGAGCAGCTGCGACATCAATCCGCGCCCCTGATAGGGCTCGAACGCGAAGTACGCAAGATAGGCCGATTCCAGCGCGCCGCGCACGATCTCGTTGATATGCACGCAGCCAATCAGTGAATCATCGGCTGCGACCGCGACATAGCTGGCCTGGTTGAGCGCCTGGTAGCGCCGCAGATGCTGGCGAAAGCCTGCAACCGTGCGAGGCGGGGAAATCCACGGGTGGTGGAGGCGCGTGCTGCGCCGGGCTGCATCGAGAAACGCCGCCTCGTGCCGCGCCTGAATCGGCTCGATCGTGAACATCCCGCCTGCTTCATCGGCTCATACTACGCTCGGTATCTTAGCGATATTGGCCGTGGTTCGTGCGAGCGATCGAGCGCCTTGTCTCGGCACTCCACGCGCACGCCTGGCCTCGAACCGGCCGCAGCGATCCCGTCCCCACTCGCGCTCCGCATACGAAACAGCGGCTGAACACGAAAAATTGACGGCCGCGGGGCAATCTGGAACATTCCCGCCACAATCACCCAATGGTTCCTGCCGTGTCCGAAACACCACAAGGCCCCCTGGCCCAGCAGCTTCTCGACGATTCCGTTTTTCCTCAGCTTCTGGAAGACAGCAAAGGGCTGGTCGCCAGCGAGGTGGAGAAGAAGAACATGGCGCTGCGCACCGGCTTCAACATGGTGCGAAAAGCCAAGCCGAATCTTATCGACAGCGCGATGCGCACGCTGCTACCGGAGTTCGTGGGCGCCCTCGAACCCTTCTATGCCAGCGCCCAGGCCGATCCGGACACACACTTTCGCGATCACTTGATCGCCAATGAGACCGAGGTGGCTGACGCCCTGCTCGCGGTCAGCGACCGTCGGGTGGCTCACGTCGACAACCGAGTGGTCAAGTCGGGCTATCAGCGCCTGCGCGGGCGTGCCCAGCGCGAGGTGGTCGCCGCCATGCCCGGTATTGCCAGCGTGATGTCGAAATACTCTGATTGATCGCCGACGGCACATGGCGCCCGCGGCGACCCGCCCGGGAGCCCTGCCGACATCAGCGGCCGATCGGCCGGCCGAACCAGCTGGCGGCCGGTTCCCGGTATACCAGATACAGGCCGACGATCTGCGCCAGCCCCTGAGCGCAGGTCAATGTCGCGGCCAGTGGAATGGCCGCGAAATGAGCGAAAACCAGAGGTAGCGCCGGCAGCACCCCGATGATGAACAGAATCAGCATCGCACCGCGCGCCCAGGATGCGCCCATCGCCAGGTAGATCGTGACCAGCGCCATGAGCGAATAGATCGCGACGAAGGCGAACACCGTGAACGAATGCCCGGCCGGCCCCGCGGGCAACGACAGCGTACGCCCCAGCTTGATCAGCCCGAGCAGTATGGTGAGCCCGAACAACACGAGCGCCCAGAATACCGGCGCCGGTCGGTTCGACTTGTGTTGAGCCATGCTCAGTCCGTCATTCAGCTTGTGGGACAGCCCGGGCGGCAGGATTTGCGGCGTCATGCCGCCCGGCTCTGCAAGCGATCGTGCGCTTACTGCTTGATGCCGCCCTTCGTGAGCTCGGCCGGGTCGAGCAGACGATCGAGTTCGGCCTCGGACAGATCAGTCTGTTCCATGGCCAGCTCCTTGACCGGACGTCCCTCCTTGTAGGCCTGCTTGGCGATGGACGCGCCCTTGTCGTAGCCGATCACCGAATTCAGCGCGGTGACCAGAATCGGGTTCTTCGACAAGGCGTCGTCGAGATTGTCCTGGTTGACGGTGAAGCCGGAGATCGCCTTGTCGGCCAGAACGCGCGCCGTGTTGGTGAGCAGTTCGATCGACTGCAGCAGGTTGTAGGCCACCACCGGCAGCATGACGTTGAGCTGGAAGTTGCCAGCCTGCCCGGACACGGTGATGGTCGTGTGATTGCCCATGACCTGGGCGGCCACCATGGTCGCGGCCTCGGGGATCACCGGGTTCACCTTGCCCGGCATGATCGAGGAACCCGGCTGCAGCGCCGGCAGCTGGATCTCGCCGAGACCGGCCAACGGGCCGGAATTCATCCAGCGCAGATCGTTGGCGATCTTCATGATCGATACGGCGATGGTGTTGAGCTGGCCGGAGAGTTCGACCGCGCTGTCCTGCGACGACAGGCACTCGAAGTAGTTCTCACTGGTCGAGAAACTGCAGCGCGCGAACTCGCTGATGACCTTGGCGATCCGCTCGCCGAATTCCGGATGCGCGTTGATGCCGGTGCCCACGGCGGTGCCGCCCTGGGCCAGACGCCGCATGCGTGTGAGTGCGGATTCGATACGGGCGATGTTGGAATCGATCTGCGCGGCCCAGCCGCCGAGCTCCTGATCAAACCGCACCGGCATCGCGTCCATCAGATGGGTGCGCCCGGTCTTGACCACCTCGGACAGCTCCTCGCCCTTGTTGTGCAGCGTATCGCGCAGATGACGCAGCGCCGGCAGCAGATGCCGCTCGCACTCGACCACCGAGGCGACCTGGATCGACGTCGGGATCGTGTCGTTGGACGACTGGCCCATGTTGACGTGATCGTTCGGATGCACGGTCTGGCCCGCCGTCTCGGTGGCCACATGCGCGATCACCTCATTGGTGTTCATGTTGGTCGAGGTGCCCGAGCCGGTCTGGAAGATATCGACCGGAAAATGCTCGTCATAGTCGCCGGCGGCCACTTTCTTGCCCGCCTTGATGATCGCGTCGGCGATATCGCCGTCGAGCAGGCCGAGGTCGCGGTTGACCTGGGCGGCGCTAGCCTTGATCAGGCCGAGCGCGTTGATCATCGCGCGCGGCGCGCGCAGGTCGGAGATCGGGAAATTCTCGATCGCGCGCTGGGACTGGGCGCCCCACAGCGCATCCTTGGGCACCTTAAGCTCGCCCATGCTGTCTTTTTCGATGCGGTAGTTCTCATCGGCCATCGCGGACTCCTTCTCGACGCGGCATCCCGGCCCCGGGCCGGCGACAAATGCAATACCGGCGACCGCTGGCGACGCCGGCACCTCGTATTCGGTAGAATCCGCGATTCTATCACCGCCTTCGTTCAGGGATGTCTCCATATGCCGACGCGACTGACCGCACTGACCGCGATTTCGCCGATCGACGGCCGCTACGGCGGCAAGACAGCCGACCTGCGCACGATGTGCAGCGAATACGGGCTGATCCGGTATCGGCTGATCGTGGAAATCCGCTGGTTCCAGGCACTCGCGGCCGAACCCGCGATCCCCGAAATCGGCGAGATGTCGCAGGCAGCGAACGACTATCTCGAATCGCTGATCGACGATTTCGACGAGGGTGAGGCCGAAGCGGTCAAGACGATCGAGCGCACCACGAATCACGACGTGAAGGCCGTCGAGTACTACCTGCGCGACAAGATCGAGCACTTCGACGAGATCGCCCACGTCAACCAGTTCATTCACTTCGCCTGCACGTCGGAAGACATCAACAATCTGGCCTATGCCCAGATGCTGCGCGATGTACGCAGCGAAGCGCTGTTGCCACGCCTGGATCAGGTGATCGAGGCGATCGCCACCATGGCCGACGTCTATGCCGATTTCGCGATGCTGTCGCGCACGCACGGCCAGTCGGCCTCGCCGACCACGCTGGGCAAGGAAATGGCGGTGTTCGTGCAGCGGCTGCGGCGCCAGCGCGCCGCTCTGGCCGAGATCGAGATTCTGGGCAAGATGAACGGCGCGGTGGGCAACTACAACGCGCATCTCGCAGCCTATCCGGAGGCCGACTGGCCGGGCATCGCCGAGCGCTTCATCAGCGGCATGGGGCTCGCGATCAGCCCGGCGACCACCCAGATCGAGCCGCACGACTACGTGGCCGAGTTCTTCCATGCGGTGATGCGCATCAACACGATCCTGCTGGATTTCTCGCGCGACATCTGGAGCTATATCTCGCTCGGCTATTTCCGTCAGGGCACGGTCGAGGGCGAGGTCGGCTCGTCGACCATGCCGCACAAGGTCAACCCGATCGACTTCGAGAACGCCGAAGGCAATCTCGGGCTCGCCAATGCGATCATGGATCATCTGGCAGCCAAGCTGCCGATCTCGCGCTGGCAGCGCGACCTGACCGATTCCACCGTGCTGCGCAATCTCGGCGTCGGCCTGGCCCATTCCACCCTGTCGTACGATGCGCTGCTGCGCGGGCTGGGCAAACTCGAAGCCGACGCCAAACGCCTGGATGCCGATCTCGACGACAACTGGATCGTACTCGGCGAAGCGATCCAGACCGTGATGCGTGCTCGCGGCATTTCCGGCGCCTATGAAAAACTCAAGGAGCTGACCCGCGGCAAGAAGATCGACGCCGAAGCGATGCATGCGTTCATCGACAGCCTCGAGATTACCGACGACGACAAGAGCCGGCTCAAGGCGATGCGCCCGCAGGATTACATCGGTAATGCCGTGGCCCAGGCGCAGCGCGCGGCCGACGTCGACTAGCTTTGGACGTACTCGAAGCGATTCGCCAGCGCCGCTCGGTGCGCAAGTTCGATCCGACGCATCGGATGAGCGAAGCCGAGATCGGCCAGTTGATGGATCACGTGATCCTGTCGCCGACCGCTTTCAACATTCAGAACTGGCGGTTCGTCGCCGTGCAGAATCGGGAACTACGGGCCGAAATCCGCAAGGCGGCCTGGGGCCAGTCACAGGTCACCGATGCCTCGCTGCTGCTCGTGTTCTGCATGGACCTGAAAAGCTGGGACAAATCACCCGAGCGCTACTGGGTGAATGCGCCGGCTCATGTCTCGGAATCGATGGTGCGCGAGATCCGGCATTTCTACCGCGATGACGACATGCTGCAGCGCGATGAAGGCATGCGCTCCTGCGGCATGGCCGCCCAGACCGCCATGCTGGCGGCGAAAGCCATGGGCTACGAGTCCTGCCCGATGGACGGCTTCGACTTCAAGCGCGTCGGCCATCTGATCAACCTGCCGCCGGACCATCGCATCTGCATGATGCTATGCGTCGGCAAACCGCTGGCAGACGCCCACCCGCGCGCCGGCCAGCTCGGCATCGACGATGTCTTCATGGAGGACAGCTTTCCCGAGCGCGGCACTAGTGGCCGGGGAAGCCGCCGGACGGGTCATTCCTCCGGCGCGATATGCTCCAGTCGGCGGATCCGCTCGCGGATGGTTTCCGGAATGCGCATGCTGGTCTGGGCACCGTAGTCGAACCAGACGATCACGTTGGTATATACCGCGATCGGCTCGTCGGAATCGGCGCCGAACAGACATTGCTCCAGCTCCAGGCTGGACCGGCCGAGTCGCCGTACGCGCGTGCCGATCTCCACATCCGCCGGAAACCGCAGCTGGCGCCGGAAATTACACTGCAGATCCGCCAGGATCGGCCCGTCGCTGGTCTGGGTATCTCCACCCTCGGTGATGCGATGGATGTAATCGATGCGCCCGTCTTCCGAATATCGAAAGAATACCGTGTTGTTGACATGGCCGAGGCTGTCCATTTCGCCCCATTTCACCTTGATCGGGGTGATGTGGGCATAGTCTGAGCGGTTCGGTTCGCGCATGGCCTCCCTCGCACTGCATCCGTTATTCCATACGCCGCCGTATTGACAGAAGACGGCGACTGCGCAAGATTATACGGAAGTCTTAACGATGCGAACCCCGAATGCCCAAGAGCCAGAAAAATGCTCTCTCTGCCCAGGACTGGGCCGAAGCCGCGCTTGAAGCCATTGGACGCCGTGGCGTGGAAGGCGTGGCGGTGGAACCCCTCGCGCGCGAGCTGGGTGTCACCAAGGGCAGTTTCTACTGGCATTTCACCAACCGCGATGCCCTGCTCACCGCCGCGCTCGCGCGCTGGGAAGCGCGCGAAACCGACGAAGTGCTCGCGCGCGTGCAGCAGGAAACCGATCCGCGCGCCCGCATCAAACGGCTGGTGACGGAAGTGAATACCTCGCGCAGGGCCAGCCGTATCTATACGGCGCTGTCGAGCGCCACCAAACCGTCTTTCGTGCGCGAATACGTCGAGCGCGTCTCGCGGCGACGTCTGCAGTTTCTGATCGACTGCTACGCCGCTCTCGGCCTGGCCCCAGAGCGCGCACGTCAGTGGGCGCTGCAGACTTATTCGGTATTTCTCGGATCGCTGCAGATCCGACGCGACCTGCCCGCCGAATGGCCGGCCGCGGACGATCCTGCGTTTGCCGACTACGTCCGCTTCCTGATGGTCAGCCTGCTGCCGCCCGAGGCACAGACCAACGATAACGATCATAACGGCGGCCAGACCACCGACACGCCGGCGGCGAATTCGCCGGCCGTGGCCCCGTCACGCTAGATATTTACGGAGGAGTCGACCATGAGTGTTTTAATTGCCCTTGTCATCGCCATCGCGGCGATCTGGGTGCTGGCCTACACCGGCGCCTCGCTGGCTCTATGGAGTGCGGCAATCGTCGTCTACTTCGTCGGGCTTGCCGTGACCGGCGTGATCGGCTGGCTCGGCCTGCTGATCGCCGCCATCGTGCTCGTACCGCCGCTGGTGCTGTTCAACAGCCCCGCTCTGCGCAAGCGTTACGCCACCAAACCGATCTTCGCCAAATTCAAGGCGGTTCTACCGCCGATGTCGGACACCGAGCGGGAAGCGCTCGAGGCCGGCAGCACCTGGTGGGAGACGGAAATGTTCCGCGGCAAGCCGGACTGGCAGTACCTGCTGGACTTCCGGCGCACCCAGCTCACCGACGAAGAGCGCTCGTTCCTCGATAACGAGACAGAGACGCTGTGCGCGATGCTCGATGAATGGGAGATCCTCAACGAGCGTCACGATATCCCGCCGGCGGGCTGGGATTTCATCCGCAAGAACAAGTTCTTCGCCATGCTCATCCCGAAGGAGCACGGCGGCCTCGGCTTCTCGGCACTGGCGCAGTCGACGGTGGTGGCCAAGATCGCCTCGCGCTCGCTGACCACGGCGGTGACCGTCATGGTCCCGAACTCGCTCGGCCCCGGTGAACTGCTGATTCACTACGGCACGAAGGAACAACAACAGAAATGGCTGCCCGGCCTTGCCGATGGCAGCGAGATTCCCTGCTTCGGCCTGACCGGACCGGAAGTCGGCTCCGATGCGGGTGCCTTGCCCGACTACGGCATCGTCTGCAAGGGCGAGTACGAGGGCAAGGAAGTGCTCGGCATGAAGCTGACCTTCTCCAAACGCTGGATCACGCTGGCACCGGTCGCGACCGTCATCGGCCTGGCCTTCCGGCTGCGGGATCCTGACGGTCTGCTGGGCGATCCGGACAAGATCGACTACGGCATCACCTGTGCCCTGATCTCGGCCGAGGAGCCCGGCGTGGAGATCGGAAAACGCCATTATCCCGGCGCCTTCATGAACGGCCCCATTTACGGCAAGGACGTGTTCGTGCCGCTGGACGCCATCATCGGCGGCCCGGAGAAGGCCGGTGGCGGCTGGCGCATGCTGGTCGAGTGCCTGTCGGCCGGCCGTGGCATCTCGCTGCCGGCGTTGTCTTCGGCTGCGTCCAAGACGGCCTATCGCATGACCGGTGCCTGGACGCGCATCCGGCGTCAGTTCAAGCTGCCCGTCGGCAAGTTCGAGGGCGTGCAGGAAGCGACCGCGCGTATCTCGGGCCTGAACTACAAGATGGAAGCCGCGCGCGTGCTGACGGCTTCGGGCGTGGACAAGTGCACGCCGTCGGTGGTCACAGCCATGGCCAAGTACCACATGACCGAGTGGATGCGCGTGATCGTCAACGACGCCATGGATATCCACGGCGGCCGCGGCATCCAGCAGGGCCCGCGCAACTATCTGGCGAGCTCGTACCAGTCGATCCCGATCGCGATCACGGTCGAGGGCGCCAACATCCTGACGCGCAGCCTGATGATCTTCGGCCAGGGCGCGATCCGTTGTCATCCGTACGTCTTCCCGGAAATGGAAGCCGCGCGCGACGATAATCTCGACGAGTTCGACGATCTGTTGTGGTCGCACATCGGCTACTCGGTCAACCGGGCGGCCCGTGCGTTCACCTTCGGTCTGACCGGCGCGATCACGGCCAAGGCGCCGGTTTCCGGCGTGGCTGCGCCTTACTATCGTCAGCTCGAGCGGTTTTCGTCCGCACTGGCCATCAGCTCCGACATCACGATGGGGCTGCTGGGCGGCGAGCTGAAGCGCAAGGAACTGCTGTCGGCACGGCTCGGCGACGTGCTGTCGGAACTTTATTTCGCCTCGGCCACGCTCAAGTACTTCTACGACGAGGGCGAGAAGGAGGAGGACGTGGCCCATCTGCACTATGTGATGGCCGAGTCCCTGGCCAAGATCGAGAAGGCCTTCGACGGCTTCTTCCGCAACTTCCCGAACCGCTTCGTGGGCGGCGCCATGCGTTTCCTCGTGTTCCCGACCGGCATGGTGCACAAGGGCCCGAGCGATCGTCTGATCAACGTTCTCGGCGATGCCATCATGGAGCCTTCGGCATTCCGCGATCGCCTGTCGGCCGATATCTATGTCGGCCGTGATCCGGAATCGGCAACCGGTCGGATCGAGACGACCTTCAACAAGCTGATCGAGGTCGAGTCGACCTACAATACCTTCTTCAAGGCCGTCGCCAAGGGCGAGGTCGAGGGTCTGAACACCGAAGAACGCCTGCGTTCAGCGGTCGACAAGCAGATCCTGACGCAGGAAGAGGCGGATCAGGTGGCCGAGTACGATCGGATGCGCTACGACGCGATCCTGACCGATGCCTTCACCAAGGAGTATCTGGCCGACATGGCGCACAAGCGTCACGAAGATCATCGGAACGAATCGCGCGTGGCATAAGGCGACGTCGTACCGCATCATGGCCCGGGTCATTCCCGGGCCTTTTTTTGCAATGCGCACACGCAGCGACCTCAACGACGTGTTCGAGAGCACCGATTACTGTGTCGAGTATCACGGCGAAACCATCACCTTGAATCTCTATCAACCCACGCCCGTTGCGCTGGCGGAATGGGTAAACGCCCGCAACGGCGCGGCGCCGGCATGGTTGATCACCGCCTACAATCCGGGCGGCGAAGCCACGTCGGAGGCCGACAACCGGGCGCGACAACACGTGCTCGATAACGTCCTCGACCGCCGCGGCGTCCATCGCCTGCCGGCAGTCAACCGGGATACCGCAGGCGACTGGCCGAACGAACCCGGCTGGCTCGTGGCCGGGCTGGAGGAAGGCATGGCGCGAACTATCGCGCAGCGCTTCGGGCAGGTCGCACTCGTGGCCGTGGATCGGAAACGTGTCGACCTGATCTGGAGTTGAGCGCCCTGCCGGGCTTCTCCGCCGCCAAGGCGTGGCAGGTTTCGTACCTGACCGCGCCAAGCGCTGTTCTGCTTCAGGTTGAGGGGCACGAGCCTGCGGACGCAGTCTCTGCGGGCAAGCGCGCTGCTGTGCCGGATTGCGACTTGTTGCTCTTTAGAAGGCCTCTTTTCCTGAAGCGTTCGGCCGCGTGCAAACCAGCCCGGCGCATTCCGTCGCACTGCTCATCTTGCTCGCGGCACGAGCATAATCGGTGGCTCTCGCCTGGCCAGGCCCGGTTTGGGGCAGAACCCGGCCCTCGCATGGAACCAGAACACATCTAGCGCTCAGAGTGCCCGAGATCGCGATCGGGCGCGATGCGATCGCGAATCATCTGCTTGAGCGGCTTCGTCTCCGGAAAACCGCCCGCCTCGGCACGATCGTGCAGACATTCACCGTCCAACCACACCTGAAATACGCCACGGCCCGCGGGCACCATGGCCACTTCGCCCACAGCGTTGCCGAAGGTCGTGAGGATTTCCTGGCTCATCCAGCTTGCGCGGGCGACCCAGCGGCAGGCCGGGCAGTACAGAATGGCCACGCGGGGCCGTCGGGAGGTGTCAGGCATGCTCGACCGGCGCATACGCCTCGACGAAAGATGGCGGCATCCGGCACGGCCGGCCGTTCGACAGACACACGGTCACATACTGCGTACGCGCTCTGAAGATCGTGCGCCCGTCGAATGCTCGACGCATCTGGAAATGACGCCACATCGAAACCCGACGATCGTTCTCGCCGATCCACGTCGCGACTTGCAGCCGATCGCCAAGCTTCGCCGCCATCAGATAGTCAAGCCGGTGGTGGCGAACCACGCAGGCCGCATCCAGCGCGACGTAGGTCTCCCAGTCGAGCCCCAGCGCGAGCGTGTGCGCCCACGCGGCGCGTTCCATGTATTGCAGGTACACCGAATTATTGACGTGGTCGAGTCGATCGATATCGCTCTCGCCCACATCGATCTCGATATAGAACGGGACATCGATGTCCCAACGACTGCTACGCGCCATATGCCGTATTCCGTTCTTGCCGGGCGATGATCAAAAAAAAGCCGGCGCGCTCAAGGCGCCGGCTTCTCGGCTTGATACCGCGTGGGCGATCAGCTCGCGGCCAGCGCGCCGCTGCCCGGCGCTGCCGCCATGTCGGGCGGTGTGCCCACCACCTTGTAAAGGCGCGACAGGAAGGCGTCGGCATTCGGCTTGCCCGAGAACAACTGGCTGTAGTTGGCCTGCACCTTGGACTCGAATGCCGACTTGTTCTTGGCCTGCATCATATAGGCCAAGGCATCGAGGTCCTCGCCCGAGCCACGTGCCGCCTCGCTTTTGAGCATGGCGTACTGCGAATGCACGAACTTCTTGCGTGCCTTGTGCGTCTGCGCGAAGCTGTTCCGCGTAGTGTTCGTCGTACCCTGGCTGGTCTCCTTGACAGCATTGGTCGTCGCGTCGGCGATGCGCGCCGTACCATTGACCAAAGTGTCGGACGTGACGGTGATCTGCGAACAACCGGCCACGAGGAAACCGACGCTAGCCACGGCACCAAGGCTTACAATCTTGCGCATCAGGCTCTCCCTGAACGTATTTATTGTGGAGTTTCATTAGAGCGCGTCGAGCTTGGGCGATGCAAGCATTCGTTTCCCCAATGCCTTGAAGGCCTACCATAGGTCCCCACTATTATAAGTATCGGTACACGGCGATATTAGCCGCGGCCCTTTCGCGTTATACTTTTGGGTCGATAACCGACTTTTCACCAAGATTCGAGTTGCTATGGCCGCACACGAGGACGACGTCGAAGCACTGGTTGCCGAGCGCGAATACGAAGCTGGATTCGTGACGGACCTGGAATCCGACACAGTGGCGCCGGGTCTGAACGAGGACGTCATCCGGTTCATTTCGAACAAGAAGAATGAACCGGAATGGATGCTGGAATGGCGCCTCGAAGCCTACCGACAATGGCAGCAGATGAAGATGCCGCGGTGGCCGCATCTGCACTACCCACCGATCGACTTCCAGAAGATCTCCTACTATTCGGCACCGAAGTCCGCCAAGGACAAGCCGAAGAGCCTCGACGAGGTCGACCCGAAGCTTCTCGAAACCTACGAGAAGCTTGGCATTCCGCTGCGCGAGCAGGAAATGCTTGCCGGCGTTGAAGGCGCCGAGTATCCGACTTCCGGCAGCAACGTCGCCGTGGACGCGGTATTCGACAGCGTCTCCGTGGCCACGACGTTCAAGGAAAAGCTGCACGAAGCGGGCGTCATCTTCTGCTCGATTTCGGAAGCCATTCAGGAGTATCCGGACCTGGTCCGCGAGCACCTGGGCACCGTGGTGCCACGCGGTGACAACTTCTTTGCCGGCCTCAACGCGGCCGTGTTCACCGACGGTTCCTTCGTCTACATCCCCAAGGGCGTGAAATGCCCGATGGAGCTGTCGACCTATTTCCGTATCAACGCCGAGAACACGGGCCAGTTCGAGCGAACCCTGATCATCGCCGAGGCCGGGAGCGAAGTGTCTTATCTGGAAGGCTGCACGGCGCCCCAGCGTGACGAGAATCAGCTACACGCCGCGGTGGTCGAACTCGTGGCCGAGGAAGACGCCAAGATCAAGTACTCCACCGTCCAGAACTGGTATCCGGGCGACGAGAACGGCAAGGGCGGCATCTACAATTTCGTGACCAAGCGCGGCGAGTGCCGGGGTGATCGATCCAAGATCTCCTGGACCCAGGTCGAGACCGGCTCGGCCATAACTTGGAAGTATCCCAGTTGTGTATTGAGCGGCGACGACTCGGTCGGCGAGTTCTACTCGGTGGCGGTGACCCGCGGCATGCAGCAGGCCGACACCGGCACGAAGATGATCCACATCGGCAAGAACACGAAGTCGACGATCATCGCCAAGGGCATCTCCGCAGCGCGCGGCGAACAAGCCTATCGCGGCCTGGTCAAGGTCCTGCCCAGTGCCATGAACGCCCGCAACTTCACGCAGTGCGATTCATTGCTGATCGGCGACAAGTGCGGCGCACACACATTCCCGTACGTCGAATCCAGGAACAGCACGGCCAAGCTTGAACACGAGGCCACGACCTCCAAGATAGGCGAGGATCAGATGTTCTACTGCCAGCAGCGCGGCCTGTCCGAAGAAGACGCCGTGAACCTGATCGTCAACGGCTTCTGCAAGGATGTCTTCAAGGAACTGCCGATGGAGTTCGCCGTCGAGGCCCAGAAGCTTCTCAACGTCACGCTGGAGAACGCGGTCGGTTAGGACCGCGACGCGTAGCGCCGTTTCTCGGGCCCGGGCCATATTGGCGCCGGGCCTGTCCAGTTTTCATTGTTTGAACAACGCATATGATTTCTATCAAGAACCTGCACGCCGAGGTCGAAGGCAAGCCCATCCTGCGCGGCATCGACCTGGAAGTACCGGATGGCGAGATCCACGCCATCATGGGCCCGAACGGCTCCGGCAAGTCCACGCTGGCCAGTATCCTGGCGGGGCGCGAGGAATATGAGGTCACCGACGGCAGCGTGACGTACAAGGGCAGAGAGCTGCTCGAACTCGACCCGAACGAGCGTGCCTGCGAAGGCGTGTTTCTGGGTTTTCAGTACCCGGTCGAGATTCCCGGGGTATCCAACCTCTATCTGCTGCGTGCCGCGATCAACGCGCGCCGCAAATATCACGGCGAACCGGAAATCGATGCGGTCGACTTCATGCAGATGGTGCAGGAGAAGATCGGCCATGTCGGCATGAGCATGGACATGGTCAAGCGCGGCGTGAACGAGGACTTCTCGGGCGGCGAGAAGAAGCGCAACGAGATCTTCCAGATGCTGATGCTGGAGCCGTCGCTCTCCGTGCTGGACGAGACAGATTCTGGGCTGGATATCGACGCGTTGAAAGTCGTCGCCAGCGGCATCAACCGCCTGCGCTCGCCCGAGCGTTCCACCATTCTGGTGACGCACTACAAGCGCCTTCTGGAACATGTCGTACCGGATCGCGTCCACGTGCTCTACCAGGGCCGGATCGTGCGCTCGGGCGGCCCCGAGCTGGCCAACACGCTCGAGGAAGAAGGCTACGCCAATCTGGAAACCGACGAGGCCGCTGCGACGTCATGAGCGCGACGCAACAGATCGAACCCAGCATCGACCACTATCTCGCGGAATACGCCCGGGTCGAGCGCGAGCTGCCCGGCAGCGATGATTCCAAGCGCGAACGTTCGGCCGAACTGACGCGGTTCTCGGAAGCGGGGTTCCCGTCGACGCGCGAGGAAGATTGGAAGTACACCAGTCTCCAGCCGATCGAGAAGCGCCGCTTCGAAATCAGCGACGAGCCCGAGCCAGTGGCGCTCGACGAACTGCGTGCCTTCATGCCCGCAGAGTTCGACGCCCATCGCATCATCTTCGTCGACGGCCATTTCAACGCGGCGCTGTCGGATCTCGACGATCTGCCGGCGGGCGTGACTGTGCGCTCTTTCGCGGACTATCTGTCCGACAACGCGGGGGCCACCGTCAAGGCCCGCGAAATCGAAGCACAACCGGGCAGTCTCACCGCCATGAACGCGGCGTTCTTCACCGACGGCGCCTATGTCGAAACCGCGGCCAACGCCGTGTTAGACAAGCCGCTGCACGTGATCAGCGTGGCCTCCGGCGTGCGCGACGAACGCATGACCCAGGTGCGCCACCGGTATGTGTTCGGCGAGAACAGCCAGGCGACCATCGTCGAGCACTCGGTCGGGCTCGGCAGCAAGCCCTACTTCGCCAACCAGGTGACCGAGGCGATCATGGGCCGCAATGCGCAACTCACGCGCGTACGTATCCAGCAGGAATCCGAGCGTGGCTACCACGTGTCGAGTTTCTTCGCCCAGCAGCGTCGCGACAGCCGCGTGTTCAACCACGGCTTTGATCTCGGCGGCCGTCTGGCGCGCATCGATACCAATGCTCGGCTGGTGGATCACAATGCAGAAGTCCACTTCAACGGCGTCTATGCGCCGACCGGACGACAGCATGTAGACAACCACACCCGAATCGACCACGCTACCGAGCACAGCATTTCCCGCGAACAGTACAAGGGTGTGCTCGCCGGTCATGCGCGTGGCGTTTTCAACGGCAAGATCCTGATCCAGAAGGACGCCCAGAAGACCGATTCCGATCTGTCCTGCGACGCCCTGCTGCTGTCCGACAACGCCGAGGTGGACGCCAAGCCGGAACTGGAGATCTATGCCGACGACGTCACGGCCGGCCACGGCTCGACCGTCGGTCAGCTCGACGAAGACGCGGTGTTCTATCTCAACAGCCGCGGCGTGAATGAAGAAGGCGCGCGTGCCATCCTGACGTACAGCTTTGCCAACGCGCTGGTCCAGAAGGTCGGCATCGAGTCGATCGAACGCTATGTCGAGGCCGCCATTCTGGCCAAGCTGCCGGGCGGTCGCGCCTACGTGGATCTGGCCTGAGTTGGCTGGAGGAGCCGCCATGTCCGAAGTGAAGCAGCAGACCGCAGGCCATGTCCTGGCGTTCGACGCCGAGCACGCGCGAGCCGACTTCCCCATCCTGCTCGAGGCGTTGCCCTCCGGGCGGCGATTGGTGTATCTCGACAACGCGGCCACCACACAGAAACCGCTGAGCGTCATTCAGGCCAGCGACGACTACTATCGCCATGCCAACGCCAACGTGCACCGGGCGATCCATACACTGTCGCAGCGGGCTACCCAGCAATACGAGGCCTGCCGCGACAAGCTGGCCGAATTCCTCGGTGCCGGTTCGCGCGACGAGATCGTCTATACCCGCGGCACCACTGATGGCATCAATCTGGTGGCCCAGTGCTATGCCCGACCGCGGCTGAAGCCCGGCGACGAGATCCTGCTCACCGAGCTGGAGCACCACTCCAATATCGTGCCCTGGCAGATGGTCGCCGAGGCCACCGGCGCCGAGGTCGTGGTGACGCCGATCGGCGACGACGGCAGCGTTTCGATCGAGGACTTCAAGTCGCAAACTGCTCCGAGCGCACGGCGATTGCTGCATTCGCGCATATCTCCAACGCGCTGGGTACGGTGTTGCCCGTTGACCGAGATGATCGCCGCGGCCCACGAAGCCGGCGCGGTCACGCTGATCGACGGCGCCCAGGCGGTCGCTCACTTGCCGGTCGACGTAACTGCGCTGGATGCCGATTTCTATGTCATGTCGGCGCACAAGCTGTTCGGCCCCACCGGGTTCGGCGCTTTGTACGGCAAGCGCGAACTGCTCGACGCCATGCCGCCCTACCAGGGCGGCGGCGACATGATCGAAACAGTGTCGTTCGCGGGCACGACCTACAACGACGTGCCCTACAAGTTCGAGGCCGGCACCCCGAATATCGCCGGCGCGGCGGCGCTCGGCGCCGGCATCGACTACATGAACGGCCTGGACCTCGCCGCCGTGTTCGACTACGAACACGAGCTGCTGGCGCGGGCGACGCGCGAGATGGAGGCCATCGACGGCCTGCGTATCATCGGCACCGCGCCCGGCAAGGCCGGCATCATCTCGTTCGTCATGGACGGCGTGCACGCCCATGATATCGGCACCCTGCTGGACGAATCCGGCGTTGCGATCCGCACCGGCCACCACTGCGCCATGCCGGTTATGGAGCGCTTCGACGTGCCCGCCACCGCACGCGCGTCCTTTGCGCTGTACAACACACAGGCCGACGTCGATGCCCTGATCGCCGGCCTGGAAAGCATTCAACGCATCTTCGGATAGAAAGGATAGTCGCCAATGACCGATTGGGTCGATGTCTGCAAGGATGGCGAACTCGACGAAGGCCAGTGCCGTATCGTCGACGTCGATGACACCATGATCGCGGTGTTTCATTATGGAAAAGACTATTACGCGATCCACGATATGTGCACGCATGATGGCGGCGAGCTCGCCAGCGGCGATGTCGAGGGCTGTGAAGTGATCTGCCCGCGTCATGGCGCTCGTTTCTGCATCAAGAACGGCAAGGCATTGTCGGCGCCGGCCTATGAGGATGTCGCCACCTTTCCGATCCGGATCGAGGACGGTGTCGTCCAGGTCCGCGACGACCGCTTCGATTAGCGCCCGCTGACCGATCAGCCCTCGGGTTCCGCTATACAGCCACAGCCCGACTCAAAAGCCGCGATGCGACAGGCATTGCGGCTTTTTTCTTGGACGCCACATCCACGCCCCGGCCACTACCCGCCAGGCGACATGCCGGCTTCCCATGCGGGATGCCGGCCCGCCCCTCTCTACATGGCACCGGAGTGGTCTCGGAAACGGCATTGGCGGAGGCCGATCCAAGGCGTCCGGCGTCCTTGCCACCATCGGTTGATGGCATTGCCGCAGCAAAGCATATATAAAAAGCGTTCTTTTCTTTTTATCATCTCTCCATGGCTGATCGACCGCCGATTCTGTCGTACTGGCGTCGTCTGCAATCCAGGCGCGGTGGCCGCTGGCTGTTTGCACGCGCGGTCTGCCTGCGAGCGCCCTATTTCGCGACGATCCGCCCCAGCGTGCATCGTCTCGAGCCGGGTTTCTGCGAGACAGGCCTCAGCAAGCGTCGGCGTCTGCGCAATCACATCGGCACAGTGCACGCGATCGCGATGTGCAACCTCGCCGAACTGGCTGCCGGCCTGATGGCGGAAGCAACGATGAAGCCCGCCTGGTGCTGGATTCCCAAGGGCATGACGGTCGCCTACCGGACCAAGGCCGAAACCGACTTGATCGCCCGCGCACGCGGCGCGGAGACCGCTCGACTCGGCGACGGCGTGGACTACGATGTCGAAGTCTCGATCATCGATACGCGGGATGTCGAGGTCATGCACGCGACGATCACGCTCTGGATCACGCGCGCCGCGTCCTGATCTTCGCGCTCCGTTTCCTTTCCATCGGCTCTTTCCATGGGCCCGGCCACAAGGACCACAGCTTCGATGCCCGCCGCCCACAATACTTATCCCAACCTGCTCGCGCCGCTCGATCTCGGCTTCACGACGCTGCCCAATCGCGTGCTGATGGGCTCCATGCATACCGGTCTGGAGGATCTTCTGGCATTACGACAAGCTCGCCGCCTATTTCGCCGAACGCGCGCGCGGCGGCGTCGGCCTGATGGTCACCGGCGGCATCGCACCCAATATCGCCGGGTGGGTTTCGCCGTTCGCCGGCCGCATGTCGCTACCGCGGCACGTGCGCCCGCATCGCAAGATCACCGCGCGGTGCATGCCGAAGGCGGGCATATCTGCATGCAGATCCTGCATGCGGGCGCTACGGCTATCACCCGTTCATCGGTCGGCGCCTCGCGCCGCAAATCGCCGATCACGCCGTTCACGCCGCGCGCGCTGAGCGAGCGCGGGCGTCGAAGCGCACGATCCGGGATTACGTCCGCTGCGCCGAACTGGCTCGCGAGGCCGGCTACGACGGCGTCGAGATCATGGGCTCCGAGGGCTACTTGATCAACCAGTTCATGGTCGCGCGCACCAACGATCGCGCACGACGCCTGGGGCGGCAGCGCTGGAAAATCGCAGCGACTTGCCGGTCGAGATCGTGCGGCGCATCGCGCGCGGCCGTCGGGCACGGATTTCATCATCATCTATCGCCTGTCGATGCTGGATCTGGTCGAAAACGGCGCAGCGCTGGGACGAGATCGTATCAACTGCGCAAGGCGATCGAAGCGGCCGGCGCGACGCATCATCAACACCGGCATCGGCTGGCACGAAGCGCGCATTCCGACCATCGTCACCCGCGTGCCGCGCGCGGCGTTCGCCTGGGTCACCGCGCAAGCTGAAGAGGCGACGTCGGTCTGCCGCTGGTCACGACCAACCGCATCAACATGCCCGACGTGGCCGAGACGATGCTCAGCCGACGGCGATGCCGACATGGTGTCGATGGCGCGCCCGTTCCTGGCCGATCCCGAATGGGTGAACAAGGCCCGCGCCAGCCGCGTCGGCCGACATCAACACCTGCATCGCCTGCAACCAGGCCTGCCTGGACCACGTGTTCGAGAACAAGCGCGCCAGCTGCCTGGTCAATCCGCGCGCCTGCAACGAGACCGAGCTGGATTTCACGCCTGCACCAACGCACGAAGCATTCGCCGTCGTCGGCGCCGGGCCGGCCGGGCTCGCCGCTGCCACCACAGCTGGCCGAGCGCGGCCATGCGTCACCCTGTTCGATGCGGCCGCCGCAGATCGGCGGCCAGTTCAACATGGCCAAGCGCATTCCGGGCAAGGAGGAGTTCCACGAGACGCTGCGCTATTTCGGCCATCGCTTGGACGACACGGCGTGAGACTGCATCTCGATACCACGGCCGACGGTCGAGTCGTTGAAGCAGCGGATTCGACGACAGTCGATCATCGCGACCGGGGTAACGCCCACGCACGCCTGTACATTCGCCGGCATCGATCACCCAACGGTGCTCAGCTACGTCGATGTGCTGCGCGGCAACGCCGGTCGGCCGACGCGTCGCCATCATCGGTGCCGGCGGCATCGGCTTCGATGTCAGCGGAATTCCTCACCCAGAGCGGCCGGCCCCCTCGACGAAGATCGCGACATTGGTCGTTCGACGAATGGGGCGTCGATCACACCGTCATTCGCCGCGGCGGGCTGGTCGAACCCATCCGCCGAGCCTCCCGAGCGCGAAGTCGGCCTGCTGCAGCGCACGACATGGCAAACTCGGCGAGCGCCTGAACAAGACCAGCGGCTGGGTGCATCGTGCCGCGCTGAAAGCACAAGGGCGTGAAGATGCTCGGCGGCGTCAGCTATGAACGCATCGACGACGACGGGTTGCATCTGCGCATCGAGGGGGAGAGGCGCGTGCTGGACGTTGATACGATCGTGATCTGTGCCGGCCAGGAAACACGCCGGGATCTGGCCGATGCGCTGGAAGCGCGCGGGCTTGCATGTCATATCATCGGCGGTGCGAAACTCGCAGCCGAGCTGGATGCCAAGCGCGCGATCCGCGAAGCCGCCGAACTCGCGGCATCGCTCGATTAGGCGGACTCAACCCGCCTCGGCACGCCGCACCAGGCCGGGCGCGTCGACACAGCAGTACTCGACAATCAGATTAGCGCTTTGACGCCCGCGAAATTCGTTGACCTGCAAGCGGAAGACGAAGCGGTGGATACAGGCGGCATCAAGCAGTTCATCCCGATTGAAGATCATCGCCTCGATCGGGTCGCCGCCGCGGCTCGACTGCACGGTGAGCTTGAGATGCCCGCTGCCGACCACGCGCTGGCCCAGCACGTGATAGGCGCCGTGAAACCGCGGCGCATCGAAACCCGCGCCCCACGGGCCAGCCTCGCGGAGTCGCACCGCAGTCTCGAGACAGTGCTCCGACCCGCCCAGTTCGCCGTCGGTGACGTACTCGCGCGTCGTCATCGCCGATGTGAGCCGGGCAGCCACCGCGTTACGGAACTGGGCCATGAAAGCGGCAAGCCCCGCAGGCGGCAGCGACAGCCCGGCTGCCTGGGCATGGCCGCCGAAGCGCGTGATCAGCCCCGGGGCTTCGGCGTCCACCGCGGCCAGCGCATCGCGGATATGCAGGCCGGGGATGGAACGCGCCGAGCCTTTCAGCTCGCCGTGTTCGCCCGGTGCAAAAGCGACCACCGGGCGGTGGATACGCTCGCGCAGCCGGGCAGCGATCAGGCCGACGATGCCTTCATGCCAATCGGCCTCGTACACGATCAGCGCCGCCGGGTCCTCGTCCACGGCCGCCAGACGTTCGAGCGCGGCCTCGGCCTGGCCCTGCATCCGTTGCTGCACACTACGCCGCTGGCGATTGATCGATGAGAGTGTCTCCGCTGCCTGGCGCGCCGCGTCGACGGAGCCTGCGCGCAGACAGGCAACCCCAAGACGCATGTCCTCGAGCCGCCCCGCCGCGTTGATGCGAGGCCCGATCGCGAAGCCGATGTCGTCCGTATCCAAGCGAGTCGGATCACGGCCAGCGATCTCGGCCAGGGCGATGATGCCCGGCCTGGCGCGCCCGGCACGGATGCGGCGCAGGCCCTGGCTGACCAGCGTGCGGTTGACGTGATCCAGCGGAACCACGTCGGCGACCGTTCCCACCGCCACGAGATCCAGCAGATCGCCCATGCGCGGCAAGGCCGTGATCCCACGCTCGGCCATCCGGGCCCGCAGCGCCGCCATGACGTAGAACACCACGCCGACACCGGCAAGATGCTTGCACGCGAACCCACAGCCCGACTGATTCGGGTTCACGATCGCCTCGGCGGCCGGCAGGCGCTCGCCCGGCAGATGATGATCGGTGACCACCACCCGCCAGTCCGCTGCATGCGCGGCATCCACCCCGGACAGCGACGCGATGCCGTTGTCGACGGTGAGGTCAGACCGCCGTCCGGCCCGGCCGGACCGATCGCTTCCACGACACTCGGCGACAAGCCGTAACCATGCGTGGCGCGCTGCGGCATGAAGAAATCGACCCGGGCGCCGAACGCTTCCAGCACCTCCAACGCAAGCGTCGTACTGGTGGCGCCGTCGGCATCGAAGTCGCCGACGATCCGGATCGGGCATTTCGACTCGATCGCCGCTTGCAGTTGGTCAACGGCGGCGTCAATACCCTTGAGCGCCGAGAAATCCGGCAGCCGGGCCAGACCATAATCCAGCTCGGCTGCGTATCCACGCCGCGCCCTGCGTAGACTCGCCGCAGTAGCGCTGGGGCCCGTTCCTCCAGATCCGGGGCCTCGGGTACGGAGCGTTCCACGATGCGTGGCGTTCCGCCGCTCCCGTGTTCGGCCGCGGCGCCTGCCACCTCAGCGGCGTTTGGCGGCAACGTAGGCCTGAACGTCCGCCAGTTCTGCGGGCAGCACGTCGAAGCGCTCCTCCGCCGCCATCAGATCAGCCATCGCCTCGGGCAGCGGCGCGCCGGGGAATCCGGCCCTTACGATCGCGTCCTCGAACTTGGCCGGATGGGCGGTGGCCAGCGTGATCATCGGCGTCGTATCGTCGATGCGGCATCGGTTGGC
>CAWIGB010000024.1:0-150760 GCA_963835375.1 uncultured Gammaproteobacteria bacterium
CCCGGGGTAATCCCCCCATTTTTAGCGCAAATCAAAAGCGGAGTTAAGCAGCCATACTCAGTTTCTGCATGGGTGTGATGCCGCCGAGCGCCATGTTTGGCCGCTCGTGATTGTAAGTCCAGAGCCATCGCGTCGCAGCGTCCTGAGCATGAGCAATGGACTCGAACAGGTGCTGATTGAGCCAGTCGTAGCGAACCGTTCGATTATAGCGTTCGACGTAGGCGTTCTGCTGCGGCTTGCCCGGCTGAATATAGTCGAGCCGGATCTTGCGCTTGGCGGCCCATTTGATCAACGCGCCACTGATATATTCCGGGCCGTTGTCACAGCGAATGGCGGCCGGCTTGCCGCGCCATTCGATGATCTGCTCCAGGCTGCGAATGACCCGTGCTGAGGGCAGCGACAGATCGACTTCGATCCCCAGGCCTTCGCGGTTGTAGTCGTCGATGACGTTGAACAGCCGGAAGCTGCGGCCATCACTCAGCTGGTCGTGCATGAAGTCCATCGACCAGCTCTGGTTGGACGCCGTCGGCACGGCCAGTTTCTCCGGTGCGTCTCGCTTCAAGCGCTTGCGCGGCTTGATCCGCAGATTGAGTTCCAGCTCGCGATAGATCCGATACACGCGCTTGTGGTTCCAGCGAAAACCCTTGACGTTGCGCAGATACAGGAAACACAGGCCAAACCCCCAGTTGCGCTGATGATCGGTCAGGCGGATCAGCCAGTCCGCAATCTCGGCGTTCTCATCCGACAACGTCGGCTGATAGCGATAGCAGGTCCGGCTGATCGAAAACGCCACGCAGGCCAGCCGGATGCTGATCCCGTATTCACGCACGCTGTGTCGGGCCATCTCGCGTCGGCGAGATGGCCTCACCATTTTTTTGCCAGGGCTTCCTGCACGATCTCGGCCTTGAGCCGCTCCTCGGCGTACATCTTCTTGAGCCGGCGGTTCTCGTCCTCCAGCTCTTTCATGCGGGCCATGAGCGAGGCGTCCATGCCGCCGTACTTGCTGCGCCACTTGTAGAACGTGGCGGAGCTCATGCCGTGCTCACGGCACAGCTGCGGTACGGGCGTGCCGGCCTCGGCCTGCTTCAAGATCGCCAGAATCTGGCTGTCGGTATAACGCGATGTCTTCACGGGAACCTCCTCGGGTTAGATTACGAGAAAATTCCGCTTTTGACCTGCACTCTTTTCTGGGGGGATTACCGGGCAGATGCGGTTCAATCAGCGCCCATTGACGCTCCGATAAATCGTGGAGATGTGCTGCGTTCGACACAACTGAGCAACGAGTCGATTTCCCATCGCCTCGTTGACACATATCTTATGGCGACACGGCCTAAAACATGAGGCCGTGTTCTTCGCGAAACACCTTGGGCAACATTTTTCCTTCACAGATTTCGGTAGCACTGGCGACATATTCGTGAATCCGGGGCCACCGATGCTCAGCAATCATCCACAGGCGAAAACCGCTTTTCGATTTCCGCCGCATGGCTTCCAGACATCAATCGGAATCAGACCGCGACCGCATGAACTCTGGCTAACTGCTGCTCAGGTTCCTGACAAGGCCCGACTATCGAAAACACGGCAATGTACGCAAGGCGAAGGGTCAAGAACGCCCGGGTCCAAACGCTCTTGCCCCTCCGCACACCGCTCAGACCACAGCCACGCGCTATTGGGATATACCATTGGATCGCGCAACGTAATCAGCGAGATGCGGCACATAGTCTTCGGGGCCATCGCCGCCCGAAGCGACAGCCGCCGCAAACGAATTCTTGACTGCGCTTGAAACCGGTGTGGCACAGCCACCGGAATTGGCCATCGCCTCCATATAGCGCATGTCTTTATAGGCGTTGGTCAGCGTGAACTTGTGGGCTTCTCGATTACCTTCGAGCGAGTAGCCCATGAACGTCCGATAGAACCCACAATCCATGCGGCTGCCTCGGATGACGCTATCGAACTGCTGGGTCGAAAGCCCGGCCTTGCGCGCCACCGAGAGCGCCTCGGCATATAGCGCGCCATAGCCCAGTGAAATGAAATTATTGATGAGCTTCATGCGATGGCCGTCGCCGACGCCGCCGATATGAATCGTTCGCGCGGTCCAGGACTCGAATACCGGCTCAAGTCTTTCGAAGATATCGGGAGCGGCCCCCACGATCGCCTGCAACTCGCCCGCCTCGGCCTGATCCGGCGTGCCGCCCAGCGGGGCATCGCAATAAGCCACATCGCGTTCGGCCAGTCGCTCTGCCAACCGCATGGTGACGACCGGGTCCGATGTCGAACAGTCCACGATGACCGTGCCCGGCTTGAGTGCGGGCTCCATCTCGCTCACCACCGATTCCACCGCGACCGAATCCGTGAGGCAGAGAAAAACCACGGTTGAGGCTGCGGCCAAATCCGGAATCGATGCCGCCTCCTTGGCGCCTCGGCCCACGAGATCCTCGACCGGCGCGCGATTGCGATGGCCGATGACCGTAAGCGGATACCCACCCGCCAGCAGGTTCACAGCAATGCCGTGCCCCATCAGGCCGACGCCGACGAAGCCGATGGTTTCTTGTTCCGTTGTCTGGGTCGTCACTATTTATCTCCGTTTTATTCTATGTACACAATTCTGCGGACTGCGCAGGACATCATTCACGCAGCTCGTTGCGCCAGCGCAAGCCGGCGTCGGTGGTGGCTGTGGGCCGGTATTCACAGCCAAACATACCGGCATATCCCGCGTCGCGAAATGCGGCCAGGGCCGTCGCATAATCGAGCTCGGCCACCGGGCCGAGCTCCGGTTCGTTGCGGCCGGGCACCGAGGCGATCTGAATATGCCCGACGTCGTCCACGCATTGTTTGAGCCGCGCGACGACATCGCCATGCTCGGTTTGCACGTGATAGCAGTCGAACAATAGCTTGAGTCGCGGATGATCGATTTCGCCGAGGATACGTTGTGCCTGGTCGAGACGACCGAGAAAGTAATCGGGCATGGCCTGGCGGCAAATCGGTTCGATAAGAATCGTCAGGTCGCTCACGCTGAGTGCGTAGCGAAGCGTGGCGATATAAGCCGCTTCGGCGCCGGGCGCATCGGTTTTACCGGCCAGCACATGAACGCCGCGGGCCCCCACGCGATCCGCGACGGCGATCGCCTGATCGATATCGCGGCGCGCCTCGTCGACGCGCTCGGGAATCGCCGCGCAACCGGCGGTCGCACCCATGCGCACGTTCAGGCCGAGCACCGGCAGGCGGGCCGACGACAACACATCGACGAGTTCGGCCGTATCCGCCGACTGGGCTTCATCGTGGAACTCCACCGCATCGAAGCCTGCCGCGGCCGCGGCACGCACTCTGTCGATAAACGGCCG
Source organism: uncultured Gammaproteobacteria bacterium (assembly GCA_963835375.1). Lineage (GTDB taxonomy): Bacteria > Pseudomonadota > Gammaproteobacteria > Nevskiales > Salinisphaeraceae > Salinisphaera. Next base: position 3,339 of record CAWIGB010000024.1, read on the forward strand.
ATCCGGCCAGAGAAAGCCGGTATTCGCGGAAAACTGATATTGGTCGCTCATTCCCATTCCACACCAAAGCGTTCGACGATATCGGCGACCTGCGCATCGCTCAGAAGTCGGGGCGAGAGTCCACGGGTGAGCAACGCGAGTTTCGCCGTCTCTTCGAGTTCTTCCATGGCATGGACCGCAGCGTCCAGCGTCTTGCCCGCGACCACGGGACCGTGATTGGCGAGCAGCACCGCCGATCGACGCCCCGCCAGCCCGCGTACCGCCTCACCCATGGCCGGGTCCCCGGGCAAATAAACGGGCAGCAACTTGACCTTGCCGAGACGCATCACGGCGTAAGGCGTCAGCGGCGGCAGCACGTTGTCGGGATCGACATCCGGGAGCATCGAAAGCGCCACCGAATGCGTGGAGTGTAGATGCACCACGGCCCCGGTGGGCTGACGCGTGGCATAAAAGGCTGAATGCAGCGGCATTTCCTTGGTCGGATTGTCGCCATCGCGCAAACGCCCCTGGCTATCGATACGGCTCAGACGGGCCGGATCGAGATCACCGAACGAACTGCCGGTCGGCGTGGCGAGTATGTCGCCATTGGGCAGACGCGCCGAAATATTGCCCGAAGCACCGCCGGTCAGCCCACGCTGAAACAGCGACCGCGCCAACCGACAGATGGCTTCGCGTAGCCGTGCGTCTTCGCTCATGCCGGTTCCTCGTGACCCGCGAGGATGGTGGCCGCGCGAGCAAAGAAATCGGGGCCGCCGAGATTGCCGGATTTTAGGGCAACCACGAGATTAGCGCCCTGCAGCCGCAGAGCGGGCACGCCAGGGGCGATCATCGGGCCAATCTCCAGCGCCTTGGCATCGAGCGCGCCGACCACCGCGCCGGAGGTCTCGCCGCCCGCACTGATCAACCGGGTGAAGCCCTGCGCAACCAAGTCGCGGGCCAACTCGCCGAAAAAATGCTCAACCGCCGCGGCCGAACGCTCACTGCCAAAACGTTGCTGCATGGCACGAACTCGCTCGGGCTCGTCAGAGGTATAGACCACCGGTATGCCGCTTTGCGAGAGCACCCATTCCAGCACCGCCGTCGGGGTTTCACGCCCGGCAATCAAGTCGTCGACCGCTACTTGTCGGGCCGGCCCTCCTTGATCCACATGCGCCTGGATCTGGCCGCGCGTGGCCTGCGAGCACGATCCGGACAGCACCGCGACGCGACCCTCTGCGCCCCGCCATGGCCGCGCCTCGCCGCGCACGCCCTTGAATCGTTCCGGCAGCGCCAGTGCGATCCCCGAACCGCCCGTGATCAGATCGAACCCCTCGGCCGCATGGCCGAGCTGGCGCAGGTCGTCGTCGGTGACGGCATCGCAGACCACGATCTGACGGCCGGCCGCGGCTTCGGCCTGCAGTGCTTCACGCACCCGCCCCGCGCGCAGCCGCTCGAGCGGCAAGTGGCCAACCGCGCGCGCGGTTTGCCGGGCGAGCCAGCGGCGGATGTCGGGATCGGTCATCGGTGTGATGGGATGATCGCGCATCCCGGTCTCGGACAGCAGACGATCGCCGACGAACAGATGGCCCTGATAGACCGTGCGAGCGGCCTTGGGGAACGCCGGGCAGACAATGACCGGATCGCGCGTGCCGCTCTGCTCGATCAGGGCATCGATCACCGGGCCGATATTGCCTTGGGGCGTCGAATCGAAGGTGGAGCAGTACTTGAACATGAACTGCTCGCACCCTTGATCCCGCAGCCATCGCCAAGCCTCAATCGACTGGGCCACCGCGAACCCGACCGGTGCCGAGCGGCTTCTCAACGAGATCAGCCCGGCCTCGACACCAACCGGCGCGGGACCGTCCGGCGTGCCAACGAACTGCACCGTATGCATGCCGCCCTCGGCGAGGGTCAGGCCGAGATCCGATGTCCCGGTGAAATCGTCGCAGATCGCGCCCAGCTTCATGTCGCCGCCTTCGCGCCTGCCGCTCGCGTGCCTGGGTTTGCGCCGCCGTCCATACCCGGCAGGTCGATGCCGGACATCTGGGCATAAAGACGGGCCACCGAAGCATCGTCGTCTGCCGCCATGCCGGCAGACGACGACATCAGAAACATCTGCAGCGCGGCACCAGCGATCGGCACCGGAAACTGGCTCTCGCGCGCCATGTCCATGACGATGCCGAGATCCTTCACGAAAATGCTCACCGCACTTCGCGGCGTATAGTCGCCATCGAGTACGTGCGGCATACGGTTTTCGAACATCCAGGAATTGCCGGCCGAACGAGTGATCACATCGTAGACCTGCTTGAGATCCAGCCCCTCCCGGGCGGCGAACACCATGGCCTCGGACGCGGCCGCGATATGCACCCCGGCCAACAACTGATTGACCATCTTGAAGGCGGCCGCTTGGCCCGCCTCGTCTCCGAGCTGGTAGACCGTCTCGGCCATGGCATCGATCGCCGGCGCCGCACGCCCGCGGGCGGCCTCGGAGCCGGAGGCCAGAACCGTCAACGCCCCTTCGGCCGCACGCTGGCTACCGCCGCTGATCGGCGCATCGAGAAAATGCAGGCCACGGGCCTCGGTCCGGCGACACAGATCGCGGGCACGCTCGGGCGCCATGGTCGCGCAGGAGATAAACACGCCGTCGCGGGCCATGGTTTCGACGCAGCCATCGTCGCCGAACAGCACCCCTTCGGTCTGATCGGCGTTGACAACCACGCTCACGACCACCCGGGCATTGCGCGCGGCTTCGCCGGGCGAGGCCGCGGCCGTTCCGCCGCTATCGCGAAGACGATTAATGGCCTCGGGTTTCGGATCATAGCCGATGACCTCAGCCCCGCAACGCAGCAGCGTTGTCGCCATACCCAGGCCCATCGATCCCAGACCGATCACGGCGATCCGCATGCCGCTACAGTCGTGTTCGGTGCGCACCCGGTCTCCGGTGAACTTTTTATCCTTGTTGCTCATGGGATCGCCCTCCTTGTTCGGGCTGCATGAGGCCATCGACCCGGGCTCCACGATCGTGCCCGGGGTTCACAGCCTTCGACCTGCCGCTCAGGTTCAAGCCAGATCCACATAGCGACGCCAATTGTGTTCCTGCTCGAAACCGAGCACTTTTTTGACTTTTCGGTTCGACAACAACGTTTCATACTCGCCCAGCTCCCCCTTGACCGGCACTCCCGGGTAGAACCGTTCGAGCAATTCCTTGGTCGGCAGATCGGAGGACACATCGTCGTTGGCGGCGTTGAAGATCTGGAAACCGAGCCCGTCCGTCTCGATGCCGCGCCGCACGATCTGACCGAGATCCCGCGCGTCGATATAGCTCCAGGCGATACGCTTGCGAAACCCCGGGGTCTGGAAGAATTTGGGGAAATTCTCGTATTCGTGCGGCTCGATGACATTACCGATGCGAATCGCGTAAACATCGGCACCCGTACGGCCCGCGAAGGCCTGGGCCGTGCGCTCGTTGCAGATTTTCGAGGTCGCATAACTGTCGCGCGGGTCGACCGGATACTCTTCGTCCAGTGGGAAATACTCCGGATCGCGATGCGTGTGGTTGAAAACGATGCCGTAGGTGGTTTCGCTGGAAGCGATGATCACCTTGCGAATATTGAACTTCGCCGCAGCTTCCAGAATGTTGTAGGTGCCCATCACGTTGACCCGATAGACCTCGTTATCGGGCACGATCATGATGCGAGGAATCGCCGCGAAATGGACGATGGCGTCGATCGGCTCGGGCGCCAGGTTTTCGTCGAATTCATGCAGCCCGGTATAGCTGGACAAGGCATTGAAGACTTGGCCCGAGTCGGTGATGTCGGTAATCAGTGTCCGCACTGACGGATTGTCGAGCGGTTTTGTGTCGAGGTTGAGCACTCGATAGCCGTGATCCACCAGATGCTGTACGGCATGGCGCCCTGCCTTGCCACTGCCGCCCGTAAAAATGACACGTTTCATAGATCGTTCCCTTGCCGTGTTTAAAAACGCGGTGCGACAGCGCGCCGCACCGCATGAAGCGATGATCAGAACTTGTATTGGTCGATGTTGTCGGCGGTGAAAATCAGCGGTTTGCTGAAAATGATCACCCGGTTTTTCACGTCGTAGCTGCCCAGGTCAGGCGCGGTGAAATGATCATTGGGCTTCAAAGCGCCATTGTGCGCGAGCCGGGCGACATACATCACCAGCGCCCCTTCCTTGACCTCGTCCCAGAGCGGGCTGGCCTTGATGATTCCGGACTTGACGTACTGGCGGATGGCATCCGGATCGCTCGCCCCGGTGACGAAGATCTTGCCGGTCTTGCCGAGTTTCTGAACTGCCGCTGCGGCTCCGACCTCGGCCGCGCCGTCAGGCGCGATGATGCCGGTTACGTCCGGATGCGCCTGGATGATATCGAGCCCTGCTCTGAGCGACTTCGACGGGCTGGATTCGCCGTACTCGGTCGTCACGATCTGCATCTTGGGATAGGTTTTGGCCATATAGGCCTTCAGAGCATTGATCCACTCGTTCTGGATGGTCGCGTCCTTGGTGGACGACAGGATCGCGATTTTCGCGTCGGGCCCGGTGTACTTCGCGACCGATTCGACCAGCGCCTTGCCGAAGGCGGGATAGGACGTGTTCTGGATGAAAAAGTCGCGCGCGTCGGGGGAGACGTCACTGTCGTAGGACACCACCTTGATGCCCTTCTTCATGGCACGCCGCAGCGTCGGCGCAAGCTGGGTCGGGTTGTTCGCCGTGGTGGTGATGACATCGAACCGGCGTGCGATGAGGCTATTGAATACATCCACTTGCCCCTGCGCCGAGGCGGTGACCGGACCGGTGTAGAGAAAATCGATGTTCAACTTCTTGGCCTGCTCCCTCGCACCCTGTTCATTGGCCTTGAACACGGACAAGCCAATCAGCTTGGGCACCATGGCGACCTTGATGCGCTTCGAAGTATCAACCGCGTTATCCGCGGCCAGCGCCGGCCCGACGAGAGCCGCGGCCATCCCGAGTGCGGCGGCGAGTGTGGCGATGTGATGTCTTTTGATCATGTTCTGTACTCCTCCTGCTGGGGTTTTGCTTTTTTTGGAATGGCGGACCGAACGACCCGCTTTGGCTCACTCGACGCGTCCGTCCTGTCTGCGTTGACGGAACATCGTCCAGAGTCGGTTACCGAGGCCCGTGCCTCGCGTGTTGAACAGATTCTTGATGGCGATCGACAGTACGAGAATCGCGCCGGTGACCATGGTCGTGACCATGTCGGAGTAACCGGCGATCAACATCCCCTGGCGGAGAAAACCAAGCACGAGCACCGCGATGATCACGCCGAGCATCGTGCCTTCCCCGCCGAAGATGCTGACCCCGCCAAGCACCACCATGGTCAGCGTGGTCAGGAGCAGCGTGTCGCCCATATCCGGGCGCACGGCGCTGTAATAGGCCGCCAGCACGAGACCGGCGAGCGCGGCCATCAGACCGCTGATCACGTAGGCGGTCACCAGGATCTGCCAGTCCCGGATGCCCGAGTATCTAGCTGCTTCACTGCTGTAACCGACCATAACGAGCTTGCGCCCGTAAGCCGTGCGCGAAACGAGCAACCAGAAAACCACGCACAGCGGCATGAACAGCATCAGCTGATACGGGATCAGGCCGCTGATGCCCCCGACACCCAATGCTTCGCTGCCGACCGCATTGAACGCATCGGGAAAACCCGACGGCGGGGCATCGCCGGCGATGGCCACGGCCGCACTACCATAGATGAAACTGGTGGCCAGAGTGGCAATCAACGGCTCCACCTTGAGCCGGATGATCACCGCTGCATTGAGCGCGCCGAGCGCGGCCCCCATGCCGAGCCCGACCCCGGCCGCCAGCCATATATTCAGTCCGTACGCACTCCATAGCTGTGCGGCCACAACCGCAGCGAGACTCGCCGTTGTACCGACCGACAGATCGATGCCGCCGGTAAAAATGACCAGCGACAGGCCGAGGGCGACGAACCCATACGGCAGGAAGTTTTCCGTCATGCTGAGCAGGCCGGGAAAGCTGTCGTAAAAACCGGGCGCGGTGATCGAAAAGCCGATCACAACCGCCAGGAACAGCACGAGCAGCGTGATTTCCCAGCCATCCAGCGGCAGCCGGCGCCGGTTGAACGGCATGACCGCGTTTTGGCCCCGCAGGCTGTTTTTTTCGCCGGTGAGCGTTTGCGTTTTCATATCAACGCTCCCCGGCCGGGCGGCGGCGCAGACCGGCCTGTACGGTCGCGAGGATCATCAGCCCCTCGCCGGCCGAGTACCAGATTGGTGGCACACGCAGAAAAACGAGCGAGGTCAGCACCACGCTGAGAAAAAGGCTGCCCAACACCGTGCCCACGAGGTTGCCGCGCCCGCCGGAGATCAGGGTGCCGCCCACCAGCGCGACGGCAATCGATTGCAGTTCCACGTGGTCCCCGGTGCCCGCGGTGACCGTCGCCGAGCCGGTGTAGCACAGGAACATGAGCCCGGCGAAGCAAGCCAGCATGCCCGACACGGCATACACGCAAGTGCGCACGATCGTCACCGGGACCCCGGCTTGATACGCCGCCACGTCGTTGTTGCCGATGGCCAGAACAGCCCGCCCGAACGATGTATGGCCCAACACGTAAGAGCACACACCCAGCACCCCGAGCAATACGAGAACCGGAATCGGCAGCGGCAACCAGTCGAACAGATATCCGTTGCCGAAATAGGCATAGGCCGGCGGCACCGAATTGACCTGCGTACCCTGGGAATACACGAAGATGATGCCGCTGTAGATGCTGTAGGTGCCGAGCGTGACGACGATCGGCGGAATCTTGAGCGCAGACACCAGCACCCCGTTGACGGCACCGAGCACGAGGCCAATCGACAACGAAATCAGCAAGGCTTCGGCGAATGGTAGCCCGCTGGTCTGCGCCATCAGCCCGCATACCATTGCCGACAAGCCGAGTAACGGCGCGACCGATAGATCGATACCCCGCGCGGCGATGACGAAAGTCTGCCCGAGCGCAACCAGCGACAGCACCACCGAGTTCAGCAGCATGAAGCGAATATTCTGCGGATTGGCGAAGCGTGGATCGATCAAGGCCACGGCGATTACCAGAGCGACGGTGACCAGAACCAGCGTGAGTTCGCGGGCTCGCGTCTCGCGCCAGCGCCTGCCCGGGCGCACGGCAACGACACTCATGCCGATGCTCCCGACGACGCGCCGTCGACATAAGACGCACTCACCGAATGCGGCGTGATCTGCTCCCCGGCCAGCTCGGCGACGATCCGGCCTTCATAGATACACAACACTCGATCACAAAGCCGCACCAATTCGTCGGCCTCGGACGAGATCACCAGCACGGCGACCCCATCGCGGGCCATGGACTCGATCAGCTCGTAGATTTCTTCCTTGGCGCCCACATCCACGCCGCGGGTCGGCTCGTCCAGCAGCGCGATGCGCGGTTGCGTGGTGATCCACTTGGCAAACACCACCTTCTGCTGATTACCGCCCGAGAGTTCGAGCAGGGACTGATCCAGCCCGGCACAGCGGATCCGGAAATCGCGCACCGCCTGGGCACTGATTTCGGATTCGTGCGATCGGCTCATCAAACCGACCGTGCGACGCACGCGCTCCATGAGACCCGAGGTGATGTTCTGGGTGATGGTCATCGGCGGCACCGCACCGTGGCGCGCCCTGTCCTCGGGGACGTAGATCAGGCCCTTGCGAATGGCGTCGTGGCAGGAAATACCCGTGATCGTTTCACCGCCCATCGTCACCTGGCCGCGATCGGCCTTGCGGATGCCGAAGATGGTTTCGGCTATTTCGGTACGCCCGGCGCCCACCAGACCGGCCAGTCCGATCACCTCCCCACGGTGCAGCTTGAAGTCGATCCCCCGGAAACGCGGCTCGTGTGTGAGGTCCGAGACCTCGAGCGCGACTTCGGGCGAGGTATAACTGGTGTCCCGGCGCGGCACGGTCTTCATCGGTCGCCCGACCATGAGCGACAGCAGATCCGAACGATCGAATCCACCGCGCTCGGCGGTACCCACGAGCTGACCGTCGCGGAGCACGACGATATCGTCGCTGATCGCCATGACTTCTTCGGTGCGGTGGCTAATGAAGCTCAGCGTGCAACCGTCGTCCCCCAGCCGGCGCATGATGCCGAACAAGGTCTCGACCTCACGCGTGGTCAGCGGCGAAGTCGGCTCGTCGAACAGAATGATCCGGCAATCGTGCAACAGCGCCTTGGCGCACTCGACCAACTGGAGCTGCGCGATGCTCAGGTTTTTCGCCGGACGATCGATATCGATTTCCAGCCCGAGCGTTTCCAGCACCGCCGCCGCGCGTTCGCGCATATACCCCCAGTCCACTCGACGAAGCAAGCCGCCACGGGTGGGCATGCGCCCGACAAACATGGTCTCGGCGACCGTGAGTTCGCGCAGCAGCATGGGCTCCTGCGGCACCAGATGAATGCCGTGCGCGTGAGCAGCGTGCGGCGAACTCAGATGGATTTCCTCGCCATTGAGTTCGAGCCGCCCCTCGCTTGGCTGCAATTGCCCCGCCAGGATCTTGAACAGCGTCGACTTGCCGGCCCCGTTCTCGCCCATGATCGTCAGGATGCGACCGGGCCGTAGCTGCATATCGATGCCGCTAAGTACTTCCACCGGTCCGAAGCGCTTGACGATACCGTGGGCCGCCAGCACTCCGGACAAAGGCGGCGCCTGAACCTTATCCCGGGCGACCCGCTCTTCCGCTGATGACATCGACACTCCTCCTTGCACCCGCATCGCAGCAAGCGGGATATTGCTAATTAGCGCTTATGATTGCGCTATCATTGAGCCGAATATGAGTTGGCCTGTTTGATAGCGCAATCATCCTTTTGGCGATACCGTCGCAAGTGCGGCAGACGGAGCCAGCGGTAGCAAGAGCCTAATGAATCCGAAATAATCGGCCGGCATCGGAATGCAGTCTCGCCCGGGCGCAGTGCAGCGCCGAGGCGGCAACAAGGGAGGACACGCGCGTGTCGAGGAGCACTAAAACCACCTCAGGTGCGGGCGTCACGCTAAAGGATGTGGCCCAGCGCGCCGGCGTGTCGCCGATGACCGTGTCTCGTGCCCTGAACCGGCCGGAAATGGTGTCAGCCGCTCTGCGCGAGCAGATCGAAGGGGCCGTTCGGGAGTTGAACTATGTACAAAACCGTATGGCCGGCGCTCTGGCTTCGGCCGGCTCGGCCGTGCTGCCGGTGGTCGTGCCCTCGCTGTCGAACACCGTTTTCATCGAAGTAATCGAGGGCATCCAGGAGGTCGCCCAAAAGGCGGGCTTCCAGCTCATGCTGGGCAATACCGACTATGACCTCGAGCGCGAGTTCGCCTGGATATCCATGTTTCTCGGCTGGTCCCCTCCCGGCCTGATCATTGCCGGCACCAAGCATCTCCAGCGAACCCGGCGGCTGGTCAAGCACTACGGTAGGCCGGTTGTCGAAACCATGGAATACGGCAAGCGACCGATCGACATCAACGTCGGCTTATCGCATTTCAAGGCGGGCGAAACGATGGCCGAGCATCTGGTGGCCCGCGGCTATCGCGATATTTGCTTTGCCGGATGCCGAATAACCGCGGACTACCGGGCGAAACAACGATACGAAGGAGTCGCCACGGTACTGGCGCATCACAAGATACGCTGCCGGAGGCCGTTCGTGAGCAGCGAACCGTCCAGCCCCGCACTCGGGGGGGACATGCTGCTCGATGTCTTGCGTACCTGTCCCACGACCGACGCCATCTTTTTCGCCAACGACGATCTCGCCGTGGGGGCAATTCTGCGCGCGCAACGCGAAAGCATCGCCATACCTGAGCGTGTCGCCATCGCCGGCTTCAACGGATTACCGACGGCCGCTCTCGTCACCCCGGCACTCACGACCATCGCCTCGCCTCGGCGTGCGATCGGTCGGATTGCGGCCGAGCAGCTGGTCAGCCGGATCTCGGGCGAGACCCCGGAATCGAAGCATATCGATGTTTCATTCGAACTCATGGCACGCAACAGCACGTAGGGTCCGGCAGCACGGCCCGTGCCGCCCCCCACACACCGCGCCAGCACGCCCGGAGAGGCACGCGACAGCGCGCCAACCTCCGGGCACTGTCGGCTCGTCTTCAATACCGATCAGCCGGCCGCATGCGACAGACTCGCAAGGCTTGCCAACGATGTCTTCTTGATCGCGACCATGCCGATCGCGAACGCTGCCACGGGGATGATAGCCAGCAGCGTGCTGATTCCCACGCCCAGCCCGGTGACGGTGGTGAAGTTTGCCAGCACCAGGTACAGGATGAATGCAAGCAGTGCCGTCGCCGCCATGGGCGCCCAGCGTGTCGCGATGGCCCGTCCTCGGGCCAATGCGGGCACCTTGAGGAAGAACGCGGCCGCGGCGATGGACGTCAGCAGCATGAGCATGACGATGCCGACGGTGGCGATGCCGGCCATGGAGCCGAATACGCCCACCAGCGGGCTGGCACCGCTGATCGCGCACAGCGCAACCAGCACGATGGCCGTGACCGTCTGCACCAGCGAAGAGATATGCGGCGAACCATGCCGTGGGTGGCTGGTGGCGAACACGCGCGGCAGGATCCCGAAATTGGCCAGCACGAACTGGTAGCGCGCCACGATGTTGTGGAACGACAGAATGCAGGCCATCAGGCTGGTCAGCAGCAACAGCTGCATGAGATCGGCCAGCGCGTGGCCGGTATAGAAGCGCGCGGTGTCGAGCACCATGTTGCCGCCGTTGCCCAGATACTGGTTGGCGACCTGGCGCACCGTCGCGGGGCCCCAGGCATGCACCAGACACCAGCACGACACGGTATAGAACGCGCCGATGATCAGCACGGCCAGATAGGTCGCGCGCGGAATCGTCCGGTTCGGGTCGCGTGCCTCGTCACGAAACACGGCGGTGGCCTCGAAGCCGATGAAGCCGGTCACGCCGAACAGCACGGCGATGCCGAACGGGCCCGCCGCGGCCGGCGCCGTGGGCGCATGCGCCAGGCTGCTCATGGCGCTGCCGGAAGGCTCGGCCACGATGGCGACGTTCATGATCAGCACCACGCTGATCTCGAGTATCAGCGCCACGCCGAGTACTTTCGAACTCAACTCGATATGGCGATAGCCGAGCGCGGCCACGGCGATCAGCGAAGCCGCCGCATACAGCCACCACGGCAGCGCTGGCCCGCCCATGGCCACCACCGTATCGTTGGCAGCCCAGCCAAAGAAGCCGTAGATGCCGAGCTGGATCGCGGTATAGGTGATCAGCGCAACAAAGGCCGTCCCCTGCCCGGCGCGTCCCCCGAGCCCGGTGCCGACATACGTGAAGAAAGCGCCCGCTTCTTTGACATACGGCGTCATCGTGACGAAGCCGACGGAAAAGATCAGCAGGACGAGCGAGGCGAAGATGAAGCCCAGCGGCGCCGCCGCCCCGTTACCGAGCCCGATCGCCAGCGGCGTGTTGCCGCTGACCACCGTGAGTGGCGCGGCGGCGGCCACGACCATGAAGACCACCCCGGCGGTGCCGAGCTGACCGGACAGGCGATTCTTCTCGCCCGGCGATGTTGTTGATGCGTTGGCAGTTGTCATGATGATCCGAGTTCTCCTGGTTTGCCCTCACGAAACAGCCCGGTGCGCCGGGCGCAGAATCAAAACCCGTCAGCGTTAATCGCGATGCCCGCCCGGCTCAGCAAGGGCGCCAGACGATCAACATCCAGTGCCGGACACCAGCCGGCCGGTTTGTGCATGACAGCCCCCTCGGCCATGAACATTGCGTTGAGCACGGCTTCGTCGGTCGCCTGGACGGCCGCCATATAGAAGGGATCGAAATATTCGTTGTTCACGCAGCGCATCTGCTGATGCGCGGGAGCGAGCTGCGGCAACGGCCCCTGATTGGCGGTGCTGAACGCCAGAAACATATCGCCGGAATCGTTGCCGCCCGGGCTGCCGGCCCGGCCGATGCCGAGCCCGGCGCGCTGGGCCAGACGCTTCAACTGGTGCGGCAGCATGGGCGCATCGGTGGCCACGATCGCGATGATCGAACCGCGCTCGCGGTTGAGTTCGGCCGGTTCAGTTGTCATCGACCAGCGCCTCGCCCACCGGCACGCCGCAGATCTGCAGCCAATCGCGCTTGCCATGATTGGCCTGGACCAGCACGCCGACGGTGTAATGCTCGATCGCCCACGCGGACCCGGCGCGAGGCCGTGCCGGTCCCGCCCTTGAAGCCGTAGCAGATCATGCCGTTACCGCCGCCGACGTTGCCCTCGGCGATCGCGCCGCCGGCCGCGGCATCCAGGGCGGCACGGGCATGGTGCGCTTCGACATGCTGGCCGTTGACGTCGTTGAGCACGCCGTCGTAGGTCTCGGCCACCACCGGCATCGCCCAGAGATGGTGCGCTTCGTAATGCGATGCATAGTGATCGAGCATCCAGCGCGTTGCGGCATGGTGCACGATGCCCACGCTGTGTGAATTGGTCAGACAGACCGGGCCGACGAAGTAGCCGCCGTGCTCGATCCAGTGCGTGCCGGTGACCTCGCCGTTGCCGTTGAGCGCATGAAAGCCGGCCCAGACCGGCATCGGCGTACGCGACCGGCCGTGCGGCAGGATCGCCGTCACGCCGGTCTTGATCGGCCGGCCGTTCTCCGCCTGGCCATCGAGGGTTTCGTAGCCCACCAGCACGCCGTCCACATCGGTGATGGCGTTGTTGGGCCCGGTGGCACCGGCCAGCGGCAGGCCGAGATCACGTGCGCGCATTCGAGTCATTCGCAAAAGCTCCTTTCGAACAGTGCGAGAATGGCCAGCATCGCCATCTGCCCATCGGGACATCGAGTCGTCATGACGCTTGCCCTTCTCGCAGATCACGGCCCTTTTCAGGCCACATCGGCCACCCGCCGCATCGATCGGCGAGACGACGAGTGATCCGGCTGTCAATCTAGACGCGCATGACATGCAAATACCATAAGCAATTCGGATGCCATACGAATGTCAAAGACTGAGCAACCCTCGCTCCTGACCGAGCGCGTCGAACGGCTCGATGGTGGTCTGTCGCCGTCCGAACGCACGCTCTACGCGACATTGCAGGCGAATCTGGAGAATCTGGCGTTCGAAACCGGCGCGAGCCTGGCGCAGAAGAGTGGCGTGAGCCCGAATACGGTGAGCCGCTTTCTCCGACGGCTCGGCTACAAGGGCTTGAACGGGCTCAAGGACGCGCTGCGCGACGAGTTACGCTCGCGCTCGTTGCTCAACGCCACGCTGGTCGAGCGGGTGGAACACCAGCCCGCGGATCTGATGGGCCATCTCAACGCCGAGATCAACGCGCTCAAGGATTTCGCCGAGCAGCTCGGCGGCGCCCACTGGCGCACGATCGTCTCACGCGTGGCCGACGCCGAGCGCGTGTTCGTCTGCGGTTTCCAGACCGTGCGCGGGCTGGCCGAGGATTTCGCCAACCGGCTGGCGCTGGTCCGGCCGGGCGTCGAATTCATCGATCTGTACAGCGGCGTGCTCGGCCAGTGGATCGACAGTCGCGACGAGCGTTGTTGCGTGATCCTCATCGATATCACGCCCTATGCCGAAGCCGGCATCACCTTCGCCAACGACTGTCTGGCCAGCGAGACCGATCTGGTCGTCTTCAGCGACGAATACGGCATCGCCCGCTATATCGACACGCCCTACATCGTCAGCATGAAGACCCAGACCGGGCTGATCCTGGAATCCACCGGCGGGCTGACCAGCGCGCTCAACGTGCTGCTGCACTGCGTCGCCTCCGAGCACAAGACCGACCTGCGCGAGCGCATGGAAGCCTACCGGGCGCGCGTGCAGAACCTCAGGCTGTATACGAAATAGACGCCTCGGCCGGCGTCGACGGCCGTCGCTTGGTTGGCAGGCCACGCGGTCATGCGGCAGTGAGCGCCGCACCGCGCCCGGCGTGGTGCCATGCACCCGCACGAAAGCCCGGGTGAAGCTCGGCGCGTCCGCAAAGCCGGTGTCATGGGCAATCGGCGCGATCCGACGTTCGGAATACCGCAGACGATCGTGAGCGTGGCCCAACCGCCGCGCCAGCACAGCCCGTTGGGGCGGCATCCCGAAGTGCGCCCGACACCATTGATTGAGCGCAGACCCGCTCATACTCGAGATGACGTTCCAGTTCCGCATTGCTGGGCGGCGTAGCCAGACGCGCATCGACCAGATCATGAAAGCGCTCGCGCTTCGAGCGCGTCGGCGCCAGGGACGGTGCTGCAAGCAGGCGATGAACCTGCACGGCCAGCATGGTCGCCCACTGCTGCGCCATCAGCCGGCTGCCGACCGGCATGCGGGCGAGCTGGGACGCGGCGCATGTAATGAGAGAACGGAGATCGGCCGGCGCCGAAATCGCGCGCGGCGCCTCGAAAAGCTCGCGAAAACCCGATTGCGGCTCGACCCGTTCGATATCGCGCACAGCATGGTCGTCAAGGAACAGATCGACCACCAGCAACCGACTGTCTTCGCTGCGGCCGGCAAAGAAATGCCGGGCCGCGTTCGGCACGATGCCGATTCGATCGACCGATACATCGAACGCCCCGGCGGCCATTTCGCAGCGAACCGCGCCGCTCAGACCGAACAGAAGCTGAGCGAATGAATGCCGGTGTTCACCGCACCCCCGGCGAATCGGGTTCAGTCGAGCCTGAGTCTGATTCATACGCAATTGATCCGACACCGAATTCAATGTCATGTACGCATCATTTCGAACAATCGACGCGGAAAATCGAACAACACGCGCGCTTCGAAGAACGCTAGGCTCGAAAGTCATGCGTTCGAGACAGCCGCGGGGAAGCGAGCGATTCTCGAGGCGATCGTCGGCCTTCGCCGTGCGCGCCAACGCATGCAGGCCGCCGATGGGTACGGGGCAGAATTTTCACCACGGGAGTCGCGCAATGCAATGGTCAGCACCCAGAGTCTTCGACGATCCGAGCTATCAGAATGTGCTCGCCACTTATCGCGTGGATGAGGCCGAGCAAGTCGATCGCCTGCTGGATGTCGCCGCCCTCGATGAGCACACGGCACGCGCGATCGAAGCTGACGCGGCCGGGCTGGTCGAGGTGGTCCGCGCCAAAGCCACCGAAGGCGGCGGCATCGATGCCTTCATGCAGGAATACGAGCTGTCCAGTGCCGAAGGTGTGGTGCTCATGTGTCTGGCCGAGGCGCTGTTGCGCATCCCGGACTCGGAAACCGTCGACAAGCTGATCGAGGACAAGATCGGCGGGTCCAACTGGGAATCGCATCTGGGTGAATCCAAATCCTGGTTCGTCAACGCCTCGACCTGGGGCCTGATGATCTCCGGCCGCATGCTGCGCCGCGAAGACCTGCCCGAGCGCAATTTCCGCAGCACCATGCGGCGCATGGTGCGTCGTTCCGGCGAGCCGTTCATCCGCTCGGCCGTGCGCCGCGCGATGCGCGTCATGGGCCATCAGTTCGTGATGGGTCGCTCCATCGAGGAAGCCCTGCGCAACGCGAAATCGCTCGAGCGCCGCGGCTATTCCTATTCCTACGACATGCTGGGCGAAGCCGCGCGTACCGACGCCGACGCGCAGCGTTACTTCGACGACTATCACCATGCGATCGAGGCCTGCGGCAAGGTCAGCGCCGAGCGCGGGCCGGAAGACGCACCCGGCGTATCGGTGAAACTGTCCGCCCTGCACGCCCGCTACGAGCTCGGCCATCGCGACCGCGTGATCGACGAACTGCTGCCCCGTCTGCGGCGAACTGACGCGGCTGGCCGCCCAGTACGACATCAACCTCACCATCGATGCCGAGGAAGCCGACCGGCTGGATCTGTCGCTCGAGCTGTTCGAGCTGGCCTCGGCCGACGACGAACTCGGCGACTGGCAGGGCCTCGGCCTCGCGGTGCAGGCCTACCAGAAGCGCGCGCTCGACGTGATCGAGTGGCTGGCCGATCTGGGCCGGCGACATCGTCGGCGCATCATGGTGCGTCTGGTCAAGGGCGCCTACTGGGACACCGAGATCAAGCGCGCCCAGGAAGCCGGTTTGGCCGGCTATCCGGTGTTCACGCGCAAGGCCAACACCGACGTCTCCTATATGGCGTGCGCGCGTCGGATTCTGGCGCACGACGACGTCTTCTACGGCCAGTTCGCGACCCACAACGCCCATACGCTGGCTTATATCCGGCATCTGGTCGGCGAACGGAGGGACTTCGAGTTCCAGCGCCTGCATGGCATGGGCGAGGATCTGTACTCGGAGATCGTGGAGAAGCAGGACAAGAGCCAGCGTCCGCGCTGCCGCATCTATGCCCCGGTCGGCGCGCACGAGGATCTGCTGGCCTATCTGGTGCGGCGCCTGCTGGAAAACGGCGCCAACAGCTCGTTCGTGAACCGTCTGGTCGACGAGAATGAGCCGATCGCCGATATCGTGGCCGACCCGGTGCGCGTCGTGCGTGGACAGGACCAGGTCCGTCACCCGCGTATCCCGTTGCCGCACGACCTCTACGGCGAGCGCCGGCCCAACGCGCGCGGTATCGATCTGTCCGATCTGCGCCAGCTCACGCAACTGTCCGAAACCATGGCCGAAGCCGCCAGCCAGAGCTGGCAGGCCGGCCCGCTGATCGGCGGCCAATTGCCCAAGCGCGCGGCTGATGCGCTGGCGGGCGATCAGGCCGAGGCAGTCCGTAACCCGGCCCATAACGACCAGATCGTCGGCCATGTGGTGCTAGCCGATGACGACGATGTCGAAGCCGCGCTGGCCACGACCCACGATGCCGCGCCGCGCTGGGCGTCCACCCCGGCCGTCGAACGCGCGGCCTGCCTGCGGCGCTATGCCGATCTGCTCGAATCCCATATGGGCGAGTTGATCGCCATCTGCACGCGCGAGGCCGGCAAGAACGTCGCCGACGGCGTGGCCGAAGTGCGCGAGGCGGTGGATTTCTGTCGCTACTACGCGGTCCAGGTCGAGGATGAATTCGCCACCGATCACGTCCTGCCCGGCCCGACCGGCGAGCGCAATACTTATGGCCTGTATGGCCGCGGCGTGTTCGTGGCGATCTGCCCGTGGAACTTCCCGCTGGCGATCTTCTCCGGTCAGGTCGCGGCCGCGCTGGCCGCCGGCAACGCCGTGATCGCCAAGCCGGCCGAGCAGACCTGTCTGGTCGGTAGCCGTGCGATCGAGCTGATGCACGAAGCCGGCTTCCCAGGCGACGTGCTGGCCTTTCTGCCCGGCGCGGGCGACATCGGCGCCAAGCTGGTCGCCGATACGCGTATCGCCGGCGTTGCCTTCACCGGCTCGCTGGCCACGGCCAAGAAGATCAACCTCACGCTGGCCGAGCGCGACGGCCCGATCATTCCGCTGATCGCCGAAACCGGCGGCCAGAACGCGATGATCGTGGATTCCTCCGCACTGATCGAACAGGTCGTGGCCGACATCATCCGGTCCGGCTTCCAGAGCGCCGGCCAGCGCTGTTCGGCCCTGCGCGTGCTCTATGTCCAGGCCGACATCGCCGACACGCTGATCGAAATGCTATCCGGCGCGATGGCCGAACTCTCGGTGGGCGATCCCTGGAACCTCGGCACCGACGTCACCCCGGTGATCGACGCCGAGGCCCGCGACAATCTGGCGGCCTATGCCGAATACGCCGACCAGACGTTCAAGGCGCATTACAGCTGCGAGCTCGGCGAGGCGCATCGCGACGGCACTTATATCGCGCCGCGCATCTACGAGCTCGACTCGATCTCGCAGCTCGGCGACGAACAGTTCGGCCCGATCGTGCACATCATTCGCTTCAAGGCCGACGAGATCGACCGCGTGGTCGACGACATCAACGGCCTCGGCTACGGCCTGACCTTCGGCATCCACAGCCGGATCGACACGACGGTCGAGCAGGTGTTGAAACGCCTGCGGGTGGGCAATGCCTACGTCAATCGCAACATCATCGGCGCGGTGGTCGGCGTGCACCCGTTCGGCGGCGAAGGCCTGTCCGGCACCGGCCCGAAAGCCGGCGGCCCGCACTATCTGCACCGGTTCGCCACCGAGCGCGCCGTATCGCGCGATACCACGGCCGCCGGCGGCAATGCGTCGCTGATGTCGCTGGAAGAAGACGAGCCGACCGAACACGTGTTCGTCACGCCCGAGCCGCAGCGCTTCAACCGCTCGAGTCGAAACGACCCGGGAAACCGAAGCAGCGGAATAAGGGCATGAAAAAGCGCCGCTCGGTTACCCGAGCGGCGCGATTCAGGCTCGCCTCAGCGAGCCGACGTCAGTGCGTCGGCATCGCGAACGCGTTGGCGTCGTCCGGGGCATCCGGCCAGCGCTGGGTCACGGTCTTGAGCTGGGTGTAGAAGCGCACGCCATCCGGGCCGTGGGCATGCAGCACGCCGAAGCGCGAGCGCTTCCAGCCGCCGAAGGAATGGAACGCCATCGGCACCGGAATCGCCACGTTCACGCCGACCATGCCGACGCGGATACGCTCGTGGAACTTGCGCGCCGCCCCGCCGTGGTTGGTGAAGATGGCCACGCCGTTGGCGAACTCGTGGCGCGTTGACCAGTTCGATCGCCTCGTCCAGCGAGTTCTGGCGCACCACCGACAGCACCGGGCCGAAGATCTCTTCTTTGTAGATCCGCATGTCCGGCGTGACGTGGTCGAACAGGCAGCCGCCGAGATAGTAGCCATCCGGGTTGTCGTTCGATGCGAAGCCGCGGCCGTCGACGACCAGCTTGGCGCCTTCTTCCACGCCGAGATCGACATAGCCGCGGACCTTGTCGCGGTGTTCGGCGCTGACCAGCGGGCCCATCTGCGGCTCGGGATCGGCCAGGCCGTCGCCGACGGTCAGCGAGGCCAGGCGTTTTTCGATTGCGGCCACCAGACGATCGGCGGTTTCCTCGCCGACCGGCACGGCCACCGAGACCGCCATGCAGCGCTCGCCGGCCGAGCCGTAGGCCGCGCCCATCAGGCCGTCGACCACCGCATCCATATTGGCGTCCGGCAGCACGATGACGTGGTTCTTGGCCCCGCCGAGCGCCTGTACGCGCTTGCCGTTGGCCGCACCGCGGGCATAGATGGATTCGGCGATCGGCGTGGAGCCGACGAAGCTGAGCGCGGCGACGCGTTCGTCGTCGATCAGCGTGTCGACCGCTTCCTTGTCGCCGTTGACCACATTGAACACGCCGTCGGGCAGACCGGCTTCGGTGAGCAGCTCGGCCAGCCGCAGCGCGGTGGCCGGGTCTTTTTCCGACGGCTTCAGGATGAAGGTGTTGCCGCAGGCCAGCGCGATCGGGAACATCCACATCGGCACCATGGCCGGGAAGTTGAACGGCGTGATGCCGGCGACCACGCCCACCGGCTGGCGCAGCGAGAACGAATCCACGCCGGTGCCGACGTTGAGGCTGTGCTCGCCCTTGAGCAGTTCCGGGCGCGCCGCAGGCATATTCGACGACTTCCATGCCGCGCACGACTTCGCCTTTCGCGTCCGAGAACACCTTGCCGTGTTCGCGGGTGATCAGCCGCGCCAGTTCGTCGGTGTGCTCGTCGAGCAGCTGCTTGAAGCGAAACAGCACGCGCGCCCGGCGCACGGGCGTGGTCGCCGCCCAACCGGGTAGCGCGGCTTCCGCCGCCGCAATCGCCTCGTTGACCTGGGCCGCATCGGCCAGCGGCAGATCGCCGAGGGCTTCGCCGGTGGCCGGGTTGTGTACGGGCAGCGTGCGCCCGCCTTCGGGGGTCACGAGCGTTCCGTTGATCCAATGGCCATAGCTCATGGCAGTCTCCTTGATCCGTTGATTAACTGGCCAGCGCCTCGGCGGCCGGCACGTAGGTATGGCCCAGGTTGGTCGCCACCGCTTCGTGCGTGACCTGGCCTTTGTGCACATTCAGGCCGGCGGCCAGATGCGGGTTGTCGGTCAGTGCCTGCTTATAGCCCTTGTCGGCGAGCTGCAGCACATAGGGCAGCGTGGCGTTGGTGAGCGCAAAGGTCGATGTCCGCGCGACGCAGCCCGGCATGTTGGTCACGCAGTAATGCACCACGCCGTCGACGGTGTAGGTCGGCTCGGCATGGCTGGTCGGCCGGCTGGTCTCGAAGCAGCCGCCCTGGTCGATGGCGACATCCACCACCGCGCTGCCCGGGCCGCATGCCGGCGATCATCTCGCGGGTGACCAGCTTGGGCGCGGCCGCGCCCGGCAGCAGCACCGCGCCGATCACCAGATCGGCTTCGGTGACGGCGCGCTCGAGATTGTCGGTGTTCGAATACAGCGTGGTCAGGCGGTTGCCGTAGGCCTCATCGAGTTCACGCAGCCGGTCGATGGATTGGTCGAGTACCGTCACATCCGCACCCAGCCCGGTCGCCATGCGCAGCGCATTGGTGCCGACCACGCCGCCGCCGACCACCGTTACCTTCGCCGGCGGTACGCCCGGCACGCCGCCGAGCAGCACGCCCGCGCCGCCGGCCACGTTCTCCAGTGCGGCAGCGCCCGCCTGGACCGACAACCGCCCCGCCACTTCGCTCATCGGCGACAACAGCGGCAGGCCGCCGCGGGCGCCGGTGACGGTTTCATAGGCAATGGCGATACAGCCCGCCTCCATCAGGCCGCGGGTCTGCTCGGCGTCCGGCGCCAGATGCAGATAGGTGAACAGCACCTGGTCTTCGCGCAGGCGCCGGTATTCAACCGGCTGCGGCTCTTTCACCTTCACGATCATGTCGGCGGTTTCGAACACCGCCTCGGCGCTATCCAGGATTTCCGCGCCCTGGGCGACGTAGTCGTCATCGGCAAAACCAGCGGCCGCACCGGCGCTCGTCTCGACGACCACGCGATGGCCGTGGCCGACGAGTTCACGAGCGCCAGCAGGCGTGAGGCCGACGCGCGCTTCAGCGGGCTTGATTTCCTTGGGTACTCCGATCTGCATGGCTCTTGTTCCTTGTGGCTGATGCGCCGCCGTGGCACCGACCGCGGGCATTCGTTGATCGCGACCACGCCGACGCCCACGCGACACCGCCGCATGGACAAGGGCACGGTCAGGCGCAGGTGAGGTCAGTCGACGCTGCGAATCGACGCGTCGAGCACCTCGCACATGAAATCGATGTCGGCTCTTTCGGCGATGAAGGGCGGGCCGAGCTGGACGGTGTTGCCGCCAAAACGCAGATACATGCCGCGCTCCCAGGCCGCCTTCGCGATTGCCCAGGGGCGATAGGTGGGATCGTCGCCGGCGGTTTCGATCTCCAGCGCGCCGGCCATGCCGAGATTGCGGATATCGACGACGTGCGGCGCGCCCTTCAAACCGTGTAACTGGGCTTCGAAATACGGCGCCATTTCCGCAGCGCGTTCGGCCATGCGCTCGTTCTCGAAGATATCCATCGCCGCAAGCCCGGCTGCACAAGCCAGCGGATGCGCGGAATAGGTATAGCCGTGGGCCAGTTCCACCGCGTGTGCGCGGCAGATCGGCGCTCATGAACGTGTCGTAGATCGCATCGCTCGTGACCACGGCGCCCATCGGCACCGCGGCGTTGGTCAGGTTCTTGGCCAGCGTCATGATATCCGGCGTCACGCCGAACAGTTCGGCGCCGAAGGTCGCGCCCACACGCCCGAAACCGGTCAGCACCTCGTCGAAGATCAGCAGAATATCGTGGCGATCGCAGATCTCGCGCAGCCGTTTGAGATAACCGGCGGGCGGCACGATCACACCGGCCGAGCCGCTCATCGGCTCGACCATCACCGCGGCCACGGTGTCGGCGCCGTGGTCGAGAATACGCTGCTCGAGCACCTCCGCAACTTCGGCGCCGTGCTCCGGCACCCCGCGGGTGAAGCGATTGCCCTCGATCAGCGTATGCGGCAGGTGCTCGGTCGTCAGCATGTCGCCGAAAAACGCCTTGTTGCCGGGGATGCCGCCCATGCCGGTGCCGCCGACGTTGACGCCATGATAGCCCTTCTCGCGCCCGATCAGGCGCGTCTTTTCCGGCTGGCCGCGCCTGGCCCAGTAGGCACGCGCGATCTTGATCGCGGTATCGGCGGATTCCGAACCGGAGTTGGTGAAGAACACGTGTTCGAGCCCGGCCGGGCACGATGTTCTTGACCCGCTCGGCCAGCTCGAACGCCATCGGATGGGCGTACTGGAACGGCGGCGCGTAATCGAGCGTCTTTGCCGTCTTCGCAATGGCAGAAGCGATCTCGTCGCGGCCGTGGCCGAAGCTGGCACACCACAGCCCGGACAGGCTGTCGAAGACTCGACGGCCATCGGCATCGGTGTAGTGGCAGCCGTCCGCCGCCACGATCAGGCGCGGATCGGCCTTGAACTGTCGGTTGCCGGAAAACGGCATCCAGTAGCTGTCGAAATCCAGCGATTGCGCAATGTCGGCCATGACGATCTCCGAGCGAGGGACGATGTCGCCAAGATAGGCTGTTTCGATACGTGATTAAATATATAAGTTTTTTAATTCACGTATAGATTATTTAACGCATAAAGCGGAGATCGACATGGATCGCGGCATCGAACGGCTGGGCCAGATCAGCGATATCGACCTGCGTCTGCTGCGGGTATTCCGCGCCGTGGTCGACGCCGCGGGCTTCACGCCGGCTGCGGCCAGCCTCGGGATCAGCCGGTCGGCCGTCTCCATCCATATGGGCGAACTGGAGACCCGGCTCGGGTTCACGCTGTGCCAGCGCGGGCGCTCCGGTTTCGTGCTCACCGCCGAAGGAGAAGCCGTGGACCAGGCCGCGCGCCGGCTGATCGCGCACCTGCAGAGTTTTCGCAACGAGGTGAATGCCCTGCATCGCGACCTTCGGGGCGAACTCAATATCGGCATCACCGATAACCTGGTCACCCTGCCCGAGATGCGGATCACCGATGCGCTCGCCGAGCTCAAGGATCGCGGGCCGAACGTGCATACCAACATCCATATGATGCCGCCGGGCAACATCGAGTCCGCCGTTCTGGACGGGCGGCTGCACGTCGGTGTCACCCCTGCGTTGTCGCGCCTGGCCGCACTCGATTACATCCCGCTCTACACCGAGCAGACCCTGCTTTATTGCGCGGCCGGCTCACCCGCTGGCCGAGCCGGGCAAGACGCCGGCCGCGCGAGCGATCGAAGCGGCCGACGCCGTACTGCCCGCCTATCCGTTATCCGACGACGCCCAGACTGTGGTCGATCGGCTCAACCACACCGCGACCGCGAGCGAGCGCGAGGGCATCGCGTTTCTGGTACTGACCGGGCGCTATATCGGGCTGTTACCGGAGCATTATGCCCAGCGCTGGGTCAACGAGGGTCGATTGATTGCCCTGCGCCCGGAGGTCTTCGCCTATGCGATCGACTACCACACGATCACGCGCAGCGGTCGACGGCCCAACCGCGTGCTCGATACGTTTCTGGACGGGCTCGTGGACAAGCCGGGCCAGAACGGCTAGGCCGCCACTCGGTTCGCAGCCGCGTCAATCGCCCCGGGTTCGAGCAATTCGATCCAGTGCAGCACCGGACGCCGGGCCGCGGCCTCGAGGTGCAACTGGCAACCGACATTGGCGGTGACGACCACTTCCGGATCGTCCGCATCCAGCGACTGCAGCTTGTCCGAGCGCAGCCGGTTGGCCATTTCGGGCTGGAGGATGGAATAAGTCCCGGCCGAGCCGCAGCATAGATGCGCGTTCGAGACATGGGTGAGCGTATAACCCGCCTGGGAGAGGATCTGGGCCACGTGATCATGCAGGCCGGGCGCGTTCTGCAACGTGCAGGGCGGATGATAGGCCACCCGCCGGCCAGCGCCGATATCGCCGAGCGCCGACAGATCCTCACTGGCCAGCACATCACTAAGATCGCGCGCGAGTTCGGACACGCGCGCCGCTTTCTCGGCATAGCCTGGGTCATTGCGCAGCATGTAACCGTATTCGGTGATCGACGCGCCGCAGCCGCTGGCGGTGATGACGATCGCCTCGGCGCCCTGCTCGATGTAAGGCCACCAGGCATCGATATTGGCACGTGCGAAATCGTGGGCTTCCTCCCGGTGGCTCAGATGCTGCGACAACGCACCGCAACAGCCGGCCGTCGACGGCGCGACCAGACGAACACCGAGCCGGGAAAGAATACGCGCAGCATGGGCATTGGTATTCGGCGTCGCGACCGGCTGCACGCAGCCGTCGTGAACGAGCATCAGGCGCCGGGTATCGCTGACCTGAGGCCAGGCGACGCGCTGCCGGTGCGGCGGCAGTTTCTGACGCAGTGGCGCGAGCGGGCCGACCAGAAACGGCCGCGCGATCTGGCCGAGCGCGTGCACGATGGCGAAGCGCCGCCGATACGCCACGACGTGACGCAACAACCAGCGCAGCCAGCGTTCCCGAGCCGGCCGCTCGACCTGCTGGTCGACCAGATCGCGGCCGATATCGGCCAGCTTGGCATATTCGACCCCGGACGGGCAGGTCGTCTCGCAGGCCCGACAGGTCAAGCAGCGATCCAGATGCTGTTGCGTCTTCGCGGTCGGCGTTTCGCCTTCCAGAACCTGCTTGATCAGATAGATACGCCCGCGCGGGCCGTCGCGCTCGTCGCCCAGCACCTGATACGTCGGGCAGGTCGCGGTACAGAAACCGCAGTGGGTGCAGGCGCGCAGGATACGATCGGCCTCGCGGCCATCCTCGGTATCGCGCAGGGCCTCGATAATCGATGTCTGCATGGCAAGACCTAGAAATCGGAACAGAAACGGCCCGGGTTGAGAATCCCCGCCGGGTCCATCGATTGCTTCAAGCGCTTGTGCAGCCGCAACAGCGGCGCCGGCATCGGGTGTTGGCGCGGAACGGCTTGCCCGTCGTAAACGCTTGCATGCCCGCCGTGCGCGGCCACGGCTTGCCGTATCGTGTCGGCGGGCTGGTCGGAGATCAGCCAGCGCTGTGCCCCGCCCCAGCCGACCGCGATCGTCGCCGGCGAGATCCAGCGGCGGCGTGGCAGGCGCGACCGACAGCCGCCAGAGCGGCGAGCGACGGTCGGTGAAAAACGCCCGGCGATGCTCGCGCACATCGGCCCAGAAGCTGTCGGCGTCGGTCAGGGTTTCGCCGCCGAGTGTTTCCATCGCGGCCCGCACCGACGATTCCGCGCCGGACAAGCGCAGATAGGCATGGCCGTCTTCCCAGTACGCCGCGGTGATCGGCCAGGGCTTCAGCCCCAGGCATTGAATCGTTCGATCGCGCTGGCCTGGTCGTATTCGAACACGCGGGTCCGGGTGAAACGCGGCGCGGGCAGCACCTTGAGACTGACCTCCAGCAACACACCCAGCGTGCCGAAGGCGCCCACCATCAACCGCGACAGATCGTAGCCCGCCACGTTCTTCATTACCTCGCCGCCGAAGCGCAGGACCTCGCCGCGGCCGTTGATGATGCGCGTGCCGAGCACGAAATCGCGAGCCGCGCCAGCATAAGGTCGGCTCGGCCCGGAGACGCCGGTGGCGATGGTGCCGCCAAGCGTTGCGGCCGCGCCGTAGTGCGGCGGCTCGAAGGCCAGGCGTTGGCCCTCGGCGTCCAGCGCGGCCTCGATCTCGGCGAGCGGCGTGCCGGCCCGCGCGGTGAGCACGAGCTCGCCGCTGTCGTAGGTGACGATGCCACGGTGCTGCTCCATTGTCGAGCCGGTAGCGGACGCGGCGGACGCTTCGCCGAGAAAGAACTTGCTGCCGCCCCCGGCGATGGCCAGCGGGGCCCTGGCCTGGTGTGCCTCGGCCACCTGCGCAGCCAGTGCTTCGGTCAGATCGGCCATGGTCGGTTACAACCGTTCCAGTTCGGGATGCGGCAGTTCGCCGTGATGCACGTGCATGGCGCCGAACTCGGCACAGCGATGCAGCGTGGGCACCGCCTTGTCCGGGTTGAGCAGCCGCTTCTCGTCGAAGGCTGCCTTCACGGCATGAAACTGCGTCAGCTCGGCCGACGGGAACTGCACACACATCTGATCGATCTTCTCCACGCCCACGCCGTGCTCGCCGGTAATGGTGCCGCCATACTCCAAACAGAGCCGACAGATCGCGCCGCCGAAAGCCTCGGTATTCTCCAGTTCGCCGGGCTGGTTGGCATCGTAGAGAATCAGCGGGTGCAGGTTGCCGTCGCCGGCATGAAAGACGTTGGCCACGCGCTGGCCGTACTGCTCCGACAGCTCGCCGATGCCGATCAAGACGTCGGCCAGCGCATGCCGCGGGATGGTGCCGTCCATGCAGTAATAGTCCGGCGATATGCGCCCCATGGCCGGGAATGCGGCCTTTCGCCCGGCCCAGAACAGCGCGCGCTCGACGTCGTCGCGCGAGATGCGCACGTCGGTGGCGCCGCTTTCCTCGACCACGTCGCGCACACGCGCCATGTCGTCGGCCACCTCGCCTTCGGTGCCGTCGATCTCGCACAGCAGAATGGCCGCCGCCTCGGTCGGATAGCCCGCATGCACGAACGCCTCGGTCGCCCGGATCGCCGGGCTGTCCAGCATCTCCAGCCCGGCCGGCACGATGCCGGCCTTGATGATATCGGCCACGGCGTTGCCGGCCTTGCGCACGTCGTCGAAGGCGATCAGGGCACACTGGGCCAGTTCCGGCTTGGGCAGCAGCTTGACCACCACCTCGACGATCACGCCGAGCAGGCCTTCCGAACCCGTCATCAGCGCCAGCAAGTCATAGCCCGGCGAATCCAGCGCCGAGCTGCCGATGATCAGACGCTCGCCTTCGATCGTCACGATCTCGATCTGGACGATGTTGTTGGTCGTGAGCCCGTACTTCAGGCAATGTACGCCCCCCGAATTCTCGGCCACGTTGCCGCCGATCGAACAGGCGATCTGCGACGACGGATCGGGCGCGTAATAGAGCCCGAGATGATCCACCGCCTGCGATATCGCCAGATTGCGCACGCCCGGCTGGACCGTCGCGCGTCGGTTCGCGGTGTCGATATCCAGAATCCGATTGAACTTGGCCAGCGACAGCAGCACGCCGGATTCCAGCGGCAGCGCCCCGCCGGACAGCCCCGTGCCGGCGCCGCGCGCAACCACCGGCGTGTCGTGCGCATGGCAGATCCGCATCACCGCCTGCACCTGCTCGATGGTCGACGGCAGAACCGCCAGCATGGGCAGGCGACGGTAGGCCGACAGACCGTCGCATTCAAACGGACGCAGATCTTCTTCGGCGTGCAGCACGATCTCGTCGGGCAGTTCTTCAGCCAACGCCGCCCGTATCCGCGTCTTGTGGTCCGTATCAGACGCGGTCGTACATGCCCCAGCTGCTTCAACAGCAGGCCCTTGCGACATCTTTTCCTCCATTGGCCGCGGTCTGAGCCGCTTGGCATCGGGCCGAGCGCCGTGGGCGCTGGCCGCTACGGCTTTTCAATGACTATACGCCCGGCATGAAGCGGGTCAAGCGCTTGCCGAGCGGTGCCGGCACAGGGTTGGCCTTGGACGAGTGGGCGCCCGCGCAATCAGCTGAACGGCTACGTGTTGCCGCCCGTCAGCGCCGCGTGCACGGCCGACATGAGCATGCCTCGCCGGCGCGCGCGTACCGCGCCAATCGTCGGTCCGGCCCGGCAACCGAGTGAGCTGACCTTCGAGCCTGAGATGCTTCAATACGAACACCGCGCCGGTTTGTGGCTGGAGCCGATTTCAATAGGCGCTTACGGCGAGCGCTGGGGCGTATCGCCGCGCGCGGCGTGCTCCACCTGTTCGCGCAACCAGCGTTCCATCTTGCGACGGGCACGCCGATTGGTCAGCCGCCGGCTGTAGATCGAGTCCGGGCGCAAACGGTCACTGTGTTCGCCGTGGACGACGAACTTGCGCTGTACCCCGATCGCTTCCCCGGACGGGCCATAGTTGCAGACCACGGTCAGCTTGAATTCGCGCACGCGCATACGCTGGACCGGGTCGTCACCGTCGTTGATCAGTCCGTGCTGCTGGCCGGACTGGCGCAACAAGGTCTGGAACGTGCCGAGGTTCATGTACGAGCCGGTATTCAACGGCCCCTGCCGTGTCACCTCACGCGGATCGTTCTTGGCATTCCATGGCTCGGCATCATCAAAGTCCGTGACCGAATCCCGGAATTTACGGCCATCCCCCAGCTTCATGCTGAGAATGACACACTGGATATAAACCGGTTCGTGACTCATGTTGCTCACGATCGCGACGGAATTGATCTGTTCGCCCCAGCCCTGATTGATCAGAATCCGGGCCTGTCGCTGACGCTTGAAGGCCTGATACAGCAAATGGGCGTAGAACAGCCAGATCACCATCGTGCCGAAACTGGCGATCACGGAAAGCGGCCTTGGCGTTGGCCGTAAGAAATTCCCACATGATCTGTTCCTGTGCTAACGGGCGGCAGAGCATGGGGCCGCCGTGACGAGCGGACCATCAGTCGGACAAAGCAGGCCGACGAGTGAATCCCCCGATTGCTGCCGCGTCGTGGATGCGTTCCCCGCCTCCGCGGCCGCACGAACCCAAGCCCCGCACCGGCGGCCGCGCTGGGCGCGCCGGCAGTTGGTCCCTAGGTATTGAGAATGACACCGCCGTTGAGATGCATCGTCTGGCCGGTCATGTACGACGATTCCGAACAGGCCAGATAGACGTAGGCAGGGGCGATCTCGCTGGGCTGTGCGGCCCGGTCCATCGGCACCTGGCCACCGAAGTGCGCGGTCTTCTCGGCGTTGAAGCTGGCCGGGATCAGCGGCGTCCAGACCGGCCCCGGCGCGACGGCATTCACCCGGATGCCGCGATCGACCAGATCCTGGGCCAGCGAGCGCACCAGGCCCTGGATCGCGCACCCTTGGTGGCGGAATAGTCGATCAATGTGTCATTGCCCTTGAAGGCGTTGACCGATGAGGTCGCGATGATGACGTCGCCCTCGCCCAGATGGGGCAACGCGGCCCGCGCCATGTAGAAATGGCTGAAGATGTTGGTCGCGAACGTACGCTGGAGCTGTTCGTCCGATATCTGCGTCACATCGCGCCAGTCATACTGTTCGGCGGCGTTGTTGACCACGATGTTGAAGCCGACCCCAGAGTTCGATCGCGCGGTCCACCACCGCCTGGCAGAAGGCCGAATCGCCGACATCGCCCGCCATCTTCTCGCAACGTCCGCCGTGCTGTTCGACCAGACGCACGGTCTCGTCGGCGTCTTCGTGCTCGTCAAGATAGGCGATGAGCACGTCCGCGCCTTCGACGGCGTAGTGGACCGCGACCGCCCGGCCGATGCCGGAATCGCCGCCCGTGATGATCGCGCGCTTGCCCTCGAGCTTGCCGGCGGGACGGTAGTCGGCGGCGATGAATTCCGGCTCCGGCCGCATGGCGTGTTCGTCGCCCGGCTGTTCGGACTGACTCTGTTCCGGAAAATGCTGGTCGCTCATGAGATGTTTCCTTGGGGTCGCGAATATTGCATACCGAGCCTTGGCCGGATGAAACCGGTCATCGCCCCCTCATTCGGCCTGGCCGTGGCCATCGGTGCGATGAAAGGCACAGGTATGCAGCGCGGTCTGCACGCTCTGGCCGCTTTGCCAGCAATTGGCCTGCGGATGCACGTGCGGCATGGGAATATCGGCCCGGTTCGCGCGCCGCTTGTCGGAATCCACGCCCAGGCGACGGTCGCGCTCGGCGAGTTTCGCAGCGTCGACCTGGCCATCCTCAGTGAACGCCATCATCAGCTGCGGCACGCCGTACGGGAAATCGTCGCGATCGACCTGCCAGGTATGGAAGGTCTTGCCGTAGGTGGTCACCAGATCCTCGAAGTACGCATGCTCGGCCATTTCGGGGATGCCGGGAGCAACCAACTGGCCCGATTTGATCTCGTAGTGATGGCTGTGCCAGAGCTGTTTCTCGT
Organism: uncultured Gammaproteobacteria bacterium; assembly: GCA_963835375.1. GTDB lineage: Bacteria > Pseudomonadota > Gammaproteobacteria > Nevskiales > Salinisphaeraceae > Salinisphaera. Next base: position 33,079 of record CAWIGB010000024.1, read on the forward strand.
CGTCGGGCAGGCGCTCGTAGCGCTCGGCACTGATGATGTATTCGATGCCGATCAGCCTGGCGTCCTTCGCGTTGGAATCGAAGATCACGCACTGGTGCAGATCCGGCGCCAGATGCATGCAGAAATGGCTCGCTTCGACCTGTCGGCCCATGTCATCGGCATACATGTGAAAGCCGTTGAGATAGGTGTTCATCGATTCCAGCGGAATCTTGCGCTGAGCCAGCGCGGCCGCGGTATCGAGCGCCTGGTGCTTGGCCGGATGGCCGCGGTCGGCAGGCACGGCACGGCTCAGACGCCGGCCGAGCCAGAAACCGCCCGCCACGGCCAGCCCGGCGGCGAATCCGAGCGCGCCTTCGGCACCGGTGGGCATCGAGCGGCGCGAGCGCGGCAAGAGATCGAATTTGGCGGGATCGAATCGGGACATGGCACTGCCTCTGATTGCAGGCGAGCGAGACACGTCGCTCGCGGTGAACCGTTGCGCCGAGTGTGGTCGGCTCCGGGCCGTCGCGTCTGTCCGGGCAAACCCTGACGTGGCAGACTCGATAGGGGAACACCCGAATTTTCGCGAGCGCCGGGCTGTCCGATGCTGATCCGCCTCGTGCCTTGATCGAGCCTTCACGCATGCAGACCGAAACCCTGACGGCGGCCGTTCACAACAGCTGCCCGGAACTGGACGCGGCGCGAGTCGCCCAGTGCACCCTGATCACGCTGGATGCGCTCGGCGAGCATCTCAGCGACGACGCCGGCGCGCGCGTAGCCTCCGGTCTGCCGGAGGAAGCGGCCGGCGCCCTGCGTTCAGGCGCGCGACGCCAGGACACCACGGGCAAGCAGGTGAAGATCGCGGTGTTTCTCGACAAGGTTCGCGCCCGTACCGAACTGCCGCCGGAACAAGCGGATTCGTTGACCTACGCGGTCGCGATCACGCTCGCCCATATGCTCGACGAAGATCGCTTGAAGCTACTCCGCGACCAGTTGCCCTGGGAGCTGGACCGCCTGTTCCAAGACTGACCAGAGCCCGTCGACATGACCCGCATGGGTCGCGTTGCCGCCCGGAATCGGGATGCCGCAAGGCGCGCGACCCGCGAAGGGCCCGGGCTGCTCGAATAGACTCGGGCGCCTGCAATCCAGCGTTGCCGCTCGCTTGTGCAGCTCGGCTACACGGCGTTCCCGGCGCGCGAGGCAGCTACTGCGGCCGGCCGCAGATATCCGACAGTTCGGCCAGCAGCCACTCGGGATCGAACGGTTTCTGAACAAATTCGGTATTCGGCGGCAACTTCTGCGGCATGCGGCTGTCGGCGAACTGCGTGCCGCTCATGAGAATGAGCGCGGGGTGGCGGCCCACGGCAGCCAGACGCTGGCAGAGTGTCGCTCCACTCATGCCCGGCAACAGCCAGTCGATCATGATGCAGCAGAAACGGGCGGTCTCGTCGGCATCAATGAATGACTCGGCCGAGTCGAAAAGGCGAACATCGAAGCCACCGCTACCGAGCAACGCAGCCATCGACATGGCGAAGCTCGCGTCGTCGTCGATCACCGCGACTCGGAATTGTCGAACGGTATCCGGCATGACAATAGCTCGGGATGAGGTCTCTGAGAAGCTACGTTGAAGGCGCGCACAACGATGCAGGCTCGCTGCGATCAGTGCACCTTCACACGCGGCCCGTGATCGGGCGAGAAGAGCTCGGCAAGCAGCCGACCGCTGCCACGAGCGGGGCCGAGTACGACCATTTCATGCTGGCGCTCGAGGCCGCGATAAGCCGCGGACGCCAGCCGGCCGCGAATCTGCAGGTCCCGGCCGAATCCACTGCGCAGCCGGCCGACCGCGCCCGCGGCGCCGAGCGACATGAGCGTGCCCTTGTGCCGATACTCGAACGCACGCGGGTTTTCGCCGGCGCAATAGCGCGGCAGCTCGCGCGCCAGATGCGTGGCCTGCTCGCTCGCGGCCTGGGCCGTGGGCGGCGCCTCGGAGCCATCGACGGCGGCGCAGTCGCCGAGCGCGAACACATCCGGGCTGGTGAAACTCTGCAGGGTCTTGCGGACCCGCCACTGGCGTTTGTCGTTCGCGGCCAGTGTATCGATCGACTCGACGATGGGCGGGCCGACACGGCCGGTGGCCCAAACCGTCAGCTGCGATTCGAAACGCGTGCCGTCATCGGTCTCCACGTGATCGGCTGCCACCCGGCTGATCTGACAGCCGGTATGAATCGTCACGCCGGCGTTCTCCAACCGTTCGCGCACGGCACGGCGCTCGGCCTCGCCCATGGAGGGCATGAATTCATCCATGGCTTCCACCAGCGTGACGCGCAGCCCGGGCCTGGCTTTGCGGGGAGCGACCGCGGCCGGCTGGGCATCGGTCGCAAGGTAGGCCGCAAGCTCGACGCCGGTCAGCCCGGTGCCGACGATGACCGTCTCCATGGCCTGATCACCGCCGCTGACGGTCGCTTCGAGCGCGGCCAGGGACAAACGGCTGAATACGGCTTCGGCGTCTTGCGCACGATCCAGCATGAACGCGTGTTCGGTCACGCCCTCGACGCCCAGATCGGGCGTCACGCCACCCAGCGCCAGCACCAGCACGTCGTAGTCGAGTTCGCGGGCGCCGACCACCGGCCGGTCACGCGCATCGCTCATGGCATCGAGCTCGATGCGACGCGCCTGGGGATCGATATCGCGCAGACTGCCCTGTACGAACACGAAACCCCAGCGTTCGGCCAGCCCGGCGTATTCCATTTCGTCGACCATGCCGCGCCGGGCGCCCGCCGCCATCTCGTGCAGCCGCGGTTTCCAGATATGCGTGGCCGACTGATCGACAAGAAATACCCGGCTGTCGCCCTGACGTGCCAGCCGGATGGCCAGCTCCAGACCGCCGGCGCCACCGCCGACGATCACCATGCGCGTCGAAGTTGAACTCATGACCTGTGTCCCTCACTGGTCGCAGGTTTTTTCGTCTATTCGCCATGGTCGCGCAGGTCATCGGTCGAATTGATCCGGGAAAGCACATAGACCATCGCGAAATCCCGGTTGGCACGCCAGTTTGACGAGGCCGCGGTTACGGCATGGAACTCGATCACCCGCGGCCGACCCGCCGCGGGCGTGATGTTTCGGCATAGCCGGTCGAGATTTCGTGCGGGCGGCGCATCGCGGCCCCGAATCGGGGCGGCACGGCGCGAACCCTGGTTGGGGGGCCACGCAGAATGGGCCGCGCCGGCGGACCCGTCTGGTCGATTTTCCGGCGCAACGCCCTTCCGGCGGCGGCTGTGTCGCTGCCATCCAGTTCCGGTTACCGGCACGCAAATAATGACAGCAAGCCCCTGGGGATGTCCCGTAGCCAAACCTTCGGCCTGCCGGATACCCAGTGATCGCGCGGCCGGCGGATGCTGGAACTCTCAATTCGTCACCAGTGGAACCCACATGCGCGCACTGACCTGGCACGGTACCCACGACGTTCGCGTCGACCAAATTGCCGATCCCACGATCGAGGACCCGCGGGACGCCATCATCAAAGTCAGCGCCACCGCGATCTGCGGTTCCGATCTGCATCTGTACAACGGCCTCATGCCCGGCATGCAGGCGGGCGACGTACTCGGCCACGAGTTCATGGGCGAAGTCGTTGAAACCGGCGCGGCCGTGGACAACCTCGCCATCGGCGATCGCGTCGTCGTGCCGTTCACCATCGCCTGCGGCGACTGCTTCTTCTGCAACGAGCGGCTGTACTCGCTGTGCGACCACTCCAACCCGAAGGCCGACCAGGCCGCGGAAGCGATGGGCCACTCGCCCTCGGCGCTGTTCGGCTACTCGCATCTGCTCGGCGGCATCGCCGGCGGCCAGGCCGAATACGTCCGCGTGCCTTATGCCGACGTCGGCCCGCTCAAGGTGGCGTCGGACTACACCGACGAACAGCTGCTGTTTCTGTCCGACATCTATCCGACCGGCTGGATGGCGGTCGACAATTGCGACATGCGTCCGGGCGACACCGTCGCGATCTGGGGTTGCGGCCCGGTCTCGCTGTTCGCCATCCGCAGCGCCTGGATGCTCGGCGCTGGCCGTGTGATCGCAATCGATCGCGTGCCCGAGCGGCTGGCCCTGGCCCAAGACAAAGCCGGGGCGGAGACGATCAACTTCGAGCAGGAAGACGTCTACGAACGCCTGCAGGAGATGACAGGCGGCCGCGGGCCGGACTGCTGTATCGACGGCGTGGGCGCCGAGGCCCATGGCGCCGGCGACCCGGAAGCCGTGCGGCGTGACCCGGATTCAGGCGAGCCGAACCATCCGGAAGCCATCAACGAAATGATCAAGAGCTGCCGCAAGGGTGGCCGCCTGTCGTTGCCCGGCGTGTATACCAGCCCGGTCGATGGCTTCGCGCTCAATGCCTTGATGAACAAGTCGTTGTCGGTCAAGAGCGGACAGACGCACATGCATGCCTACATGCCGGCGTTGTTGCGCACGATCGAGCAGGATCTGATCGATCCGTCATTCATCATCACCCATCGCTATGGCCTGTCGCAGGCCGCCGATGCATACGCCCAGTTCAATGCCAAGGAAGACGGCTGCGTGAAAGTCGTCATGACGCCGGATTGATCTGCCACGCACTCGACAGCTGCATTGCGTGCCGCTGGGCGGACGCGAGATACGCTTGACGATGCGCCGGATTCCGGAGCATCTCGACCACCGGGCTGCAGGCCTGTTCGTGATCGATGTCTGGCGGAACTGGCGCAGCTCGCTCGCGTTGCCAGCGTACCGGCAGTCAAGAGCCGCATGCGCGGCCGTCGCGATGCCCCAGGCCATCGGGCGGCCTACCACGCCTGTGGGGGCTTGCTTGCGCCGTTCGACGAGGCCCTGGAGCAGCCCGCGTATCCGGCCTGGGCCCCGGCCAGGACCTTCTATCAAGGCGGAATGCCTGGCGGAACGCGGCGCGGCTCTGCGCGTACCGCCTGCCGGGCAAAAACGCCGGCTGGGTGGAAGTGCTCGCCGAGGCGCGCGCTCGCGATCTATCGCCAGCCGCTGGCGCGCTGCCGGCACTGACCATCCGAGCGCCCCCGGTGCAAAGCCCGGGTCGGGCGCCCTTCGATCATCGACCGGCCGGATGTTTATGCCCACCTCGGGTTACTCCCTATGCTCAGGCATCGCGCCGGGCCTTAACCTCGCACAGGAATATCGCAACGCCCGGAGCTGCATGACACCACGCCGACCCGGCTTTTCCGTCGTCGATCCCAGCGCACATCCGATCGTGCGCCGCCATTGAGCGCGGCCTCATCCATGTCGGGCGCGCTCGATGCGCCGGTGGCGGTGTGCGTGCCGGTCCGCGATGAGGCACGCCGCCTGCCGGTCTGGTGCCTGCGTTGGCCGCGCCAGGTGGGCGCCGGCGATTATCAGGCTCTGTCTCGTATTCGACGGCGACGAACCGTCGCTACGAACGCGCGTGGCTCCGCGAGGCACGGGCAGAGGGTCTGGCGTTGATTGTCGCAGCGATGGCGCGCGGCCGTACGCCCAACGCAGGGCGGGCACGGCGGGCCGCGCTCGCCCTCGGGCTCGAAGTCGTTGGCCGACATTCCGACGCACTGCTGCTCACGACCGACGCCGACAGCGTGCCGGCGCACGACTGGGTTGCCGCCAGCCGGGCTGCGCTGGCCAAGGTCGATGTCGTGGCCGGGTACGTCCGGCGCGACAATCGCCCCGCGCTGCCGATTCGCGATCGGCTCGAAGCCTATCAGGAACGGCTCTACGACCTGGAGCGCGAACTCGACCCGATCGATTACGAACCACCGCGCTCGCATCCTGGCGTCGGCGGCGCGAGCCTGGGTTTCCGGGTCGAGGTCTATCGCGCGCTCGGCGGATTCAGCGAACGCCCGTTCGAAGAAGATCTGGAGATCGTGGATGTCGCCCGGCGCGCGGGCTTCCGTCTGCGTCGGGATCGCGCGGTCCGGGTCACGACCTCCTCGCGATTGTTCGGGCGCGCGCGCTGCGGGCTGGCGGATGATCTGCGCGGACAACGCGCTGCGGCCGATCTGCCACAGGTGGAACATCCGGCGGATGCCGTGGCCCGGTATCGACGCTCGGCCATCGCTCGCCGGGCGTTTCTGGCCGGCGCCGGCGATGCCGATCTGATCGAACTGGCGGCCGTGCTCGACTGTGCGCTCGCGGACCTGCGCCGCGCAGCAGCCACGGCACCCAGCGCGGATGCCTTTGCCCTGGCCGTGGTGCCGCCGGCATCCGAACCGCGCTACATCGATCTGGCCAGCGCCGAGGTCGAGCTGGCGCGGCTCGCCCCCGACGACGAACAGGAGATCGCGCGTGCCTGCCCCTAACCCGTCGGAATTCGACGGGATCGACCGTCGCGCGCTGGATAACGCCGCGTTCCTGCGCCGCGGCATCGCCCGTCTCGGCCGCGATCTAGCGCCCGGCGATCCAGACAACGCCGACGAATTCGTTGCGCTGCTGCGCGTGCTGTACACCGCCGGCCGCCATGATCTGGCGCTCGGGCGTCTGTTTGAAGGCCATGTCGATGCGCTGCAGATCATCGATCGCTACGGCGATGCCGGGGTGGCCCGCGCCGCGCGTCAGCATGCCCAGGCCGGGGCCAGCTTCGGCGTCTGGAATGCGCCCTGGGGCGACCGGCCGCTGGTATGCGAAGACGATCGCCTGTACGGCGGCAAGTCGTTCGCATCCGGCGCCGGCGTCATCAGTCATGCCCTGGTCACTCTGCATGCCGGCGATGCCGATCGGGTGCAGCTGCTGCTGATCGATCTGGTGGCGACCCCGCCCTGTGTGGTGACCGGCTGGTGGGACATCAACGGCATGCGCGATTCCGAAACCCATCGCGTGTACTGGCACGCGCTGCCGATCGCGCGTGTTCAGACCATCGGCACGCCCGGCGACTACGAGCGGCTGCCCTGGTTCGCCACCGGCGCGCTGCGTTTCGTCGCAGTCCAGGCCGGCGGCATTGCTGCCGTGTTCGACGGCGTGCGCGATCATCTGACTGCCGCCGGCCGCGACGGCGATCCACATCAACGCCGACGGCTGGCGCGTCTGTTCACGCTGGCACAGAGCGCGGCGGCCGTGTGTCGCGATAGCGCGGGCGCCCTGTTTTCCGGCGACGCCGGGCGTGATGCCGCCCAGGTGGCGCATGCCCGCAGCGCCATCTACGACCTGGCCGAAGAGGCGATCACGCTGGCCCAGCAGTCGGTCGGCGTGGCCGCGCATTTCCATGCCCATCCGTTGTCGCGCGTGCTGACCGACCTGATGGTCTATCTGCGCCAGCCCGCCCCCGATGCCCAGCGCATGACGGTGGCCGAGTCGGCTGCCGCCGGCGCCCTGGAACCGGCGCTGTGAACGCGCTCGATCTGCCGGGCATCCGCGATGCGGTGGTGATCGCGCCGCACCCGGACGACGAAGTGATCGGCGCCTTCGGCCTGATCTGTCGGCTGCGTGCCCAGGGCGCCCGCGTTCGGGTGATCGTGGCGACCGACGGCGCTGCCTCGCATCGGCATAGCGCGCGTTTCCCGCCCGAGCGCCTCGCCATGGTCCGTCAGGCCGAGAGCCGGGCCGGCATAGACCCGGGCCGGTGTAGCGCCGCACGAGGTACGTTTTCTGGGCCGGGCCGATGGCAGCCTCGGCGGCTACGATGCCCGGCAGACGCGCGCCCTGGCGCAGGCGATCGCCCGCGGTCCGACGCCCGACCTGCTCGTGCTGCCCTCGCGGGATGACAATCATCCCGACCATCATACGGTCGCCCGGGCCGGGGCAGCGCTCTGGCCGCGCTGTCGGCACCGTCTGGCATACGTGGTCTGGCCGCTCGCCGGCGAGCCGGCGCCGCCGGCGCGTTTCAGCCTCGCGCTCGGCAGCCGGCGCTGGCACATGAAACGCGCCGCTCTGGCGTGTCATCGCACCCAGACCGGCCTGATCGACGACGACCCCGAGGGCTTCTGCATGAGCGCGGCACAACGCGTGGCCTTCACCCGGCCGGTGGAGCGATTCGTGGCCCCGGCATGAGCCGCCGCATCGATCTGGCCGGTTTCGATGCGCGTTTCGCTGCCGATCGCGACCCCTGGGGCACCTTCGTCCACCGCGATGAAGCCGTCAAACGCCATGCCATCGTGCGCGCGCTGGGTCCAGGTCCGTATGCCCGCCTGCTGGAACTCGGTTGTGGCAACGGCTCCAACAGCATCGCCCTGGCCGAACACGCGCTGAGGCTGGATGCCTGCGACGGCACGCCGAGCGCGGCGCGCCTGACTGGCCGGGCGCTGGCCGACAAGCCGCACGCGCGCAGGCGCATCGCTGCGTGCTGCCCGGGCGCTTCCCGCGGCCACGCTATGAGGCCGTGGTGATCGCCGAACTGCTCTACTACCTCCCGCCGGTAGCAATGCAGCACCTGGCGCGCGACGTGGCCCGGGCGCTGGCGCCCGGCGGCTGCCTCGTGCTGGCGCATCATCATATCGATTTCCACGATACCGCCCAGAGATCGCACGCCATTCACCGGCGTTTCCTGGCGGCCACCGGGCGCAGCTGGCATCCGGGGCGTCGTCGACGCAATCAACGCTGGACGGTCGAATCCGGCCGGCTTGGCGAATGATACTCATGGCAAGCGCTCGACGACCGGCGTCATGTTGTTCCGTCTCTTCCCATCACAAGGTTCAAATGATCGATTCCGACTGGATGTGGTCCGGCACGAGCGCCGTACTGTCGATGCTCGTCTCCGCTTTCGGCATCTATATCGCACTGCTCGTCCTTACACGCCTGGCCGGCCTGCGCAGCTTCTCGAAGATGTCGAGCTTCGATTTCGCGATCACGGTGGCCCTGGGTTCGATCCTGGCCACTACCATCCTGTCGAAGAGCCCGGCGCTGACCACCGGCGCTCTGGCACTGGCGTGGCTGTATCTCATCCAGTACGGGGTGGCCCGCGGGCGACGCCTGTTTCCGTGGGTCGAGCGCCTGGTCGATAACGAACCGATCGTGCTGATGGCCGGCGAGCAGGTGCTGAGTGCCAACATGAGCACGGCGCGTATCACCCGGGGCGATCTGAACTCGAAACTTCGCCTGGCCGGCATCACCCACCCCGACCAGGTGCTGGCGGTTATTCTGGAGAGCACCGGCGACGTGTCGGTGCTGCGCCGCGGCGAGCCGGTCGATCCGCGCCTGTTCGAGGATGTGCGCGACAGCGATCGGATCATGCAGCAGGTACGGTAATGACCGCGGCGGACACCGCCGGGGCATGACGTGATAATCAAGATAATCAAAGAGACCGGCGCATCCGTCCGGCTCACGAACCCAGGGACGCCCGAGTCGAGTGATGAACAATTCCTCCCGAGACCTGCGGGACACCGCCCGCCGCATTCCGCGTTGGGTCGGCATCGGCCTGTTCCTGTATGCCTCGGTGTTCGCGCTCAGCGCGGCCAAGGCGTTTCTGGTGCCGGTCGTGCTCGGGTTTCTGTTGTCGATGGTGTTCGCGCCGATACGCCGGGCGCTCGAACGACTGGGTTTCAGCAGCTGGCTTTCCTCGTTTGTGATCGTGATCGTGCTGCTGTGCGGTTTCCTCGGCACGGCTCGCCACGCTCGCCATGCCCGTGAGCACTTGGATCGAGAACGCGCCGCGCATCGAGCGCCAGGTCGAGATCCAGCTCAATGGCGTGTCGCAATCGATCAACGAAGTCTTCAAGGCGAACAAGAAGATCGAGGCCCTGGCCAGCGGCTCTGACGACTCCAAGAAGACGGTCAAGGTGGAGAAAGGGAAGTCAGTGACCACCCAGGCGGCCATGCTTGCGCCGAGCATGGTCGCCCAGTTGCTGTTCACCTTCGTACTGCTGTTCTTCCTGATGGCCTCGGGCGACATGTTCTACGAGAAGCTCGTACACGTGATGCCGACGTTCCGCGACAAGCGACGCGCCGTACGCATCGTGTACAACGCCGAGCGCAAACTGTCGCGCTATCTGTTCACCATCACACTGATCAACTTCGGCCTCGGCGTGGCCGTGGGCACCGCAATGCTGGTCTACGGCATGCCCAATCCGGTCATGTTCGGGGTGGTGGCGTTTCTGCTGAATTTCGTGCCCTACCTCGGCGCGTTGGTCGGGGTGATCGTCGCCGGCATCATCGCGCTTCTGACCTTCGACTGGTACGGCTGGTCGTTGATTATCGCGGGCACCTATCTGACGCTCACCACGCTCGAAGGCCAGCTGATCACGCCTTATTTCGTCGGACGCAGTCTGCGCCTGAACACGGTCGTGGTATTCCTGACCGTATCGTTCTGGGCCTGGTTATGGTCGGCGGTGGGCATGATCGTGGCGGTGCCGTTGCTTGTGGCCGTGCGCACGATCTGCGAGCACATCGAGGAACTCGATCACCTCAGCGCGTTCCTGTCCGAACGCCACGGCGAGGAACTGCCGCCGGATGCGTTCGACGAGCCGCCCTCGAACACGGCCCCGCAGGACACCGACCACGAGTACGACTGAATGCAGCCGGTGTCCAGTACCCTCAATGCGAGCGCAGGGCGCGCTTGAGCTGGGCCTTGTTCATCTTCGAGCGATCCTCGATGCCGACGTCGCGGGCTTTTTCATACAGGTCCTCGTAGCTCCAGTCGTCATACGGGTCGGACTTGCCGCCTTTCTTGCCGGGCTTGTCGGCGTTGGCGATACGGGCCGCTTTTTCCTTGCTCGCACCTTCTTCGCGCAAGGCTTCGTACTGCCGGTCGTTCTTCACTGATTTGCCGTGGTCCTGGCTCATGGGGGGCTCCTCGGTGGGGTAGGCAGTCGCCCGGGTCGCGGCGACTGAAAAACACTCTATTTTGGGCGCCAGCCTTTCAACGAAACTGCAATCCCTGTCATGTCGAACGCATTGTTCTGGGGCGGCGCCGTCCTGCTTCTTCTGCTGGCCTACGACGCCACGCGTACCACGCTGTCGGCGTCGAGTTCCGGGCCGATCACCAATATGCTGACGTCCGGACTGTGGCGTGTCCTGCTTGCCATCCATCGCGGGCGACCGAGTCATGCGCTGCTCGGCGGCGGCGGCCCGGCCCTCACCCTGGTTCTGATCGTGACCTGGGTGCTGCTGGCGTGGAGCGGCTGGCTGCTGGTGTTCTGCGCCGCCCCGAACGCGGTGACGCATTCGACCACCGGTCTGCCCGCCGATACGCTCGATCGCGCGTACTTCATCGGCTACACGCTGACCACGCTGGGCTACGGCGATCTCGTGCCCGGCGGCGCGCCATGGAAGATACTGGCCACCGTCGCGGGCGCCAACGGCCTGTTGTTGTTCACGCTCGCGATCACCTATGCCCTGCCGATCGTCTCGGCCGCCACCGAGAAACGTCAGCTCGCGCTGTGCATTCATGCCATGGGCGCCTCGCCGGAGGAGATTCTGGAGTTCGGCCTCGGCAACGGCGACTTCGACAGTCTGGCCGGGCATCTGGACGGGTTCGAGAGCATGATCGCCGGCGCCAGCCAGAAGCACCTCGCCTATCCGATCCTGCACTACTTCCACAGCGCGGGTTCGGTGACAGCGCTGCCGCTGGCGCTGGTCCGGCTGGACATGGCGCTGGAACTGGCCCGCATGCGCGACGAGCCGCTGCCCGCTGCAGTCGCCGCGCGTATCCGCAGCACGCAGCACGTGATTCAGCAGTTTCTGGCGACCCTGCGCGGGGCCTTCATCCGGCCGACCGACACCACGCCGGAGATTCCGGCGCTCGAACGAGGCGCCCGCGTGCTCGGCGCCGATGCCGGCGATCTCGCGCAGCGTCTGCGCCGGCTGGAGAAGCTCAATCTGCTGGCGGCTTATATCGATGACGACGGCCGCGACTGGTTGCAGGTCTGGCATCCGACGGCCTCGTCGCGCACCCGACCGGAACAGGATTACTGACGACGCGCCCGGACGATGGCGATCAGCGCCGCCATCGTCCGGGCCGGTCGGGCAAGGCTCAGGCCGGCATGTCATTGGCCACACTATTGCGCGACCAGACGCGGTGCTGGCCCAGAATGGCGGCGAAGTCGTCGAACACCTCAGCCACGTCTTCGCCGGTGAACACGCCCTCGGCCATGCGGAAGAAGCTGGCCTTGGCCAGCAACTCCTCGGCCTCCGAGATGATAGCGATCGGCTTGAGGTGCTTGAACGCTTCCTGCAGGTAGTAGACCGCCAGACCCGAGTGGGTCAATCGCTCGACGCTGGCCTGGCCACCCGCGACGATCACACCGTCCACGGTCACCGAGGGCAGGCCGTTGAGCATGGCATCGGATGCGATCGTTTCGCCGTTCGCCGCGGTGACGGGTGCCATGGTTGGCGCGATCACCAGCGGCGTGGCTCCGCCGTCGGTCAGCCTCTGCTTGAGCTCGTTGACCTCGCCGGCATCCACACCGTCGGCCGCCAGGATCGCCACCTTGCGGTGCTTGATATCGCCCGGCAGACGGGCCATCAGACTGAGCGCTTCGGATTTCTCTATCCGGCCGTGGCCGTATTCGCCGTCCTCGGCGGGCGGCGTATCGGGCACCGCGATGCCGTGGCGCTCACCGACGCCGCAGGCCAGATCCATCGATATATTGGGCAGGATCCGGCCGATCACCCGCTCGCGGATATACGGCCGGGACACCTTCGACAACTCGAAGGTATAGGCCGCGATGATGTGCTCTTTTTCCACGTCGGTCTGGCTGTTCCAGAACAGACGCGCCTGCGAGTAGTGATCGCCGAACGATTCGCTGCGTGCGCGGATCTTGGTCGCGTCGATCTTCTCGTTGACGGACTCGAAGCCGCCCGCTTTCGGCCCGGGCGCGGTTTCGGCCGGCCAGCCGTCGTCGATGGAGTTCGGTTCGTAGGACGCCTGACCGGTGTTGATCGTATGTCGGTGCTGGCCGTCTCGCTGGTTGTTGGCGAACGGGCAGACCGAGCGATTGATCGGGAACTCGTGGAAGTTCGGCCCGCCGAGCCGCATCATCTGGGTATCCAGATAAGAGAACAGCCGGCCCTGCAGCAACGGGTCGTTGGTGAAATCGATGCCGGGCACGATATGGCCGGGCGAGAAGGCAACCTGTTCGGTCTCGGCGAAGTAGTTGTCCGGGTTGCGATCGAGGGTGAGCTTGCCGATCGGCTCCACCGGTACTTCCTCTTCCGGGATGAGCTTGGTCGGATCGAGCAGATCGAAGTCGAAGTTCATCTCGTCCTCTTCCTCGACCACCTGGATGCCGAGTTCCCATTCCAGCGCATCGCCGTTTTCGATGTCGTTCCACATCTCGCGGCGATTGAAGTCCGGATCGCGGCCCCAGAGTTTCTGGGCCTCGTCCCAGATCAGCGAGCAGGTGCCGGCCAGCGGCTTCCAATGAAATTTCACTAAACGCGATTTGCCGTGGGCGTCCACCAGACGAAACGTATGCACGCCGAACCCTTCCATGAACCGGTAATGACGCGGGAATGCGCGGTCGGACATGGTCCACAGCACCATGTGCGCGGATTCCGGCATCAGCGACACGAAATCCCAGAAGGTGTCGTGTGCGGACTGGCCCTGCGGGATCTCGTTGTGCGGCTCGGGCTTCACGGCGTGCACGAAGTCCGGAAACTTGATCGCGTCCTGGATGAAGAACACCGGCATGTTATTGCCGACCAGGTCCCAGATGCCTTCCGCGGTATAGAACTTGGTGGCAAAGCCACGTACGTCGCGCACCGTGTCGTTCGAGCCGCGCGACCCCTGGACGGTGGAAAAGCGCGTGAACACCGGCGTGCTGGGGTCGGAGAACACCGCCGCCTTGGAGTATCGGGCAGCGTTCTCGTAGGGCTGGAAATACCCGTGCGCCCCGGCGCCGCGCGCATGCACGATGCGCTCGGGGATCCGCTCGTTGTCAAAGTGGTTCATCTTCTCGCGGAAGATGAAGTCCTCCATCAGCGTGGGCCCGCGGGCACCGGCTTTGAGCTGGTTGTGGTTGTCGGCGATGCGTACGCCTTGGTTGGTGCGCAGGTCCTCGCCTTCGTCATGATGCCGATCGCGCTCGAGATCCGCGTGCTTGCTGCGCGCATCCAGTGCCGGATTGTTCGTGGCTTCGCTTCGGTTTGATTGCGTGTACGGGTTACGACTGCTCATGCTGTCGACCTGTCAATGATCCGTTTCGCCATCTGAACAGCCGCGGCGCCCGCAAGATACCGGCACAGCACCGCGTCCACCCTCGGGAAACCCCTCGTCCGCGGACAGGCCGTGCCCTCGGCGTCTTACGCGATCGAATTGCGCATCGCGGTAAATTGGCAACCGAGCACCCGAAACATGCATGATCAAGCAATGGCGTCGCCAACGGGTGATGCTGAACTGCGAGTCGATTCAGACTCCAAAGGAGCAGGCCGAATGCCATCCGCGGACGAGGCGATCGACGACAGTATTGAAGTCGCGCGTCAGCAGCTGCAGCTGCTCGCCGACATCAGCGATCCGGCGGTCGCCTACCTTGATACGCAGCGTCGTTTCGAGATCACCAACGACGCCTTCAAGCGACGTTTCGGCCAGCCGGCGCGCAACATGACCGCCGCCGATTTCTTCGACGGCGTGTGCTCGCAGACCCTCGATGAATACCTGTGCACCGCGCTCGAACGTCGGTCGGCGCTAAGCGCCCAGCTCGACTGTACCGGCAAAAACGGCGAAACCGACCGCCTGCGCGTGCAGGCTGTGCCCCACGTCACGCCCGACCGGGCCCGGGGCGTGTTCCTCGTGTTCGGGGAACTCGAGACACGTCCCCTGCCGCCGGAGCAGGACAACAGCGATGAGGAGGACGATCGCATGGTCCATCTGCAGCGCATGGCGAAACTCGGCGAGATGGCGGCCGGCCTGGCCCACGAAGTGCGCCAGCCACTGGCGGCGATCGGCAACTATGCCAACGCGCTCGCTCGAATGCTGCGCGCGGGCAAATCCGGCGAGGACGTGATTTCGCTGATAGGACAGATCAGCGAGCAGGCCAAGCGCGCCGACAATATCGTCGGCAATGCCCGCAGCATGATCGGCAAGGGCCCGGACCACGTCCGCGATTTCAATATCCGGCGCGTCATCGACGACAGCATGGGGCTGATCGAACGGCGTGCGCGCCAACTGAACGTGGACGTGCGTCTGAGCATGGAGTCCGAACTTCCCGAAGTGCGCGGCAATCCGGCGCAGCTCGAGCAGATCCTGATCAACCTGATGACCAACGCGCTGGATTCCATGGCCGATCACGACCGTCGCATCCTGCGGGTCGACGTCGAAACCACCACCGACCACACGATTCGCGTGCGGGTACGGGACACCGGCGACGGCATCCCCGCGGAGCACCTGTCGACGATTTTCAATGCCTTCGATACCAGCAAGCCTGACGGCATGGGCATGGGCCTGTCCATCAGTCGGGCCCTGGCCGAGCGCCACGGCGGGCAACTCTGGGCCGAAACGGATGTCGCCGAGGGCGCGAGCCTGGTGCTCGAGCTGCCCGCCGTCAGCAGCGCCGACGGCCCGGCCGCGCCATCCGGCTAATGGCGCCGCTCCGGCCCCCGATTGCGCGCCGAACTCGGTGACTCGCCGGTGGCGGTCAGATGTAGCCGGACCAGTTCGGCCAGCGAGCCTGCCCGCATCTTGTTCATGACATTCGCGCGATGCAGTTCGACGGTTTTCGGGCTGATGCCGAGACGTCGGGCGATATGTTTGTTCGACCAGCCGGCCACGACTTCCTCGAGCACATCGGCCTCGCGCGGTGTGAGCAACGCTATCCGGGCGCAGACGCTCTGGCAGTGCTGATGTTCGGCGAGAACGTCGCGGCTACGCTCGATCGCATCGCGTACTTCGGCCAGCAGCAACTCGCCGTTCACCGGCTTGGTGAGGAAATTGGCCGCTCCTTCCCGCATCGCCGACACCGAGGCCTCCACATCGCCGTAACCAGTCATGAAGATCACCGGCAGATGCCGGGCTTCATCGGCCAGCGAGCGCTGGATGTCCAGCCCGCTCATGTCGGGTATCCGGAGATCGAGCAGGACACAGCCCGGGCGCATGTCGCGCTCGCGCTCGACGAACGCCCGCCCTGTGGAATATTCGGCACTGTCTATCTGGATCGAATCGAGCAAACAACGAAGCGAATCACGTACCGCCTCGTCGTCGTCGACGATATGAACCAGCGGTTCCATCGCATCTACCGCCTGCGTGTGATGACGCAAGGCTAGCAGCAGGCGAGACCGGTAGAACCCCGTATTTGCCCGCATGTCGCCGCACGGCGTCAGTTGCCGCCCCTGCTCCTGGGGTAACTGTGCTTAAGGATTGTCACGGATTGGGCACGCCGCGCGTTGCGCCTACGGTGAGACGGTTATTCGATGTGGATACCCGCTATGTCCCAAACTGTCGGAGATTTCATCGTATCGCGCCTGCACGAATGGGGCGTGACCCGTTGCTACGGCTATTCGGGCGACGGCATCAACGGCGTGATGGCCGGACTGCGCCGCGCCGAGAACGGGCCGCGCCTGATCCAGCCGCGCCACGAGGAACTGGCCTCGTTCATGGCCAGCGCCCATGCGAAGTTCACCGGCACGCCGGGCGTGTGTATTTCCACCTCCGGTCCCGGCGCGATTCATCTGCTCAACGGGCTGTACGACGCCAAGAAGGATCATGTGCCCGCCGTGGCCATCGTCGGCCAGCAGTCGCGCATGAGCATCGGTACCGACTATCAGCAGGAGATCGATCTGATCTCGCTGTACAAGGACGTAGCCGACGACTACGTGCACATGGTGTCCGATCCGCGTCAGGCCCGGCATCTGGTGGATCAGGCCATGCGCATCGCGATCGGCCGGCGCACGGTGACCGCGATCATCGTGCCGGCCGATATCCAGGACGCGCCAATGGAACAGCCGCCGGCGGCGCACGGCGCGACCTTCTCGGGCATCGGCTACAACCCGCCGGTCACGAAACCCGCCGAGGCCGATCTCGACGCCGCCGCGAAGATCCTCGATCAAGGCGAACGGGTGGCGATCCTGGCCGGCGCCGGGGTTAAGGATGCCACCGACGAAGTGCTGGCACTGGCCGACAAGCTCGGCGCCGGTGTCGCCAAGGCGATCTTGGGCAAGACCATGATCCCCGACGACGTCGACTACGTCACCGGCACGGTCGGCCTGCTCGGCACCGAGCCGAGCGCAGACATGATGGCCGGCTGCGACACCTTGTTGATGATCGGCACGCGTTTTCCCTATGCCGAATTCCTGCCGTCCGAGGATCAGGCGCGCGCGGTCCAGATCGATATCGACGCCGAAGCGCTCGGCCTGCGCTACCCCACCGAGGTCAACCTGCACGGCGAGGCCAAGGCCACGGCCGCTGCGCTGACCCAGCGCGTCAGCCGCAAGACCGATCGCAACTGGCAGAACAAACTGATCGAGAAGACCCACGACTGGTGGGACACCATGGCCGAGCGCGCCACCATGAGCGCCGACCCGGTCAATCCGCAAGCGATCTTCGCCGAGTTGTCCAGCCAGTTGCCGACCGATGCCATGCTGACCTGCGACGTCGGCTCGGCGACCAACTGGTATGCCCGTTATCTCAAGATCCGGCGCGGCATGATCGGCTCGGTCTCCGGCGGGCTGGCCTCGATGGGCAACGGCGTGCCCTATCTCACCGCCGCCAAGTTCGCTTATCCGGACCGGCCAGGCATCGCCATGGTCGGCGACGGCGCAATGCAGATGAGCGGCAACCAGGCGCTGACCACGATCGCCAAGTACTGGACGGAATGGGCCAATCCGACCGCGATCGTGCTGGTGCTCAACAACCGCGATCTCAACCAGGTGACCTGGGAACAGCGGGTCATGGAAGGCGATCCCAAGTTCGAGACCTCGCAGGATCTGCCCGACTTCGCCTACGACCAGTACGCCGAACTGCTGGGGCTGAAGGGCCTGCGTATCGACGCGCCCGAGCAGATCGAGGGCGTCTGGCGCGAAGCACTGGCCGCCGACCGGCCGGTGGTGATCAATGCCTACACCGATCCCGAGGTCGCGCCCCTGCCGCCGCATATCAGCTTCGAGCAGGCAAAGAGCTTCATGTCCTCGATGATCAAGGGCGATCCGGAGTCGGCGCACATCGTGCGCGAATCGTTCAAGCAGATGTGGGCCAAGTGGCGCAGCTAAGCGTTTGATATCTGCTCGGGAACCGTCGGCCGGAGTCGGCCGGCGGTGCCGGGTGCGATCGGTCTGCGGACAACGCTTAAGTGCAGATACGCATACATCGAACCGTTCGTTGCATGTTGCACTGGCAACCCTCGGGCAACACCCGAACAGATCGAAGCCTCCATTTCATAACGGTCGGATACGGCCGTGGTTTCGACGCAACGAGGACACCCATGGCTGAAAACGAGGAACTCGGTCGGCTGAGCGCGCACGAGCTGCGCACGCTGTACGAATCCGGCCAGGCCGACCCGGTCGAAGCCACCCGAGCCGCACTGGATCGGATCGATCGCTTCAACCCGGCGGTCAATGCCTATTGCCACATCGATCATGAAGGCGCGCTCGATGCCGCCCGCGAATCCGCCGAGCGCTGGTCGCGCGGCGAGCCGCTCTCGCCGGTGGACGGCATCCCCTGTTCGATCAAGGATCTCGCCGAGGTGAAAGGCATGCCGGCGCGCGCCGGCTCGCTGACCACCAGCGACGAGATTTGCGACTACGACTCGCCGCCGGCGGATTTCATGCGCCAGGCCGGCGCCGTGATCCTCGGTAAGACCAACACCCCGGAATTCGGCTGGAAAGGCGTGACCGATAACCGTGTGTTCGGCGCCACCGGCAACGCCTGGGACGCGTCCAAGACGTCCGGCGGCTCGTCGGGCGGTGCCGCTTCGGCGGCTGCGCTTAACATGGGCGTGCTGCATCAGGGCAGCGATTCCGGCGGCTCGATTCGTATCCCGGCCGGCTTCACCGGCGTGTTCGGTTTCAAGCCGACCTTTGGGTGGACGCCGCAGTGGCCGCCGTCCAAGTCGGCCATGCTGGCCAGCATCGGCCCGCTGACCCGCGACCCGCGCGATGCCGCGCTCATGCTCAACCAGATCGGGCGCTATCACCCGGACGATGTCTATGCTCGCGGCGGCCAGCCCGAAGACTGGGGCGCGGATATCGAACCGTCGGTGGCCGGCCTGCGCATCGCCTACTCGCGCACGCTGGGTTTTGCCAATGTCGATCCGCAGATCGAAAAAGCCGTGGATCAGGTCGCACAGCGCCTGGAAGCGCTCGGCGCCGAAATCGTCGAAGTCGATCCCGGCATCGAGGAACCGATCGATATCTATCGCAAGATCTGGTTCACCGGCGCCCGCGTGGTCTGGGAAGAGCTCGACGAACAACAGCGCGAGCTGCTCGATCCCGGCCTGGCAGAGAACGCCGAGCGCGCCGAGAACTGGGCCTCGACCGATCTGTTCCAGGCCATGGACGGCCGGGTCCGCCTCGGCGCGCACATGGCGCGCTTCTTCCAGGACTACGACCTGCTGCTCACCCCGACGCTGCCGCTGGAAGCTTTCGCGGTGAACCATCAGGTGCCGCCGGATTCGGACATGCACGACTGGCAGGAGTGGGCCAACTTCTCCTACCCGTTCAACCTCACCGGCCAGCCCGGCGCCTCGGTGCCCTGCGGCTTCACCGACAACGGTCTCCCGATCGGTTTCCAGCTGACGGCCGAGCGTTATCAGGACGTCCGCATCATGTCGGCCTGCCGGGCTTATATGGACGCGCATCCGCCGCGTTACCCCGACGTCCCCAACGAAAGCGCCGAGGGAGGCAGCTGATGGGGCCCGACAACAAGGCCGTAGCCCCCTATCGCGGGGAAGGAAAGTACCCGCCCCGATACCGATCGCGTGATTCACGACCTGCGCGATTACGTCGAGAAGGACGACCAGAACTTCGTCGAACTGCTCGAGGAGTCGTTGCACAAGGCCCGCGATCGCGCGGCCGATGAACTCAGCGATGTCACTGTTCAATGCGCTGCGCTGGCCGCAGGATTTCGAGGCCTATACCGACTACGTGGCCGATTTCCTGCGCTGGATTCCGCATCAGGCCCAGGATGAAGCCTGGAAACATCTGGGCGAGCGCGATCAGTACGAACAGGAAGTCTTCGATCGGCTGTGTCATTTCTTCTGGCTGATCGATCAGGACGTCGGCGACCAGCAGGACGCGGTGATCGAGAACGTCGACTGGTTCCGCGACTGGCTACTGGAATGCGCCCGCGACTGGGGCACGTTCCTGAATACGACCGATTCGTTCTCCGAAGAGATCCTCGAATCGTTCATCAAGAATGCGCCGCAGTATCGCATCGAGGAATCGCTGATCGACGGCCAGCCGAACCAGCCGAGCGGCTGGCTGACCTTCAACCAGTTCTTCGCCCGCGAGTTGAACGCCGGCCTGCGCCCGATCGCCGCGCGCACCGATAATCGCGTGATCGCGAGCCCTGCCGATTGCAGCTATCAGCAGCAGTTTGAAATCGGCGAGGATTCGACGATTCCCGGCACCCGCATCAAGCGCAGCCACGAATACGGGGATGTCTCCGAGCTGCTCGGCGACAGCGAATATGCCGACGCATTCGCCGGCGGCACGTTCGTGCACTACGCCCTGCCGCCTTCGGCCTACCATCGTTATCACGTGCCGGTCTCCGGCCGGGTACGTGAGAGCTTCACGCTCGACGGGCGGGCCTATCTGAAGGTCAGCCTGGCCGACGGCGGTTTCAACTCGCACGACGATGCCACCACCGGCTACGAATTCTCGCAGACCCGCGGCGTGGTGGTTCTGGATACGGCCGAATCGCCCGATGGCGATATTGGCCTGGTCGCGGCCGTGCCGGTCGGCATGTCGCACGTCGGCTCGATCAATCTCACCGCGGTGGCAGGCACCGACGTCGCCAAGGGCGAAGAGTTCGGCTACTTCCTGTTCGGCGGTTCCGACATGATCCTGATCTTCCAGCGCGATGTCTCGCCGCAATTCGATACCGAAGGCGGGTTCCGCTTGTTCGGTTCCGAAATCGGGCGCTGCGACCTCCGGTCGTAACTCAAGTTTTTCTTTTTACCCCCCAAGGAGATAGAGCCATGCTCATCCGTACTCATAAAGATGCCGAAAATGATGCCGTCGAAGACGACAAGTGGATCAGCCGTCGCTATACGCTGCGTGCCGACGGCATGGGCCACTCGATGCACGAGACCTACATCAAGCCCGGCAAGGAACTCCACATGTGGTACAAGAACCACAAGGAAACCGTGCTGTGCATCGAAGGCGAAGGCAAGATCCAGGACCTGACCGAAGGCGGGGAATGGGAGCTCAAGCCCGGCGTGCTGTATGCGCTGGACAAGAACCAGCAGCACATCCTGTCGAGTGAAAAAGGCATGACCGTGATCTGCGCGTTCTCGCCGGCGCTGGTCGGCCCGGAATCGCACGACGAACAGGGCAGCTACCCGCTGCTGGACGACGACGGCACCGTGATGCGTCGCTAGTCCCCTCGGGCTTCGCCGGCCCGTGCGGCCGGCGATGGACGACGTGCGGCGTTACGTCACGCCGGCGCGTCGCGTGGCCAGCACCGCCGGCTGTTCTCTTTCCTCGGGAACAAGACACAGCCGGCGGCGCTGCATGACGGCCCCGACCGCCCGACGCCCGCTCCAGACCGTGAGCGGCACGGCCAGCGCCGGGCCGAGGATGATCGGCGCGGCCCATAGCGTGGCGCCGAACCCCGCGGCACTCCACAGCATGACCGCAATGCCCAGCCCGGCCAGCGTATGCGGCGCCAGTGGCGGCCAGGCATCGCGCCAGGCGATATCCAGCCGGTCCCGGTTCTGACCGCCCCACGCCACGCTGCGGCCGAACACCAGACCAACCAGAAACAACGTGATCGACAACGCCACCACCGGCGCGATCAGAATCGATAAGACCAGCTCGACCAGCACGGACGCCGCAAACACGGCGAGGCCACCGTAGCGGTTCGTATCGTGCGTGGACAACAGCACGTCGATCACGCCGGCGATCTTCGGCGCGATCGCCAGCATGAGAACGCCCACGAACAGACCGAACCCGAGCCGTACGTCGCCGAGACTGAGGTCGCCGAGCATTCCACCGATGCAGCTCGCCGCGATCATGCCGATCCAGGCGGCCGGCGCGATGTACATGCCGATCGCCTGTACCAGCTGCAAGCGGCTCACCGGGCGCAGGCCCGGCGTGCCCAGCAGCCGCAGATACTGCATGTTGCCCTGACACCAGCGCAGCTCGCGGCGGATGAAATCGAGCAGCGTCGGCGGATTGATCTCGTAGCTGTCGCTCTCGACCGGCACCACCCGCACTTCGTAACCCGCGCGACGCATGAACGCAGCCTCGAGCTGATCGTGGCTGAGTATCGCCCCGCCCAGCGGCGACCGGCCCCGCAGCTCCGGCAACCGGCAATGCATGCGGAACGGCGCCACGCGGATCACGGCGTTATGGCCCCAATAGGCCCCGCAGTCGGCCGTCCACCAGACGGCTCCCGTGGTGAAAGCGCGCATGGCGTGGCGCATGCCGAACTGGAATACACGGGCGAAACCGCTGTCGCTCGGCATGCCGACCACCAGACTCTGCAGGATGCCGATTTCCGGCCGGGCCTGCATCACGCCCACCAGGCGCACGATCACCTCGCCCGACATCAGGCTATCGGCATCGAGCGGGATGAAATAGTCGAATTCCGCACCTCGAGCATCAAGGAAATCAGCGATGTTGCCGGCCTTGTAGCCGCTGTTGCGCTCTCGTCGACGATAGATCGGCCGCGTTTCGCCCGGTGCGGCGCTTGCAGTGAAGGCCTCGAATGCGCTCTGCTCGGCAGCAATGACGTCAGGATCGTCCGAATCGCTCAGAATCGCGAACGTGAAACGGTCGATGCCGCCGGTCGCCCATAGCGAGTCGTGCATTCGCGCCAGGCGCTCGAACACCGGCGCCACTGACTTCGTTGCGCAGCGTCATGAGCAGCACGGTATCGCAGTCGAGCGGCGGCAGCTCGGATGTGGTGGCGGTGATCTCGGCCACGCCGGGCATGGTGCGCACATGCGCCGACCAGATATGGCGCAGCGCGAGGCCGATCGCCGCATTCCAGAAACCCAGCACCGTGTACGGCATGCTCAGCACGAACCCGAGCCCGATCAGGCCCTCGGCGAAGGTGAGTCCGCCAGCGGCCAGCAGGCGCAGCATGGCCGCGCAGGCCACGCCCAGCGTGATCAGATTAAGGGCGAGAACGAAACGACGGCGACGCCGTATATCGACCGGTGCGAACATGCAATCACGACCCATGGCAGGACGATCATTCCGAGTCTAATCGGCCGAGACAGACATCTCGATAGCGATCGCCGCAAGGCTTTATATCACGCGGACGATATTGCCAGAGTGTGGCGGGCGGCCAATTGTTCGCGACCCGGCGAAAGCGTTCGCCGCAATAGCCCCAGCACCGCAGCTGACGCTGACGCACGGGTGATCCGGGCAGATAGGTGATCTGGGTGAAGGTGGCGCCGGGCGCCGCGCGGGCGAAACAGTCGTCCAGCACGGCGCGCTGGGCCGTAAGGCCGAAGTGCAGGATGGGCAGCGTCGACACCACGGCCGCGACACGGTCGATGCGACGCGCCTCGAAGAACGAGTCGAGTGCGCGCGCATCCGCACGCGCGACCAGATCGCGCCCGAAACGTTGCCGCAGATGTGCCGCAAGCTCGGCGTTCGCCTCGACGATGCACAGCCGCTCGCGATCCACCCCGGCCGCCAGGATCGCCGCCGTCACCGGCCCGGTCCCGGCGCCGAGTTCGACGATCGTGCCGTCATCGGGTGCCGCCGCGATGGCGTCGACGAAGGCAGCGGCGACGCCGGCGCCGCTCGGCGCCCAGGTGGCGATCTGGCGCGGCTGGGTCAGCCACAGGCGCCAGAGAAGCGTCAGGTCCGACATGCCATGAAACTCCGGAATTTCGATCAGGCATAGCAGCGCGTCGTGACCGTCCGATGACGGCGGCCGTTTCATGCCCCGGTCATCCCGCGGTCATCGAGTCATCACATGCCCGGCCGAGAATCGGGGCCGTTCTTCCGGTCTCTGGAGGCCATCGCATGTCCATCGCCACCCGTACCGAACGCGCTCCGCGCGGCTTGTATTACAGCTTTGCCCAGAATGAAGAGGATGTCCGCGACAGCCTCGCCCTGCGCCACCGCGTCTTCGTCGAGGAAATGGGCGCCCGCATCGAACCGGGCCCGGCCGGGCTGGAAACCGACGCCATGGATGAATACTGTCTGCATCTGATCGTGCGCGAGAGCGCTACCGATCGCGCCGTCGCCAGTACCCGCATCCTCCCCCACGAGGCCGCCATCGCCGCGGGCCGCTTCTATTCCGCCGCCGAGTTCGATATCGATCGTATTCTCGCCAGCCCGGGGCGGTTCCTCGAGATCGGCCGTACCTGTGTCGACTCCGCCCACCGCAGCGGCGCCGCCATCGCCATGCTCTGGAACGGTCTGGCCGATCTGATCCGCGCCGACGACTACGATCACCTGATCGGTTGCGCGAGCATCGATCTGCGCGATGGTCTGGACCGGGCGCACGCGATCTGTCGTGACATCCTCGCGCGCCAGCCGGTGCCCACGAGCCAGCGCGTCGCCCCAAGGCTCGCGCTGCCGGCGGCCGCGAACCGGCTGGCCCGTGCCGTACGACTGCCGCCGCTGATCAAGGCTTATCTTCGCGTCGGCGCGCGCGTCGGCGGCCCGCCCTGCTACGACCCCGCCTTCGGCGTGGCCGACGTGTTCATGCATCTGGATGTCGCCCGCCTTTCGCCGCGCTATGCCCGGCATTTCCTCGGCGCGACCGTCGCCGACAGCGAGATCCGGCTTACGGCGTAACCGCCCTGTCTCACGGCCAAAGCGAGCGCTCAGGTAAGCTAGGCGCTTTTTGAGGGCGAAGTCTTGACCGACCTGCTCAACGTCACGCTGCTCGGAATCATCGAAGGCATCACCGAGTTCCTGCCCATTTCCAGTACCGGCCATCTGTTAATCGCCGAACGCTGGCTCGGACAACGCTCGGATCTATTCAATATCGTGATCCAGGCCGGGGCGATTCTCGCAGTCTGCCTGATCTATCGACAGCGCATCGTTTCCCTGTTCGCCAACTGGCGCGAGCCGGCGCAGCGTGATTATCTCGCCAAGCTGACCGTGGCCTTCCTGATCACGGCGGTGCTGGGCCTGATCGCGGTCAAGGCCGGCTTTCAGCTGCCCAAGCAGCTCTACGGCGTGGCCTGGGCGCTGATTATTGGCGGGATCTGGATGATTGCGGCCGAACAGATCGCCGCCCGACGACCTGAGTCGTCGAAGATCACCTGGACCGTGGCTATTCTGGTCGGCATCGCCCAGATGATCGCCGGCCTGTTTCCGGGCACCTCGCGCTCGGGCGCGACCATCTTCATCGCCCTGCTGGCGGGCACCAACAATCGCAGCGCGGCCACCGAATTCGCCTTCCTGGTCGGTATTCCGACCATGTTCGCGGCCAGCGGCTACGAATTGTTCGACAAGTTCCACCATGGCCAGATCGGCGAGGTGAACTGGACCGCGGTCGCCATCGGTTTCGTGGTCTCGACCGTCGTCGCCTTCGTAGCGGTGAAATGGCTGCTGACCTATATCCAGAGCCACCGATTCACCGCATTCGCAGTCTATCGAATCATTTTTGGGGTGCTGCTGCTGGCCCTGTTGCCCGGCGCCGGCTGAGCCGTTACAGATAGGCACATCGCGCCTACCGGAAACGCCCGATGAATCACGCCTTGGCCAAGCTGCTGAACATTCGCCATCCCCTGATCCAGGCGCCCATGGCCGGCGGGCCGACGACGCCGGCGATGGTCGCCGCGGTCTCGAATGCCGGCGCGCTCGGCTCGATCGGTGCCGGCTACCTGACGCCGGAGGCGCTGGAACGCGCGATCGGCGAGGTCCGTACCGCCAGTGACCGGCCATTCGGCGTGAATCTGTTCGTACCGGGGGCATGCAAGCGCGACGCGGCCCGGGTGGCGGCCGTCAATGCACACATGGCCGAATTCCGCCGGGAACTCGGGATCGAGGCCCCTTCAGCCATCGATGAAGTCGCGCCCGATTTCGAAGCCCAGTTGGAAGCGGTGCTCGTGGCCGCACCGGCGCTGGTCAGCACGACCTTCGGCGCGTTGACGGCCGCACAGGTCGACCGACTCCAGAGTGCCGGCTGTCGGGTGGCCGGCACCGCAACCACCGTGGCCGAAGCCCGGCACCTCGAAGCCACCGGCGTGGATGCGATCGTCGCCCAGGGTTTCGAGGCCGGCGGCCATCGCGGCAGCTTTCTCGATGAATTCGACCGATCGGCGGTGGGCACGCTGGCGCTCGTGCCTCAGATCGTGGATGCCGTCAGCCTTCCGGTGATCGCCTCGGGCGGGATCATGGACGGGCGCGGCATTGCGGCGGCACGCTGTCTTGGTGCCGCCGGCGTCCAGATGGGCACGGCTTTTCTCGCCACCGACGAGTCGGGCGCAAAACCCGAGCACAAGACCGCTCTGCCCGGTGCGGCCGATACCGCGACCACGCTCACCGCCGCTTTTTCCGGCAAGCCGGCCCGCGGGCTGCGCAACCGCTTCATCACCGCCTTCGAGCACGATGCTGATCCGCTGCCGGACTACCCCGAACAGAATGCCTGGACCAAGGACATCCGGGCCGCCGCTGCCGCCCAGCATCGGCCCGAATTCATGTCGCTATGGGCCGGCCAGGCCGCCGGCATGGCACGGCCGATGCCAACCGCCGAACTCGTGGCCACGTTGATACGCGAAGCCCGGACGCTGATTCCCGACTGCATCTGAGCGCCTGGCGTCGGCATGGGTCGGCCGCTGGCGCACGAGCCATCTCGCGCCGACTTGAGTTGTATTTTAATGTATACAATCGTATAAACTCACAGTCAGAAAGTGGTCCCGACGAGTTCCCGATTCGATGAACAGCGATCACGCGGCCTACGATGTTCTGGTCGCCGGCGGCGGCAACGCCGCGCTGTGCGCAGCGATCACCGCGGCCCGTGCCGGCGCGAGAGTGCTCGTGGTCGAGCGCGCGCCGATACCCTATCGCGGCGGTAATACGCGTCATACCCGCAACATGCGCGTGGCCCACGAGGCTGGCAACGAGATCCTGACCGGGCCCTACCCGGTCGATGAATTCTGGGAGGATCTGCTACGGGTCACCGACGGCCATACCGATCGCGACCTGGCCCGCATGACGCTCGAGAAATCCGCCGAGCTGTGGGATTTTCTCTACGCACAGGGCGTGCGCTACCAGCCCTCGCTGGGGGGCACGTTATCGCTCGGCCGAACAAACGCCTTCTTCCTCGGCGGCGGCAAGACCCTGTTGAACGCACTCTATCGCACCGCCGAAGGGCTGGGCGTCGCCGTACGCTATGAAACGACGGTGGTGGATCTGGCGATCGAGAACGGCCGCTTCGAATCCGCCACGGTCGAACACGACGGGCAGCGCGAGCTCATCCGCGCGCACGCCTTCGTCGCCGCCTCCGGCGGCTTCGAGGCCAACATCGAATGGCTGACCGAGGCCTGGGGTCCGGCCGCTGCCAATTTCCTCATCCGCGGCACGCCCTACAACCGCGGCGAACTGCTGCGGCTGCTGCTGGACAAGGGCGTGGCCCAGGTCGCGGATGCGACTCAGGGCCATGCGGTGGCGATCGACGGCCGTGCGCCCAAGTTCGATGGCGGCATCGTCACCCGGCTGGACTGCGTGCCCTTTGGCGTCGTGCTCAACGCCAACAGCCAGCGCTTCTACGACGAGGGCGAGGATTTCTGGCCCAAGCGCTATGCGATCTGGGGCCGGCTGGTCGCCGCCCAGCCCGATCAGATCGGGCATGTGTTCATCGATGCCAAGTCGATCAAACTGTTCATGCCCTCGGTGTTCACGCCGGAAAAAGCCGACACGATCGAGGAACTGGCCGAGAAGATCGGCCTCGATCCGGCGGCCACGCGCGCGTCGATCGATGAATTCAACGCCGCCTGCCGGGTCGGGCATTTCGATCACACGAGCTACGACGGGTGCCATACCGAAGGGCTCGAGCCGCCCAAATCACACTGGGCCCGGCCGATCGATACGCCGCCCTACTACGCCTACACCTTGCGCTGCGGCATCACCTTCACTTATCTCGGAGTGAAGGTCGATCGCAGCGCCCGCATGCAGATGGCCGACGGCACACCGGCCGAAAACCTTTATGCCGCCGGCGAGATCATGGCCGGCAACGTGCTGGGTCAGGGTTATCTGGCCGGCATCGGTATGACCATCGGCAGTGTGTTCGGCCGCCTGGCCGGCGCAGGAGCAGCACGTCATGTCTGAAGTGAATACGTCGGGTTTCGATCTGGTCGCAATGGTGCGCATGAACCAGGACGAAGCGGCGCGCCAGATGTCGATCTGCAACGCCTGCCGTTACTGCGAAGGGCTGTGCGCCGTGTTTCCGGCGATGGAACTGCGGCGCGCGTTCGAGCCCGCCGACGTCGATTATCTAGCCAATCTCTGCCACAACTGCGGCGCCTGTTACGACGCCTGTCAGTACGCGCCCCCGCACGAATTCGGTGTGAACGTGCCCCAGGCGATGGCGGATCTGCGCGAGAACTCCTACCAGCGCTATGTCTGGCCGGCGGCGTTTGCCGGTCTGTTTGCACGCAATGCCTTCTGGATCGGGCTGACCGCGGTGCTGTTCATGGCGGCTTTCATCGTCGGCGTGATCGGCTGGCATGCGGCGGGCGCGCTGTTCGCGACCTATACCGGCGACGGCGCGTTCTATCGTCTGATCCCGCACGGTGTGCTGGTGGCCATCTTCGGCACGCTGCTCGGCTATGCGATTTTCGCGATGGGCTTGAGCGTACGCCGATTCTGGCGCTCGACACACAGCGGCGAGCCGCTCGAGCCGGGGTCGATCGGCCAGGCGATCCACGAAACGGCCACCCTGCGCTACCTGCACGGCGGCGGGCCGGGCTGTACCGGTGTTTCCGGCCGGCCGAGCGATCATCGGCGCTGGTGCCATCACGCCACGGCCTATGGTTTCCTGTCGTGTCTGGCCTCGACCAGTCTGGCCACGGTCTGTCATTACCTGGGCTATGAAGCGCCCTATGCAGTCTGGCATCCGGTGGTCATCCTCGGCGTGCTCGGCGGCGTCGGGCTGATCGCCGGCCCGATCGGGCTGCTGACCGGCCGTCGGGCCTCGGCGAAAAGCACGCCGCGCTCGGCCGATATCGGGCTGGTGTTCATCGTCATGCTGCTGGCGACGAGCGCTTCCGGGCTGGCCGTGCTGATCCTGCGCGCCACGCCGTTGATGGGGCTGGCGCTGACCATTCATCTGGGGATCGTCGCCGCCCTGTTCCTGAGCTTGCCCTACGGCAAGTTCGTGCACGGGCTGCATCGCATGGCCGCGCTCGTGCGCCATGCCCACGAACAGCGGGCTACGGCCCGCAACTGATCGCATACACCCGATATTATAAGCTCGCCCTAGAGGCAGCATGCAGTGCGAGATAACGAGGGACATGGCCAATAACGTATCCCGTGGCGAAGCGGCTTACCTGCAACTCAAGGAAGCGATCCAGTCGGGCTCGCTGGCGCCCGGCACGCGCGTGCGCGAAGTGGAGATCGCAGAGCGCTTCGGCATCAGCCGCACCCCCGCCCGCGAGGCGATCCGTCGGCTGGAGAGCAAGGGGCTGATCTCGATCGTGCCGCATCAGGGCGCGGTGATCGCATCGCTGGATCATCAGCAGACCATGGAACTCTACGACCTGCGCGAGATTCTGGAAGGCTCGGCGGCGGGCTTTGCCGCGCGGCATGCATCGGCCGCGGAAGTCGAGGAACTGGCCGAACTGGTCGCATCCGAGCCCCCGTTCGCCAACGATCCGGACCGGCTGGCCGAGCTGAACCGGGTTTTTCATGCCGCGCTGTATCGCGCCGCGCACAACCGTTTTCTCGAACGCGCCCTGCTCGGCCTGCGCGATTCCATGGCCCTGCTGGGTGGCACCTCATTGCAGGTGGCCGGCCGTTACGAAGCTGCTCACGCAGAGCACGAGGCGATCATCGAGGCATTGAACGCCCGCGACGAAGTCGGCGCTGAAACAGCAGCCCGGGCCCATATCCGCAGCGCCCAGCGTGCCCGTCTCAAGCTGATGCGCGCTAAGATGATCAACCGGGACGAAGCTGGGGCCCCGGCCGAATGACCTGCAGCCCCGGGCCGATTCGAACGCACCCGGCGACAGAGCCGGTGCAGGCCGCGCGCTCTACAACATTGGTCGCGTATCGTTAACTGCATTCTGCTGTATACATTGATGTACGAATAGGGCGGCACGTGCCGCCGCGGGGTCATCAAGCGGGTAGGACGATCATGAAATATTGCCAGACGAACACAGGCCTTCGTTCCAGGCTGCTGGGCGGCGCGTTGGTCGCGACCTTTGCCTTCATGGGGGCACAGAGTGCCAGTGCGGCGGATCTGACCATTCGCATGGCGTGGTACATGCCGCCGAACACCGCCGTGGCCGACCAGGGCCAGGAGATCGCTGACAAGATCAAGTCGATGAGCCACGGCAGCATCGATGTCCAGACCTTCCCGTCCGGCTCGTTGCTCAAGGAATCCAACATCGGCCAGGGCGTGGCGAACAACACGGCCAATATGATCATCAGTGGCATGCACTGGTGGTCGAACCAGGCGCCTTCGCTGCAGTGGGACACCATCCCCTTCCTGGTCGACGATGCCTCCGCTCTGCTGAAGAAACTGCACGGTCCGCTCGGTCAGGATGTCAACAAGGAACTCAACCGCTTCGGTACGCAGGTGATCGGCTGGAGCTTCTATGGCTACGCGCTGAGTTATATCAACAACAAGCACCCGATCAAGGTGCCGTCCGATCTCAAGGGGCTGAAGCTGCGCTCCGAAGGCAAGCTCTCGGCGCAGTTCCTGAAATCCGAAGGCGCCACGCCGGTCGCGATGGATTCCAGCGAAGTCTATACCGCCATGCAGCGCGGCACGTTGGACGGCGGGGTGTCGGGCCTGTCCTCGATCGTGTCGCGCAAGTGGTATGAAGTCGGCAAGTACGTCACGGCCATCCATTACGCGCCGTTGGTCTACCCGGTGCAGGTGAATCGCCAGTGGTGGATGGGCCTGAAGCCGGCCCAGCGCGCCACGATCCAGAAAGCCGTGGCCAGCACCGAAAGCGATGCCGTGGCCGCGATCGAGAAGGAGTTCAAGGACGATATCGCCCGGATGAAGAAGAACGGCAACAAGGTCTATCGTCCGACCGATGCCCAGCTCAAGACCTGGCAGCAGGCGACCCAGGCCCAGGCGCGCCAGAACTACTTGAAGGACGCTGGGGCCAAGGGCAAGAAGATCCTGCATGACGTCGACGCTTCGTCCTCGAACGGGCAGTAGGCCCCGATTCGAGCGATGAACAGCGAGCGTTTGCCTCCCTCGCGATCTGATAACGGGCGGCGGCCGGCTCTGGCCGGCGCTGCGTCCGTTTTCGGCTGGATCGGCCGGGCGGCGGGGGTCGTCGCCGCGGCCATCACGCTGGTCCTGACCGCGTCGGTATTGCTGGGCATCACCCTGCGATCCGTGTCGGTCGACAATTCCTGGACCTACGACCTGGATAACTTCGCCCTGATCTGGCTGGCGTTCGTCGGCGCGGCCTACACGGGCTATCGCGGCGCGCACGTCACCTCCGGCATCTCGCTCGAGCATCTGCTCGGCCGCGGCGCGGTCGTGCTGGTGCTCGTGCGTTTCGTGCTGGTCGCCGGCTTTCTCGCGGTGTTCGCCTACTCCGGCTGGACCCAGTTCCACAGCAGCTGGATGTTCGACGAGAAAACGCTGGATATCGCCCAGTGGCCGGTCTGGGTCGCCAAGCTGGCATTGCCGGTGGGCGGCGTCGCCTGGCTGGCGGCCGAGGTCCACAAGCTGCTGGCGATTCTGGCCGGCGCCGCACCAGAGGCGGCCGAGCCTGCCGACTGATCGAGCGGCCCCAGCCCACCCGACGTTCATCCCGTTACGCGTTTCCCCGGTAGCCGACTATGCATTTCATCCTGATGCTCGTGGCCCTGTTCGCCCTGCTGATTCTGGGCGTGCCGATCGCGATCGCGCTCCTGATCAGCGGCGTGCTCGGCTACATGCTCACGATCGGCGTCGATCCGGGCATCAACGCCCTGGCCCAGATCTCGTACTCGGACGTGAACTCGTTCGTGATCATCGCGATCCCGCTGTATATCTTCATGGGCCAGATCATGCTCAAGGGCGAAGCCGGGCGCGATCTGTTCGACTTCGCCCAGCGCGTGACCCGGCGCCTGCCCGGCGGCCTGGTGATCGCGGCGATCCTGGCCAGTGCGATCTTTGCGGCCATTTCCGGCTCGTCGACGGCCACCGCCGCCACCATCGGCTCGATCAGCATTCCGGAGATGATCAAGCGCGGCTACGACAAGCGCATGGCGGCGGGTGCCGTGGCCGTGGCGGGCAGCCTCGGCATTCTGATTCCGCCCAGCATCTCGCTGATCCTCTATTCGCTGGTCACGGGCGCCTCGGTCGGCAAGCTGTTCCTGGCCGGCATCCTGCCCGGTCTGATGCTGGCGTTGCTGTTCGCGGCCTATACCGTGGCCCGCACCGCCGGTGGCGCGATGGTACCGGCGCGCGCCCCAGCCGGTCCGCGGCCGATACCGGAACCGGACGACCTGCCACCGATGACGCTCGGCATGATCGGCAGTCTGGCCATGATCGTGGTCGTGCTCGGCAGTATCTATGCCGGGCTGGCCACGCCCACCGAGGCCGCGGCCATCGGTGTGGCGTACGCGCTGATTCTGACGTTCGCGATCAAGCGCACCCTCGGCCCCCGCCTGCTGGGCCTGGCCACGCTCGACAGCGTCAAGACCAGCGCGATGATCCTCATGCTGATCGCCGGCGCCTCCGTGTTCGGCAACACCCTGTCGCTGCTGCGTGTGCCGCAGGATGTCGCGAGTTGGCTGGAGACCCTGCAGCTCGCCCAGTGGCAGTTCCTGATTGCCATCAACGTGCTCTATCTCGTGCTCGGCATGTTCATGGACGCCTCCGCGGCGATCCTGGTGACCGTGCCGATTCTGCTGCCGGCCCTGAAATCGCTGGATATCGATCTGATCTGGTTCGGCGTGATTCTGGTGATCAACATGGAGATCGGCGCGGTCACGCCGCCGGTCGGCATGAACCTGTTCGTCGTGCAGTCGCTGTCGGACGACTACACGATCACCGACGTGTTGCGCGGCTCCCTGCCCTATGCCCTGATGGGGCTGGTCGGCCTGGCGCTGGTGATCATCTTCCCGCAGATCGCGCTCTGGTTGCCCTCCTTCACCCAGTAGGCGCCCCATGACTCAGGCCTGGCGAAGAGGCGCTGCATTGCTGCCGCTGGGTGCTGCACTGGCATCGGCCACCGTCGGCGGCGGTATATTCGCACTCGCCCATCTGCCCATGCCGTGGCTTCTGGGCGCGATCACCGGCACCGCGATCGCGGTGATGAGCGGTGTCACCGCGCGTATCCCGAAGTGGCTGCGCGATGTCGTGCTCGTCGTAATCGGCCTGATGATCGGCGCCACGCTGCAACCGTCCATTCTCGGCAATCTCGCGCGCTGGCCGATCTCGCTGTGCGCGGTCGTGCTCTATGTCGGGGTTGTCACCGCAGCCCAGTATCTGTTCTTCCGACGGGTCGGCGGTTACGACGCGCCCACGGCCTATTTCTCGGCCGCCCCCGGCGGATTCATGGCCATGACCGTGATCGGCGGCGACTACGGCGGCGCCGAGCGCGTGATCGCGCTCATGCATGCGGTGCGCATCGTGCTGGTGGTGTTTGCACTCGTACTCGGCTTTCATCTGCTGGTGGGGCACGCCGGCCCCGGCCACGCCAACCGTTATGTATCGCTGGCCGACGTCACCGCGAGCCACTGGCTGATCCTGATCGGGGTCGGCGCCGTCGGGGCCGCCGCCTCGAAAGTGCTGCGGCTACCGGGCGCGATCATGCTCGGGCCGCTGCTCGCGATGGGCATCGTGCAGGTCAGCGGCCTGGCCGCGGTGCATGTACCCAGCGCCCCGATCCTCGTCGCCGAAGTCGTGCTCGGCAGTTCCATCGGCGCCCAGTTCGCGGGCGCCAGCTTCGCCGAGGTACGCCGCGGCTTCGCGCTGTCGCTGACTTCGACGCTGGTGATGCTCCTCGTCTCGGCCGGTTTCGCCTTCGGCCTGCATGCCCTCACCGGGCTCGATCTGGAAGCGCTGTTCCTGGCATTCTCGCCGGGCGGTATGTCGGGCATCTCGCTTATTGCGCTCGCGCTCGGCATCGAGCCGGCGTTCGTGACCGTGCACAACATGCTGCGGGTACTCATCATTCTGATCGCCGGCCCGGCTCTGTTCTCGGCACGCTGGCGCTCGCCATGAAGACGCACTTTCGCGGATTGACCGGGTATTCAGCCCGCCTGCCGATGGACACGAAGAGCGCAGACGAGCGGCGGGTTCAAAGACCGAGTGTCGTTCGACCCACGGGCCGCTCGGGCTTGGTTGCGGGAAACCCGGGCGTACCCGCGCTGCCCGATCCCCTCCGCCGGCAGCGCCTCATCCCGACCTCCCTGCAGCGGATCGGGAGTCCGGCATGCACCTGCACGGGCACCGATCCGCGTTTATCGGCAGAGGGCACGTTTTGCAAGCGTCCTGTCGGGTCCTGTGAACAGGCGATACACATAAAAACGCCGGAGCCCGCAACGCGGGACTCCGGCCTTGGCCAGCACAAAGCTGGCGACTCGGCAGTCGATCAGCTGCCCAGATTCTTCTTGACCGCGGCCAGAGCCGGCCCCGAGCCGTCGGCGGTCTTCACGCCGTCCAGCCACTTGCTGACCGTATCCATATTGCTCTTGATCCACTGGTCCGCGACCTTGTCCGCCGACTGGTGCTTGTAGCCGTATTTATACACCCAGCCGCTCTGGATCTTGGACGACACCACCATCTGCTTGAGGAAGCGCGTGACGTTGGCATTGTTCTTCTCGAACGCCGGGTTGATCGCGGTATAGACCGCCGAGCCGCCGCCCCAGATCTGCTTCGGATCCTTCAGGTACTTGAGGTTGTACTTGATGTTCATCCAGTGCGGCTTCCAGCCCAGGAAGACGATCCACTGCTTCTTGTCGATCTTGCGGCCGGCTTCGGTGAGCATCACCGCGGTGGACGACGGGCGCAGGTTCCAGCTGCCCAGGTTGTAGGTGTTGTTCTTGATCGCATCGATCATGATCTGGTTGCCGTCGTTGCCGGCCTCGATGCCATAGATGCGATGATCGAACTTGTCGGCATGCTTGTTCAGATCGGCGATGCTGTGCACACCGGCGTTCCAGACATAG
The DNA here is from genome assembly GCA_963835375.1 of uncultured Gammaproteobacteria bacterium. Taxonomy (GTDB): domain Bacteria; phylum Pseudomonadota; class Gammaproteobacteria; order Nevskiales; family Salinisphaeraceae; genus Salinisphaera. Next base: position 68,365 of record CAWIGB010000024.1, read on the forward strand.
TCCGGCACGACCACGTCGTACTGGGCATCCGGCACGTTCTTGACCAGCAGCTTGATCTTGCCGGACTTGACCATCGGTTCGACGGTGGATTTCTGGGTCGGCATCCAGATGCCCAGATCGGCATCGATGTCACCGCGGGCCACACCCTGCAGGGCGATGGTCCAGCTGGCATTGGTCACGTGCGTCTCGTAGCCGGCGGCTTCCAGGATCTTCTGGGCGACGGTGGTCTTGACCGTCACACCCGGCCACGGCGCGGCGGCGAACTTGACCGTCTCGGCCTGGGCGGTGGCGATGGCGCCGGCCGCCGCGACCAGCACGATGGCCGCGGCACTCAGCCGCGCGGCCCACGATTGGAATCGTTTCATTGCAGTCCCTCATTGAAATCGAATCGTGCGGCACGGCATACCCGATCTGGCCGGCACGATCTTCGCATGATAACACCCGACCCGCGGTCACCATCCGAGCTGGTGGAGTACCAGCAGCCAGCCGGCCAGCGCACTGAGGCTGGCCAGCAGGACCGGAACGGTCAGTACGAAACCGATCCGGCAGTACTGGCCCCAGCCGATCGCCAGCCCCCGGCGCTCCAGCACATGCAGCCACAGCAGCGTCGCCAGGCTGCCGATCGGGGTGAGCTTGGGGCCGAGATCCACGCCGACCACGTTGGCATAGACCATGGCCTCGTGCGCCAGCCCGCCGGCATGCGCAGCCTGGGTCGCGAGCGCGACCACGAGCACGGTCGGCAGGTTGTTCATCACCGACGACAGTCCGGCCGAGAGCAGCCCAGTCGCCACGCTGATCAACCAGATATGGGTGCTCGCCAGGTCGCGCAGGCCACCGGCCAGCCATCCGGTGAGCCCGGTATTGGCCAGACCGAACACCACAACATACATGCCGAGCGAGAACACCACGATCTGCCACGGCGCTTCGCGCAGCACACGGCGATGCTGAATGACCTTGCTGCGAGCCGCCACCGCCAGCAGCATCGCCGCCGCAGCGATGGCGATCACGCAGACCGGCAGGCCCAGCAGATCGGCCGCGACCAGCCCGGCCAGAAGCACACCGAGCACCCACCAGCCGGCCATGAACACCGCGCGATCAGCGATCGCCTCCCGTGGCTCGGTAAGCGCATGGTCGGCGTTGAAACGACGGGGCACGTCACGCCGGAAGAACCAGGCCACCACGGCGATCGAGGCGGCGATCGCAACCATATCCACCGGGACCATCACCAACGCATAGCGGCCGACGCCGAGACCGAACATATCGGCCACGATGATGTTGGTCAGGTTCGAGATCACCAGCGGCAGGCTTGCCGTATCGGCAATGAAGCCGGCGGCCATCACGAACGCTAGCGTCGCCCCGGACGAGAACCCGAGCGCCAGCAGCATCTCGAACACGATCGGGGTGAGGATCAGCGCCGCGCCGTCGTTCGCGAACACGGCCGAAACCAGCGCTCCCAGCAGCATGACGAGCACCAGCAGACGCCGGCCGCGCCCGTCGCCGGCCCGGCCGACGTGCAACGCCGCCCAGCGGAACCAGCCGGCCTCGTCGAGCAGCAGGCTGATGATGATGATCGCGACGAAGGTCAGCGTGGCGTTCCAGACGATGCCCCAGACCGTGGCCACGTCGTCCAGCGACACCACGCCTGCGGCGAGCGCCACCAGCGCGCCGCCGGTCGCACTCCAGCCGATGCCGAGCCCGCGCGGCTGGACGATCACCAGCGCCAGGGTCACGACGAATATCGCGAGGGCCAGCAAGATCATGTGGCGGCGTAACCCGCGGCAGTGGTGCCGAGGCTGCGCGCACCGTCCTCAGAAACGGGGAGCGCGGACGTCTCGTCGGCGCGAACGATGATCATCACGAGATTCCGACGTGGGACGGCACAGGCGCGGGATTATAGCGGAGGCCGCTCGTGCTCCACGGCTAAAGAGCCGACCAGATCGGGGCCAGCACCAATACCAGCGTGACCGCGCCCAGCACGATCGTGCCGAAGGCCAGCAGGCCGAGCGATGTCCAGTCGGCAAGCGGTTCGGGCAGCGGCCGGCGTACCAGCGCGCGGCGCCGGCGGCCTGAGGTCACCAGCGCGAACGCGAGCAACCCCACGGCCAGGCCAGCCGCCGCCAGGTGCAGCCAGAGCGGCGCCGACATTTCATGCCGGAACAGCAACAGCACTCCGTTGGCCGCGAAGGCGAGCGATGTGCGGGCCCATGACAGATCGGTCCGTTCGGCCTGGAGCCCCGGCCGGTCACCGATCGGTCGTTCAGACATTGGTCTTCACGCCGTAGATGAGTACCAAAAGCATGATGATCAGGCCCACCACGATCACGCCCAGCGCCAGCAGCCACGGCATGAGGGTGGAGGGCAGCGGGGCATCGATGCGCATCGCCTTCTGACTGGCGCGCCAGCGCAGCGCGCTGCCGGCCACCACCGCCATGCTGATGATCGCAAGCACCGCCGCAATCGCCTGCCGCCCTTCGGGTATACCGAGATCGGGCACGAGCTGCACGATGACCACCGAACCCGCCAGCAGCGCGAGCGCGGTACGAATCCAGGCTAGGAAGGTACGCTCGTTGGCCAGCGTGAAGCGGTAGTCGGGCTCGTGCTCGGCAGCGGTCTTGTCGTCTCGGTTGCTCATCAATCGTCAGTATCGGGGTTGTCTGAAGTAAAACACCAGTCGCGGCGATGCCATCAGCCGGAATATGCCGTGCGTCGGTCGGTGGCGGCGTTGCCATCGCGTGCCATGTCGGCCATTTCCGAAAGCGTCGTTGCGGTCTGGCGAGCGCGCTGCATCCAGAATTCCGCCACCGCCGCCAGGGCATCGCGCTCGCCTGCCCGGGCCTCGGCCTGGCGGTATGCCTCGGTTGCCAGCCAGTCCAGCGCGCCCGGGCCGTCCTGATCGATCAGGTGACGCAGAATGAACGCCCGCGTGTTCTGAACCAGTCCCGCTTCGAGCGCGACCACGGCGCGGCTGAGATCGGCCCGCGTGAGCACGATGCCGGTCGCCGCCGGCACCAGCAACGCGCGAATGGCGCCGTCCGCGGACTCGGCGTCGGCCACCGCGCCGGGCGCCGGTGCGGCGCGTAGCGCCAGCGGCAGATCGGCCGGCGCGGGAACAGCGCCCGCCTCGAGCAGCAGCACCTCGACCAACAGCCGGGCCCAGCCGTCGTAGGGGGCCGGCGCACTGCGGGCCAGTGCGTCGAGATACGGCATGACCCACGACAACAGATGTTCCCAGAGCAGCGCCGCCCGCGCATGCCCGGCGCGCGCGTCATCGGCCGCGCGCTCGACCAGTTCGGCATAGTCGGCCAGCAGCGCAGGTAATGCATCCGGCGTTTCGTCCACGTCGGCGCCCAGCAGGCGACGGAAATCGGCCACCCGATCCGCTGCCGCGCCGCCGATCTGGCCGCCCTCGCCGACGATCGTCGAAGTATACGGCGGGCACTGTTCGATGAACGCCGCGGCATGCGCCACACGCCAGGCCATCAGATCAGCCGGCGCGTTCAGCCCGAGCGCGGCCGCGTACTCGGCGTGACGCACCGTCGGCGGCTCGGCCACCACCGCAATCAGACGCAGCAGATCCGCGGAGGCCGAGGCGTTCATGGCGTCTCGGCACGGCCGGGCAACCGACAGGCGTCCGCAGTGGGCTTGAGCGGGCGCAGCAACCAGCCGGGCCGGCGTGTGCCGTCGGGCGAGACCTTGTCGGCCGGACGGGTCATGGCCAGCCACTCGCGATAGACGGCATCGGATTTTTCCAGATCGACATGGATCTGGCCGGGCACGTCACCGGGTTCGGCCGCACGCACGCGCACCGCCTGGTGCCAGCAATGCTGGCCCGAGATCGGGTCCGGGTGCACGCCGAAAGTCAGGTTCTGATGCACGCCCACCGCGGTCCACCACACGCGCTTGGCGTCCGGGCCGGCCTGCGGCGCCAGCGGTTGCTTGCCCTCGGCCGGGGTCAGCGACCAGTTGCGATCGTTGTGGGCCAGCGCGGTCTCCATGGTGCGCTGGTGGTGATCGGTGCTGCCGGTGAACTGCCAGCGGCCCATGTGATGGCTGCAGGCCACCACGCCCGGCCGGATGCCCTGGGTGACCCAGGTTTCGGCCACGAAGAAACCGAGCTCGGTCTCCACACGAATGAGCTGGCCGTCGGCCAGTTCGAGCCGTTCGGCGTCCTTCGGATGGATCCAGACCGGGTTGTTGTGCGCCAGCTCGCTGAGCCATTTCGCGTTCGCGCCGCGGGTATGGATCTGGGTCGGCAGCCGAAAAGTCGGAATCAACGGCATCTGGTCCGCCGCGAGTTTGTCGCGATGGATATGGCTCTTGATGTAGGTCGGCAGCGCGGCTTCCGGCCAGCCCCACTGCGCCAGCGTCGCGGAATAGAATTCCAGCCGCCCGCTCGGCGTCGGGAAGCCGGCACGGATCTCGCCGTCGATCTGCACGCCGGCCGCGCGCCGCCCCTCGGCGTCCGGCTCGGGATTTGGCGTCGGGGCACCGTTGATCTTGGGCGGCGCTTCGGCGCGGGTATAGACCCGGCCATGCGGATCGATGTGTTCGTCGGCGAGCTCGGCGGCCGGCACCGGGTTTTCATAGAGCGCTTCGCCCACCGTGCCGACGGTGACATTGCCGAAACGACGCATATAGGCCAGCGGCGTCAGCCCTTCGGCGGCGGCTTTTTCCGGCAGGCCCGGGATCGAATGGTCGAAGATCCAGCCGTAGTATTCGTCCAGCGAGATGCGCTCGCCCGGGGTCTTTTTCGACTCGACGTGCTGGCGAATGCCGAGCGATCCGTCCGGGTCGATGCGCCAGGTCAGTTCGAGCCAGAATTCATTCTCTTCCCACACTTCACCGGGATTGACCTCGCGCGTGTCGGTGATGGTCTCGCCGAGACGCTCGCGCGCGGCGCGCGCCACTGGCTGGCGAAAAGTCACCCATTGTTCGCTGTGAGTTTCGGTCGAAACCAGGTCATGACGCTCCGAGGAATGGCCCATCGGCAACACGAAATCGGCGAAATACGCGGTTTCGTTCCAGGTCGGCGTGAGTGCCGCATGCAGACCTATCTTGGATTCGTCCGACAGCATCTCGACCCAGTCGAAGCCGCCGGGGTTGGTCCACACCGGGTTATAGACGCGGGTGAAGTAGGTATCGATCGTGCCGCGCCCTTCCTTGAGGAAATGCGGCAACAGGAACGACATCTCGTTCATGCCGAGCGGATATTCCAGCGGGAAGGTCAGATCATTCCAGTGGTGCGGATGGCCGGCGCTGATCGGGCGCTTGCCGACGAACTTGGTCCAGCCGTTGGGATAGGTCGAGCCTTCCACGCCGATCGCGCCCAGCAGCGCATTGAGCAGGAACATGGTGCGCGAGACCTGCCAGCCACCGAGATTGCCGGCCGCGGCCGAGCGCCAGTTCTGGGTACAGAATTTCGTGCCGGCGCCGGCGATGGTCTCGGCCACGGCGGCGATCTGGGCGACCGGGACCTGCGACTCGGCCGCCGCGTACTCGAAGGTGTAGTCGGCATAGAGCTCGCCGAGCGCGGTCTCGAACGCCTCGAACGTCGCCGGCTCGTCCGGCCGCTCGGCGGTCATGTATTCGTGCCAGTTCCACCAGCGGCGCACGAACTCGCGGTTGTACTGTTTCGTCTCGATCAAGTATCGCGCCACGGCCAGGAAGATCGCCGGCTCGCTGCCCGGATACGGCGACACCCAGTGATCGGCGTGGGTCGATGTATTCGACATGCGTACATCGACCACGATCAGCCGCGCACCGCGCTTCTTGGCTTCCATGATGCGCTGCGCGTGCGGGTTGAAATAATGCCCGGCCTCCAGATGCGCGCTGGTCAGCAGGATCACTTCGGCGTTGGCGAAATCGTTGCTCGGCCGGTCGTAGCCCATCCAGTACTGGATACCGGCGCGGCCGCTCGAGGAGCAGATGTTGGTATGCGAGTTATGGCCGTCCACGCCCCAGGCCTTGAGAATATCCTCGGTGAAACCGTCCTCGCCCGGGCGGCCGACGTGATACATGATCTCGCGGTGGCGTTTTTCGACGATCGCGTTGCGAATGCGCTCCGCCAACGTATCGAGCACCTCGTCCCAACTCACCCGCGTCCACTGCCCCTCGCCTCTCGCACCGGCACGCTTCAACGGATACAGAATGCGATCGGGGTCGGTGACCTGGTTGATCGTGGCCGGGCCCTTGGCGCAGTTGCGGCCTCTTGAGCCGGCATGCTCCGGATTACCCTCGAACTTGCGCACTTCCATGCTCTCGCGATCGACATAGGCCAGCAGGCCACAGGCCGATTCGCAGTTGAAGCAGGTCGTGGGCACCAGCATGTAGTGCTTCTCGCGACGCTTGCCGCTGCCCCGAACCGGCTCGAGCGCGATCCAGTCGTCCCAGTGTTCCTTGGGCGGAAAGCTGGCCAGATTGATGCGGCTGGCGCCCTGGTAGAACGTCTTGCCCTGCGACTCGGTTTCTTTCCTGAAGGCCGAGACGCGGGCGTTGAGTGCAGCGATCCAGTTGGTGGGTTTCATCGTCAATACTCCAGGCGCGAGCGCGGCGCCACGATGCGCTGGCTACGCATCAACAAGAATTGTCCACAGATCGACACAGATTCACGCCGATTGAATACAGCGCTCTTTGACGGCGTGCCGACTCGCCGGACGTGATGCTCAGCGACTTGAATTGAAGTACGCCTTGTTTCTTCATCTGCGTGAATCTGTGTCGATCTGCGGATAAACATGCGTTCGATCCCGCCTCGTAGCCGGTGGCCGATCAAGCCAACGGCACGGCCTGGCCGCCCTGCACGAAGGCGTGCTCGTAGGCCAGCGGGCCGAGGAAGGCGAAGATGCATACCCAGACGCCAAGCCAGGGCGCCAGCAGCCCGATCGCCGACAGCACCACACCGGCGAGGAAGAATTTGCCGAAGCGGCCGCGCGTCATCTCGTAGTGGGCGACGCGCGCGTGCTCGCTGGGACTGGGAGCGGTGAACTCGGCTCCCACGAACACCAGATGCAGCAGGGTCGCCGCGCCCGTCATCCAGAGCACGAACTGCGTGGTTTCCGGCGCGAAGATCATCGCGAACGGCACAACGAACGCCGAACCGGCGGCCATCGCCTGGGTGAGCAGATGCGGCGCGAGCAATGGGTTCTGCCATAGATCGCGCGCCTTGGCCTGGCCGAACAGGAACGCGGTATAGATCGAACTCATCACCGCAAGGAGCGCGCCCGGCACGCCCAGCGCCAGGGACAGCCAGTCGGCACCGAGAATGCTGGCAAGGAAATGAATCGCGAGCACGGCACTGTAGGCGACCAGAATCACCCCGCCCTTGACCAGCCAGCTGTTCCATTGCGGTCGCCAGAAGATCAGCCAGAACCGGAACGGATGCGACAGATCGGCGATCAGCAGCACGCAGGTCGCCGCGACGAAGAACCCGCCGCCGAGCGGCGCAACCCAACGCCATAGCGGGTTGCTGGCCTCCATGAACCCGGTGGCCACCAGCAACAGGGCCATGAGGTAGATGCCGCTGCCGATGTTCTTGGTCCAGGTATAGGCGGATACGCGCCAGTCCCACGGGCTGCGGTGGGTCTGATCGTAGGACAGCTTCGCCGCCGCCGAGGAATTGCCACCCAGCGGATTGCCCGAAGGCACGATGTTGTCGCCGAAACCACCGCTGCCCTTCGCCTGCTGGGCCCAGGCGAAATTGCCGCCCTCGGGCCGGGCCGCCGCGAGCGGATCGAGGGTCGCCTGATGCGCGCCCTTGTAGAACATCTTGGGCCGGGTGTTCTTTTCCGGCTTGCGTACGCTCACCGGCTCGCGATTGACCGCCTGGGCAACACGCGACTCCGGGTCGTTGAGATCACCCACGAAGATCGATTGCGTCGGGCAGACCGTCACGCAGGCCGGTTCGAGCCCGGAATCGATCCGGTGCGAACAGAAGTTGCACTTCTCCGCCGAATGATCCTCGGGATTGATGAAGATCGCATCGTAGGGGCAGGCCGCAATACAGCCCTTGCAGCCGATGCAGATGTCCTTGTTGAAATCGACGATGCCGTCGGGCCGCTTGTGCATGGCGCCGGTCGGGCAGGCTTCGGCACAGGGCGCATCCATGCACTGATTGCAGCGCGTGACCTGAAAGGCGCGTCGCGCATCGGGAAAATCGCCCACATCGACGGATTTCACATAGGTTCGCGACACGCCGACGGGCACATCGTTTTCCGACTTGCAGGCCGTGGTACAGGCATGGCAGCCGATGCAGGTGGTCTGGTCGATGACCTTGGCCCAGCGTGGAAGCGAGGGCTCGACGGGCCGGGCGGCATCCGACATGGCAACTCCCGTTATTCGATTCGGCTATTTGTTTATATCTCAGAATTAATCTACCGCGATCGAGACCTGCCTTGAATTGCTTATTTATGAATAGACTCAATGCCTTTTATGCATACCTGAGCCGCTCGCCACACCCGACAGGCCTGTTCGATAGCTCAGTCCGCTTCCAGTGTCGCGGCGACAAAGGCCTCGGCGACCGGCGGGAGATAAGCATCCCGCCGCGTGACCAACCTCAGTTCGCGCGTGATCTGCAACGCCTCCGAGCCGAACACCACCAGCACGCCGCGCGCAAGCTCGTCGACAATGGCGATACGGGGTAGCCAGGCCACCCCGCCACCATGAATCGCGGCCTGCTTGAGCGCCTCCGTATTGCTGAATTCCATGACCGAGGCCCCGGCCAGCGGTGTGGTCGCGATCCGGCCATCGATGAGCTCGCGCGTGCCGGAGCCGGGTTCGCGCAGCAGCAGGGGCAAGGTGCTCGGATCGCCGGCCTCGTTTGCCAGCCCGGCGGCCAGCACGGGCACGATCACGTCGGTGCGGAAGGTGGTGGCCGTCAGCCCTTCCACATGCAGCGGCCCTTCAACGAAACCGATCAGGTAACGCATGTCGGCCACGCCTTCGGCGACGTGCCGCGTGTTGTCGACGTGCAATGCAATATCCACCGCCGGCTGCTCACGACGAAAGGCCGCCAGTATCGCCGGCAGGACATAGGTACCGACCGTGTTGCTGGCGCCAATCGCGAAGCGGCCGCGCCGCGCGCTCGCCGCGGCGTCCATGGCGGCACTGGCCTCGGCTTCGAGCGCGAACAGCCGCTCTGCATAGTCGGCAAGCAGGCGGCCCGGCTCGGTGAGACGCATGCCGCGAGGATGACGATCGAACAGCCGGACGCCGAGGCGCTGCTCGAAGGCGCGCAGTTCACGTGACAGCGCGGGCTGCGTGACATGCATGACCTCGCTCGCGCGCGACAGACTGCCGGTACGCGCTACCGCATGGAAGATCGCGAGATGATGCAGATTCATCAACGACGCTCTCCTGGAGCAACCCGCTGGATCCGATGGTTTCGTTGGCCGATGCAGAGCATCATTTCGTTATATTAACGGCAAACTCATCGACCGCGGACGAGGGCGTGGCGGATCACCCGCAAGAGACAGGGGCCCTCCGTGGCGGGCGTGCCGGCGGCGTGCTTGCGGCCCGGTGGGCGTCCGAGCCGTGCGGGCACGACATCGAACAGGCCAGCCGCCGAGCCCGGCCTCGACCCGCGACCGACCGATCGTTTCCGGCATCGATCGCAACATACTGTATTTGTATAAAAAAACACGAGATAGTTCACGCATGCCGACGTTCATGCAATAGACGCAAAGCGCGATCTGGTGCAACATACACGCGGTACGCATCCGACTATCGTCTTAGTTGCGTACCACGTGAATGCATGAGACGTGTGCCAGAGCATGGCGCACACTCAAATGCTGCGTCTGCGGTGTGGTTCGTGCCGTATTCTGGTCAGACGGATACGCCCGCTCCGCCCGGTCGTCGCCCATCCAGTGGAACTGATCGCTCATGAAAACAGTGAATTGCCGCCACGCGTTGAAGGCCTTCCTTCTACTGCTGATCCTGTTGCCCCTTGCCGGTTGCAGTTCCGATGACTGGCTCTGGATCCTGAACCCGAACGGCCCGCTGGCGCAGTCTTCCGTCTATTACCTGGTCGTCGACATCCTGCTGCTGGCGGTTGTGATCATCCCCGCGACCGCGCTGGTGATCTGGGCGTTCTTCCGCTACCGGCAAGGTGGCAAGGGTCGCTACGACCCGACCTTCAATCACTCGATGCTGGTCGAGGTCGTGGTCTGGGGTGTGCCGTTGCTGCTGGTGGGCGTGATGTCCTACTTCAGCTATCAGGGTATTCGAGCGGTGGAGCCGTACGAGCCCCAGTCGGTGGAGCAAGCTGTCGCCGCCTCGGGCGATCACCAGAAGCCGCTGAAGATCGACGTCATCACCACCGACTGGCAATGGCTGTTCGTGTACCCCGACCAGGACATCGCGGTGGCCAACCGACTGGTCGTGCCCACCAAGCGCAAGGTGGAGATGCGGCTGACCTCGGCCGGTGTGACCAACGACTTCTATGTGCTCAAGGTCATCAACCAGATTTACATCATGCCGGGCATGCGCACGAAGCATAATTTCTATCTCGATCGCACCGGCGATTATCGCGGGTTCTCGACCGAGTTCAGCGGCCCCGGCTTCTCGTGGATGAACTACAAGATGAAGGCGATCACACCGCAGGCCTTCGACCAGTGGGTGGCCAAGGCCAAGGCCTCGTCACACCAGATGACGTGGTCGAAGTTCAAGCAGTTCGCCAAGCCGACGGTGAACACCGGCAATACCTGGCGGCTGTACGGCGATGTCGCTCCGAACCTGTTCAACCACGTGATCAAGAGCGTGAAGTCCGGCCAGCTCACCAGCGTCAAACCGATATTCATGACCGAAGACATGAAGGGCGAGGAATTCAAGGCGCATGCCACCGGCACACCGAACCGAGGCAATAACTGATGTTTGTTGATCTACAAGGACCGTGGAACTGGTTCTGGGGCCGCCTGCCGCTGCTGCTGGAGCTGCATTACAACAACCCGGTCATCGGCTTTGCATTCGTGCTGGCGATGGGTGGGGGCCTGGCCGTGGTCGCCGCCCTGACCTACTTCAAGCTCTGGGGCTGGCTGTGGCGTGAATGGCTGACCACCGTCGATCACAAGAAGATCGGCGTGATGTACATCGTCGTCGGCTTGATCATGTTGTTCCGCGGCTTTTTCGACGCCTTGATGATCCGTACGCAGCAGGCGGCGGCCGTCGGGCCGGATTCGCCCGGCATCCTGGGCGCCACCCACGGCTACCTGACGCCCTATCACATGGATCAGGTGTTTACCGCGCACGGGACGATCATGATCATCCTAGCCGCGACGCCACTGCTGGTCGGGTTCATGAATCTGATCATGCCGATTCAGATCGGCGCCCGCGATATGGCCTATCCGTTTCTCAATGCGGTCGGCCTGTGGATGACCAACGTCGCCGCCGTGCTAGTGATGGCCTCGCTGTTCGTCGGCGATTTCTCGCACGCCGGCTGGGTAGGCCTGACCCCGCTCACCCAGCTGGCGCACAGCCCGAGCGTGGGCGTGGACTACTGGATATGGGTGATCCAGATCAGTTCGATCGGCACGACGGTGGGTGCCGTGAACCTCATCGCCACCATTCTCAAGATGCGCGCGCCCGGCATGACGCTGATGCGCATGCCGATCTTCACCTGGACCACGCTGGGCACGAACATCATCGCCCTCACGTCCTTCCCGGTGCTGACCGTGGCGCTACTGCTGCTCACACTCGATCGCTACGTGGGCACGCATTTCTTCACCGCCGACGGCGGTGGCAACTTCATGATGTACACCAATCTATTCTGGATCTGGGGCCATCCGGAGGTGTACTTCGTCGTGCTGCCGGCCTTCGGGTTCCTGTCGGAGATCGTGCCGACGTTCTCGGAGAAGCCGTTGTTCAACCACAACGCCATGATCGTCGCGACCATGGGTATCGCCGGCGTGTCGTGGGCGGTATGGCTGCACCACTTCTTCATCATGGGCCAGGGCCCGCAGGTCAACACGTTCTTCAGCATCGCAACCATGCTGGTGGGCATTCCGACCGGGGTGAAGGTCTTCAACTGGGCCTTCACAATGGTCAAGGGCCGGATCCGGCTGGAAACGCCCATGCTGTGGGCGCTGGGCTCGATCCTACTGCTGATCGGCGGCGGCGCGACCGGCATGATGCTGGCGATTCCGGCGATCAACTATGTGTCGCACAACAGCGTGTTCGTGGTCGCCCATTTCCACAACATGTTCCTGATCATCGTCTTCGCCCTGTTCGGCGCAGTCGCGTTCTGGTGGCCGAAGGTGTTCGGTTTCCACCTCGACGAGAAGCTCGGCAAGATCTTCTTCTGGCTGTTCTGGGCCGGCTCGGTGTTCGTGTTCGTGCCGATGTACGCGCTGGGCTTTCTCGGCATGACCCGTCGCCTGGACTACATCGCCCACCCGGGCTGGTGGCCGCTGTTGCTGCTGGAGGTACTGGGCATCGGCCTGTATGTCGCCTCGATCCTCGCCTTCCTGCTGCAGATCGTGGTTTCGATCCGAGATCGCAAGAAGAATGCGGTCGTCACCTCCGATGCCTGGCAGACATCGCGCAGCCTGGAATGGGCCACACATTGTCCGCCGCCGTTCTACAACTTCGCGGCTACCCCGGTGGTCCATTCGATCGACGAGTGGGCCTGGCGGCGCGAGCATGGTCTGACGTCGCTCAAGCCGCCGCATTACGCCGACATTCACATGCCGAAGAACACGATGGTGCCGATCGTGCTGTCCTTCTTCACCGGCGTGTTCGGTTTCGCTGCGGTATGGCGCATCTGGTGGCTGGCCGGGGTCGCCTTACTGGGCGTGATCGGCACGCTGATCTTCCGCATGTTCCAGAAAGACGTCGACTACACCGTGCCTGCGGCTGAAGTCGAGCGTATCGAAAAAGCCTATCTGGAACGGGTGAATGATCGCGCGCAGGCGTCGATTCACCAGACCGGCGAGCACGGCTCGCCGGCGGCCCAGCACTGATCGCGCAACCGGAGACAATCGCCATGTCACGACACGACAAGAACCGATACCGCGATCGCGATCCGATCACGCTCTGGGCCCCGGACGCCGGCCACCCGGACACGATCGCCCTGCGTTCGATCGGATTCTGGCTCTACATGATGAGCGACGCCATGATCTTCGCCGGGCTGTTCGCAGCGCACGGCGTTTATCTGCATGCCTATGGCACCAGCAGCATCACCGCAAGCCAGGTGATCGATCCGGTCGAAGGCCTGTTGCCGACAGTGTTTCTGTTCGCCAGCGTGCTGATGTTCGGCCTGGCCAGTGTGGCGCTCAAGAACGATGACCGCACTGGCGTGCAGCGCTGGATGGGCGCCTCGCTGGGGCTGGGTCTGCTGTTCATCCTGGTGGAGATCTGGGAGTTCGCCAATCTGGTCGGCGAAGGCGCCGTGCCCCAGGCCAGTGCTTTTCTCTCGGATTTCTGGACCATCGTATGGGTGCACGGCGGCCATGTGGTGGTCGGCCTGATCTGGATGGCGGCACTGATGATCCAGCTATCGCGCGAAGGCTTCACCGAGGCGACGGTCGGCCGCTTCGTGAACCTGCGCATCTTCTGGTTCTTCCAGGCCCTGATCTGGGTCTGTGTGTATACCTACGTCTATCTCATGGGAGCGAGCTGATGGCACACGATCATCACAACCCGCTGACTCATCCCGAAGTCCGCAGCGCGAGCAGCGCGATGTACATCGCAGCCTTCGTACTGGGCATCGTGGCCATGGGTGTCGCCTGCCTGGTCACCGTCGGCTTCGACATGTCGCAGGCCGACACCCTGACCTGGATCACGGTACTGGCCGTGGTCGCCGGCTTGGGTCAGCTTTTCCTGCTGTTCAAGCTGGATCTGTCAAAGGCCATGATCTGGCATACGGTGTCGCTGGTGCTGACCGTGCCGCTGTTCTTCATGGCCATCGGTCTGACGATCTGGATGTTCCACCATCTGGCCTTGCGCACCATGGTCGGCAGCTGACCGGACAGCGGCCTCGCGCCCACGAAAAAGCCCCGCAGTTGTTGCGGGGCTTTTTTTTAGGACGGTCGTTGCTGTCGCGACCGCCCTCGGGTCGGCTATCGACCGGGTTGATCAGCCGGCACGCGCCGCCTTGAGCTCGCGCCGCCGCGCATGCAGCACCGGCTCGGTATAGCCCGACGGCTGATCCACGCCCTTGAACACCAGATCGCAGGCGGCCTGGAACGCGATGGAATCATCGAAATCCGCCGACATCGGCGTGATAGCTGGGATCGCCCTCGTTCTGCCGGTCCACCACCTTGGCCATGCGCATGAGCGTCTCGCGCACGTCGTTCTCGTTGGTGATGCCGTGGTGCAGCCAGTTCGCGATGTGCTGCGACGAGATCCGGCAGGTCGCCCGATCCTCCATCAGCGCCGTATCGGTAATGTCCGGCACCTTGGAGCAGCCCACGCCCTGGTCGACCCAGCGCACGACGTAGCCGAGGATGCCCTGGCAGTTGTTGTCCAGCTCCTTGGTGATCTCGTCCGCGGACAGCTCGCGATCGAGCAGCGGAATGGTCAGAAGATCCTCGAGATAATCCTTGTGCCGCGACTCCAGCTCGCTCTGGCGTGCCAGCACGTCACAGCGGTGGTAATGGATCGCATGCAGCGTGGCGGCGGTCGGTGATGGCACCCAGGCACAGTTGGCGCCGGCTTTCGGGTGGCCGATCTTGGCGTCCATCATCGCCGCCATGTTGTCGGGCGCCGGCCACATGCCCTTGCCGATCTGGGCTTTCCCGCGCAGGCCGCAGGCCAGGCCGGTATCCACGTTGTTGTCTTCGTAGGCGGTGAGCCAAGCGGTGGACTTCATCTCGCCCTTGGGCAGCATCGGACCCGCTTCCATCGAGGTATGGATCTCGTCGCCGGTGCGATCGAGGAAACCGGTGTTGATGAAGATGGTGCGCTCGCGGGCCTCGCGGATGCATTCCTTGAGGTTGATCGAGGTGCGACGCTCTTCGTCCATGATGCCGATCTTGAGCGTGTTCGGCTTCATCCCGAGTGCGGTCTCGATATGGCCGAGCACGGCGACCGTGAAGTTCACTTCCGCCGGGCCGTGCATCTTCGGTTTCACGATATAGACCGAACCGGCCCGGCTGTTGGTATGCGGGCCGTTGCGCTTGAGATCGTGCAACGCGATGGTCGAGGTCGCCAGCGCGTCCAGAATGCCTTCCGGAATTTCGTTACCGTCGCTGTCGAGCACGGCCGGCGTGGTCATGAGATGGCCGACGTTGCGCACCAGCATCAGGCTGCGCCCGGGCAGCGTCAGCTCGCTGCCATCGGCCGCGGTATAGACACGGTCGTCGGCCAGTTGGCGGGTGAAGGTTTTGCCGCCTTTGTCGACTTCTTCGGTCAGGTCGCCTTTCATCAGGCCGAGCCAGTTGCCGTAGACGAGTGCCTTGTCTTCGGCATCGACCGCGGCGACGGAGTCTTCGCAGTCCTGGATCGCGGTGATCGCCGCTTCCATGAGGACGTCCTTGACGCCGGCGTCGTGGTCCTTGCCGACCGGATCCTCGGGATCGATCTGGATTTCGATGTGCAAGGCGTTGTGCACGAGCAGGATCGCCGAGGGCGCGCTGGCCTGGCCCTGATGGCCGAGGAACTGGCGCGGCTCGGCCAGACCCACGTGGTCCGAACCGATATCAACCGCCAGCCGGCCGTTATCGACCCGGTATGCCTGGGCGTGGGCATGCGAGCCGCTGTCCAGCGGGAAATGGGCATCGAGGAATTCGGCGGCCTGCGCGACCACCTTGGCGCCGCGCTTCGGGTTGTAGCTCTTGCCTTTTTCGGCGCCGTCGCTCTCGGGGATGATATCGGCCCCGTACAAGGCGTCGTAGAGACTGCCCCAGCGCGCGTTGGCGGCGTTGAGTGCAAACCGGGCGTTGGTGATCGGCACCACCAGCTGCGGGCCCGGCACGGTGGCGATCTCGGGATCGACGTGGTCGGTCGATACCGAGAAATCCTCGCCCTCGGGCACGATGTATTCGAGCTCGGTCAGCAGCTGACGATATTCATCGCGGTTGAAGTCGTCGCCGCGGTGCTCGCGGTGCCATTTGTCCAGGGTCTCCTGGATATCGACGCGGTGCTTGAGCAGGGCGGCGTTCTTGGGCCCGAATTCCTCGACCAGGGCCGCCAGTTCGGCCCAGAACATATCGGGGTCGACTCCGGTTCCAGGCAGAGCGGTCTCGATCAGATCGTACAAAGGCTTGCCGATCTGCAGTCCGGCGCGTTCGATTCGCTGGGTCATGACTAGGCCTTTCTCGCTTGTAGACGTGGCGGCTGGGCCGCGCTCGAAAAAAGTAGGTCTTCAGAGGATCATCGACTATAGCGAAAGCCATTGTCTGCGCAAACCGGTCACGTAATCACAAGACACCCTGGGTCCGTGCCTCCAGGCGCCGCAGGAATTCAGCCATGACCTCCCGATAGAGCGCCGCACCGGCCACCGCATCCTCGATCCCGGCGTCGATACTCGGGTTGTCATTGATCTCGATCACGCGCAGCCCCTCGGCGGTCTGCTTGATGTCGACGCCGTAGAGCCCCGCGCCGATCAGCCCGGCCGCGGTGAGCGCGGTCTCGATCACATCCGGGGGGGCATCGGCCACGTCCAGGGTGCGCGAATCGCCTTCGCTGACGCCGTCGGCGCCGTTGTAGTCCACCACCTGCCAATGCCCGCCGGCCATCATGTACTGACAGACATAGAGCGCGCGGCCATTGAGCACGCCGACGCGCCAGTCGAACTCCGTCGGCATGAATTCCTGCGCCAGCGCGAGCTCCGAGTCGTCCAGCAGACGCGCGGCGATCTCGCGCAACTCGCCCACGTCATCGGCCTTGAACACGCCCTTGGAAAACGCGCCCTCGGGCGCCTTGAGCACCATGGGGAAACCCAGCAGTTCAGGCAGGCGCTCGATCTCGTTCTCGCCGAAGATCGCGGCCTTCGGCGCCGCCACGTCGTGGCGCGTGAGCAGTTCGGCCAGATAAACCTTGTTGGTACAGCGCAGGATCGACGTCGGGTCGTCGATGACGACCAGCCCTTCCTGCTCGGCCCGACGCGAAAAGGCATAGGTGTGATGATTGAGCCGTGTGGTCTCCCGGATGAACAGCGCATCGAATTCAGCCAGCCGTCCGAGATCGCGCTTGGTGATGCGCTCCACCTCCAGCCCGAGCTCGCGCCCGGCAGCAACAAAGCCGGCCAGAGCGGCTTCGTTCGACGGCGGCTGCGGATCCGCGGGATCGACCAGCATGGCCACGTCGAAGCGGGCATGCCGGCGGCGATCCTGCTGTTGCCAGCCGTGCGCCAGATAAGCGTTCATCGCCTCGGCCAGGAAGTCGGCCTCCGCGCCGTCGAGCTGGCGGATCGACAACGTACGCAGCGTGCCCACGCGCATTGCGCCGGCCGATTCGCGCAGTTCCAGATTGATCAGCGGCACCGCAAACTGTTCGAACACGCGCCGCGCAACCTTCTCGAGTTCCGGATAGCGACAACGCCCGAGCACGATATGACAATCGTCCGGCAACGCCTGCCAGGTTCCGGCATCGAGCCCTGCCAGCGCTTCGTTGATCGCCGGAATCTCGCTGGAATACAGCAGCTTGCGCGACAGGTCGGCGATACGGGCGACCGACGGAATGACCCGCTGGCCGCGGGCCTCGGCCAGCAGCGAACAGTAATAGCCGAGGCTTTGATAGCGCGTGCTGCGACACAGATTGATCACATGCAGGCCGGCATCCGCATGGGCCGGATCGGCGAGATAGTCGTCGGCCAGCACGATACGCGCCGCGGGCGGTGCAGCACGCCAGTCGCGCAGGGATTCGACCACGATCACGGGTTCGGCCATTCGATGCTCCGGTCGATGTTCAGGATCGCCGGATTATGGCGAAACCGGGCGCTTGTCCGATAGCAGGGGTTTCACCAGACGCACGCCGTCTTCGCGGGCGCCGTGTTCGCCCTCATAGTAATCGGCAAGGCAATCCGCCTCGCCGAAGCCACAGGCGGCAAAGAGCGCCCGCGACGCTCGATTGGACAAGCGCACCTCGGCGCTGAGGCGCGTGCAGCCTCTCGCCCGGGCGCACCGGTCGGCGTCCTCGATCAGACGCCGCGCCAAGCCAAGCCCACGCGCTGCCGGGTCGACCGCGATCGAATAGATCCGGGCCACCCGCGTGCCTCGCCGGTAGAGCAATACGAGCGCAGCCACGATCCGACCGTCGTGGTCGACCACCCGCACTTCACCGTGAGCCCGGCCGACCAGATGCGCCATGCTGCGCCGCGACTGCGCATCGCGGTCGAAACAGGCGCGCTCCAGCGCCATCAGCGCATCCAGATCGGCCGGTACGGCCGGCCGGAGCAGCTCCCGGCCGGCCGACGGCGGCGCTGTCACGGCACGCGTACGACGATCTTGCCGAACTGCTGATTCGACTCCATATGCCGATGCGCAGCCACGATGTCGTCGAAATCGAACACCCGGTCCACCGTCGGCTTGAGCGCGCCGGCGGCAATGCCGTCGAAGACGAACTGCTTGCCGCGGGCAAAGGCGTCGTCGTCGGAGAAGATTTCGAACACCGTATAGCCGCGCAGCGTCAGCCCCTTGCCGAGCGCGGTGAACAACGGGAACGGCGTCGCTTCGTTGGCCAGTGCGCCGTAGAGGAACAACGTCCCGCCCGGGCTCATCGCCTCGGCCAGGTCGTTGACCGTCGCCCCGCCGACCGGATCGAACACGATCCGCGCGCCGGCGTTGTGGGTCAGGCGCATGGTCTCGCCGGCGATGTCCTGCGATTCCGAGACGATGACATGCGCCGCACCAGCCTGCTTGAGCTGCTCGACCTTGGCATTGGTCCGCGACATCGCAATCGGGGTGGCCCCGACGTGATTGGCGATCTGGATGGCGGCCAGACCGACGCTGGAGGACGCCGCCGGGATCAGCACGGCCTCGCCCGCCTGCAGGTTGCCGAACTCGATCAAGGCACCGTAGGCGGTCAGGTATGCCATCCAGACCGCGGCGGCCTGAATCGCGTCCAGCCCCGGGGGCCGGGTCGTGAGCGCATAGGCCGGCACGATGGTGGATTCGGCATACATGCTGTAGGCGTTCATGGAAAACGCCGGCGCGACCGCCACGGCATCGCCTTCGGCGAAATCGCTGACACCGGGCCCGACGGCCTCGACCACGCCGGCCCCTTCATAACCCATGCCGGCCGGCAGATTCGGCGTTTCCAGATAGGCGCCCATGCGAAACATCACCTCGGCCCGGTTCAGGCCGATCGCCTCGACCTTGATTCGAACCTCGCCCTCGCCCGGCTCACTAAGGGTGACGTCCTCGATCTTCAGAACGTCCGCGTCGCCAGTTTCGTGAATACGTACGGCTCGTGTCATGACATGCTCCTGTGCCGGCGCTGGCGAGCATCCGTCGCCGCCGGCCTTGAATGGAATCCCGTCCAGCTTAGCGTGCCGGCGGCGACGCGTGTCACCCTCGCCTCGACAGCCCGGGTCTGGCCTTCTCGCGAAGTACTTCAGAGCCGCGCGCGTGGCAGCGCCATGCGAACCACCAGTCCGCCCTCGGGCCGGTTGGCGAGCGTGATATCGCCGCCGTGGGCGCGAACCACCGATCGCGCGATCGCCAGGCCGAGCCCGACGCCGCCGGTCTCGCGGCTGCGCGAGGTTTCCAGCCGCACGAAGGCATCGAATACGCTATCCATCGCCGTCTCGGCGATGCCGGGCCCGTGGTCGGCGATCTCGATGACCACCTGGTCGGCGTTGTCGGTGAGCGTGACCTCGGCGATTTCGCCGTAGGCCAGCGCGTTGTCGATCACGTTGCGCAGCGCCCGGCGGATGGCCACCGGCCGGCAGACCAACGTGATCCGCTCGCCCGGCTCGAACCGTACCGGCGCATCGGCGGCCCGATAATCCTCGGCCACGGCATCGACCAGCGCAGTGAGATCCATGCGGCGCGTCGCTTCGGCGCTGGCTTCCTCGCGCATGAAGGTGAGCGCGGCCTCGGACATGTGCGCCATGTCCTCAAGCGTGGCGCTCATCGCCCGCGTGTTGTCGTCGTCGGGGAGGAATTCCAGTCGCAGGCGGAGTGCCGTGATCGGCGTGCGCAGATCGTGGGCAAGTGCGGCCACCAGCCGCGTGCGCTCGGCCACGAAACGATCGATGCGCTCGTGCATGCGATTGAATTCGATGATCGTGCGCTTGATCTCGTCGCTGCCGCGTTCGCGGATCGGCTCGATGCGCTCGCCGCGGCCGAAGCGCTCGGCGGCCGATGCCAGATCGCGCAGCGGCCGCGTGATGCGGCGGCTGGCGAAGATCACCGCCACGATCATCAGCGCCAGCGTGATCAGCAGATTGCGCAGCGACTCGTGCGCCCAGTGGTCGATCTGCCCCGGCAGCCGCTGGCGTACGTCGAGCCAGCGGCCGTCGTCGCGACGAAAGGCCAGCTGTACCGCCATGCGCTCGGGGCCGTGTTTCGTGTGCATCAGTCCGCGGCCGACGCAGACACGCACGCGTGACGGCGACACCGCCAGACGCTCGGCGAAGTCGCGGGCGTAGCGGCGCGAATCGGCGTTGTGGGTCGCACAGTGCGGCGGCCGGCCGACCAGATCGAACCGCACCGCGCGATTCGACAACGAGCGCACCAGATCGGCCTGATGGCCCGGCCGGGCATAGCTCAGACTCTGATCCACCGAGATCACCGACTGGCTCATGTAGTCGCTGATCATGTGCTCGATGAAGCCTTCGCGCCCGCTGCGGAAACTCAGATAGCTCACGAACTGGGAAATCACGAGCGCGAGCAGCGTCAGCACGATGATGCGCGCGGCCAGCCCGCGGGGAAGCCAGCGCATCATTCGCCGCCGACCGCCGCGGTGAAGCGATAGCCGCCGCCCCAGACGGTCTTGATGAGCTGCGGGCGGGCC
This sequence comes from uncultured Gammaproteobacteria bacterium, assembly GCA_963835375.1. Lineage (GTDB taxonomy): Bacteria > Pseudomonadota > Gammaproteobacteria > Nevskiales > Salinisphaeraceae > Salinisphaera. The sequence goes on from CAWIGB010000024.1 coordinate 89,251, forward strand.
GAGTCGCGCTCGATCTTGCGGCGCAGCCGCGACACCTGATTGTCCACGCTGCGATCGAACACCTCGGCCTCGCGCCCCTGGGTCAGATCCAGCAGCTGCTCGCGCGAGAGCACGCGGCTGGGGTGGCGCACGAAAGCCAGCAGCAGCCGGAATTCGCCGGTCGAGAGAGCCACCGACAGACCCGTCTCGTCCTCGAGTTCCTGGCGCGCGACATGAAATATCCAGCGATCGAAACGCACGGTCTGGTCGTCCACCGCATCGCGCTGGGCCGGCAGCGCAGCGGCCCGACGCAGCACTGCCCGGATGCGTGCCAGCAGCTCGCGCGGCGAAAAAGGCTTGGTGACGTAGTCGTCGGCGCCCATCTCCAGGCCGATCACGCGATCCGTCTCGTCGGCCACGGCGGTCAACAGGATCACCGGGATGGTCGTGGTCTCGCGCAGCCAGCGACACAGGGAGAGCCCATCCTCGCCAGGCATCATGACATCGAGGATGACCAGATCGAGCGCGGCATCGCGGACCTGGCGACGCGCCGCCGCGCCATCGGCCGCGGCCGATACCCGAAAACCGTGATCCGCCAGATAACGGCTCAGCGAGTCGCGGATGTCGCGATGATCGTCGACGACCAGAATATGCGGGCTGGGCTCGGCCATGATGCAGGCGGTGTACGGATTCTGGCGTCAATATAACGCGCGCCGCAGCGCCTGCCGGCGCGATCGTGTAACCGAATCTGCTGATAAGCCGGCCTGACACGGTCTGCGACAAACTCGTCGCCCGACGACAGATTTGCACGACATTTCTGCGCGGTAATGAGCCTCGTGGAACACGCCATCACGGCGCCCACTCTCATCCGCAAAGGAGTACGTGATGAAGATGAACAAGTATTTGACGCTGTCCCTGCTCGCCGCCGGCCTGTCGGTTTCGGCCGCGGGCTTCGCCGCCGACAACGCCGCACCGAAGCACGGACCGGGCAGCCAGGCCGTGTTCAACAAACTCGACGCCAACGGCGACGGCAAGCTCACGGCCGCCGAGATGACCCGGCTGCCGCAGGTCATCAAGCAACAGATGCTCGACAAGGTCGATACCAATCACAACGGCAAGATCGAGAAGAGCGAATTCGAGGCCCGGGCCAAGGCGCGCGCCGACCGCCTGTTCGCGAAGCTGGACCGCAACGGCGATGGCTCGATCTCGGCCGACGAAATGAAGTCGCCGGGTCGTCACCCCATGGGCCCGCCGAAAGGTGACTCGAGCGGCAAATCGGGCGATCGCGATCATCACCGCTGGAGCCACGACCGCGACCATCACCGCCATCACGACAAGCCGAGCACCGACGAGATCTTCGCCCATATGGATGCCAACAACGATGGCTATGTCTCGGCCGATGAATGGAACCACGCCGCGCGGCATTGGCACCGTCACCACGACCAGCGCATGCCGAAGCCGGGCTTGGATCAGGGCCCGGAGCAAAGCAACAGCGACTGAGCGCGCATCGGCGAATCGGCATGGGATAGACAAGGCCGGCGCATCGCGCCGGCCTTTTGGTTGCGTTTGCTTTTGCTGGCCCGAGCGATAGAGCCAGGCCCGCCGCGTTGCACGACGTGTCGACTTCAGCGTGGGCTGCCGCGCCCGAGCCCCTCTCCGGCTGAATAACACACGCGATCGCCATGGGGCGACCGCCTCATCGGATCCCGGGAGCGCCGTGTGAAGCATTGTTGTTCGACGGGGCCTTACTTGAGAGTATTCTAGGAGGCCATGTTCTGCTCGCCGCCGTCGCCATGATTGCGATCGCCCGCCGCTCTCTCGTTTGCGCCACCGCGATCGTGCTGTGCACGTTCATTGTCGCCGGTTGCGCCAGCCATCCGGCACGTCAACCGACCGACCAGGGCGGGAATCACTATGCGCCCGCGGAATCGATCATCGTTCCGGACGGCGACTCGACGCTGGTGGCCGGTCTTCGACGGGCGCTGGCCGAGCGCGGCTGGCACCTGATCGGCTACAGCGGCGACATGACCAGCGGCCATGCCGACTACGCCGCCATGGCGCGACGCGCAAAATACCGGCTCACCCTCATGGGCACGCCGGTCGGCCAGTGCCACAACGGCGACCCGAGTTTTCTCTACCGTATCGCGATCATTCAGAACAAGGACGGCGACGTGCCGGTGGCGATTTCCGGCGCCGACTGTCTGACGCCGATCCTCGGCGAGTTCTCCACCGATCTCGATCAGAAGCAGCTCGCTCCCATTCCGCGCACCTCGACGCCCGCGCGTACCGCTCAGTAGACAGGGCCCCTCACGTCGCCTCGCAGGCTGGCCACCAGTCCATCGCGGTAGTCCGGAAAGACCAGCCGATAGCCGGTGTCGGCCAGCAGCCGCGCATTCGACAGGCGGCGTGATTCCGCCAGAAAGGACAGACGCACGGCGGAAAATCGCTCGCGCGCCTCGTCCCAGTCGATCTTCGGCGGCGCGCTTGTCGCCATCAATTCAGCCAGCGTGTCGTAATAGGCCTCGCGACGCGTGGGCGTGCCGTCACAGGCGTTGTAGATCGTGTGCCGGGGCTGTTCGGTCGCGACGCGCCAGGCCATGCCGGCGAGATCGTCGATATGCACACGGTTGGTCCAGCCTCCGGCCGTATCGGCCAGCACCGGCTCACCGGCGAGTACGCGATCGATCGGCAGGCGGCCCGGGCCATAGATGCCCGGCACACGCAGGATCACGGCATGTGACGCCCAGGCCGCGATCTGCTGCTCGGCGTTCACACGTCGCCTCGCCCGGGATGTGGTCGGTGCCGCGGCCCGGCTTTCATCAACCCAGTCGTCACCGCAGTCGCCATAGACGCCGCTGGTGCTGATGTACACGACATGCGCCGGCACGGCCGGCATCGCGGCCAGAACCCGTCGCATGCGCTCGTCGGTGTCGCCATCGCGCGGCGGCGGCACGCTGTAGAGCAGCCGGCGGCACGCGGGCAACGTGCCGACCTCGGCGTCGAGATCGAGGCATAACGCCCGGGCACCGACCGACCGCACGCGGGCGGCGGACTCCGCGCTGCGTACCACGCCCAGCACGTCCTCGCCCGTGGCCACCGCGCGCGCGGCAAGCCGCACGCCGGTATCGCCGCAGCCGATGATCAGAGTCGACGCGCCGCTCTCGGCCGTCACGTCAAGATGCGTGGAAGCGCGCCCTCATTGAGCGGCGCGCAGTTCCAATCCGCGACGATAGGCCGAACGTGCCTGATCCACTTCGTTGATCTGTTCGAACAGATGACCGAGTTCGAGCAGTGCATCAGCGCGCGAGTGCTGCGTCTGGCTGGCCTCGAAATAACTGCGGGCTCGACCCCAGAGCTGATTGCGCAGGCACAGCCGGCCGGCGACCAGCATCAGTTCGGGCTCGCGGCCATGGATCTTGATCCATTCCTCCACGGTCGCGAGTTGTTCGGTCTGATCATTGCACTGCAGATCGCCAAAGATGAGCGCCAGCGATGCCACCCACTGTTTCTTCAGCGCATTGCGGATCACATTGGCGGCCTCGTCATCCGCGCGCTGCTGCTTCAGGCACAGCGTGTAATGACGCAGGATTTCCGGATCATTGCGCAGATCCTTCGGCAGATGACGCCAGGTCGCGCTCAGACCACCGACATCGCCCTGCTGCGACAGCCGGTGCTGATAGGCGGCGATCGACATCTCGCGCACGCGATCCGACGACAGCGCCGCGTATTTGCCCAGATCCGGCAGCAATTCATAGATCCGGCCGTAATCGCCGCAGGCCATGGCATGCTCGGCAACCATGCGCAGTACCCACGGATGCCGCGGTTCGAGCTCATGCAGACGCGCGAGCGTGGCCTGTGCCTCTGCCGTCTGGCCGGCCGCAATCTGCAGCTCGGCCTGGGTGATCAACACGGCCAGTTCGCTGATCGACTTGCGCTCCGCCGCCTTCCGCAGATAGCGATCGCGATCGCCCAGATGCGCCTGGTGCTGTGCCGCACGTGCAGAGAACAGGTGATTCAACCCGGGGGCCTCGTTCGACTCGGCCAAGGCCTGCAGATCGGCCTCGGCCAGGGCCCAGCGTGCCTCGGCCAGGTGCTCGAGCCCCGCGTAGAGCGACCGTCGCGCCTTGCGCTGACGACGCCGGCCGAAAAAGCCACGGATATTGCGTGGCGCGAACACGAGTGCGACGAGAATGCGCCAGGCCATGGCCAGAACCCAGACGCCGAGCAGAACGGCGGCACAGGCGAACAGAAGCGACGTCTCGATCTGCCAGCCATTGAAGGCGACCAGCACATAGCCCTGATGGTGGCGGAACACCAGCGACAGCAGGATGCCGAGCAGGAGAAATACAAAGAAGGCGAGCAGCAGACGACGCATCACGAGCTCCCCGCGGCATTGGCGTTGTCGGTATTGCTGTCGCTCGGCTTGCCGTGATCCGTTTCGGTGGCGCCACCGTTCGACGAACCGGACTGGCCGGACTGGCCGGCGCCAGCAGAGGACGCGCCGCCACCGTTATTCCGATCACGGTTCATGATCTGTCGCAGCGTGTTCAGACTGGCCGACAGATCCGGAGCCTGCCAGTTCAGCTTGACATGCGATAGCTGGGACAGGTCGTTGAGAATCCCCGAGACCGACGAATCACTGGTATCGAAATACTTCCGGATCCAGTCGCGCGCCTCGGACAGCGCATCGTCATAGGTCTGGGCATTGCCGCTGAGCAAGGCCAGACGGGCCGTGCGCAACTGCAGCTGCAGATTCTGCACCAGGAAATACGACTGATCGGGCGCCATCAGCGCCGGCGCGTTCTGGGTACCGTTGGCACGACGGATGGTGACCATCCGTGACAGCGCATTGCCGACCGAGTCGACGAACTGATGCCACTTCTTAGCCAGCTTGATGCCCGCGAATTCCGCTGAACCGTTGTCCTGGCCGTTGCCGGCATTGTCGCCCGAGGCCGCGGCACCGCCGTGGTCCGCCGACTGCGACTGGTAGCTGTTCGGCACGTTGGACTTCAAGGGCAGCTTCGGGATCTGCTGGATCGCGTTCGAGAGCTTGAGCGACATACCCTCGATGTCCGGATTCGGCAACGCATTGAGCGCTGCCATCTCGTTGGCGATCTTGGCGCGCACCGGATGCAACTCGGGATCGCCGCTCTGCTGGATGGCCTGATCGGCCAGCGACAGCGCCTGGGCCGCGCCCTTGGGATCGCGCTCGACCTGCAGCCGCTGGTTGGCCGCCTCCAGCAACAACGCGATGCGCTGTTCGACGAAGCGCCCGTGATCGCCGCCGAGCTGATCGGACAGCTGCTTGTTCTGGGTCTGGACGTGCTGGATGGTCTGCTGCAACTTCGCGATCTGCTGCTGACGCTGATCGAGTTTCTGTGACAGCTGATCGGTACGCTGCGAGAACTTGTTCAGCTGATCGTGCATGCTCGCCAGCTTGGGCATGACCACTTTCTGGACGTTGTTCTGCAGGCCTTTTTCGACCGTATTGATGCGCGAGTCCAGGTCAGCGATGCGCTGCTGGCCGCGATACCACAGATAGCCGCTGGACGCCGCGGCGAGAACCGCGACAATCAGCGCCACGACGGCCACGATCAGACCAAGGCTGCGACCCTTGCTGCCGCCTTTCGTGCGCCCCGGCCCCGAGGCGCCGCCGGCCGTGCTCGTGGCACTCGCACGGGCGCCGGTAGACGACGCCGTGGTGTTCTTGCCAGTGCTGCTCGTCGAACCGCTGCTCGTGTTCGAAGACGCACTCGAACTCGGCGTCGTGCTGACGCTGCTGCTGGAAGTGCCGGGCGATTTGGCGCCCGAGTCGGCGGCGGCCGACCCGCTGCTCTTGCCGGCCGCGTTGCTTGTGGCACCGCTTGCGGCCGTCGTGGCCTTGGTCCCGCCGCTGTCGACGCTCTTGTCGGAGCCGCCGGCCGAGGTCGACCGTGCCCCTGCAGTGCCGCCGGATTTGTCCGAACTCTGCGCGGCGCCGGGCTTGTTCCGATCCGACCCATCGCGCCCGGAGGCCGTGCCACTCTTCTGCTGCCCGGTCTGGCCCGTGCCACTCGACTTGTTGGAGTCGCCGCTGGCCGGCGTCGGCCCGGCTTTGTTCTTTGCGCTACCGGAAGTGCTCGACGCGGCGCTCTTGCCGCCGTTCGACGCCGCGCTTTTGTCGGCTGCGGCCTTGTCGCTGGCGCCGGTGCTCCCGCCGGAGCGACCGGCCTTGCCCGAATCCGCGGCGGACGCAGGCTTGCCAGAGCCGGCACCGCTCGTCTGCGCCGTGTTCGAGGCCGAAGCCTCCGACGGCTTGGTACCGCTCGATTTGCTCGGGTCGTCGGCCTTGGCCGAGGACTTGGCTCGATCGGTGTTGTTCTTGTCGCGCTTGTCTTGGCTCATAACGTAGCGGCTATCCCCCGGTGTCGGTGACCGTCATTGTCCACGGACCGGCCAGATGCGGTCCAGCGCGGCCACTGCGCCCGCCGCATCCATGCGTTCGATCACGACCGGTTCGACCGCCCAATGATCGACGTCGCAGCCGGCTTGTTGTACCACACGGTGGCTGGCGGCCACCAACCGCAGATCCGCCAGCCGCGCGCTTTTCGCGTCTTTTGCGAGCGCGACGAGATGCCGCCAGGCCTCGATGCTGGTCACCACCACCGCATCGGCCATCAACAATCGATCCAGCCGCGCGCTGTCGATCGGTGCCGGCACGCGACGATAGAGCGCGATCCTGTCGAGCTGCGCGCTGCGCGCAATCAGGGCATCCGCCAGCGCCGCGCGCCCGCCGTGGCCGGCCAGCAGCGCGACGCGCCGCCCGGCGACACGACCCAGCGCCGGCATCGCCAGCAGACCTTCGGTATCCGCGTGCTCGGGCGTGTCCACCGATCGGCCGGTGTAGGTCCGCAGCGCCTCGGCGGTCGCCTCACCGACGGCCAGGAGCATGCCGCGCGGGGCCCAGTGCGGGCGCAGGCGAGCCGCGCCGGAAATCGCGTTGGCCGATGTGGCAATCACGATATCGGCCGCCTCGGCGTCATCCAGCGCAGTCGCGGCCGTCAGTTCATCGTCGGGCGGATTGATCACGAGCAACGGCTCGACCAGGACACAGGCGCCGGCGGCCTCGAATGCCGCGCGCCATGCCTCGGCCTGAGCGATCGGGCGCGTCAGCCAGACCATGGCGCCTGACAGGTCGGGGGCCGACATGGGGATCGCGGCCGACTCAGCCGAGATCCGCGAGAATGCGATCGGCGCCGGCCGCCAGAAGACGCTCGGCCAGCGCATGGCCGAGCGCGGCCGCTTCGTCGACCGGCCCGCTGATTTCATCGCGCACCATCTGGGTGCCATCCGGGCGGCCCACGCAGGCTCGCAGGCGCAACATCACGCCGTCGTGCGTGGCATGCGCAGCGATCGGCAGATGACAGCTGCCCTCGAGCCGGCTGTTGACCGCACGCTCGGCGTCGATGCGGACATGGGTGTACTCATCGTCCAGCGCGGCGATCGCGGCTGCGCTCTCGTCGTCCCCGGCCCGGATCTCGATCCCGAGCACGCCCTGGCCGATCGCCGGCAGGCTCTGCTCCGGCGTGAGTTCCGAGCGGATGCGCGCCGCCAGCTCCAGGCGTTCCAGACCGGCACAGGCCAGCAGGATGGCGTCGTACTCGCCGGCGTCCAGCTTGGCCAGGCGGGTCTGTACGTTGCCGCGCAGGTTCTTGACCTCCAGATCCGGACGCAGATGCTTGATCATCGCCGCCCGGCGCAGGCTGGACGTGCCGACGACCGCGCCGGCCGGCATGGCCTCGGGGTTGCCGTAGGTGTTGGAAACGAACGCATCGAGCGGGCTCCCCGGCGCCAGCACCACCGGCAGCGCGAAGCCTTCCGGCAGCTCCGCCGGCACGTCTTTCATCGAATGCACCGCGAGATCGGCTTCGCCGTTCTCCAACGCGGCCTCAAGTTCCTTTAGAAACAAACCCTTGCCGCCGATGGCCGACAACGGCCGGTCGGTGACGCGATCGCCCTCGGTACGGATCGGCAACAGCTCGACCTCGGCGTCCGGCAGGGCAATCGCCAGCCGGGCCTGGACATGACGGGCCTGCCACAGCGCGAGTTCGGACTGGCGGGTGGCGATACGCAGGGTCTTGGGCATGAACAAAGGCTCGCGGGTGGTCGTTCTTCGGCGATCAAGACCGAACGATCGCCACGGATGAATCAGGATTCGAGCAACGCCCGGACTTCGGCCAGGCGACGCCGGGACACGGGCACCGTGGCCTCGATGTGGCGCAGGGTCAGACAGGCGCTACCATCGCTATTGTATTTCAGCCCCGTGATGTGGGCACGGGCCACCAGGGCCTTGCGATGCACCCGCATGAAGTTGTCGGCCAACGATTGTTCCAGTGTGGCCAGCGACTGCTCGATCAGCAGTTCGCCGTGCAGATGAAACACCGAGGTGTATTTCTGATCGGCCCAGAAATACAGGATGTCGCGAATGGCCACGCGTTCGATCCCATCGCGGGTGCGCGCGCTGACGTAGCCCATCGGCCCGCTGCCGTCCGGCTGGCCCGCAAGCGCGGCATACTGGGCCCGGCTCGGCTGGCGTGCCCGGGTCAGGGCCGCAGCCAGATCGTCGCGCCGTACTGGCTTGAGCAGATAGCCGTCGGCCTGACTGTTGTGGGCCGACAGGGCGTGTTCGCTATGCGCGGTGATGAAGATCACCGCCGGCGGGAGAGCGGTGTCGGCCAGTTCGCGCGCCACCTGCAGTCCATCGATACCGGGCATGTGCACGTCCAGCAGCACCGCGTCCGGGCTCAGTTCGGCGACGCGTTCGATCGCGGACCGGCCTTCGGAAGCCTCGCCGATCACGGCGTGGCCGGGAAAGGTCTCGACCATGCGGCGCAGCCGTTCGCGGGCGAGCGGTTCGTCGTCGACGATCATGACGTTCATGGCAGGGCGTATTCTCGATCTTGTTGTGGCAATTCAAGCCTTACCGTGAACCAGGTATCGTCATGAGTGAAGTCGAGCCGGGCCTGCCCGTCGTAGGCCAACGCCAGCCGGCGGCGAATGTTCGACAATGCCTGGCGGTGCCCCGGCGCGTCCCCGGCGCTCGCGGCGACCGGGTTGCGGACCTCGGCGAACAGCACGCGGGCCTGCATCCAGGCGCGCACCCGGACCGTGCCGCCGCCGGGCAACCGCGCCACCCCGTGGCCGATCGCGTTCTCGACCAGCGGCTGCAGACACAACGACGGCAAGCGCCCTTCCCGGGCCGCCGGCGACAGGTCGACATCCATGGCGAGCCGGTCGCCCAGCCGGAGTTTCTCGATCCGGACATAGGCATCGACGAGGCGCATCTCGTCGGCGAGCCGGATGGCGGACGGGGTCTGTTCGTTGAGCCGAGCGCGCAGCAACGTGGCCAGATCCTCGAGCGCGGTTTCGGCATCGGCCGGCCGATGCTCGATCAACGCGGCGACGCTGTTGAGCGTATTGAACAGGAAATGCGGCTCGATGCGCGCCTGCAGCGCTTCCAGCCGCGCGCGCAATTCGGCCTCGGCATGCGCCGCCCACGAAGCGCGCAGCCAGAAATAACGCAGCCCCAGCGCTGAGACCACCGCACAGATGCCCGTGCTGTGCAGCACGAACGCGCCCTGGCTGCTGTTCTCGATCAGCAACCCGAAACCGGTGAACCGACCGGCCGCGAAGATGATCTCGGTGACTGCAAAGGTGACCAGCAGCAGACTGATGTACGACAGGGCCACCACGATGCGCGTGTCGAGCGAGTGGGCGTAGCGGCGTATCAGGCACAGCGCGGCCGCGCTGCAGACGCCGATCCATTGCACGTAGACCGATAACAGGAACAGGCGCCGCCACAGATCGCCGGACATGGAAGTGCCCAGCGCCAGGACCACCGCCACGGCTTCGCAGACCAGCAGCACGCGAGTCACGCGCGAGCCGGTACAGAAATCCGGCAGGATGGCAGTGGGTTGTTCGGGCTCGGGCATCGGCGACAGTCTTCGAACAGCGAGGCCGCGGCGTCAAGCGACCGCATTGCTATACTCGCGCGCCAACCTGCACGCAATGGATGCACCGATGAGCACGCAGTCGAGTCATCAGACCTGGGGCGGCCGTTTCGCCGAAGGCCCGGATGCCCGGGTGGCCGCGTTCACCGAATCGATCTCGTTCGAGACGCGCCTGGCACCCTACGATATCCGCGGCTCGATCGCGCATGCCCGCATGCTGTCGACGATCGGCGTGCTCGACGCCGACGAGTTCAGCGCGATCGAGGCCGGGCTGCAAGCCATCGAGGCGCGGATCGCGGCCGGCGAATTCCCCTGGGACGCCGCGCTGGAAGACGTGCACATGAACATCGAAGCCCGGCTCACCGAAGACATCGGCGCGCTCGGCAAGAAACTGCATACCGCCAGATCCCGCAACGACCAGGTCGCCACCGACGTACGCCTGTGGCTGCGCGATACGCTGGACGCGCTGATCGGCGAAGTGAACCGCCTGCGCGCGGGCCTGGTCGAGCTCGCCGAGCGCGAGGCCGATACCATCATGCCCGGCTTCACCCACATGCAGGTCGCCCAGCCCGTGACCTTCGGCCACCACATGCTGGCCTGGCAGGCCATGCTCGCGCGCGACGCCGAGCGCCTGGCCCAGATCCGAGCGCGCGCCAACGTGCTGCCGCTGGGCGCGGCCGCGCTCGCCGGCACCACCTTTGCCATCGACCGCGAAATGGTGGCGAAAGAACTCGGCTTCGACGGCGTCATCGACAACTCGCTGGACGCCGTCTCGGATCGCGATTTCGCGATCGAGTTCGTTTCGGCCGCGGCCACGATCATGATGCATCTGTCGCGGTTTTCCGAAGAGCTGATCCTGTGGATGAGCCCGGCCTTCGATTTCGTCGAACTGCCCGATCGCTACTGCACCGGCAGTTCGATCATGCCGCAGAAGAAAAACCCGGATGTCGCCGAGTTGACGCGTGGCAAGACCGCCCGCGTACAGGGCCATCTCACCGCCCTGCTCACGCTCATGAAAGGCCAGCCGCTGGCCTACAACCGCGACAATCAGGAAGACAAGATTCCGATGTTCGACAGCGCCGACACGGTCGGGGCATGCGTCGCGCTGTTCGCCGACATGGCGCCGCATATCACGGTCCAGCGCGAACAATGCCGCGAGGCCGCGCGCCGCGGTTTCGCCACCGCCACCGACCTGGCCGATTATCTGGTCCGGGCCGGGGTCGCCTTTCGCGATGCCCACGAGATCGTCGGCAACTGCGTATCGCGCGCCATTCGCGAAGGCTGCGATCTGGCCGAACTGGAACTGACCACCCTGCGCGAATATTCCAATGCGATCGGCGACGACGTCTATGAAGTCCTGACGCTGGAAGGTTCGGTGGCGGCCCGCAATCATATCGGCGGCACCGCGCCCGACCAGGTCCGCGCCGCCGCGGCGCGGGCGCGTCAAACGCTGGGCATCTGATTTCCAAGGAAGAGAAAAGACTTTCCGCAGATCAACGCAGATTCACGCAAATGGCCGCCCGTGACGGCGCGCTCGGCTGAGCCCAGAGCGCCGTCGAAAGCGAATGGCTTCTGATCGAAGACACGGGCCGTTTGCGCCGGCCTCGCGCGTTCTACTCGTCCACTGAACCGCCATCTGCGTGAAGCTGCGTCGACCTGCGGACAAAAGGCTTTTCGGATCGCTATCCGGCCCGCGCGAAACGGCGCCTACTTCTCGAACAAGTCCGCCCGGGCGCGATACAGCGCCGAGATATCCTCCTCGCCGTGGCCGTCGACCATGAGCTGCTCGTATTCCTCGCGCGTCTTGGCCGACAGCGGCAGCTTGCCGTGCTTCAAGCCCGCCATGTGCAGGCAGATGCCCAGATCCTTGTGGTGGTGCTTCAACTTGAACCCTGGGTCGAAGACGTCCTTGACCATGGTCTTGCCGCGATGGTTCACGAACCAGTTGCCGGCCGCTCCCGAACCGACCACATCGACCACCTTTTCCAGCGGCAGCTCCATCGCCGCTGCAAAGCGCATGGCCTCGCACACCGCCTGATTGATGCCGGCTACCATGATCTGGTTGACCGCCTTGGTCGCCTGGCCGGAGCCGACCTCGCCCATCAGCGTGATGCCCGAACCCATGGCTTCGAGCACCGGCTTCACGCGGTCGAACACGGCCTTGTCGGCCCCGACCATGATCGAGAGCGTGCCGTTCTTGGCCCCTTCCGTGCCGCCGGAGACCGGGGCATCGACGAATGCCGCACCGGCCTCGCCCACTCGCCGGGCGGCTTCCTTGGCGGTATCGCTGGCGACCGTCGAGCAATCGATCACGACATGCCGGTCGGTGAGCGCGCCGCATAACGCATCGACCATTGCCAGCACGTCGTCGTCGGCCGACACACAGATGACGATCGCCTCGGCGTGCGCCGCGGCCTCGGCCGGGTCGGTGACGACCTTGACCTCGTGCTCGCCGGCGAAATCCTCGGCCCGGCTCGTGGTGCGGTTATAGACCGCAGTCAGCAGCCCCGCCGCGTGAAGATTGGCGGCCATGCCGTGGCCCATGCCGCCGAGACCGAGAAATGCACTGTTCATGAGGTCGTTTCCATGCGTGATTTTCGATCGATGATAAGCTTTTGAAACCGAGGGCCCAAACCGACGAACACATGGCAGTCAGACGTGGTGCGCGATGGGCGCTGATCGCAACCGGCGCGCTGATCGTGATGATTGCGGCCGCGTTGATCATCGCCCCGCCTTATATCGTGCGGTATGCCCTCCAGCATTATCTGGCGGCCGAAGGCATCACGGCCGATATCGGCAACGTCGACGCCGATATCTTCACCGGTCAGATCAGTCTCGATCATGTCAGCGGCCACGGCCCCGGCAATCGCCGTTTCAGCATCGCCCATCTCGCGGTGGACCTCGACTACCGGCCGCTCATCGACCATCGCATCGATCTGTCGGCAATCCGGCTCAGCCAGGCTCGCGTCGACGTCGGCCGCAACGCCGACCAACAGTTCACGATCGCCGGGGTGCCGATCCCGGGCGGCAGCGGGAGCGGCGGGAAAAGCCACTGGGGGTTCGGCGTTGGCGAGGTCACGGCCGGCAACGTCGCCCTGCACTACCGCGAACCGGCACGCGGCGATCAGCCCGCCGTCGATCAGAGCCTGAGCATCCACAGCCTGCATATCGGCACCATCGCCACCTGGCAGCCGGCACAGACGACCCACGCCAGGGTGCAGCTTCGGGTGGCCGACGGGCGGCTCGATCTGAACGGGCAGCTCAGCCCTCTGGGCCCCACGCGCCGGGTGGACGTCGGCATCAAGGCGTCGAACTTCGCGATGAAGGCGCTCACCCCGCTGGCGCAGCTGGGCTATATCACCGCGCTGGAGGGGCGGTTCGACGCCAATCAACAGCTGTCCGTCGAATATGACGCCGACGGCGAGTTCAAGCTGGGCCTCAAGGGCCAGAGCAGCTGGCACGACGCGCACCTAGCCGCGGCCGACGGCACCGATGTGCGCGGCGACAGTCTGTCCTGGCAGGGCGACGAACAGGCCACGCTCTGGCGAGCCAACGGCCAGCCCGGACGCATCAGCGCCGACGGCAAGGTGCAACTGTCCAACGTGGTGGCCCAACGCGCGAAGCAACTCCACTTCAGCCAGAAGAGCGCGTCCTGGAACGGTAAGGCGCAGGCCGAACTCGGCAAGACCACCACCCGGGTCACGACCCACGGCAAACTGGCCGCGCAGAAGACAAGCCTGGCCTCCGGCCACTGGCTGAAACTGTCCAGCGCGGCCGAGCATCTCACGGGCGGGCTGGATCTCACGCTCACCCCGGACGAGACTCGGATCGACACCGACGGCGGCTTCACCGCAACCGCCATGGCGTTCGCCATCCCGAACACGGTCGACTTGAACAGCGCCGCCGTGGACTGGAACGGCAAGAGCACCATCCGACTGGCCGGCAACGGCACGCGTATCCAGACCGATGGCTCGCTCGGCACCGACCAGCTCGTGTTCGACGTGCCCGAGACGAGTCATGTAACCGCCGATCACGTCGACTGGAAGGGCCATGTCGCCATGCACAGCGCCGATCTGTTCGCACGCAGCGCGAAAGGCCAGCTCGATGCAAACAACGTGCATCTGAACATACCGGGCGCGCCGATACGCATAGCAGCGATGCACTTCGGCTTCGACGGCCAGTACGCCGAGCAGCCCGACACCAGTGGCAGCGCGTTGCGCCTGACGCTGTCGGGCGATGCGCACAGCCACAAGCTTGATGTGGTGGACACGGCCATCGATGCGCCGTGGATCACCCTGCTTCAAACCGAGGCGACCGGCATTGCCATCGACAGCCTCTCCGCCATCGATGTCGGCGATCTGAAGACCAGCGGCGTGCACATACTCGGCGACACCAACACCGACAGCGCGGCCATCCAGGCCGTGTCGATGAAAGCGAACCGGTTTTCGCTACGGGATCTGCTGCATTACAGCGTCCATGATCTCGAACTCGACGGCGCCAACATCCACACCCGGCACGATACGCACGGCATGGGCGTGATCAGCCAGTTCGTCGACAGCATGACGGCAAGTTCCGGCAGCCCCGCCGCCGACTCGAATCAGACGCCGAAAACCAGCTCGAAGACGGCGACTCAGAGCGGCTCGACCCACGCCGGCGCGACGGCGTCGAGCTACGCGGTGGACCACCTGCATCTGTCGGGCCCGGCGATCGCTTTCGTCGACACGACCACCACGCCCGCGGTTCACCTGACCGGCTCGAATCTCGATTTCACCCTCGACCATCTGAATACCGCCAAACCGGATCAGAGCGCGAGTTACACGCTGGGGCTCGATGTCGGCGCCTACGGCCATCTCGACAGCCGCGGCAAGATCGCACCGTTCGCGCCCCACGGCATGAACATGAATCTCGATGCCTGGCTGCGATCGCTGGCACTCAGCCCCATGTCGGGTTACCTGAACGCCGCCATGGACCGCAGGATCGCCAACGGCGTCGCCGACGGCACGCTCAACCTGTCGGCCACCAAAGGCCAGCTCAACGGGGTGCTCGATACCACGGTGACCAATTTCCGGCTGGCCGACAGCGCCACCAAAACGACCGATATCGCTTACGGCATTTCGATGAACACCGCGCTCAAGCTCATCCGTGGGCACGACGACATCATCCATTTCCGTACGAAGATCCTCGGCGACGTCACCAACCCCTACTTCTCGCTCAACAACCTGATCCGCGAAGCCGTCCTGGCCGGTCTGCGCACGGGGCTGCTGTCGAACTACTCGCCGCTCGGCCTGCTCAACAACGCCAAGAACAGCTTCCTCAATCTTTTCCGTTCGGTGAAGGATCGCCCGGCGATCTTCGCCACCGGCAAGCACTATGTGCGGCCGGAGGATCGCAAGTATCTGGCCCTGATCGCCAAGGCCATGCGCGAACATCCCGATTGGATCCTGCATATCCACGGCCAGGCCGTGCCCGCTGATGCCAAGGCCATGAACTCGAACGATGCGAACGCGGCGCGCCACGTCGAACTGGAACAGCTCGCCCGGCAGCGCCAGCAAGCGGTGCGGGATTATCTCGCGGCGCGCAACGTCAATCCGGCACGCATCATCGGGGGCGACCCGTCGGTCGCCGAGGGCGACAAGGCCAGGCCCGCCGTGAAGTTCTCGCTGGACAAGAGCTGAGGCCTGCGACCACTTTTATGCCGAATCAATATTCCGGGGCCAGGCTGGGTGATGCGGCGTGATACCGCGGAGCGCGGTTTCGGGCGCTAGCCCCGCAGGGGGCCGGGCCGTTGCGGCGCGATACCCATCGGGCGTGTCGCCAGGTCGTGGCGCCGGTCGCTCGCCGGCCGATTACAACGCTCACGTCTCCAGCAGATACGTATAACCTGCCAGACCGGCCTCGAGCAGCGCTTCGCATTCGGCGCGCTGGCGCGGCGCCAGGCCGGCCGCGGTCAGCTTGCGGCGATAGGCCCGGCGCAGCGTCTCCGGCTCGAAGTGCACGTAGGTGAGCAATTCGTCGGTACGATCGCCGTGTTGCGCGTCGCCCAGATGCCAGGCGCCGTCGCGGATCTCCACGTTGACGACGTCGGTATCGCCGAACAGGTTGTGCATATCGCCCAGATTCTCCTGGTAGGCCCCGACCATGAAGATGCCGATCCGGTACACCTCGTTGTCGCGCAGTGAATGCAGCGGCAGCGTGGTATCGAGCCCGTTCTCGTCCACGTAGCGATCGAGCCGGCCGTCCGAGTCGCAGGTCAGATCGCACAGCCGCGCGTTCTGGTCCGGGGCCTCGTCGAGCCGTGCCAGCGGCATGACCGGGAAGATCTGATCCAACGCCCACACATCCGGTACCGACTGGAAGACCGAGAAGTTCACGAAATACTTGGTCGCGAGTTTCTCGCGCGCCGCAGTGACCGCCGCCCGATCGTCGGCATCCTCGGGCACGCGGGCCGCCAGCGCGCGGTGGACCGCTGCGGCCTCGCGTTCGGCCTCGGCCCGGTCGGCGAGCCCAAGCTCGCCGGCGACGAAACGCGTCTGCACGTCGGCCAGATGCGCGGCCACGCGATCGAGCTGGGCCGAAGCCGAGAGGGTGTCGTCGAGTGTCGCCGGCGCCACGTTCAGACTGGTTTCGCTGTCGATGACCTGGGTCAACAGCACGGCGTGGTGCGCGGTCAGCGCACGGCCGGATTCGCTGATGATGTCCGGTGCCGGCAGATCGAAGCGCTCGACCACCCGGGCCAGCGCGCCGACCACGACCTCGGCATAGTCCGGCACGCCGTAGTTCATCGAACAGAAGGAGCGCGCGCCGCGGCCTTCGTAATCCACGGCCAGGCCGCCACCGACATCGACCGTATCGATGGGCGCGCCCAGCGCTCGCAGGCTGCGATACAGATGCGCGGTCTCGTCCATGGCCCGGGCAAGCGCGCCGTGGTCGGCGACCTGCGAGCCAACATGCACATGCAGCATGGACACACAATCCAGAATGCCCAGTTCGCGCATCCGGGCCACGGCCGCAACGACCTGATCGGCGGTCAGTCCGAACTTGGATTTCTCGCCGCCGGTGTTCTGCCAGTGTCCGGCCGCGACACTCGCCAGTCGCACCCGTACACCGAGCCGGGGCCGCAGGCCGAGCGCAGCGGCCAGTTCGGCGATCGGCGCCAGCTCCGAAGGCTTCTCGACCACGATGTAGACGCGATGCCCGAGCTGCTGCCCGGCCAGCGCCAGGCGCAGGAAGGCGCGATCCTTGTAGCCATTGCAGACGATGGTCGAACCGGGCCGGGCCAGCGCAAGCACCGCCATCAGCTCGGGCTTGCTGCCGGCCTCGAGCCCGGCGCGGTCGCCGCCGGCGGCCACCAGATGTTCGACCACGGACCGCTGCTGGTTGACCTTCACCGGATAGACGACGGTATAGCGCCCGGCATAGTCGTGGGCCGCGCGTGCGGCATCGAAGGCATCAGCCAGTCGGTTGAGCCGGTCGCCCAGGATGTCGGTGAAACGAACCAGCACCGGCAGGCGCAGACCCGCATCGCGAATCTCGTCGGCCAGGGCATCGAGATCGACTCCCGGCATGTCGGCGGCCGGCCGGACTTCGGCATGGCCGGCCTCGTTGATGCCGAAATAACCATCGCCCCAGGTGGCGACACGATACAGGCGGCGCGCATCATCGAGCGTCCAGTCACGAGCCGCGGCGGCTTCTCGGGCAGATACGGAGATCATCTATACTGCGAGCTCATCCAGTGAATCGAGCCGCCGATAGCGGCAAAGGAGCATACGGCGCCATGGTAGCGGACGAATCGTGGTTCACCGAGGCCAGCGACGAACTGGGCGTCGGATTTTCGCTCAAAATCCGGGACAAGCTGCACGAGGAAACCTCGGCCTACCAGACCATTGCAGTCTACGAGACCGAGACCTTCGGCCGGCTGATGACGATCGACGGCCTGGTGATGCTCACCGACCGCGACAATTTCGTCTATCACGAGATGATGACGCATCCCGCGATCTTCGCCCACGGCGCGGCCAAAAACATCGTGATCATCGGCGGCGGCGACTGCGGCACGCTGCGCGAAGTGCTCAAGCACGAGAGCGTGGAATCGGTCACCCAGATCGATATCGACGAACGCGTCACCCGCGTGGCCGAGCAATATTTCCCGGCGCTGGTCGAATCCAACAACGATCCACGCGCGACGCTCGCCTTTGAGGACGGCGTGGCCTGGATGGCAGCCGCCGGCGATGCCTCGGTGGACCTGATCATCATCGACAGCACCGACCCGATCGGCCCGGCCGAAGGCCTGTTCAACGAAGCGTTCTACCAGCAATGTCATCGCGTGCTGGCGCCGCACGGCATGCTCGTCCAGCAGAGCGAATCGCCGCTGGCACACGCCCGGCTGATCCGCGACATGCATGGCGGCCTGCGCCGCGCCGGATTCGCGGCGACGCATCTGCTGAGCTTCCCGCAGCCGAGCTACCCCACCGGCTGGTGGTCCGCCACGCTCGCCGCGCGTGATGATCTGGCGCTGGCCGTACCGACGGCCGAACTGAGCTTTCACACCGAGTACTACACGCCCGCAATGCATCACGCCGCCTTCGCCCAACCGGCCTTCATGCAACGTGTGCTGGCCGGCGACTGATCGGGTCAGTCGCCGTCGCCCATGACCGCGGCGAAGGCATCCGAGTCGTAGAAATCGGCGAGCTGGTCGCGCACCCAGGTCTCGAGCAGGCCGGTCTCGGCCAGCCCCGCGATCAGATCCGGGGCCAGAACGGCGACTTCATCCGCCACAACCTGCCGGTCGATGCCAACATGGCTCATCAGTTCCGCCAACGTCTCGTCGCCGTGGCGAGCGAAGTACGCCTGCACGCCCTGGTCGATCATCAGGCCGAGATATTCCGTCTCGCGCAGCGAGCGCCAGATTTGCAGGCCGTAGTCCACCAGCCGCTGTAGTTCGTCCGAATCGATGGCGTCGGCGATCCACATGGGCTTGTCGGCCGCCGCCTTCCAGATCTCGTCGGCCAACGCGCGCAGCCGATCTCCGTCCAGCGATTCGAGCAGATAGGTTTCGGTACGCGCGAGCGTGCGCGCGGTGTTGGCCTCGATATAGGCCCGGACCCGGCTCTCGACCTGGGCCTCCAGCCCCGGCATGCGCCGGCTGACCGCGCTCGACGATCCCTTGATCAATCGCGAGACGCCGGGAATCGAACGGATCGCCCCCGAATCAGAAAAAATATAGTCCTTGATTCCCTGATACAGAATGTCGGAAGCCAGCGCGGTGTAGACCGGGCTTTTCAGCAGACGCTGGATCAGACGCGCGCGCAGGGTATCCAATTCCACCGCCAACGCCACGCCTTCGTCGAACAGCGACTGGTCGATCACGTCGCGTATACGGGTCTCACGATTGACGTCCAGCCGCACCAGTTCATCGGCAATGCCGCCGATGACCCCGGCCAGCTGATCGGGCAGATCCAGATCCAGGGCCAGCCGCTCCGCCGCGCCGCGCACGCTGTCGCAGTCGATCGTTTCAGCGAGCGTGGTGCGCTCGGCCCAACTCCAGAATGTCTCGACCAGACGATCCAGGCGCTGCAGGCCGCGCTCACCCTGCCACATGGACAGCTCATGGGCGACGTGGGCTTCGAAGAGCCGATCGGCGATATCGGAACGGGCGTGTTCGGCCATGGCACGGGCATCGATGAACCTGGGCACCGAGCTTAAAGATTATGGCGGGCCACGGCGAACGCAGAGCCCGCTCGACGGCGCTTAGGTAATTGCCCGGATGGTGTGAGCGATGCACGCTGCTAGCGTGCGACATACATTTTGCAACCATGAGTTCGTCATGAACGATGATCAGTTCGAAGGCCAGTGGGATCGCATGAAAGGTTCGGTGCGCGAGCACTGGGGCCGCTTGACCGATGACGATGTCGAAGAGGTGCGCGGCCAACGCGAAAACCTGCTCGGCAAGATTCAGGAGAAATACGGCGACACCAAGGAAGCCGCCGAGGAAAAACTCAAGGAATTCGAACGCAAGTTCTAAGAGGTCGGTCTGTACCGACAAAGCGAGGTTTCATGGCCAAGCAATGGATTCTGGTCGCCGATGCAGCCACGGCGCGTCTGTTTTCGCGTGAAAACGCCGGTTCTCTATCCCGTGTGGATGCGTTCCATCATGACGAGAGCCGCAAGCACGAAGGTGATCTGCGCACCGGCGGCAAGGGTGAAATCGAGGATTCCGCGGCGCATGGGCGTCACCAGGCCGATCCGCAGACCCGCACCAGCGAAAAGCACGAAGACATCTTCGCCAAGGAAGTCGTGGCCAAGCTCAAGTCGGGCTTTAACCACAAGGCGTTCGACGAGCTCGTGCTGGTCGCCGCGCCTCAGTTCCTCGGCCGACTGCGCGATCATCTCGACAGCCCGCTGTCGCAGAGTGTGGCCGCCAGCATCGACAAGGACTGGACCCACCAGAACGATGCCGAGATCGAGAAACATCTGGATTCGCAGCTCGGTTGACACAGCGTCTCGCCAGAGACGGATTTCCATCGCACGGTTCATGCCTCATACATGAATCTACGCGATACTCGAACTGCGCCGGCCGGTCGGCGGTAATGCCTGGATTCAAAGTCGTGCAGTACGGGCTCGACCGGTTCGAAGCAGTGCAACAACAAGGAGGCGAATCATGCTCGGATGGGCTGTCGTATTTTTCATCATCGCCATCATCGCGGCGGTTTTCGGCTTTGGGGGAATCGCCGCGGGTGCGGCCGGGATCGCCAAGATCCTGTTCTTCATCTTTATCGTGCTGTTCGTACTGGCACTGATATCCAACGCGGTGAGAGGCCGCGGGCCCCGGTTATAGGGCGACGAATCAAGCCGCTGGTCGACGATCAGCGGCTTTTTTGTTGGTGTCCGACGTGCGGTGTGGAACGGTTCGAGACCCGCCCGTTCATTGCTCGGGTGCGGTCTCCTGCAACGCAGCCGCCGCCATCCAGATGCGCACCAGATGCGCCAGCGAATCCGCCTGCAGCTTCTGCATGATGTGAACGCGATGGGTTTCCACCGTCCGCGCACTGATGCCGAGATCGGCCGCTACCTGCTTGTTCGCCTGGCCGTCCACGATACCGCTGAGCACCTGTTTTTCACGCGGCGTGAGCGTATCGATCAGGGCCGCACGCTGACGCGCTTCGCGCTGGCGCCGCTCATTCGTATTGCTGGCGCGTGAAAGCTCGTACAGCTGCTTGATGAGGTAGTCGGGGTCGAACGGCTTTTCAAGGAAGTCGACCGCGCCGAGGCGCATCGCCTCGACTGCATGCTCGATATCGCCGTAGGCGCTCATCATGACGATGTCGAGGGGAATCTGGCGTGCGATCAATTCCTTTTGCAACGCGATGCCGTCCATGTCCTGCAAGCGCAGGTCGATCAACGCGCACCCTGTCGCGGAATCACAGCGATCAAGAAAAGCCGAGGCGCTCGGGTAACAGAAGGCGGGGTAATCGGCGCCCCGCACCAGTGTTTTCATCGACTCCCGGACGCCGGGATCATCGTCTACGATATGAACAGCAAAATCATTACGCATAGCGTCTCCCGGGTACTCGATGTCTGTCTTGCGCGCGCCGCCAAGGCGATTCTACGCAAAGCCGATATATTATGGCTGCCTGAGTCGTTTCGCCACCGTTAACCGACCGGTCCCATGTCACGAACTCAAAATCCCCCACCACCGCTGCCCGACGACCTCGCCACGGCGCGTGAACAGATCGAGTCCCTGCGCGCGGAGCTGGCGTGCTGCGAGGCGCGGGTCAACGAGGCCGAGCGCGAGACCCGCTGTTTTCGCGAGCTCGCCGAACATATCCAGGAAGTGTTCTGGATGACCAATCCCCTCGGCGATGAACTGGTTTATATCAGCCCGGCATACGAGCAAATCTGGGGGCAACCCTGTACCAGCCTCTACGAAGACCCGGGGCGACGCCTGGCCTGGGTGCACGACGGCGACCGCGAACGGGTACTCAAGGCGTTCAAGCGCGATGCGGCCGAGGGCCATTACGACGAGGTCTTCCGCATCAATCGGCCGGACGGCGAAATCCGCTGGATCCGTGATCGTGCTTTTCCGGTGCGCAACGGTTCCGGCGAGATCTACCGTCTGGCCGGGTTCGCCATCGACCTCACCAACGAGGTCGAGAACCAGGGGCGGATGAACGAGCTTCAGAATCTGATCGCCACGCGCGAGCGCATCAGCGTGTTCGCATCGCTCGGCACCGGGCTGGCGCACGATCTGGGACAACCGCTCACCTCGGCACGCAACTTCGTCACCCGGGCGCTCTCGGTGGCACGCGACGAAGGCAGCGCGCAGGCCGACCTGCTGGTGCGCGCGGAGTACCAGATCCAGCGGGCCTCGTCGATCATTCGCCATCTTCGCGACTTCGCGCGCGAAGGCCGGCCCACGATCAATCAGCAATCGCTGCTGCCCGTGCTGAGCGAAGTCCGCGAGTTGCTCGAGCCGAGTCTTCGAGCCGAACGCGTCGCGTTCCAGTGGCCGGACAAGGCTGATCTTGCCGCGATCGAACTGCCGATGGACCGCATCTTCACCCAGCAGGTACTGCGCAATCTGATCAGCAATGCCATCGAGGCACTCGCCCATTCAGCGGTCCCGAGCGACGAGCGCCGGATTACACTGAGCGTGGACGACAGCAGCCACGATCGGGTGGATATCTATGTCTCCGACAACGGCGGCGGCATCGCCGAGGATGTGGAATTGTTCTCGCCCTTCACGACGACCAAGGGCAATGGCCTCGGCCTCGGACTAAGCGTGAGCCGCTCGCTGGCACGCAGCCACGGCGGCGATCTGTATCTCGTCGGCCATGGCCGCAATGACGGCGAGCCGACGTGCTTCATGTTGCGTCTTCCACGCCAGTTCGTGGCAGCCGCCTGAGCCGGCCCAGGCGGACCCCGCCCGCCATCTTGGCGGACGGGTCGACCGGCATCAGCGCGGCGGGTGGAACAGGCGCATCAACGCCGCGAATCCAAGGCCGTAGGCTGCGTTGGCTGCCAGCATCACGCCGATTGCGTTCATCGCATAGCCGACCAGGGAGACGCCGAACACGGCGCTGCCCAACCACGGCGTCACGGCCACGGCCACCCCGGTCAGCAGCACCGCGCCAAGGATGATGGCGCCGACGTAATAACCGGCCGCTTCGGCCCGACGCACAAGCGACCATATCACCAGGCCCCAGAGCGCGCCCCAGAGCGCCAGCCACGCCACTACCGGTATTCCGGTGCCGAACAAGCTTTGGCTGCTCCAGCTCGTCGTGTTCGCGAGGGCGGCTCTATCGAGCAGCCAGAGCAATCCCTGATTGAAGCCGAGCATGGCGATGAGACCGGCGAAAAACGCCTTGATGAACGCAAACATGACCTCTCTCCTGGCGAGCGATAAGCACCGAGGACGGAACGAAGGCCGGAATTGTACTGGTCGCGCTCAGCCGCGCGAAGACTCAGGCGCGGTATCCGCTGTTTGCTCGAACAGACGGCGCCGTGCCGCTTCGGTCCTCGGCCGGCGGGCCCGCCACTGTTTACCGAGATCCACCCCGCGTTGTACCGCCGGACGCTGCTTCACGCGCTGGCGCCAGGCCGCGACATTCGGGAAGTCGTCCAGCGGCTGCCCCATGGCTTTCGCGATCAACACCCATGGCCAGTTGATGATATCGGCGATCGTATACCTGTCGCCGACCAGGTAGTCGCGAGCCGCCAGTCGACGCTCCAGCACGCCGAGACAACGATGATATTCGTTGCGGTAGCGCGTCTCAGAATAGGCATGCTCGCCAGGCGCGTAATTGACGTAATGGCTCATCTGACCGCCCATGGGGCCGAGATTGCCCACCTGCCAGAACAGCCATTCATCGATCTCGGTACGCAGCCGCGCAGCCCGCGGGTAGAACAAGCCAGTCTTTTCCGCCAGGTAGCGCGCAATCGCGCCCGATTCGAACACCGACACGGCGCCCTGGCCGTATTCCGGCGGCGCCTCGTGATCCACGATCGCAGGCATGCGATTGTTCGGCGAGATCGCCAGGAATGCCGGTTCAAACTGATCCCCGGCGTTGATGTCCACCGGCACGGTACGGTACTCGATGCCCAGCTCCTCGAGCAGGATCGATATCTTCCAGCCGTTGGGCGTCGGCCAATAATAGAAATCAATCATTCATCGTCTCCGTTCAGATCACCGGCGGCCGCACCACCGTTGATCAACGCGTCGATCGCGGATTCGTCATAACCGGCATCCGCGAGCACTGACCGGGTATCAGCAGCCAGTCGTGGCGCGCCCCGCATGGGCATGTCCTCGACGCCGGAGAAACGCGCCGCCGGGCGCGCCTGACGCAGACGACCGGCGGTTTCGTGATCGGTTTCGAGCACGATATCGTTGGCACGGATCTGTGGATGCTCCACGAGCTCCGAGCGGGTCAGCACGGGGGCACAGGGCACGCCGTATTCGGTCAGCCGGTCGAGCCAGTATTCCGCATCCGCTTCACGCAAGCGTGCCTGGGTCAATTCGAGCCGTGCATCGATATTGTCCTGGCGGTCGGCAGGCGTGGCGAAGCGCGGATCGTCGCGCCAGTGCGGGGTATCGAGCGCCTCGGTCAAGGCCTGCCATTCGGCATCGGTCTGCACTGCGACGCTGATATAGCCGGTGGTGGTCTGGTAGATCAGATCGATGAAGCTGGCGGCCTGCGACTGGTCCATGTCGGCGCCGACAAAGGTCTGGCTGTTCATGTCGGAATGCCAGAGAAAATCGATCACCGCGTCGAGCATCGAAACATGGATATGCTGCCCGCCGCCGCCATTGGCCCGGGCCAGCAACGCGGCGGTGATCGCCTGAGCCGCGACATAGCCGGTGAGCTTGTCCGGCACGATCGTGCGCACCAGCCGCGGCCTCGCCTCGTCGGAACCGCCCTGGATGCTGGCCAGCCCGGACAGTGCTTGCACCAGAGGGTCGTAGACCGGCTTGGCCGCGTATGGCCCGTTCGCGCCGAAGCCGCTGATCGACACATAGATGATATCCGGTGCCACCTCACGAATAGCGTCCTCACCGAGGCCGATACGTTCGGCCACGCCCGGGCGGAAATTCTGCACGAACACGTCCGACACGGCTGCGACGCGCTTGAGCGCTGCCAGGCCCTCCGGATGCTTCAGATCCA
Source organism: uncultured Gammaproteobacteria bacterium (assembly GCA_963835375.1). Classification (GTDB taxonomy): domain Bacteria; phylum Pseudomonadota; class Gammaproteobacteria; order Nevskiales; family Salinisphaeraceae; genus Salinisphaera. The sequence goes on from CAWIGB010000024.1 coordinate 114,374, forward strand.
ACGCGATCGAGCGCTTGTTGCGATTATTGTTGAGAAAGCTAGCCGACATGCCGGCCCGGCGATTTGATGCCAGACGGGTGTAGTCGCCCGAACCCGGGCGTTCGACCTTGATTACATCGGCGCCCTGGTCGGCGAGCTGCATGGTGGCCAGCGGGCCGGAGATCATGGCGGTCATATCGCAGACGCGATATCCGTTCAGAGGCTGTTTCATGGCGCTTAGTCTAGAACGTGTCACCGCTTCAGACGAGGCCCGTCTCACCGCGCTCGCGCTCTGGCGAAAACCGCGATGTTCAGACATTGGCAAGGCTTCGGTACGTTACAATTCCGGCCATCCCGGACATCAAATTTAATCCTGTCCTTGGGGTTGCACCAGAAACACAGGAGTTTATGTGAACAACAAGATTTCGACGCTGCTGATCGCCGCGATTCTCGGCCTGACCACGCTGACGCTGGCGGCCTGCGACAACGACGACGGCCCGGCCGAAAAGGCCGGCCAGAAAGTCGACAATGCAGCCGACAATGCGTCCGATGCTATGGACGATGCGGGCGACAAGGCCTCGGACGCGGCGGACAAGGCCGGCGACAAGGTGGACGACGCGACCGACAACAACTAGGTCGCGAGTCCGCAGGGCCGGCCGATCACGGCCAGCCGGAAAACCCGCCGATCGAATCGGCGGGTTTTTTTTTGGGTAGAAGCCAGCGCATCATCCGCTACACGATTCAACCCATCATTTCATCATGTCGACTTCCGAGAAGATTTGCCTGGTCACCGGTGCGGCCCAGGGCATCGGTCGCGCCGTCGTGCGCCGCCTGCTGGCAGACGGCCACACGGTTTGGTGCCTGGACCACGATCACGCTGCCCTGGACGACCTGACGGCCGGCCTCGACCCGGCGGTTCGTGAACGCACACAGACGCTGGTCGCCGACGTCTCGAGCGAGAACGACGTCCGAACGGCGACCGAGGCAGTACGACGCGAGCACGGCCGACTCGATCTGGTCGTGAACAACGCGGGGATCGCGGGCCCCTTCAACGGGCCGATCGAGGCGCTGGAACTGGCGGACTGGCAGCGCGTCATCGACGTCAATCTCACCGGTTTCTTTCTGATCGCAAAACACACCGTCGCTCTTCTGCGTGCCGGCGGGCCGGACGCCGCCATCGTCAACATGGCCTCCAGCCGGGCTTATCAGTCGGAGCCGCAGACCGAGGCCTATGCCGCGTCCAAGGGCGGGATCGAGGCCCTGACCCACGCGCTGGCGATGAGCCTGGGCCCGTCGATTCGGGTCAATGCGATCGCGCCTGGCTGGATCGATGTGCGCGGCGAGCAAGCCGACGCCGATGAACCGGCCCCATTGCGCGCTGTGGATCACGACCAGCATCCGGCTGGCCGCGTCGGTCGCGGCGAGGATATCGCCGGCGTGGTCGCTTTCCTGGCCAGTGCCGATGCGGCATTCATGACCGGCCAGACGTTGATCGCCGATGGCGGCATGACCCGCAGGATGATCTACGAACACTGAGGCCGCGCACCGCGCATGAAAAAACCGCCGCTGGAATCCAGCGGCGGCTTGTCTTCGCCTCGGAGGGGCGTCGCGGAATCGATCAGGCTGCAGGCGCCGGCTGCTGTCGGGACTCGTCCTCGCTTGCATACTGGGCCTTCGAACCCGGCAGCGGCCGAGCGGCGGTTTCCGGTATGAGTAATATCGGGATCAGCGCAATCGCTGCCGCGGTCATGAGATAGAACGCCGGCACCGATTTGTTACCGGTGACGCCGATCAGCCACTGGATGACGTACGGCGCCGTGCCGCCGAACAAGGCGGTCGAGATGTTGTAGGCGATCGCAAAACCGCCGTAGCGAACATTCGTGGGGAAGATGGCCGGCAACGTCGAGGGCATGGTGCCCGCCAGTGCGACGGTGAGCAGCCCCAGAATCACGAGCGACGCCACAATGCCCCACACCTCGGTGGTCTGCATCATGGCGAACGCGGGATACGACAACAGGATGAACCCGATGCACGCGCCCACCAGTACCGGTTTCCGCCCGACCCGGTCGGACAGCGCACCGAAGAGGTAGATCACGCACATCATGCCCACCATCGTGACCACCAGCAGCAGGGTGGACTCGATCGAACCGATGTCGAGCACCGACGTGAGATATGAGGGCAGATAGGTCAGGATCGCGTAGTAGGCCACGTTGAGGATGAGCACCAGCCCCATGCACAGGATCAGCTGACGCATGTGATTGGAGACCACCTCGCCGAGCGAACCCTTCGCTTCGCCTTTCTCCTTGACCGCCTCGAACGCGGGGCTGTCCTCCAGCTTGAGCCGCAGATACAGGCCGAACAGGCCCAGTGGCGCGGCGAACATGAACGGAATGCGCCAGCCCCAACTGTTGAAGGCGGCGTCGCCCATGATCAACTGAGTGCAGAGCACGAGCATTGCGCCGAAGATATAGCCGCCCAGAGTGCCGAACTCGAGGAAACTCGCCAGAAAGCCTCGGTTCTTGTCGGGCGAATACTCGCAGATGAAGGTCGCGGCCCCCCCGTATTCCCCGCCAGTGGAAAACCCCTGCACCAGACGAGCCAGCACCAACAGGATCGGCGCCCAGATACCGATGGTCTGGAAGCTCGGCAGTACGCCGATGGCAAAGGTGCCGATCGACATCAGGATGATGGTCGTGGCCAGAACGGCCGAGCGCCCTACCTTGTCCCCCAGCGGGCCGAAGAACAGCCCGCCGAGCGGGCGGACCATGAATGCCACGGCGAAGCCTGCGAACGCGGCGAGCAACGCGGCCGAGTCGCTATGCGAAGGGAAGAACACGCTGCCGATCGTGGCAGCCATATACGAATATACGCTGAAATCGAACCATTCCAGCGCGTTGCCCATGGCGGCAGCCATCACCGCCCGTTTTACATGATCACTGTCAACAGAAAAGCTGTCGTCGGTTGTATCGCTCATCGTTTTCGGCGAAGCCCGCATTATCGAGTCGTTTTTCGAAATTAGCAGCATCCCGAAGGCTCCACAAATCGGGAATTGGGCGGATTGCGGTGCATTCCGCCAACGAGGCAGGCTGGACCGATCCGCCCGATCTTGTCTTTGCGCGGTATGGACCGTAGATTCGGTGGCGTACATCGAAAAACGCAAAGGAGCGAACGATGCCCGTACGCAAGGCGAATGCCCAGTGGCAGGGTGACCTGAAGTCCGGCAACGGCAACATGGCGCTCGGGAGCCGCGCCTTCGAAGGTCAGTTCTCCTACAAGACCCGCTTCGAGGACGGTACCGGCACCAACCCGGAAGAGTTGTTGGGCGCTGCCCACGCCGGCTGCTTCTCGATGCAATTCTCGGCCATGCTGGCCGCCGATGGCCATACGCCCGACTCGATTCAGACCGAGGCCAAGGTCCACTTCTCGCTGGACGATACGCCGACGATCACGCAGATCGATCTGATCTGCCACGGCAAGGTGCCCGGCATCGACGAAGAGACGTTCCGCCAGACCGCCAACAAGGCCAAGGATGCCTGCCCGGTCTCGCGCCTGTTCAAGGGGGCCGAAATTACGGTGACCGCGGCTCTGGAGAGCTGACCCGGCCTTGCCGACACGCTCAGACGAGCCGGGCTTCGTGCCCGGCTTTTTACATGGTGACGCGCTCGAACCACAGGCCCGGACAACGAATTGTCGATCCGGCATTGTATTTTCGGCGATCGTCGCAACGTTCGATGGCTCACAAGCAAAGCACTCAGACATAAAGAGGCCAACATGCAAGCGCAGCGCGACAACGTCGTCAGCATCCATTACGTCCTGCGCGATACCGAGGGCGAAATCATCGATCAGTCGGGCGAAGGCCAGCCGCTGGCTTATCTGCACGGCCACGAAAACATCGTGCCGGGCCTGGAAAAAGCCATCGAAGGCCATGCCGAGGGTGACGAAGTGCGCGCCACGGTCGAGCCCGAGGAAGGCTACGGCCCGTATCGCGAGGAACTGGTTCAGAAGGTCAACCGCGAAGCATTCCAGGGCGTGGACGAACTTGCCCCGGGCATGAGCTTCCGCGCCGAGTCGGACGCCGGCCCCATGATCGTCACGATCAAGGAAGTCGAAGACGAAGAGGTCACGGTCGACGGCAATCACGTGCTCGCCGGTCAGACGCTGGATTTCACCGTCAATGTGGCCGAGGTGCGTGCAGCCACCGAGACCGAGCTCGAGCACGGCCACGTGCATGACGAGAATCACGCCCACGAATGATCGGCGCCCGTGCCAGCGGCCGCCGGCTCAATCCAAGAGCCGATTATGAGTGATGCCGTGCTTCTGATCACCGGCGGGTCGACCGGCATCGGGGCGGCGACCGCCCGGGCTGCCGTGGCCGAGGGCTGGCGCGTGGCAGTGGCCGCGCGCACGGCTTCCAAGCTGGACAGCCTCGTCGAAGAACTCGGGGGCGAGGACCGGGCGCTTGCTGTCGCTTGCGACGTGACCGACAAGGCCTCGCAGCAGACGATGGTTGAGACCACGCTCGATCGCTTCGGGCGCATCGATGCCGTGTTCGCCAACGCCGGCATCGGCGGCAAGCCGGGTGGCTTTACCGGGGCCGACAGCGACATCTGGAAGGACATGATCCTGACTAATGTCTATGGTGTCGGTCTGACGATCCAGTGCACCGCCGAAGCGCTCAAGGCCAGTCGCGGTCATCTGCTGATCACCGGGTCAGCCGCAGGCCGGGTGACCATACCCGGGTCGATGTACAGTGCGACCAAATGGGCGGTCTCGGCTATTGGCTACGGGGTCCGCGAGGAACTCCGGGGCACCGGCGTGCGAACCACGTTGATCGAACCGGGCATGGTGGACACGCCCTTCTTCGACCAGCAGCCGGAACATGCGCTGACCGATCGCGACATCGCGGCCTCGGTGATGTACGCGCTTTCGCAGCCGGCCCACGTGGACGTCAACGAAATTCTGGTTCGTCCCACGCCGCCGATCGACGAAAACTGACCATCGCCCTGGTCGGATAGCGTGATCAAAGCCGCCTTCTTCCAGGCGGCTTTTTCATGGGCGGAACCACGCTATGGCATCACGAGCAGATAGCCTGCGACCCAGCCTTTCATACCGCCGGCGGTCCGGACATAGCGCCAACCGTTATGCTGGTCGAGCAGTTGCACGCGATCGCCGCGATGCAATTGGCCGATCACCCGCCCACCACTGCCGGCCTTGGCGCGCAGATTGATTGCATCCACGCCGACCGTCGCGTGCGTTGCGGCCGATGTCCTGGCCGGCGCCGGTTTGGCGGCAGCCGCCGTCTCGTCTGTCGTCGTTTCTGTCTTCTCGGGCGGCTGCTTGCGCGACGCCGGCTTCGTTTCGGGGGCCGTCGATGCGGCCGGCGCGCTGGGCTCAGGCTTGTGACCTTTGCCTCCAGAGGCCGCGCCGGCGGCTTTCCGCGACGCCTCGGGCTCGGACCCGCCGTTGTGTTCCGGCGCAGCGGCCGGCGACGGCACGCTTTGATCGGGCGATGTCTTCGGTGCCGCCTCTTTCGGCGCCGTCAGCGGGCCCGCCTGCGTGCGATGGTCCGCGCTGAAACCTTCGCCAGGCGCGTGCTTCGGCGGCGTAGCCGGGGGCTGAGAGGACGGCGCCGCCGTTCTGCCCTCGCTCGGCTCGCTCGAATACGGCGCGGCGTTCACCGCCTGCACGCGAGAGCCCGAATCGGGCGCCGCCGGCGCCGCCTTGGCAGTGTCCGGCTTCGGCATCTTGTTGCCGGCCAGCGGTGCCTGGCTGTCGGAGAGCAGGAAATTGGCCACCCAGCCGAGGGTGTAGTTATCCGGCAGGAGAATCTGGGTCCAGTCGTCTCGGCGCGACAGCACGACGGCGACGCTATCGCTGTCCGCATGGCCGACGACCCGTGCTCCGCGATCCGGCTGATCGCGGACGTTCACGTCATCGGCATTCATGTGGATATGGGGCAGATCGGTGATGATCCGCGGCAGGTTGTCGATCGCCGCACTGTTGCCCCCCGCCGCCGCGCGAGCCGCCCAGAACGCCGCCTTGCCGGTATTCTGCGGCACGCCCTCGCCCTTCATGTAAAGCACGGCAAGATTGTTCTGCGACGCGGTCTGGCCGTCATCGGCGCCGCGACGAAACCAGTGCGCCGCCTTGTCCAGATCGCGCGGCACGCCCTTGCCCGCCTCGTACATGATGCCGAGGTTGTGCTCGGCGCGCGCGTAATGCTGGGCTGCGGCCTTCTCATACCATTGCCGCGCCTTGGCGTAATCGCGCTCGACGCCATAACCCCGGTCGTAGAGCACACCCATGTTGTATTGCGCACTGGCATCGCCGTTTTTGGCCAGTGGTCGATTCTGTTCCAGGATCTGCTGGGCACGTGCCGCGCTTGGCGGATCGCTCTTGGCCGCCCAGACGACCGCGGGCGCTGCCACGAGCGTGGCGACAACGACAATGGCAAGCCGGGCATCGGCCCTCGCTCTCATGTAGTGATCCTTGGAAACAGCAGCAACCGGCTCGGCTACACTAACCCTGCCGCCCGGCGAACGCGACCCCGACCATCGGTTCGGGGGCCGGCTTTCAGCGTGCCGCCGGGCGAGCGCCGTAGCGTGCAACGAAGGTCGCCACCGCCTCGGCGATCGCCGGATCCCGTTCCTCGAGGGGCGGCGGATGCGCGAGCAGAATCCGGATGTGAAGATCGCCGCGCAGCAGGCTCAGGAACTGCTCGGCCGCACGCCGCGTGTCGCAGTCGATCAGCAGGCCCTCGCGTCGTGCCCGGTCGAGATAACAGGTCACGCTCGCCAGCGTCTGTCCCGGCGCACTGTCGTAGTAGATCTGACCGAGCTCGGGAAAACGTGTCGATTCGGCGATCACCATGCGCAGCAGCCCCACGATCTCCGGCGACATCAGCGTATCCAGAAACGCACGCCCGATGTGGGTGAGCGCGGCATCCAGGGAGCGATGTTCGGCCAGATCATCACCGATGGCCATGCGCACCACCAGCCGACGGCATTCACGGCGAGCAGTGGCCGCGAACAACGCTTCCTTGCTGTCGTAGTGCGCGTAGATGGTGGCCTTGGAGACGCCGGCCGCGGCCGCCAGCGCGTCCATGTTGGTCGCACCGAAGCCACGCTCGACGAACAATCGACGAGCGGCGTCTAGAACCTGTTCGGCTTTCTTGGACGGGATCTTGCAGACGGACACGGCAGCCACGGTGAGTCGTATGAAACAAGAGGGCGCGAGCGGTATATGTATTTGACAGCAATATCGCCAGCGACTAAATTAACGCACCTGAACTGAACCGTACAGTTCAACCTGAACTCCCACCGGATCGGGTCCCATGCGAACCGCATTTTCCTCACGCTCCCGAGCGCAGCGTTCTGCGCTGGCGGCTGCGTTCATGCTGATCACGCTGGTCACGGGCTGCACCGTCGGTCCGGACTATCAGCCGCCGGCCAAGCCCTCGAACGATGCCTACGACATCAACGACACGACCAGCGGCGACGAAACTCCCGGCGCCTCCGATTCGCGCGAGTCGATTCCGAAGCAGGCATTCGACCGGGCCCGCAAGGTGCGCTCGGACTGGTACAAAATCTTCGACTCCGACAAGCTCGACGCACTGATCGGCCATGCCCTCCAGCACAGCCCCACGCTGGCCGCAGGGCGGGCCCGCATCAAGGCCGCCCATGAAGTGGTCAAGGAGAATCAGGGCGCACTGTATCCACAGATCGGCGTCAACGGCGGCTACTCGCGCAATCGCGTGACCGGCGCCCAGTTCGGTATCACCCAGGCGTCATTCACCAACGTCTTCAACCTGTATCAGGCCCAGGCCACGGCCAGCTACGACCTCGATCTGTTCGGCAAGACCCGGCGCATGATCGAGGCCAGCAACGCCCAGCTCAACGAACAGCAGTATCGGGTGATCGATACCTACGTCACCCTGATCAACAACGTCGTGGCCACCGCCATCACCGAGGCAGGCCTCAACGCCGCGATCGAGACCACGCGTGACATCGCCAAGAGCCAGGCGAACGCACTGAAAATCGTGCGCAAGCAGATCAAATACGGCGCCGCCATCGATGCCGACGCCACCCAGATCCAGACGCAGCTGGCGCGCACCCGGGCCTCGCTCGAGCCGCTGCGCAAGCAGAAGACGCTGGCCATCAACCGGCTGGCCGTGCTGGTCGGCAGCAATCCGGGCGACTTCAGCGATCCGGGCTTCACCCTCGACCAGCTGCACCTGCCGCGCGACCTTCCGGTGAGCGTACCGAGCCAGCTGGTCGATCAACGCCCCGACATCCTGGCCGCGGCCGCTGCCGTGCACGCCGCCAGCGCACAGATCGGCGTGGCCAGCGCCAATCTGCTGCCGGACATCAGCATCAGTGGCTCCTACAGCCGCTCGGCACTGACGCCGGCGGATCTGGGCGACCCGGCCTTCGCCCTGTACTCGCTGGGTGCGTCGCTGAGCGCGCCGCTGTTCGAGGGCGGCCGGCTGCATGCCGCCAAGCGCCAGGCCCGGGACCTGTTCGTGGCGGCTCTTTCCGACTATCGAGCGACGACGTTGTCGGCCTTCGGCGAAGTGGCCAACAGCCTGCGCTCGATCGAATCGGACGCACGCGCACTGGAAGCGCAACGCACGGCACTCAAGGCAGCCCGGAACAACCTCAAGACCGTACGCACGCAGCTCAGGAATGGCGCCGCGGACTATGTGAATCTGTATACCGCCCAGGCGCAGTATCAGAGCGCAGAACTCGACTTCACCGAAGCACGCGTGACCCGTTACCGCGATACCGCCGATCTGTTCCGGGCCCTTGGCGGCGGCTGGTCGCACGACAGCGATTCGCCGGTGGCGGATACCACCGGTGCCACTGCCAGCGGCAAAGCCGCCAACGCGCACGTGGACTAGACGCCCATGGCCGAAGAGAACACTCAGGACTCACCCGGCAACGAAGCCCCGAGCAAGTCGGGTCGCCGCAAGTGGTACTTGCTGGGCCTGGCCGCTATCTTCCTGATCGCGGCCATCGCCTATGCGATCTATTACTTCACGATCGCCCAGTTCTATGCCGAGACCGACGATGCCTATGTCAAAGGCAACCGCATCGAACTGACGCCCCAGGTGAGCGGCACGGTCATCTCGATAGCCGCCGACGACACCGATCTCGTGCATGCCGGGGATACGCTGGTCCGGCTCGATCCGACCGATGCCCGCAACGCGCTCGACCATGCCGAGGCGCAGCTTGCCGAGACCGTGCGTTCGGTACACCAGCTCTACGCCCGGCTCGACGAGCAGCAGTCGATCATCGAACAACGCCGGAGCACGCTCACCCAGGCCAAACGCGACTACGAGCGCGACCGCAAGCTGGTCAGCGCCCACGGCGTGCCACGCCAGGCCTTCGAGCGCTCGCGCGCGACCTATCATGAAGATCGTGCCGCCCTGTCCGCCGCCCGGCACAAGCTGGCCGAACTCCAGGCCCAGACCGAGGGCACGACGGTGCGCGATCATCCGCGCGTGAAGCAGGCCGAAAGCGCGTTGCGCAGTGCCTATCTCAACCTGCAGCGCACCAGGATCCCGGCGCCGGTCACCGGCCATGTCGCCCAGCGTGAAGTCCAGGTCGGCCAGCGGGTCGATCCGTCCAAGCCGATGCTGTCGATCGTGCCGAGCGACCAGGTCTGGGTGGATGCCAATTTCAAGGAAACAGAGCTCGCCTCGATGCGCATCGGCCAGCCGGCGACGGTGGTCTCCGATTTCTACGGCAGCGACGTGACTTATCACGGCCATGTCGCCGGCATCAGCGCCGGCACCGGTTCGGCCTTCGAACTGCTGCCGCCACAGAATGCCACCGGCAACTGGATCAAGATCGTGCGGCGCGTGCCGGTCCGTGTCGTGCTCGACGACCGTCATCATCAGCTCGACCAACATCCCCTGCGCCTGGGCCTGTCGATGGATGTCACGGTCAATCTGCATGACACCAACGGCCCGCGGCTTGCCCGACAGACGCCCAAGAAACCGCGCTACCGCACCCACGTCTACCAGCACCGGCTCGCCGGTGCGCACCAGCTGATCCGACGCATCGTCGACGCCAATGACGGTTCCGCAGCCAGCGACAAAGGCGGCGCGAGCGACACGAAGGGCTCATGAGCGAGCGCGCTGGGGCGGCCGAGAGCGCCGTCGACGCGCCATTGCCGACCGGGGCGCTGGTGATGGTCACCCTGAGCCTTGCGCTCGCGGTGTTCATGAACGTGCTCGATATATCGATTGCCAATGTGTCGATCCCGACCATCGCCGGCAACCTGGCGGTGTCGTCAAGTCAGGGCACCTGGGTCATCACCTCGTTCGCGGTGGCCAACGCGATTGCCGTTCCCGTGTCCGGCTGGCTCGCCAAACGCGTGGGCGAGGTCAAGCTGTTCGTGATCTGCACCGCGTTGTTCACCGCGGCCTCGTTTGCCTGCGGCATCGCCCCCAGCTTCTATTTCCTGCTGGCCATGCGCGCCGCCCAGGGCCTGGTTGCGGGCCCGATGATTCCGTTGTCACAGAGTCTGCTGCTGGCCAACTACCCGCCGGAGAAGCGCGGTTTCGCCAACGGCATCTGGGGCATGACAGCCGTGGTCGGGCCGGTCGCCGGGCCCATCCTCGGTGGCTGGATCACCGACAACATCAGCTGGTCGTGGATCTTCTACATCAACGTCCCGGTCGGCATCTTCTCCGCAATGGTGACTTGGATGGTGCTGCGCGAACGCGAGACGGCCACCGCTCGTCTGCCGCTGGACATGATCGGTCTGGTGCTGCTGACCATCGGCGTCGGCGCGCTCCAGATCATGCTCGACAAGGGCAACGAGGATGCCTGGTTCCAGTCGCCGTTCATCACGACGCTGGCGATCGTGGCGGCGGTGTTCCTGTCGTTCTGGATCGTCTGGGAACTCACCGACGACAATCCGGTGGTCGATCTGAGGCTGTTCGCACGTCGCAACTTCACCGTCGCCACCCTCGGCGTCACCTTCGGCTTCATGGCCTATTTCGCCGGCGTGGTGCTGCTACCACTGTGGTTGCAGAACGTGCAGGGCTATACGCCGACCTGGGCCGGACTGACCACCGCCTCCCTCGGCCTGCTCGGCGCTGTATTTTCGCCGATCGTCGGCCGCCTGACCGACAAGATCGATCTACGATTGATCGTGACCTTCGGCATGCTCCTGTTCGCCGCCCTGTCCTTCGTCAAGGCCGATGCCAACACTGCGATCAGCTTCCAGCGCCTGTTCCTGACTCGTCTGCCCTGGGGCATCGGCCTGGCCTGTTTCTTCATACCGCTGATCACCCTCTCGCTGACCGGCCTGCCGCGAGACAAGATCGCCAGTGCGTCGGGGCTGTTCAACTTCATGCGTCTGATCGCGCTGGCCATCGGCACGTCGCTGTCGCAGACTCTCTGGGACTGGCGCGAGGCCTTCCACGACCATGTGCTGTCGTCCCATACCGCGCTTGCCGATCCGGCCACCGAGCACTGGCTGGCACAGGCCCGCGCGGCCGGACTCACTCGGGATCAGGCCTATGGCGCCATGGCGGGGGTGATCAAGCAGCAGTCGTTCATGCTCGGTCTCAACGAGATGTATACCCTGGCGGGCTGGATCTTCCTCGGCCTGACTGTGCTGATCTGGTTCTCCAAACCGCACGCCAGGTGACAACATGTCCGTGCGAAGCGGGTGCTCGATCCCGGGCGCCTTTCCCCGGATTCGATCTGCGATTGGCCTCGTAGCGGGCGCGCTCTGCCCGCTCATGCCGGCGCCGGGATGGCGCACCGACCCGGCGACTCCCGCCCCCAAGGCGCCAGCCGGATATGGGCTCGCGCGGCGCCTCGCGGCCCGGCCCCGGCACCCGATATTAGTCGTACTCTCGACCTTCGGGACTGGACTCGGCGCGCTTTGTGTTGCAATCATGGCCTTGGCGGTCGCCCTGCCAGCCGGTTCGACTCTCGGTGCGACTGCCGGATTGTTTCGGTTCGTTGCCTTCGTATTTTCACCTCGAGCGCCAGGACCGGCTCGCTCGACGCCATGGACCGGTTGGGGCTCGTACCGAGTGGCACGGCTATTGCTTCGAAGGGCTGGATAGCGCCACACGGCATCCAGACCGGCCGCGCTGTTGACGGGCAGGACGATAAGAAACTTTACCGGCGTTCGCCGGTCTTACGAGTTTGATTTTCGCTATTACAGGCGTCGGGTCGGTTCACCAACGAGTCGACCGCGGCGCAGAGGGTTGGGAATGCAACAAAAGCGCATGCTACGTGCCGGTGCCACCGGCGCGCTCGGTGTAACTTTATGTTTTTGCGGGGCTGCTCAGGCCGCACCCAGCAAATCCGAAGGCACTGGCATACGCGCTTCGAGCAAACAGAGTGCCGACCTGCAGATTCAGCCCTTGGCGGCCGATCAGATGCAGGCGGCCAAGGCTCTGGGCCTGATCACCACCCCGCAGATCACGCCATGGCAACAGATCACGGTCCGATCCGGCGACACGCTTTCCGGCGTGTTTGCGCGCGCCGGGCTTGGCGCCTCGCAATGGCAGCAATTGCTCAATCTGGGTCAATCGACTGACGCTCTGCGTCACATTCATCCCGGCGACACGCTGGAGATTCGCAAGACGCCCACGGGCAAACTGGCCGAGCTGCGTTACCGACTCAATTCGATCAAGACGCTGCACGTGAACCGGGCGGGCGGCGGGCTTCAGGCCAGGATCGAGCAGCGTGCGACCCAGACCCGCGAGATCACGGCCACCGGCACGGTCGGCAAGTCATTATCGCATTCGATGACAGCGGACGGCGTCCCGGCCAGCGTGGCGGACCAGATGGCTCGCATCTATCGCTATCGCCACAACCTGCGTCATCTGCACCCGGGAGACCAGTTCTCGGTGGTCTATCGCGCGACGTACAGTGATGGACAACAGATCGCGACCGGCCCCGTTCTGGCCTCGAGCATCACGACCAATCATCACAACTACAAGGCCTTTCGCGCCAAGGATGCGGACGGCAACTTCGGCTACTTCGACACCACCGGCACCTCCTACAAGCCGGCCTTCACACGCAAGCCGGTTGCCTATACACGCATCAGCAGCCCCTTCAATCTGCATCGGTTGAACCCGGTGACGCACACCGTGCGCCCGCACAAGGGTGTGGACATGGCGGCGCCGATGGGTACGCCCATCCATGCAGCGGCGGAAGGGACGGTGAAATATGCCGGCTGGATGCACGGCTACGGTCGCATCGTGGAGCTCAGCAACTTCGACGGCTACAGCACGCGCTATGCGCATATGCACAAGATCCGTTCGAAACTGCACGTGGGCGAGCACGTAACCAAGGGCGAGGTGATCGGCTACGTTGGCGAATCCGGCGAAGCGACCGGCCCGCATCTGCATTTCGAGATCCGTCGTCATGGGGTGGCCCACAACCCGCTCAAGATGAAGCTGCCGACGGGGCATTCGCTGCCGCATAGCAAACTGGCAGCCTATACCCGCAAGATCCAGCCGCTGATCGCCAAGCTGTCGCCGGCACCGACCACACTGCTGGCCAAGACCGCTTCCACCCCGACCGACGGCAACAGCTGCACGCGGGCCGTCTCGCTCAACGCCACGCTGGCGCTCGACCCCGTCGGTGCCGCCCGGCGACACAGCCTCAGCAATATCTTCTGCGTGGTGCGTCACCACCATCCGACCAACGCCTGACCGCAGGCCCGTGATTCCGGCGACGGGGTTCGATCCACACTCGCGAACCTCGAAACACGGCTAGCCGGTCACAGTCGCGCCCTGGTCGAAGCCGCGCGGCGAGCCTCGTCTGCGTGCTCTGCTGCCTCGGGCGCAGACCACAAAAAAGGCCGCACGACAAAACGTGCGGCCTGACGGATCGACCGAGCGACATTCGCCCCGTCATGAGTTTTTACCGGCCGGGCGATCAATGGCGCCGGTCGTGGCGATCCCAGCCCCGATGACGGCCATGATCATGCTCACGCCGGTCGTAACGCGCATCGCGTCGATGATGCCAGTCGCGACCGCGGTAATGATCGTCGTCGTGTTCGTTGTACTTGCCGGCAAGAATGGCACCACCGGCACCACCCAGCCCGCCACCGATCACGGCACCGGTCTGGCCGCCCATCGAGCCGCCAACCGCCGCCCCGATCGCGCCGCCGAGGCCGCCGCCCAGCGCATCATTGAAGGTGTTGCCTGCCAGGGCTGTGGAGCTGCCGCCCGCCATCGCCAGAGCCACAACCCACGGAATGATTTTCTTGCTACGCATGCTGGTCACCTGTCTTTTTGAGACTTGCCGACAGAATACCCACGACCGTTTAACCAAATCTGAATAGACTGAACACCCAGAGTCGGCGTTCATTCAGCCCGCGTTGTACCCAAGTCGCCCACACTGCCGGTCTGATCTCCATCTGTTTTGAACGGAACGTTCCATGGACCTTATTCGTATTCTGTTGTCGATCCTGCTGCCACCCGTCGGTGTGTTCCTGCAGGTCGGCATCGGCCTGCAGTTCTGGATCAACATCGTGCTGACGCTCCTCGGCTATATCCCGGGGGTCGTGCACGCGGTCTACATTATCGCCACGCGCGACTGACTCGGAGCAGAACGCGTTCGCCATCGGCGCCGGCGCGCCGATGGCCCTATGAAACCGGCGAGCTCATCCCCATCGTGTTCCGCATACGATCACGCATTCATGGCTTGTCATGTCCATCGATCTCTCCGTACTCGATCTGGTCCCGGTACCCAGCGGCACCGCCCCGTCCGCGGCCGTTCGCAACAGCCTCGATCTGGCCCGCCTGGCCGAAGCTCGCGGCTATACCCGCTACTGGATTTCCGAACACCACAGTATGCCGGCGATCGCCAGCTCCTCGCCGGAGGTGCTGCTGTCGCGCATCGGCGCGCTGACCGAGCGCATCCGCATCGGCTCCGGCGGCATCATGCTGCCGAATCACGCCCCCATGAGAGTTGCCGAGCACTTCCGCACCCTGGAAGCTCTTTATCCGGGCCGCGTCGACCTCGGGCTCGGGCGTGCGCCGGGCTCCGACATGCGGGCCAATCGCGCATTGCATGCCGGTTCCGGCGAGCATTTCACCGAAATGCTCGATGAAATGCTATCGCTCGCCGAAGGCCGCTACGACGCTGATCACCCCTACGCCGGGGTGAAGATCGTGCCCGAGGATGCCCCCATGCCACCGATCTGGATACTCGGCTCCTCGGGCGCGAGCGCCGAGATGGCCGGCGCCGGCGGTTACGGCTATAGCTTTGCCAGTCATTTCAGCCCGATGCCGGCCGAACCGGCGCTCGAGCGGTATCGCTATGCGTTCGAGCCCTCGTCGCGATTCCCGACACCCCACACAATTCTCGGCGTGTCCGTGATTTGCGCTCCCACCGACGAAGAGGCCGAGACACTGGCGAGCACGGTCGACCTGATGTGGCTGCGGCTGCGCAAGGGACAGTTCCTGCCGCTACCATCGCCCGACGAAGCGCGTGCCTATTCCTACAGCGATATGGAGCGCAACGCAGTGAAGGAGAATCGCGCACGGCATGTCATCGGTTCGCCCGAGACGGTGTCGGAACAATTGCAGGATATGGCCCAACGCACGGGGGCGAGCGAGTTGATGATCGTGTCCAACATCCACGATGCGAACGCACGACTGCGCTCCTATGAACTCGTGGCCGAGGCGATGTCGACCGTCACGGCGATCTGAAAACGCCGCGCTGCCGAGCGAGAAAGATGACGCCGGCAGGCTGGACAGCGCACAATACGAGCGCATGTACATTGAGGATGAGTTCGCCATGACCGCCCAATCCGCGCCCGCACACGCCGAATTCCCGGCGCTCGATGAACAATTGTGCTTCGCGTTATATACCGCGACACATCGAATAACGCGTGCCTACAGGCCACTGCTCGAGCCGCTGGGGCTCACCTATGTTCAGTATCTGGTGATGCTGGTGCTGTGGGAATCCGCACCTCGCTCGGTGGGGGAGCTCGGCCATTCGCTGTATCTGGACAGCGGCACTCTCACCCCCCTGCTCAAGCGCATGGAGAAAGCGGGCCTCGTCACCCGCCAGCGTGATAACAACGATGAACGGCGCGTGCTCATTCATCTGACCGACCGTGGCCTGGAGCTCAAATCGCAGGCGCATCACATTCAGGCGGACATGCTGTGCCGCATGGAGCTCACGCGGGCGGAATCGCGCCAACTCCAGGCCCAGGTAATGCAACTCATTGATAACCTGGAGAAGAATTAGCCCGTTACGTGGCAGGGCGGGCGCTAGGCAGAGGTCGCCCCTGCCAGTTCGCCCCAGCAAGGCGGTATCGTCGCAAGCCGCGGGTAACCGATCGCGTTGAGCGTATCGGCCGCGGCCAGCCATGGCGTGTGCCGCTGAGCTCGTCGCAGCACCTCCAGCTCCGGCAGCCACCGACTGACATACTCGGCGTCGTCATCGTACTGCAGTGCCTGCGCGAGCACGTTAAACCCCTGGTCGCGCTTGTCGGTACCGACGCCGGCGATGTTCGCCCAGTTGCCCCAGTTGCTGGCAACGTCGTAGTCGATCAGCTGGGCCTCGAACCAGGCCGCACCCCAGCGCCAGTCTTGGCCAAGGTCGCGAGCGAAGTAGCTGGCTACATTCTGACGGCCGCGATTGGACATGTAACCGGTCGCGGCCAGCTCACGCATGTTCGCGTCCACGAACGGCATGCCGGTACGCCCTGTCTTCCAGGCTTCGATCACGGCGGGATCCGCGGCAACGGGCCGATCGTGCCGGTCGAGCAGTCCGCTGCGCGCGAACAGCCGGGCCCCGTGACGGGCAAGCACCCAGTGAAAGAACTCGCGCCAGCGCAACTCCAGCGACAGCCAGTATGTCGATTCGTTGGCCGCCACTTCCGATTCAAACCGCGCCAGTTCGTCGGCGACACGCCGCACCGACAGACACCCCGTCGCCAGCCAGGGCGAAAGTTTGGACGAGACCCCATCCCCCATCAGCCGATTCCGGGTGTCCTTGTAATGCATGACCGCCCGCGTCTGCCAGAGATAGCGCCACAGGTGCGCGCGAGCGACGTTCTCGCCGCCGACGAAACGCGTTTCGGCAGCCGCCCAGTCGGCCGGCTCGAACGCCTCGATGCACGACAAGTCCGCGGCTTCCAGGCCGACACGATCGCGCGGCGCGTCGATTGGGTGGGCGGGAGTGATGCTGCGCTCGATGCGGCGTCTGAAACGGGTGAAAACACGCGGCATGTCGACAAGGTCGAACGGCAGATCGGCGCGATCGTGCAACGTGTTGGGCCGCGTCTCGTGCAGGGTCACGTCAAGGCGCGACAGCGCACGTCGAACGCGCCGCGTCTGTTCGATCTCTTCGGGCGCTGTTTCCGAGGCAGTCCAGACCGAGTCCATCTGGTTGTCCTGCGCCAGCCGCGGGATCACTGCGTCCGGTTCGCCGCACGCCAGCACCAGTTGCACGCCCAAGGCACCCAGACGTTCGCGCAGGGCCACCAGCGCCTGGGCGATGAACGCGCGACGATGCGGGCCAAGTTTGGGCATACCGTATTCGCTGTCGCCGGCGAACCGCCCATCGGCGCAGTAGACCGCGATCAATGTACCCGCCTGTGCGGCAGCCGTCAGGGCCGGGTTGTCGTCCACACGGAGATCGTTCTTGAACCAGCAGATCGCGCGGCTCATCTTGCCACTCCACTGCCCGCCGCCGCGGCTTGCTGCGCCGAGCGGCAGGCCTTGCTGCAGTATTTCACCCGATGCCAGTCACGCACCCATTTCCGGCGCCAGGCGAAAGCCCGGCTGCACCGGGCACAGACCTTATGGGGCAAATCGCCCTTCTTGCGCATTCGTGCCATGAATACGGGATCCGAACCAGACCTAGGCTGAATCTCTACGCAATACCCTTCGGCTCGGATGCAGCACACGGCGCACGACGCATGACGTCTTCGCCGTGAATACGACGCCCGGTCTCGACGAACCCGAGACGGGCATACAACCCCCGCGCGGCATCGTTGTCAGGCCGCAGGCTGATCAACACGGCAGCATCGGCATGTTCGGCATCGATTTCGTCGAGCAACAGTTCCAGACCGGCTCGACCGTAGCCATAGCCCTGCCAGCCGGCATCGATCATGAAACGGGGAATGTTGTACGCGTTCTCCGCGGCCACGTATTCATACATGGCAAATCCCACCACCGTGCGCCCGGCCACGATGGCACGCGGACGGCAGGCCGGTTCGACATAGGCCTCGGCCAGCGAATAGAGGTTGGATGCGAGATAGCCGGCCTGTTCGGCCTCGACGCGGAGCGCGATCACTGCATGCCAGTTGGCTCGCGTGACCGGGGCCAGCGTAACGGCCAGTCGGGTGGGACGTGTATCGCCGACGCCGCCGGCGTTCATTCCATATCCGCGAAGGCCGAACGATGAAATTCGGCGATCTCCGCGACCTCGGCCACACCCGGCTCACGCAGCGGAGGCGGTGAACCGCCGGCCATCACTTCCAGCGTCGTGCGGGTGCAACGGGCCAGGGTTTCCGGGTTGTAGCCGCCCTCCAGCGCCATGACCAGACGCCCCTCGCAATAGGTATCGGCCAGCGACTGGACGATGCCGGTCAGTGCACTGAAGCCGTCGAAGGTCATGGTCAGACACATTTCATTGATATGCGCATCCATGCCGGCCGAGACCATCACCAGGTCCGGTTTGAACCACTCGGCGGCCGGCACGAGGATATCCTCGAAGGCCCGGATCATGGCCAGATCGCCGGCGTCGCCCGGCAGCGGCACGTTGACCGTCGTGCCCTCGCCGAGCCCCTCACCCACATTGTCCATATGCCCGGTTCCGGGGTAGAACGGGGCGGCGCGGTGGGTATCGAAGAACAGTACGTTCGGATCGGCGGCGAAGATATCCTGCGTGCCATTTCCGTGGTGGGCATCCCAATCGACGATCAACACGCGCTCGGCTTCCCAGTGCGCCTGGGCATGGGCCGCGCCGACCGCGATGTTGTTGAACAGACAGAACCCGCGCGCCCGCACCGCGTTGGCATGATGCCCGGGCGGGCGCGAGACCACGAACGCCGAACCGGTGCGCTTTTCGAATACCGCGTCGACCGCGGCCACCACCGACCCGGCGGCCACTTCAGCGGCCTCCAGGCTGCCGGC
Organism: uncultured Gammaproteobacteria bacterium; assembly: GCA_963835375.1. Lineage (GTDB taxonomy): Bacteria > Pseudomonadota > Gammaproteobacteria > Nevskiales > Salinisphaeraceae > Salinisphaera. The sequence continues at coordinate 133,494 of CAWIGB010000024.1, forward strand.
GGAGACTGCCGTGGTATCCACATCCAGCCAGGCCTGCTTGCCCCTGAGATGATGCAGGCTTTCCACGTATGAAGCGGTATGCACGCGCTGAAGCTGCCCCATCGTGGCCGCCCGGCCCGTCTCGAAACGGACGCCGGGCACCGGCTCGGCATGCAGCAGATCGTTGATCGCGGTCACGCGGCCGGGATGTTCCGGATAGCTCCACTTGGCCTCCATGCCGAGGCCCTCGAGGATATGCCGTACCCGACTGTTCATGCGGCCGGGCAGGAACGGCTCCGCTGCCTCCGGCCGGTGCAGGAGCACACGCTCGTCGTAGAACACCGTTACGTCTCGGTCACCGATCACGCTAGACCCTCCAGTGCGGACCGTCTCGCAGCATAGCGTCGTGACGCGGCCGATGCGATACCGCCCGTGCGACGGACAGCACCGATCAGCGCACTGCGGCTTCGCGCGCCCGCATGGCGATCAGGGTTCGAAGCGTATGCAGGCGCGGCACGGCCACACCCAGCGCTTCGGCCCGCGCGACCACATTGCCGAGAATGGCTTCGATCTCCAGCGCCCGGCCGGCCCGATAATCCAGCGCCATACTGTTGCGATAGGCCGGCATTCGCCGAGTAGCTTCGATGTTGCGATCCACGGCGTTCGCCGGCAACGGATGGCCATCAGCCGCGGCCACCGCCATCACCTCGGTCATGGCCGCGCGCGCCAAGGCCTCGCCGCCCGGCGTATCCAGCAGGGTCACCGTATCGGTGCCATCGGCCAGCACCGAGATCGGGTTGAACGGCGTGTTCCAGAGGCTCTTGGCCCAGCGTTCGCGCACGATCGAATCGCTGCACTTCACGTCTACGCCGCCGGTCTCGAACAGTTCAGCCAGACTGCGCGCCTCGGCGCTGACGCCATGGGGCCATGCGCCGAGCGTGAGATGGCCGTATGCGCGGTGCTCGATCTCACCCGGCGCGCTGCGGCTGACCGCGATGAAGGCGAGCGCACTCACCAGGGGATGATCAGGCAGCGCATCAGCGACCGCCGGCTCGATATCCAGACCATTCTCGATCAGCGCGATCGAGGAGGCCGGGCCGAGCCATGGCGCGATCAGCGCCGCCCGATCGACTTCCGGCAGAACCTTGACGCAACAGACCACCACATCGGCACCCGGCACGGCGGCATCATCGCTGTGATGAACGGCGGCCGGCCGGTAGGACAGGTCGCCCAACCGGCTGTCGATGACAAAGCCGCGTTCGCGCACGAGGTCGGCATCCGAACGCAGGACCACCTCCACCCGTGCCCCCGCGCGCTGCAGTATCGCGCCATAGAACGCGCCGACGGCGCCAGCGCCGACGATCACGATCCGCGGCGCCTGCGGGCTCATCCCGTACCCCGCGTCGCCCCAGCCGGCAGCTCGCCGAGGCTCCATTCACGGCCGCGACCCACGGCCTCCAAGCGCGCCTCGTCACAGCGCTCCCGCTTGAGCGGCATGGCCGAGACATAACACTGGCGCAGGGCCACGGCATCGGAATGCGCGTGGTCGACCGAGTCGATCCCACGTTCGAAGGCCATCCAGCGATAGGACTGCCCACGGGAGTCGCGCTGCTCGACGAGCTGCGGCGCGACCATGCTGCCGCCGACCTGTCGGGTGAAACGCAGGCCATTCACAGCGCCCGGGGCGCACATCGGAAAATTGAGATTCCAGGCGCAGCCGTGTTCGTGTCGTGCCGCCCATAATGCCTCGATCGCCGGCGGCCCCCAGGCTTCGGTCACGGTGAAGTCGAAGACGGCCCGATCAGTGAAAGCCTGGCTGAGTGCGATCGCCGGCAGATCGAAATGTGCAGCGGCCACAGCCGCCCCGACGGTGCCGGAATACATCACCGAGTCGGACAGATTGTGGCCCCAGTTCACGCCCGAGAGCACCAGGTCGGGGCGGGCGCCGCCCATCAGCTCGGTGCCCAGCGCGACCATGACGCAATCGGCCGGCGTGCCGGTCACCGAATGGCGCCGCGGCCCGTGGTGGCGAACCCGCAGCGGATGATGCATCGACAGCGCCTGCGCCATGCCGCTCTGATCGGTCGCCGGCGCGAACACCCAGACTTCCTCGGCCAGCATCGCCGCCAGCCGCTCGGCAACCGCCAGGCCCGGCGCGTCAATTCCGTCGTCGTTGGTCACCACGATGCGTTCGAGTTTCATCGAAGCATGTCTCCGGCTTGGTAAAGGGCGACCAGCTTAGCGCCTCGCGCCCGCGTACGATAATCATCGCGGGCGGCAGACAGGGCCTGCCTTGTCGACCATCGCCGACTTGCCCGACGCTTCGTTACCGGTTTACATACGGTGCAGTATCTTCACCGCTTAGCGAGATTCCCATGAACCGACCCGATCTGCACAGCGACCATGTTCGCGCCGCCGTCGACGATCACGTCCTGCGCATCACCCTCGATCGTGCCGACAAGCGCAATGCGCTGACGCGTGCCATGTATGCCGATCTCGGCACCGCGCTCGCCGCCGGCGTGGACGATGCCGATGTCCATGTGATCGTGCTCGACGGCGAAGGTGACATGTTCTGTGCGGGCAATGACATCGCGGATTTCGCCAACGTGGATCTGTCCTCGGGCGATGCCGGCGCCACCGGACCGGCGCTGAGTTTCATCCGGCAGATGGCCGAATGCGACAAGCCGATCGTGGTCGCCGTTCAAGGTCAGGCCACCGGCATCGGCACCACGCTGCTGCTGCATGCCGATCTGGTGATCGCAGCCGAGGACGCGCGTTTCTATACCGCTTTCATCGACCTCGGACTGGTGCCGGAAGCAGGATCGAGTCTGTTGCTGCCCGCGCTGATCGGGCGCCAGAACGCCGCCCGTCTGCTGCTCGCCGGCGATACGCTCAGCGCCGAGGAAGCCGAGCGCATGGGCCTGATCGCCTATCGTGTACCGGCCGCCGAACTGGCCGATCGGACCCGGGAACTGGCGGCACGGCTGGCCGCCAAGCCGACCGGCGCGATGACCGCCAGCAAGCGTTTGCTTCGCGCTGGCATGGATACGACCGCGACCGTGGCCCAGATCGAACGCGAGGCCGAGGTCTTCGGCGAGCGTCTCGGCAGCGCCGAAGTCCGCGAGATCATGAACGCATTCCTGAAGCGCAAGAAGCGCTGAGTCGGCCGGGGCTCGCCTATCTTGACGGCGTTGCCCGCCCTTTCCATACTGCGCCGTATGTGGGATGCCGCATCATTGCGCGCCGGCCTCATGGCGGCGACGACCGTCGGCTTCGCCTCGTTCGACCCGGCAAGGAGATGCCATGCGTCAGGCCGTTATCGTATCCACCGCGCGCACACCGATCGGCCGCGCCTATCGCGGTGCATTCAACGACACCCAGGCCCAGGCGCTCGGCGCCCACGCCATAGAACATGCCGCGGCGCGCGCCCGTGTCGCCCGCGCCGAGATCGAGGACGTCGTGCTGGGCGCCGCCATGCAACAGGGCTCGACGGCGCCGAACGTGGCACGCCAATGCGCTCTGCGCGCCGGTCTGCCGGTGACCGTTCCGGGCATGAGCATCGATCGACAGTGCGCTTCCGGCCTCATGGGGATCGCCAGCGCTGCGCATCAGATCGTGCACGACGGCATGAACGTGGTCGTCGGCGGCGGGCTCGAGTCGATCTCGCTGGTACAGAACGAGCACATGAACCATTTCCGCACACGCGACCCGTGGCTCGACGAACATGTGCCGGCGCTGTACATGACCATGCTCGAAACAGCCGAGATCGTGGCCGAACGCTACGGCATATCGCGTGACGCCCAGGACGAATATGCCTGGCAGTCGCAGATGCGTACGGCCGCGGCGCAGACCGCCGGCCGTTTCGACGACGAGATCGTGCCGTTGTCCACGCACAAGACCATAGTCGACAAGGCCACCGGCGAAACCCGTACCGAAGCCGTCACCCTCGAGCGCGACGAGGGCAATCGTCCAGAGACGACGCTGGAGGGCCTGGCCTCGCTCAAGCCGGTGTTCCGCGACGGCCAGCAGATCACGACCGGACGCTACGTCACCGCGGGCAACGCCTCGCAGCTTTCGGACGGCGCCTCGGCCAGCGTACTCATGGAAGCAGCCGAGGCCGAGCGCCGCGGGCTGGAGCCGCTTGGCGCCTATCTCGGCATGGCCGTGGCCGGTTGCGCGCCCGAGGAGATGGGCATCGGCCCCGTGTTCGCGGTACCCAAGCTGCTCGATCGTTTCGGCCTCACCATCGACGATATCGGCCTCTGGGAACTCAACGAGGCGTTCGCCAGCCAGTGTCTGTACTGCCGCGACGCACTCGGTATCGATCCCGAGATCTACAACGTCGACGGCGGTTCCATCGCAATCGGCCATCCCTATGGCATGTCGGGCGCGCGCATGACCGGCCATGCACTCATCGAGGGCCGTCGCCGGGGCGTCCAATATGTGGTGGTGACCATGTGCGTGGGCGGCGGTATCGGCGCCGCAGGTCTGTTCGAAGTGTTCTGAGCAGCCCGCTCAGACACAGGGCGCCGGAATCGAGACGCGACGGCGCAAACGAGGTCACGCCAGGCCTGCTGAACGCATGGACTGGTGCCACCCCGATACCCCCACGCCCGGCGTGGCATCCCGCAGCGGGCTGGTACAACAACTCAAGGCCGTGATCGCCGACCGCGAATGCGCCGCGCCGCGGCATAGCCTCAGCGTCTGCCACGATCCCGGTATGGCGCATGTATTTCCCCGGCGCCACCGTGTCGACACCATCGACTCGTCGCCACGGAGACTTGGGGCGCAGAGGGCATTACGGAGATCTGCAGAATACGCCCTGTCTTCGCTTGCTCAACCGCGACTTGCACGCCGGCGCACAACGACGCCGAGCCTTCGGGCCCACACCGGATCCACCTGCAGGTTTCACCTGCCCGCTGCGGCGACGGGCTGAGCGGCACAGCAATCGCGCGGACTCGCCGCTCATCGCGCCAACGGCCCGGCGCCCCCCTCAAGCCAAGCGTGAGGCGCTAGTGTTCTGTAGCGTAAGTTCGCGCCATGGATTTCGAGTGATTTTTTGTGCCAGGCAAGCCGCGGCCATGAGCCCTATCAGGGGATACGGCGAATGGGCGCAACGCCGCATGGTGCGAAAAAGCGCCGAAATAATGCGATGAATTTGCGTTACAGGACACTAGGACCCATTGCGAACCCGGCGGACGTAGTCATCCAGAGCCTGCGTCACCCGGCGACGCCAGACCAGGGCCTGTTGGGCCCCCAGCTGGTCCGCCATGTCGTAGCTGTCGGAAGCCACGGTATGCCGGACCGCCGCAATCTGTGCAGCGCGATACTTCTGGTAGGAGGGATTGCAATGCGCCTGGGCCCGCAACGCGGCTTCGCGCGAGGTGAGGTCGCGCTGGCCGATGTACGGTCGAACCGCATTGCTCGCGCACGCCCAGTAATTGTCATAGGCGTGTCGGGTCGGCGAAGACGGACTCGAGGCACAGCCGACCAGCCCGATCAGCACTGACGCGGCCACCAGCGTTCTTCGCCACATGGCTCGTCTCCCCGAAAGCAAAAGCTAGATGGCCGACACTATACCGCGCTCGCGGCGCCGCCGAGTTGGTAACATGCAACGCGGACTCCGCTTCACCGTAGGATCGCAACGCCATGGCGTATGTCTTGTCAGTCTATCGCCGCCTCGCCGGGTTGAGCCTCTGTCTGGCCGTGCTGGCCGCCGCCGGCTGTACCAACCATGCGGGCGCACCGGCCAGCCTCAGCGATCTGCCGGCACATTATCAAGGCACCCTGCCCTGCGCGGACTGTGCCGGCATCGACTACAGTCTGCTGTTGTCGGCCCACCATATCTATGTACTGCGTGAGCACTACGATAGCGATCGCCCGGTCGGCGACGTCATCGAAACCGGCCGCTGGCGCGTGCGTGATGATGTCAACCAGCTGCAACTCACGCCGTCCGATACCGACGCGCGCTTCACCAGCCTCTGGCGCATCGACGGGCACGACAAGCTGACTGCGCTGGACGAGCACGGCCAGCCGATCGATTCCGATGCCGATTATGCGCTCAAGCGAACCGCGGGCCCGACTCAACACGATCTGGCCGGTCCGCGCTGGATGCTGGCCGATGCGCCGGATCGCCCGGGCGGCTCACCGGCCTACATCCGTTTTCACAAGGATGCGAACCGCGTAACCGGGTCGACGGGCTGCAATCGTCTTACGGCACGCTACCAGCAAAACAACGCTCAGCTGCACGTTGAACACGCGGCGACCACGCGCCGGGCTTGCCCGGATCAGGCGGATACCGAGCAAGCGCTCGGCGAGGCCCTGCGCCGTACCCGGCATTTCGAAACGCTGGGGGCTTTCCTGTTGCTCTACGGTACCGAGAGCGACCCTTCGCCGTTGGCGGTGTTCCGCGCCGCCTGAGCACCGGTGACGGCTTATCCGGCCGTCCCCTCTCTTTCGCCCCGGCCTCGAAAGTACATTGTGGGCTCGCGGACGCGTGACCGGACAACAGCGCATCACGCTCGCCTTGCCGCACCAAGCGAGACCCGATGCCTCAGAACGTCGCCCAGTCGGAATCCGACTCGTCCGGTATCGGCGCCGCGGGCACCGAAGCCGCAGTAGCCGCCGGCTCCGGCCGTACGGGCATCTGCTCGACGGCGGGCGCTTTCTCGATCGCGGGCTCCGGGCGGCTGTTGGCGACCGGGCGGCGCTCCGCGGCCGGCTCGCGGCCCCTGGGAGCAGGCTGCTCTGGCGCGCGGGCGAGCCGGAAGAAGCCGACCTCGGCGGTCAATTCGCGCGCCCGCTCGCTCAGCGAACGGCTCGCCGCGGCCGATTCCTCCACCAACGCCGCATTCTGCTGGGTCGCGCCGTCCATCTGCGTGACGGCCTGATTGACCTGCTCGATACCGCCGGTCTGTTCCTTGCTGGCTGCCGCGATCTCGGCCACAACGTCGCTGACCTGATTGATGCTGCCGGTGATCCGATTCAACGTCTCGCCCGAACGGCCGACCTCGCGCGAGCCGTCCGCCACCTTGGCCACACTCTCGGCGACCAGCGCATTGATCTCCTTGGCGGCCGTGGCGCTGCGCGTCGCCAGATTGCGTACTTCCGAGGCCACCACCGCGAAGCCACGGCCCTGCTCACCCGCTCTGGCGGCCTCGACCGAGGCATTGAGGGCGAGCAGATTGGTCTGGAAGGCAATGTCGTCGATCAGGCTGATGTTCTCGGCAATCCGACGGCTGACGGCATCGATCGCCTGCATCGACTCGACCGCCCGGCCGACGACGTCAGCCCCGGAATGCGCCTGATCGCGCACGGTGCGCGCCAACTGATCGGCCTGGGCGGCGTTGTCGGCGTTCTGGCGCACAGTGGCGGTCATCTGTTCCATCGACGCTGCGGTTTCCTCGAGGCTCGCGGCCTGTTGCTGGGTACGGGCGCTGAGTTCCTCGTTGCCGGACGCAATCTCGCCGACCCCGCCCGAGACCGACTCGGCATGACCGCGAACACGCTGGACCACGCGGGCCAGGCGATCACGCATGGACTCGATGGCGCCGATCATCGCGCCGAATTCATCGCGATAAGGGTTGTGAATGGCCACGCCGAGATCGCCCTCGGCGATGGCTTCGACGAAACCGCGGGCGGCATTGAGCGGCCGCATGATCATGCGCGCCAGCCAGAGCATGGCGATCAGCGTCGCGAGCAGCACCGCGGCCCCGAAGCCCGCCATGACCAGCCGGGCCAGATGGGCGACGTGCTGTTCTTTAGCGAAAGCGCGGGCGGCGGCCTTGTGCTGAAAGCCGGACAATGTCTCGAGTTCGCCATTGATCTGCGCGAGCGGTTGGCGCAGCGACATGCCGTAGAACGTCGCTGCGCCCAGCGCCCCCTGATCGCGGATGGTGCCCACGAAGCGCCCGAGCGCGTCGTCGATTCCTGCCAGGCTGGTCTGGGCCTCCTTCGCGGCCTTGGCCTCCTTTCCGGTCCCGGCAAGCGACGGGTAGTATTTCGCCCAGGCCCTCTTCACCTGTTTGCGCACAGTCGCGATCTTGTCGGGCAGCTCACGGACATTGGCCGACTGGGCCGAGCCATTGAGCGCGATCTTGATGTCGCTGTTCAATCCCGAAAGCAGCGCCTGGGTCCGGGCGATGGCCGCACTGCCGACCATATTGCTGCGATAGATTTCGTTCGTCGCCTGATTCACGATGGTGATCGACCACAGGGAAACGGCGACCAGCGCGGCGACCAGCACGAAGGTCAGCCCCAGACCGAGCCCCAGCTTGGCCCGTACACTCTTTCTGACATTCAGCATGCTCTGATTTCCCTCGCTTCGCCGCCGATGACTCGGTGCCGCGCGCCGATGACGGCGCCGCTTCTGCGCTGTCTATCGGCCAGCCCGGCTGCGGCTTGAGCGCCCGGCCCGCATCACGCGTCGTTCCGAAACCCACAGTTGCCCGCGGCGGCGAAACCTGCTTTCATGCGCAGCGCGAGGGACAATGCAGACGCTTTGGCGTCCGGGGCCGGTTCGATCGAATCATCTCCCAAGAGGTCTGACCCGATGTCTCACCGCCGTCCCGTTTTGTGCGTTGCCCCCATGCTGGCTCTGCTGCTGGCCAGTGGTTGCGCGCCGGCTGCGTCTTCATCCCAGGTCACCGTGTCTTCACTGGACGGATTGCAGACCGCCATTGACAATGCGCCGGCCGGCGAGACCATCATTCTCGCCCCCGGGGTCTATCACGAGACCCGAGCGATCCGGATCCAGGGCAAGCGCGATCTGACCATCAGCGGCGCGACCAATGACTATGCCGACACCGTGATCCGCGGACCCGGGATGGATGACTCGAGCCTGCAGTCGAATATCCGGCTCAACAACGCGGATGGCATCACGCTGGAAAACCTCACGCTCCGCGACAGCTATTATCACGGTGTGCAGATCAACAACGATTCGGATCGCTTCACCGCGGACAACATCCGCACGCTCGACAACGGCGAGTCCGGCTTCAAGGTCACCAGTCCGACCAATGCCAGCGGCCCGGCCGCCTATTCGGACAAGGGCACGATCGAGAATTCCTGGATCGGCTTCACCGATACCGGGCGGCGCAGCGTGGTCGAAGGCGTGGATATCGTGGCCGGCAACGGCTGGCATTTGCTCGGCAATCATTTCGTCAATATCCGTCGCGCCGATGGCGGTCCGGCCTATGCCGCCTTCGCCAAGGGCAACGCGCACAAGCCGGTCTTCGCCGACAACGAGGTCGAGAACTGTTTCATCGGCCTGTCATTCGGCGGTGGCGGCACCTCCGGCGTGTATTTCCGCAATGCCGATACTCGATATGAAACGCAGGGCGGCGTGATGAGGGACAACGTCATCCACGACACCGACGACGCCGGAATCTATCTCAACAAGGCCCACGATTTCCTGATTCAGGGCAACACGGTGCTACGCAACGGGCCCGGCACCGGCGCCATCGAATCTCGTTTTCCCGAGAGTAGCGGCACAATCCGCAACAACCGCGTGAGCGGCCCGATCAAGATGCGCGACGGCGGGACCGCCACCACCGAGAACAATCAGCAGGTGCCTGCCGATACGGTCGCGCCCGACCCGAACGGCACGTCCGACGAATAGCCGGCCGCGCCGCGAACGCGGGTCAGATCGAGTCCTTGACCCCGCCGGGGCGCGTCGCCATGCTCCGCGGCCCGGCCCGCGGGTCCGAGCCGCGATAACGCGCCTTGTGGGCATACAGCCCGGCGTCGGCATACGCATGCAGCACCTTGGGTTGCAGCCCGTGGTCGGGATAGATCGCCGTGCCGACACTGGCCCCGATGCGGATGCTGTGCCCCTCCAGCACCATCGGCTGCTCCAACACGCTGCCGATGCGGGTGGCCAGCCGTTCGGCGTCGGCCTCGCTCCCGATATGCCATTGCATGATCGCGAATTCGTCGCCGCCAATCCGCGCCACGACATCTTCACGCCGAGCCAGAGCCGTCATCAGAGTCGCGATTTCCTTGAGCAGGGTGTCACCGGTGCCATGGCCATAGGTATCGTTGATCGGCTTGAACCGGTCGAGATCGATCAAGTGCAGGGCAAAGCGTTCGCCGGTACGTTCGCAGTGACTGATCTTGTCTGAGATGGCCTGCTCGAAGGCATGCCGGTTGGCCACACCGGTCAGCGGGTCCTGATAGGCCAGCTCCTTGTGATACGCGGCCTGCAGGTAGTCGACCAGCATGACGCGCAGTTCTTCGGCGATCTGCAGTATCGATGCATCCCAACGCTTGGCGCGGTGGCGCACGTTTTCCGACCAGGTCGCGAAGGAATGACGCGGGGTGAGCGATTGTTCCGATGACCCATCGGGCCGCTGACCGGCCCAGTCCACTTTCTCGATCTGTTCCTGGCGCACGGCGATCACGTCACAACGCTCGCCGAACGGCAGATGCAAGACGCCGGCCGCAGCCGTGCACAGCCCCCGCCGATTCTGGAGATTCTCGGGTAGCGCATCGAAATGGGCGCATCGGCCCTCGACATGCCGTTGGTGCAACCATGTTTCCAGCGCCGCCAGATCGTCCTCCCCGGGCAGTTGACCGCTGCGATAGATCGCATCGCCCCAGCGCAGGCAGACGCCGTCCGCATCCAGCAGCTGGCAGAGCTGGTGCAGCTGCCCGGCCAGGGCCGGCCCGGGATCGTCCACGGCGGGATCGAGCGCACGGTTCATCACCGAAAGACGTTCGCGCAGGATCGAGTGCAGGGTCGCGACCTCCAGCCGCGCCAGATTGGCCAGATGCAGGCTCGCCAGTCGCGCCATTTCCTCCAGCGCCAGCCGCTGCTCGGCGCTCAGATGCCTGGCCTGGCGGTGATGGCACGTGACCAGCCCCCAGAGCGTGCCGTCGACGACGAGCGAGACACTGAACGAGCCCCGGACGCCCATGTTCCGGAGATACTGGATATGGATCGGATGCACCGAGCGCAACATGGCGTGGGTCAGATCCAGCGGACTGGCATCGTCTCGGCACGTCCACAATGCCGCATTGGCGGCCTCGGTATCGGCAATCAGCCGTTGCCAGTTCACCGTATAGAGGCGGCGCGCATTTTCCGGGATATCCTGCGCGGGGAAACGCAGCCCGAGGAAGCCGTCCACCCCGTCGGCACAGCGCTGCTCGATGACCTCGCCGTCCCAGTTCTCGAGAAAGCGATAAACCATCACCCGATCGTAGCCGGTGAAATCCGCCACGCAGTCTGTAATCACCGCCGCCACATCAGCCGGCGATCGAGTGCCGGAAAGCCGCGAGATGAATTCAATACGCGCCGCCTCGTCCCAGCCTGCACGCTGCGAGCGCGGCGCTGTCTCGAACTCGATCACGAGGTAACCACCGCGACGGTGGCCGATGGCGGTGACTTCACGCCCGTCAGGCAAGCAGAATGATCGACAGCGCGGCGCGGCGTCCGCTAACTCGATCAGTTCTGTCCCGCGGGCGCCGAACACCTCGCCGACATCGCGACCAAGCACTGCATTCGGCGGCTCGCCCAGCCAATCGGCGATATTGTCCGAACAGTACTCGATACACCGGGAGCCCGCATTCACGCCCACGAGCGCCCCGAAAGGCTGCACCGATTCGATCAGGTGCAGCCCCCCGTATTTGCAGTCGTCCATGACCTTGGGCATCAGTTGCTTACCTCAGTCTCCGCCTGGGCGAAGCAGCGTTTGAATAGTTCGAATATGCGACGTGCCGAGAGCGTCACCGCGGCGGCCTCCGCTCTCGTTGACATATTGGCCAGCCGGCGGCACAGACCACGCCACTCGTCGGGCGCCAGAAACCGGATCTGCCAGAACGACAACGCCTGCGTCGACAACGCCCCGGCCAATTCCGAGCCGGCCAGAGCGCGCGCGATGACTGCGTGACCGAACTGAGCGCCATCGATCACGTAGCGACAGCCGAGGTACGCGGCCTTGCTGTCGATCGGCCGACACGCATCGGCAGGAACCAGCGGCCGGGGGCGTCCGACCAGTGCCGCCAACGCCGGGCCGATCAGCGGCGAACGCGCCCGATAAGGCACGAGCCCCACCGGCCGAAAGGACTCACCGGCGATGAGGAGGCGATCGACTCGTGCGTAAGCTCGCGCGAGCGGTACAAGCGCGGCCCGGTACTGGGTCAGCGAGCAGTCAGGAGACGCAAGACGCCTCAGCGAGGATTCTCGATCGAGTTGTCGATGCAGGCGGCGGGTGCCGTCACGCACTCGTGTCAACGCATCGACTTCGACCGCCTCGCCCCACTCCGCAAAGAGAGACGATGACGACATTTAAGACCACCGCAAGCCAGTCTGAATAAATTGCCGGTCGCGACCCGATCCAGCCTGTGCTCGAACGGGTGCTCCGAGAGGTCGCCAGTCTAACGGAGACCCAGCTGAGCGATAGATGAACGAGTAAGTACAAATACCCACTTTATATCGCGCCAAACAGCCGCGCTGCGAAAGATTCCGGTCGATTTTAAATCGCTCGTGAAGAACAGAAAGACACGGCGCTCATATAATGCATGTTTTCCGACGGCCCCGGACCATAACGGGGCCTGCATGCGGTGCATACGTCCCACGGTTGATATAGCATCGGCTCATGATTTCCACGACGACGAGACCCCATGCCCATGAACAGGGACAAGACGATCTGGCTGGCTCTTGGCGCCGGCGCCGCGATCGGCGCCGGCCTCGTCGCACGCCGCGGCACGGCCGTGGCCTGGCGGCAGGCTGTCGGCGAAGAGCCGCCACGGCATGTCGCGGACGCCGAGGTCGGCTGGACACGGCTGGCGGCCTGGGCCGCAATCAGTGGCGTTTGTGTTGCAGCCGCGCGGCTTGCCGGCCGTGGGCTCGCCGTGACGGTCTACAAGCGCCTGCTGGGCCGCCGCCCGCCCGAATCGTAGCCAGCAGGAGTCTTCACCCATTCGTGCATGAGCCCGCGCCCGCCGGTAACGCCCCGCCGTTTGACCCGACAGGAAATGAATAATGCGGGCTGCCGGCAGGCAAAAGATCACGCGAGGCATCCTTGGCCGCAATCGTGTTCAATATCGCGGAATACCGAACCGGCCTGGCCGCAATCGACCGCAGCGGCCGCATAACGAATGAGACCTCTCGGTGGCGTACCACCCGATGCTCGCCATCACTTGACGCTGAGCTGTCACCGATAGACGACGCGACTTTTCCTCTCGCCGCATTTTCATCTCAATCAATGCAGTCCCTCATGGCCCGCTTCCGGGGCGGAACGGCCAATGTATGAAAACAGACGATAAAATGATATGTGCCGGCTTTAGGCTGCTTTCTTAAAGTAATTACCGAGGGAATCGCCAGTTCTGCGCTGCCCGGCCTGCCGGCCTATTGCCGACTGGCCCCCCCGGCAATGACGGCCTAGCTCGATCCACAACCTCGCCCGGCCGGCAACCACAGCCCATACAACAGGACTGGCGGCGCCGCCACACAAATATCGCGCGGCGATGGTCGGCGATTGGGAGTCGGTCGGCGATACGCATTGGCCACCGGGGAAGGTAAGCCATTGTACAACGGAAAAAAACTGAACCGTCCGCCGCTGCCAACGCCTGGCGCGTCCATGCCCCGCACCCTGACCGGCCACGTCTGTGCCGAATGGTTTGCCGCGCCGCGATGAGGAGTAAGGGTATAGCGCGACGAGATGCCTCATCTGCCGACACGCGCACACCGTGAGCTTCTCGTAGCGCGCATGTCGGGGCGCGGCGGCAACCTTCCGTGTTCAAGATCGGGGCCAGGCTTTCACTGTGCACCCGGCACGACCTGGAACGCCGCATGTCGGCCCCGATATCCACGCAGGTCATGTTAAACGCCAGAAACCGCAGCCGGCGCTCGCGGCGCATGGCACCGGACTCGGAAAATCACGGTGCCCGGATGAATTCACGGCGCCGGCAAAAAGAATATCAATTCCAGCCTCGACGATCTCGTAACCCGACCCGAGAACCGATCCCGACACTGCCCGCACCCCGGCTGTTCGACCACATCCACGAACCCTCGCAAGGCCTGCGGACGGATCTCGACATATCCGCGCGCCAGGACACGCCCAAGCCCCCACCCTTATGGCTCCGAGCGTCGACGAACGCCACATCGACATCCACGACGAGTCCGGTCACCCAGTCGTGGCCGAACACCCGGTTATAGTCGACGAGGCGCGGATACAGCGCAAACCCGGCATCTTACATATCCGGCGTCACCCGAGCGGGCCCGCTCGAAAATGCCGTATCTACCATGCGCTCAGGCGGTTTGTTTTGTATTCTTTCCAGCATATTGCAACGTTGCAATATTCAACTGCACTAGTATGGCTCCCAGTTATCGATCATCGCGCCTGGGGAGAACCGATGACCCGAGTCACACTCCGAGACGTTGCCGATCAGGCCGATGTGTCCGTCCGCACCGTTTCCAATGTCGTCAATGATTTTCCGCATGTCGCTCCCGCCACGCGCGAGCGTGTGCAGGCTGCGATAGCCGAGCTCGGCTATCGGCCGAACATCGCTGCGCGTCAATTGCGCCAGGGCCAGCGCCTGTTGATCAGTTTGGTGCTGCCGGAAATCGACTCGCCGTATTTCGCCGAGATCGCCGCTCAATTCGTGCGGGCCGCCGAACAGCGCGACTGGACCATGCACATCGAGCAGACCGACGGCGAACTCGCGCGTGAACGGGCGATGCTGGCGGGCACACACGGCCCGGGCGCGGACGGCATCGTATTCAGCCCATGGTCGGTGGGCGCGGATGAAATCGAACGCGGGCCTTCGGCGCCGCCGGTCGTCATGCTCGGCGAACGGCCCGGGGTGGGCCTGGTCGATCGTGTCGTGGTGGACAACGTGGGCGCAGCCCGCGAGGCCACGGCCCATCTGCTGGCCGGCGGGCGACGCCGCGTGGCGGCCATCGGCCTCCAGCCCCATCTATCCAACGAGACCGGTCGCCTGCGCACCGACGGCTATCACCAGGCTCTGATCGCGGCCGGCTTGAGCCCGGATCCGGCACTCGAGATCCCGGTCAAGCGGCTGCATCGTCCGGACGGTGCAGCCGCCATGCAGGAGCTTCTTGCCAACGTGGCGGGTGTCGATGCGGTGTTCTGTTTCACCGACCAACTGGCGCTCGGCGCGATGCATGCGCTGGCTGCCAGCGGGCGCTCGGTCCCGGGAGACGTCGCGGTGGTCGGTTTCGACAATATCGAGGCCGGGCGCTACAGCGTGCCGGCGCTGTCGACCATCGCCCCGGATAAGCCGAGGCTGGTGGAATTGGTACTGGATTGTCTGGCCGATCGGCTGGTCGATCATACCCTGCCGACCCGGGAATATCGGGTCCCCCACCGGCTGGAGATCCGACAGAGTTCGGGCGCCTGAACGGCCTGGCCTGCCGCCTTGCATGGCCGGAGCACTCAGGCCCCGATCAGATCGGCGGCCTCCGGTCGTGCGCTGGTGTCGGCTGCGACCACGCGGTCGCGCCCCCTTCGCTTGGCGTCGTAGACCGCGCGATCGGCATCCACGATGAGCCGATCGAGATCGGCCGGCTGTTCCGCGCGATAGGTCGCAATGCCGATACTGACGGTGGAGGTGATGTGTCGGCCGCATGTGTTCATGCGACAGGGCACCTTTCTGACCGCATGCCGCATGCCTTCGGCGACTGCGATTGCGCTTTCGGCATCGGTATCCGACAGCAGCACCACGAATTCCTCGCCGCCGTAGCGTGCGATCAGATCGTGATCGCGCAGCACCTCGCGAAGCCGCGCGACGACGTGGGTGAGCACCTGGTCTCCAAGTGCGTGCCCATACCGGTCGTTGACCGCCTTGAAGCGATCGATGTCGACGAACAGCAGACTGGCTTCACCACCGGTCTGCTTCTGACGCTGCAGTCGAGCCGCCGCTTCGGTCATGAAATGACGCCGATTCGACACCGCGGTCAAACCATCGGTCACCGCCTGCACCTCGACCTGCTCGCGATAGCGGAACACCGTCCAGTACAGATATTCGAACATCAATAGAATCAGCATCACCGGCCCGATGACCAGACCGATGTAGGCCGCATAGATCCGCCACTCGAGACCGGTCGACAGCCCGAATGAACCCAGAATGGGCGGAAAGACCGCGATCAGCACCAGTACGACCACCGAGAACGCGAGAGGCTGCACGAGGGTCAGAAACGGCATGAAAATAAAGAAATAGAGAAAGCCGCCCATGCCGTAGGACGCACCCTGGTCGAGCACGCCGAGGATATGAATGAACATCGCCTCGACGCCCAGCGGGCCGAACATGGCGAGTACGCGCGCCATGGGGGCATGCACGTTGCGCCAGCTCGCCAACGCCCAAAGCAGGACCAGCGCCGATCCCAGGCAGCGCAGCCAGATCACACGTGGCGCGTTCACGGCATCGATCGTGAAGTCCCAGGCGATGGTCGTGAACACGAACAAAGCCGTGATCAACAGCGTGCCGCGGGTGAACCCCGAAAAATCGGCACGCTTGGCGGCCAGGTAAGAGGCGCCGTGAGTGGTCGCCAGAAAAGTGCGGGCGCTGTTGATCGCATCGCACAGGCGCACCTCGAGTCCGGCCACGTCTCCCCCCCGTCTTTATCGCTGTGGCCCGTGCACACTGCGGTGCCGGAGCCTTTACCGAAGTATACGCAAGCACGCTTGCCACGATAACCGTCGCCCGAGCGAGCGGCGCAGACCCGGCACGGGACAAGCACGTCGTCTCAAGGTAGGCTTGGCCGCTTCGTTTTCAGATCCCGCGTACCCCGATGGCTCACCCGAGCGCTCCGCATTCCGCCTTCGATGCCCTGCTGTTCGACATGGACGGCACGGTGCTGACCTCCATCGCCGCCGCCGAACGCGTCTGGACGCAATGGGCCCGCCGCCACGGGCTGGATATCGATGCCTTTCTGCCGACCATCCATGGCAAACGCGCCATCGACAGCGTACGCGACAGCGGCCTCAAGGATATCGATCCGCAGGCCGAAGCCGATGCCATCCTCGAAGCCGAAATCGCCGATGTGGCAGGCATCGAGGCGATCAACGGCGCCGCCGATTTCCTGGCCGGCCTACCGCGCGATCGCTGGGCGATCGTCGACTTCGGCGCCACGGCGGCTGGCCGAGCGCCGCATCGAGGCGGCCGGCCTGCCGCTGCCCGACATGATGGTCGCCGGTGACGACGTGAGCCGTGGCAAGCCGGCCCCGGACGCGTTCCAGCTCGGCGCCGAACGTCTGGGCGTGAGCGCCGACCGCTGTCTGATCTTCGAGGATGCCAGCGCCGGCGTGCAGGCCGCCGAGGCCGTCGAA
>CAWIGB010000025.1:0-89137 GCA_963835375.1 uncultured Gammaproteobacteria bacterium
CGTGAGTTCGCTCGGCTTGAATACCACCGTATTGCCGGCCAGCAGCGCCGGCACGATATGCCCGTTCGGCAGATGGCCGGGGAAGTTGTACGGCCCGAAAACGGCCAGCACGCCATGCGGCCGATGACGCAGCACTGCGCGGCCACCCGGGATCTCCTTCGCGCGTTCGCCGGTGCGTTCGTGATAGGCGGTCTGCGATATGCCGATCTTGCCCATCATGGCGCCGACTTCGGTGCGAGCTTCCCACAGCGGCTTGCCGGTTTCGCGCGCGATGGAGACCGGCGAAGTCTTCCTTGTTTGCCTCGAGCTGTTTTCCGAACGCTTCGACGATGGCCACGCGCTCCTCGAACGGGCGCCGCGCCCAGGCCGGGAAGGCTTCACGCGCAGCGGCGATGGCCGCGTCGACCTGATCGGCGTCGGCCGCGTTGGCCTGCCAGAGCGCGACGTGCGCGATCGGGTCGGTCTTGTCCATGGCGACGCCGTTGCCGGCCTGCCAGGCGCCGTCGATGAACAGTTGTTGTTTGGCTTCGAGTGGCATGGTTGCTCCGATCGGGTCAGACGATCATTGGATCATGGGTGCAGGAGGCGTGCGGCGTTTGGTTGGCGCCGAGGGGGCTTCGTTTCGGTTGGGATTTCGCGCTGGTGTGCGAGATGTAAGCTTGGGTCGATCTCGCGATTCTGGCCGCAACGGCTTGCTACCCCGAACGGTGGCGCTTGGGAAGATTCACCAGTTGAAAGCGACTTTTGTTTCGCGCGGCAGCGCGAGTCACTTTCGTTTGCTTGTCCAAACGAAAGTAACCAAAGGAAACGACACCCTGTCTTGCGTCGATGCTTCGCATCGATGCCCTGCGCGGCTCCGGCCGAAAGCGGACGGCCGGAAACTCGCCGCGCTGCGCGCGACTCAGACATCCGGCCGTCTTTTTCGCTTTCGGCCTCCACTGCTCGGCGCTGCGCCCAAGGGACCCAATACAAACCCCGCACGCTAGGCCGTGGGTAGGTTCGCCTGTATTCAGTCCCGTTACACGACGACGGAGACGCGCAGCGGCAACGGGTGTCCGGCGCACCGCGCCGGGGCGGCCAGCATGTCTGAGCGTCGCCAAAGCGACGCGAGTTCTGGCCGCATCCCGTTGCTGCGAGCATCGGAGTGCACCGGCGTAGCCGGCGTCGTGTCGGGTGCCCTTTGTTTTGGCTACTTTTATTTGGGCAAACAAATAAAAGTGGCTCGCGCATCAGCGCGAAACCCCAACACGATCGAAGAGCGGCAGGCCCAATGTTTGTCGCTCATGGTTGATTGGCTGGCCATGCATGCTCAAAAAATCCAATCAATCGCCCAGCACACGCAACCGCGCACCGTCCTCAACCCGAAGTCGAACCGCCTCCTCGGGATGCACGACAATGCAATCGTCTTCCGGCGCCCGGCCGATCCAGCCGGCCCGAAAATCCGAGCAGCCACCCATCGTGGCGGCCAGCGTGACCGGTGCAGCCGGGATGTCGGCCTGGGCATCGATGCGCACCTCGACTTCGCGCGAATGCCGTACCGCACGCACGTCGTCGAGATAGGCTTCGACCGTCGGCCCGGCATCGAAGATATCGATATAGCCTTCGAAACGCAGGCCTTGAGCGCGCAGCATCGCCAGCGCCGGCTTGGTGTGTTCGTGGACTGCGCCGATGCAGTCGCGGGCGGCCTCGGGCAGCATCGCGGTGCAGATCGGGTAGCGTGGCATCAGCTCGCCGATGAACGATTTCTGGCCCAGGCCGGTGAGCCGGTCGGCGTCGCGGAAATCGATCGGGAAGAAATGCTGGCCGAGCGCCTGCCAGAACGGGATTCACGTCGGCATCGTCGAAGCGCCCGCGCATCTCGGCCAGCACGCGCTCGGGAAAGCGGGCGCGATAGGCGGCCATGAACAGCCAGCGTACGCGGGACAACAACGTGCCGTTGCGCTGGCCCTTGGTGCGCCAGGCCGGACGCAGGTAAAGCGAGCAGACTTCGGCGTCGCCGGTATGATCTGACGACAGGAACAGCGTGTCGATCACGCGGTTCAGCTCCAGTTGTTTGGAGGCCTGGGCCAACCGGCCGACGCGATAGTTGTAGAAGGGCGCATCCAGGCCCACGCGGGCTTCGATGGCACAACAGCCGGCGATACGGTCGGCGACCGGCGCATCGGCCATGCTGTCGTCCTCGAGTACGAAGAAATACAGGTCCGGGTCGGTTGGGAGGCTCGGGTCGTCGGCGGGCTTGTCGAAGGCCGCGCGGGTCTCTTCGATATGCCGGGCGAGAAAATCGCGGTTGTCGGGCAGCGAGGTGAAGCCGGCGCCGGTTTCGATGGCGATGGCGTGCAGGGCGTCGAGATCGCCGGTTTCGATCGGGCGGATCAGCATGACCGGACTTCCTCGCCCAGCGCGGGCAGGGCAACAGCCAGCACGGCGCGCCCGGTGTCGAGACCCAGCCGATCGGCGCGCTCGGGCGCCAATCGCAGCTGCCCGGTGCTGGTCAGCGCGTGGGGAGCGGCGATGCAGCGAAAATCCGACGCCTCCTGATTTGCCAGCAACGCAGCGCCGTGTTCGGCGGCCCCGACCCGGTTGTCGATCAGAATCGGATGCCAGCGATTGCCGCGGACCGAATGCAGGCGTTCGAAGGGCGCTTCGAGCAACAGGCCGCCGTCGAACAGATCGATGTGGCGCGAAGGCGCAAAGCCTTCGTCGCGCAGGTCGGCCGCCGAGCGGTGATGCCGGGCATGGATCGAGCCGATGGCCGCGCGCCCGGTTTCGGTCAGCAGCGGCTCGTAGAGCGGAAACGGCGGCATGACTTCGGCGATGAAGCTCTTGGAATGGATGCCGGCCATCTCGTTGATTTCGCCGAAATCGCGGACGAAGAAATGCCGGCCGACCGATTCCCAGAACGGCGAGTCGCCGTTGTCGTCGAGATGTCCGGGCATGGCCACGGCCAGATTGGGCATGAAGCGCTCGGGGTGCTGGGCCACGAACAACAGCCGGGCCCGGCGCAGCAGGCGTTCGCCCGGGCCGCCGCGATAGGCGGGGTGCAGCGAAAAAGCACACAGCAGGCTGGATTCCGACAGTTCGTGCGACAACGACAGAATCGAGACTTCGCGTCGTACGTCGAGCTGTTGCGAGGCATGAATCAGCATTTCTCGGCGCCAGGTGTAATAGGCTTCGCGGGCGCCGGCGCGAGCGCGGATGCTGGCGGTGCCGACGACCTGCGGCGTCTCGCCGGACTGGTCTTCAAGCACGAAGGTGTAGATCTCGCCGTCGGGCGACGCGATGGGCGCGGCCAGCGCATGCTGCGAAGCCGCCAGGCGTTCGCCCAGCCGCTCGCGATGGGCGGGCAGGTTGGTCAGCGCGGGTTCGGCGCTGGCGGCCAGGGCCTCCAACGCTTCGAGATCATCCGGATGCCCGGGACGGACGATGAGCATTGGCTTCAGGCCGGCGCCAGCGTGGCTATGGCCGCGTCCAGTTTGGCCATGCCCTCGCGGATATCGTTCTCGGGAATGATCAGCGAGGGGGCGAACCGCAGCACGTTCGGCCCGGCCACCAGGAGCATCAGTCCTTCCTTGATCGCCGCGGCCAGCGTCGCGCGGCCCTGTTCGTGGTAGCGCGTGTTGAATTCGGCCCCGATCAGCAGACCTTTGCCGCGGATGTCGGCGAAGCAGTCGTACTTCGCGTCGATCCTGGCCAGTTCGTCGCGAAAGATCGTCGCCCGGTCCTCCACTCCGGCCAGCACGTCCGGCCGGCCGATGGTCTCGACCGCGGCCAGCGCCACGGCGCAGGCCAGCGGGTTGCCGCCATAGGTCGAGCCGTGCGTGCCGACCACGAACACTCTCGCCGACCTTGTCGGTGGTCAGCATCGCGCCGATCGGGAAACCGCCGCCGAGCGCCTTCGCACTGGTCAGGATGTCGGGCGTGACGCCGTAGCCCATATAGGCATACAGCTGCCCGGTCCGGCCGACGCCGCACTGGACTTCGTCGAAGATCAGCAGCGCATTGTGTTCGTCGGCGAGCTGGCGCAGCCCGGCCAGGAAATCAGGATCGCCGGCGTCACGCCGCCTTCGCCCTGGACCGGCTCGACCATGATCGCGCAGGTGTCGTCGTCGACCAGCTCGCGTGCCGATTCCAGATTGTTGTATTCGCCGTGGACGATGCCGCCCGGCACCGGGCCGAAGCCCTGGGTGTATTTCTCCTGGCCGCCGACCGAGACCGTGAACCAGGTCCGGCCGTGGAACGAACGGCGAAACGACACGATCTTGTCTTTGTGCGCGCCGAACTTATCGTGGGCATAGCGGCGCGCCAGCTTGAGCGCGGCCTCGTTGGCCTCGCCGCCCGAGTTGCAGAAGAACACCTTGTCGGCAAAGGTCGCCTCGACCAGCGTTTTCGCCAGGCGCAACGCCGGCTCGTTGGTATAGACGTTGGACAGATGCCAGAGCTGCTGGCCCTGGGTGGTCAGCGCCTCGACCAGCGCCGGATGGCAGTGCCCGAGCGCGTTGACCGCGATGCCGCCGGCGAAATCGATGTATTCCTCGCCGTTCTGGTCCCACAGCCGGCTGCCTTCGCCGCGCACCGGGATCACCGCCTGCGGATTGTAGTTCGGCAGCATGTAGTGGTTGAAGTCTTCGCGGGAGGGCGTCCAGTCCATGGCTTGATGTCCGGGGTTCGTGCCAGTGCGTCAGCGCCGTATTGTCGCGCTTTGTCCCCGCCGGGTCACGCATGGCCATGCAAGGGAAGCGCGTTTGCCGTCGATTCGCAGCCGGCCTGGCGATGTCGGGCATCGGTCAGGACGGCTTGCAGGCGCCGGTGCAAGACCAGAATAAGACCAATTGGTATTTTACTGGTATCTAAAAGGCTCTATATTGGAGCGCACATCGTTTCCACATCACGCCCATGGATCCCCGACTGGCCCGAATCATGCTCGATACTGGAATGGCGACGCCGCTGTATCACCAGCTTGCGCAGCAACTTGGTGACGCGATCGAGACGGGGCGCTGGCAAGCGGGCGAGGCGTTGCCGTCCGAGCGGGCGCTGGCCGATTCGTTGCATATTTCGCGCATCACGGCGCGCAAGGCGCTCGAACAGCTGGCGCAGCGGGGCTTGATCCGGCGGACCCATGGCTCGGGCACTTTCATCGCCCCTCGTTTCAACGAGCCGCTGACCCGGTTGTCCAGTTTCACCGAACTGCTCGCCCAGCGCGGTTTCACCCCCAGCTCGCGCTGGCTGTCGCGGCGCATCGAAATGCCGACCAGCGAAGAGGCTTTTCGTCTCGGCTTGCGCAGCAATGCCCGCGTTGCGCGTTTGAAACGCCTGCGGCTGGCCGACGATGTGGTCATGGCCGTGGAACAAAGCTGCTTGCCGGAGTCCGTATTGGCCGAACCGGAAGCGGTCGAGACCTCGCTCTACAAGACGCTCGACGAACGGGGCCAGCCGATCATGCGGGCGTTGCAGCACATCACGGCCGTCAATGCCGACGCCGAAACCGCGGCATTGGTCTCGGTGCCCCACGGCGAGGCGCTGCTCGAGGTCACTCGCCTGGGCTATCTGGCGGATGGGTCGCCCGCCGAACTGACCGTGAGTTACTGCCGTACCCATTACTACGACTTCATGGTCGAACTGCATCGGGGCCGTTGATCGGGGCGACCCGGTTGGGCGGGGACAACGTCTGGCGGCAGATCGAACGCAGGATCGCGAACACGAACACGAACACGAACACGAACACGAACGGAAACGACAACGCGTCGTACTCGGAGGAGACATGACAGCAACAACACAGGACTCATTTTCGCCCACGCGCCTGCCGGCCATGGCCTGGCTGGCGATCGCCATCGCCGCGCTCGGCGGCATGCTGTACGGCTACGACATCGGCATCATCGCCGGCGCGCTGGTGTTCATGAAAGGCGCGCTGTCGCTGTCCGGTTCCGAGATGTCGCTGATCGTGGCGGCAGTGCTGGGCGGCGGTTCGCTGGCTACGCTCATCGGCGGGCCGGTGGCCGATGCGATCGGGCGCAAGGCCACGCTGCTGATCTCGGGCGTCGTATTCGCCATCGGTGTGATCGTGACCGCCATGGCAGCCGGCTACATCGGCGCGCTCGGCGGCCGGTTGATCCAGGGCGTGGGCGTGGGTCTGGTGACCATCGTGGTGCCGCTGTATCTGGTCGAGGTGATGCCGCCGGCGATACGCGGGCGCAGCGTGACGCTGTTCCAGCTGTTTCTGACCTTCGGCATTCTGGCCGGCTACCTGGTCGGGTATTTCTTCAACGCCAGTGGCGACTGGCGGGCGATGTTCCTGACCGCGCTGGTGCCGGCCGTGGCCTTCGTGCTGCTGGGGCTCGTGCTGCCGAAATCGCCGCGTTGGCTGATCAAGAAAGGCCGGCCGGACGAAGCCCGCGCCGCGCTCGCCCGTACGCACAGTGCCGAAGAAACCGAATCCACGTTCAAGGAGCTGGCCGCGCAGACCCACGACGAAGGCGTGTCGGCGCGCTGGTCGCTGTTGCTCGCGCCGGGCTATCGCCGTGCGTTCTTCCTGGCGCTGGCGATCGGTCTACTGAACCAGCTCACCGGCATCAATACGCTATTGCAGTTCAATACCGTGATCCTCGACCAGTCTGGCCTTTCCGGCGGCGCGACCGCGGTGCTCGGCAGTGTGACGGTCGGGCTGACCAATTTCGTGGTCACCATCGTTGGTCTGGTTCTGATCGATCGCGTCGGCCGCCGCCCGCTGCTCATTCTCGGCACGGCCGGTGCGACCGTCGCGCTGGCGTTCATGGCGCTCATCCATTGCTGACCACGGCCTCGGCGTTCCAAGGCTACGCCACGCTGGCCGGGCTGATCGGCTTCGTCATCTTCTTTGCCATCGGACCGGGTATCGTGGTCTGGCTGGCGATTTCCGAGGTGTTGCCGCTGGCGATTCGGGCCAAGGGCATGGCCGTGGCGCTGTTCGCCAATTCGCTGATGTCGGCGATTCTGGCGGCGGTGTTCATGGATATCGTGTCGGCGGCCGGTTATGCCGGTGCCTTCGGGCTGCTGGCGATTGCGGTGTTCTGTCTACATGCTGGTGGCGATCTTCCCGTTACCGGAAACCAAGGGCCGCAAGCTGGAAGAGATCGAAACGCATTTCCTGGGAGCGGCGCATGGCTGAACGCGAACCCCGCGTTTATATCGGCGTCGACGGCGGCGCGAGCAAGACGCGCGTCGTCGCGCTGGACGCCGCAGGCGCGCTGATCGGCGAGGCCAACGGCGCAGCGGCCACGCTCAACGGGCGTGCCGATACCTCCTGGGCCACGATCATCGAGACGATCCGCGCCATCGAGCCGCTGGCCGAACTCGATCTGGCCGAAGCCAGCGTGATCGTTGGCATCGCCGGCACTGAAATCGCATCGGCGTATCGCGCGTTTCTGGCGGCGGCGCCGGCCTGCGGCGCGCTCGAGGTGGTCTCGGATGCGCATATCGCCTGTGCCGGTGCCCACGACGGCGGCAACGGGGCGATCGTGGCCGTGGGCACCGGCGTGGTGGGTTTCTGTCGCGACGGCGCAACAACGGCGCGCGCCGGCGGCTGGGGTTTTCCGCACGACGATCGTGGGTCCGGCGCCTGGCTTGGCATGGAGGCCGTCGGCCATGCGCTGGCCGCGGCCGACGGTCGACAGCCCGCGCGACGCGCTGGCCGATCGGTTGCTGGCGGATTTCGACGACGATCCCGGCGCGCTCGCCGGCTGGGCGTGCAGCGCGCATGCCGGCGATTTCGCCGGCTATGCCCGTGCGGTGGTGGATCTCGCCGACGAGGGCGTGGCCAGTGCCGATGCCCTGCTGGACGTGGCCGGGCAGCATGTATCGGCGGTGGCGCGCGCGCTCATCGGCGATCGCCGCGATCTCATGCTCGCTCTCACCGGCGGGCTGGCCGATACCATCGCGCCCCGGCTCGAGGCCGATCTGCAGACTCGATCCACGCGCCCCGTTCACGACGGCGCCCACGGCGCCGCGCTGATGGCGCGTCATGTTTTTGTCCCTTCACCGGAGACCGGTTCATGAGCTCGACCACTCTCATGCGACGCGAGATGCTCGAAACCCCGGAGCGTCTGGCCGATCAATGGACGGCCAATCGCGAGGCGATCGCCGCGATCGCCGCCGATCTGGCGGCCCGCCCGAATGCGCCCTGGTGGGTCACCGCCCGCGGCAGTTCCTCGCATGCCGGGGCGTTCTTCGCGGCCGCGGCCGGGCTCGGCGCCGGCCGCGTGGTCGGCGAGATCACGCCCAGCCTGTTCACCGTCTATGGTCAGAAACCCATGCTGGCCGGCTCGGTGGTGATGGCGATATCACAGTCGGGCGCGGGGTCCGATATCAACGCGGTGGTGGAAGCCGCCAATGCGACCGACGCGCTTACGCTCGCGTTGACCAACGACCCCGAATCCCGGCTCGCCGCCACCGCGGCCCATACCATCGACCTGGCCATGGGGCCCGAAAAAGCCGTGGCCGCGACCAAAACCTACCTCGGCACGCTGGCCGCCGCCGCGCGTCTGGTGGCCACGGTCGCCGACGATCACGAGCTGGAAGCCGCGCTCGAGCGCCTGCCGGCGACGCTCGGCCAACCGGCGCGACAACCAGGCGCCGCTGGACGCGTCGGCGCTTGCTGCGTTCGACTCGGCCGGTTTCGTGCTGGGGCGGGGCGTGAGCCTCGGCATTGCGCGCGAGGTCGCGCTCAAGTTCAAGGAAGTCTGTGTCACGCCGGCCGAGGCATTCTCGGCCGCCGAGTTCATCCACGGCCCGCTCACGCTGGTTGGTCCGGGTACGCCGATCCTCATCATCTGTCTGGATGACGCGACCCGGCCGGGGCTGATCGACACCGCGTATCGGCTGGCCGAATTGGAAGCGAAGGTGACCCTTCTGGGCCCGGATCTGGAGGACGTGGCCTCGGCCGAACACTTATCGGTCGTGAGCCGGCCGGCGACCGGCAACGTGTATACCGATGCCATCGCCATGGCGTTCGACTGCTACGGCGCGCTGGAAGCTCGGGCGGTCGCTCTCGGTTACGATCCGGACCAGCCGCCGAACGTGCGAAAGGTTACGAGTACGTACTGATGAGTTCCTCGACCAACGGTGTGCCCGGACCGTGGCAGCTGCGCGGCGCGCAGGTTCATGGCGGGGCAACGGGTGCGCGGGCGATCACCATCGCCGGCACGCACATCGGCGCGCCGGCGTTCGACGCGCGGGCGATCGATCTACCGGCCGACTGGCACGTCGTGCCCGGCTTCATCGATGCCCATATTCACGGCGCGATGGGCGCGGACGTGATGGATGCTGACCCCGAGGGGCTGGCGCGTATCGCGGGCTATCTGCCGGCCGAAGGCACGACCTCGTTTCTGGCCACCACGATGACCGGGCCGGCCGCCGTGATCGAGGCAGCGCTCTGTACCACCGCGGGATTTGAAGCCCCGCCGGGTGCGGCCGAAATGCTCGGCGTGCATCTGGAAGGCCCGTTCGTGGATCCGGACAAGGCCGGCGCCCAGCCGGTCGAGCACATCATCGCGCCCGACATCGGCCTGTTCGATCGCTGGCAGGCGGCCTCAGGCGGGCGTATCCGCGTGGTCACGCTGGCCCCCGAGCAGCCGGGCGGCGAGGCGCTGGTCGCGCATCTGGCCGCGAGCAGGGCGTGCGCGCCTCGATTGGTCATTCGAGCTGCAGTGCCGCGCAGGCCGAAGCCGCGATTGCGGCAGGCGCCAATCGCGGCACGCATCTGTTCAATGCCATGACGGGCCTGCATCATCGCGAGCCGGGCGCCCCCTGTGCGCTGCTCACGAATCCCGCGGCGTGCAGCGAGATCATCGCCGACGGGCTGCATGTGACGCCGGCCGTGGTGAAGCTCGCGTATCGCGCGGCCGGCCGCGATCGGCTCATGGCGATCACCGATGCCATGCGCGCCAAGGGCCTCGGCGATGGCGACTATGAACTGGGCGGCCAGCCGGTGACGGTGCGAAAACGGCCAGGCGCGGCTTGCCAACGGAACACTCGCCGGCAGCGTGCTCACCTTCGATGCCGCGTTCCGCAATCTGCTGGATTTCACCGGCTGCGAGCTGGCGGATGCGATCGCGATGAGCAGTACGAATGCGGCTCACGACCTGGACGTTGCCGATCGCAAGGGGTCACTGGGTGAGGGCTTCGATGCCGACTTGGTGGTGCTCGATGCCGAGCTTCGCGTCCGGCTGACGATCTGCCGCGGCCACGTGGCTTACGATCCGGAACAGCGAGCTGTTTTCTAGAGATTGCGTGGCCTTCATGCGCCGGGATATTTGGACGATCGGGCAGAGATTCGACCGGATCGAACGCCCCCGACCCGCTCGATCGCTGCATACTGAAGTGATATTTCTGTCACTGCCTTCACGAGGTTTGCGATGCGTTACAACAAACTGGGCAATACGGGCCTGTTCGTCTCCGAGCTGTGTCTCGGCACCATGACCTTCGGCGGCCAGGGCGAGCTCTGGAGCCAGATCGGCGATCTGCAGCAGGCCGACGCCGAGAAACTGGTCGGCCGGGCGCTGGATGCCGGCATCAACTTCATCGATACCGCCGATGTCTATTCCGAAGGCCAGTCTGAGATCATCACCGGGCAGGCGCTGAAGAACCTCGGCGTGGCGCGCGATGAGGTCGTGGTGGCCACCAAGGTGTTCGGCCCGACCCAGAGCAGCGGGCCGGCCGCGAGCGGTGTCAACACGCGCGGCGCGTCGCGCTATCACATCATGGAAGGCGTGAAGGCCAGCCTGAAGCGGCTGCAGCTCGATCATATCGATCTGTATCAGATTCATGGTTTCGATCCGGCCACGCCGATCGAGGAAACCGTGCGCGCGCTGCATACGCTGGTCGAGCAGGGCCACGTACGTTATGTCGGTGTGTCCAACTGGGCCGCCTGGCAGATCGTCAAGGCGCTGGGCATTGCCGAGCGTCATGGCTGGAACCGCTTCGAATCCCTGCAGGCGTATTACACGCTGGCCGGGCGTGATCTGGAGCGCGAACTGGCGCCGATGCTGGAAAGCGAGAATCTGGGGCTGATGGTCTGGAGCCCGCTGGCCGGCGGGCTGCTCAGCGGCAAGTACGACCGCGAAACCGAGGGCGAGGCCGGCAGCCGCCGCACGACCTTCGATTTCCCGCCGGTCGATCGCGAACGCGGCTTCGACTGCATCGACGTGATGCGCGAGATCGCCGACGCCAAGGGTGTTTCGGTGGCGCGTATCGCGTTGGCCTGGCTGCTGCACCAACCGGTGGTGACGAGCGTGATCGTCGGCGCCAAGCGGCCCGATCAGCTCGACGACAACATCGGCGCCACCGAAGTCGATCTGTCCGACGACGAGCTCACGCGCTTGAATGAAGTCAGCGCGCTGCCGGATGAATACCCGGGCTGGATGCTGGAGCGTCAGGGCGGTTCTCGGCGCGAGCAAGTGGCCGAGTCGAACGGGCGTTGATCGATCCGGCGAGCCGGGCCTTGCCCGCCGTGGGCGGCCCGGCTAACGTTCGAGCACACCCTGGGCACGGTCGGCCATGACCTTCATTCCGGAACTCGCGCCCCCTGGCCGACCGACGTGGGGCGCGTATTGCCTGCGGGATCGCCACCGCGATCACGTTGTGGGCCGCGCTGAGCGTGGCCGGGCTCGCTTTCGTCTTGTCACGCGTTGCGATGTTGTATGACCTGGTCCGGCTGGCCGGCGCGGCGTTCCTGGTCTATCTCGGCATCCGCATGCTGGTTTCGACCTGGCGTGGCCGGCCGGGGCAGCGCCGATGCCTGCTGCCACCAAGCGGGGATCGTTCAAGCGCGGTTTCCTGATCGGCATCACCAATCCGAAGTCGGCGGTTTTCTTCGGCAGCCTGTTCGCCACTATTCTGCCGGCTCACGCGCCGGACTGGGTCTACGGTGCCACCATCGCGCTGGCGGCCGGGACGGCTTTCGGCTGGTTCATGGCCGTGGCGCTGGCGTTTTCGCTCGGCCGGGTACAATGTCTGGTATGCCAGGGTCAGGCGTGCGATCGATACGGTCATGGGGGCGTTGTGAGATGCTGGGTTTGCGGCTCGCGGGCCTGGGTTGAGCACGCCGCGCTGGCGGGCGCCATCGACCGTCGCCGCCTTCAATCGTGCGGCTTTGGATCGAGCGAGGCCGCGGGTCAGTCGTCCGGCGTATGCCACCAGATTCGCAGGCGTTTCTCGCCGAATGCACGAGCCTTGTCCACATTCTTGCCCATGTAGATGTCGATAGTGTCGTGCACGTCGTCGGACGTCTTGTCGCGGACCACGAACTTCCGCTTGTAGCCTTCGATGGCCACCGTGGTGCCATCGTCGAGGCCGCGGGCCACGAGGTCTGGTGACGCGGCGACGGTGTCCGGCCCGAGGTGATTGTTCCAGGCGCCGATGTGCGGGTGGGCGTCGGTCTCCCCGGGGACGTCGTTGTATGCCGTGACCGTCACCACCGTGGAATGATTGCCGGCAACGGCCGGCGCGCTGATGCCACTGCCCAGGACGAGCAGAGCGACGCCGAACAAAGGCCATTGGCATAAGGGCCGGTGGCCGGTTGCACGTCGTTGTCGGCGCATGATCTGGTTCTCCTGTGTCTGGATTCAGTCTAGACCATGCCGCGTCGTTCCACGGCGCCGGGGCGCGAGCGACCGTGATGCCAGAGGACTGCGGACAAGCACGCCGTGACCTACCCACTGTTGCGGATATGGGCAGCCGTACGCGCGCTCTACACTGACGTTCTTTCTTGAATCGCCCCATCGCTTTGAGCAAGAACATCGTGATCTTCTGCGATGGCACCAACGACCAGTTCGGCTCGGTGACCACCAACGTCGTTCATCTGCTGCGGCTCAGCGAACCCGATAACGATCGCCAGCGCGTGTTCTACGAGCCGGGCGTCGGGACGTTCGGTGCCAACATTTTCTCCCTGAACGTCGGCACATTTCTCGGCAAGCTGCTGGGTGCGGCTTTCGGTTACGGGCTGGCGCAGAATCTCGCCCGGGCCTATCGCTACCTGGTCGATACCCACGAGCCGGGCGATCGCGTGTTCATTTTCGGATTCAGTCGCGGTGCGTTCACGGCCCGCTCGCTGGCGCGCCTGGTGGATGCCGGCGGCCTGCCTCAACCCGGCGCAGGGCGGGTGGACACGATCGTCGCGGCGTATCTGGCCGGAGGCGCCGATGCCTTGCCGCAATATGCCAATGCGCGAACCTGTCGACCGCATTTCGTGGGCGTCTGGGATACCGTGGCAGCGCTGGGTTTATTGCTGCGCTGGCATCGATTCGACGATCGCTGCCTCAGCCCGGGCGTGGCGAACGCGGCTCAGGCGCTGGCTATCGACGAGCAGCGCGCGGCCTTCGAGCCCACGCCGTGGCCCCTGCCCGCGCCCGATTCGGGGCAGCCGGTGAGCCAGGTCTGGTTCGCGGGCGTCCATAGCGACATCGGCGGCGGCTATCGCGATCGCGGATTGGCCAATATCACGTTGTACTGGATGCTCGAGCAGGCGCGAAGCCGTGGCTTGCGGCTGGCGGCCGGGGCGCCGCGCGAGCTACAGGCGACCCGTTCGCTCGCCGGCATGAATCCTACCGCGGATGCTGGCGCTTGGTCGGACGCCATCGCCGGCGCATTCCCGTAGCGGCTTCGATTCATGCCAGCGTGCATCAGCGGCTGCAACACTGTGCTGACTACGATCCCGGCTACCTGATCGACCGCTGAACTGCGCCTCGCGTGCTGCCGGCGCTTACGCCGCTCGATCAGACCGGCGCCCGATCCACGCGGTGCTGCAACGCCATCGCGGCCTGCGGTGCTCGTAGCTTGCCTTCGCGGATGAAATACACGAACACATCGCGCGGGGTCGAGGCCGGCTCATCGGCATCGTCGGTGAGCGGTAGGTCGTCGGCCATATCGCCTTGCGCCCAGGCCTCGACGCGATGGGCCCATGCATCGAGCGCGTGTTCGCTGTAGCCGGTCGCGATCGAAGCATCGCCGTGCTGTAACCGGGCATAAACGAAATCGGCCGTACGGTCGGCGATGGCCGGGTAGTCGTCGCTGTCGGCATAGACGATGGCCGCATTGGCCTTGCGGCAAAGCCGAACGGCCTCGGCACAAACAAAGCTGGGGTGGCGCAGCTCCACGGCGTGGCGCAACGCGATCCCGTTCTGTCGGGTGGGCAGCAGATCGAGAAACGCGGCCCATTCATCGGCATCGAAGACTTTGCTCTCCGGCAGTTGCCACAGAATCGGGCCGAGACGATCGCCCAGCTCGGTGATGCCGGATTCGAGAAAGCGCGCCACCCCGCCGCCGGCCTCGGCCAGGTCGTGCCGGCCGACGACATAACGCGGCGCCTTCAGGGATAAGACGAAATCCGCCGGTGTCTCCTCGGCCCAACGAGCGAAGGTCGCCGGCTTCTGGGTGCGATAGAACGTGCCATTGACCTCGATCGTTGCCAGTTCGCTGGCGGCATGAGCGAGCTCCTGCTTCTGCGGCAGGCTCTCGGGATAGAAGGTGCCGCGCCAGGGTTTGTAGGTCCAGCCGCCGATGCCGCAGCGGATCCGGCCTGACCCCCTGCGATGTGCAATGGACATGAGAACGGTGGCACGGGGAAACGCTGATCCGAGACTAGCACTGCCCGCCGGTCGGTATGAATGGCCGAGCTGGCCGCCGATCGGTCTTCAGAAGAGCGGGCGAGTGGAATGCCGCATATCAACCTGAATCGGCCCTCAAGACCGGCCGCGTGCGGCCGTTAACAGGCTCGCTCTCCGATTCGTTCCTCGAGGTTTTGATGCGGCATTCTCTACGCGCTCGTATTCTGGCGATCTGTATCGCGATCATTGTGTTGTCGTTGATCGTGATCGGCGCTGCCACCTGGCGCGTGATGAACGCTTATAACAATCAGAGCATCGTCGATAATCTCAAGTCGATCGCGACCGGTCACGTCATGGCCATCGCCGAATGGAGCAATACCGAGAAACGCTTGGTGGCATCGATCGGGCAGCGGGCGCTCCAGCCCGATGCGGCATCGTCGATGGCGCTGATCAAAAAGGCCAGCCAGTTCTCCATGGTATACGCGGGATATCCCGACGGCCGGTTCGTCTCGGGCAGCCACTGGACGCCACCGCCCGGTTTTCAGCCGACGCAGCGCATCTGGTACAAGCAGGCGGTCAAGGCCGGACATACCGTGGCGACCGAGCCGTATATGGATGCGGCCACCCATGCGCTGGTCGTGCCGTTCGCCAGCCCGGTCATGGACGGAGGCCGTCTGGCTGCAGTCGTGGCGGCCGATATGCCGCTCGATCGTGTCGTCGCCAACGTGAAGGCGATCAAGCCGACGGCGCATAGCTACGCCTTTCTGGTCGATGGTCAGGGTACAGTGATCGCCCACCCTGATACCGACCTCGCGTTGAAGTCCGCGACCGAGATCGACCCCAGGCTGACCGCGCAGTGGATCAGCCAGGCGGCTTCCAGCGGGCGAGTGCGCCAGGTCAGCCTCAATGGCGTGAATGAGCGGGTGCTCGCCGAGGCCATCCCGAATACCGACTGGACGCTGGTGGTCGCCATGAACGAGCGTGAGGCATTGGCCGGTTTGCACAGCGCGGGACAGACGATGTTGGTTGCGCTGCTGATCACGGCGCTGATCGCCGCCGCGATTCTCTGGTTGGCGTTGACCCCGAGCTTCCGACGTTTGGCGAGTGCCCGCGATGCCCTCGACGATATCGCCTCGGGGGACGGCGATCTGTCGCGCCGTCTGCCGGTGCGCGGTCGTGATGAGATCGCCGGCATGGCCCGCGCTTTCAATGCCTTTGTCGAGCGCATCAACGAAGTACTGCTGCATGTCCGCCAGACAAGCGAATCGGTGCGTACGGCTTCGGACGAGATCAGTCACGGCAATCAGGACTTGTCCCAGCGAACCGAAGAAACCGCGGCTCAACTGGAAGAGTCGGCGGCGGCAGTCGAGCAGCTCACCGGGACCGTCGAACAATCCGCCGCTTCCTCCCGCCAGGCCAGTCAGGTGGCCAGCGAAGCCGCGGAAACGGCACGTCAGGGTGGGCAGCGGATGCAGGCCGTGAATCAGGCGATGCAGCGCATGCACGATTCGGGCAAGCAGATCGCGGGCATTCTGGACATGATCGACACGATTGCGTTTCAGACCAATCTGCTCGCCCTCAATGCTTCGGTCGAAGCCGCCCGTGCCGGCGAACATGGGCGTGGTTTCGCGGTGGTCGCCGAGGAAGTGCGCGGTCTGGCCAATCGCAGTACGGAAGCCGCCAACGAGATCAAGACGTTGATTGCCGATTCCAGCCGGCAGACCGAGGTCGGTGTGGCGGAGACCGAGGCCGCTGATGGCGCCATGCAGGGTATCGTGCAGCAGATCGAGCACGTCAGCGGCATGCTGGTTGAAATCAGTGGCGCAGCCGACGAGCAGGCAGCCGGGATAGGACAGGTCAACAAGTCCGTCTCCCAGCTCGAGGGGATGACACAACAGAACGCGGCCCTGGTCGAACAGTCGGCGGCGGCCAGTGAAGCACTGCATCAGCAGGCGAGAGAGCTGGCGGCCAGCGTGGCGGCCTTCCGTCTGCGTGAGGCGACAGCCGAGCATGCAGGCCCGGGCGTGCATATATTGCCCGCGCGGGCCGAGGCCCCGGGCTGGGGGGAATCCGCGACTGCGGTTTCGTGATAGCCGACCGGGTGGCCCGGGCCGATGTCATGGGATCGAGATTTCCACGGATCGTGGGAACATGAACGGCCCTCTTGATTAGGCTCGAAACTCAGCTGGGTCAGGAAATGACCCAGCGTCTCCGGATAATCAAGGCCATGACGACCGAGGAGAGAGGTCATGGCGACGAATCGCGTCCAGATGCAGCCGGGGTTATCGATGCCCGAGTTCATGCAAAGGTATGGCACCGAAGCGCAATGCGAGCAGGCCATAGCCGCCGCCCGTTGGCCGAGTGGCTTTGCTTGCCCGGCGTGTCGTGGCCGGCGGCATACGACGTTCGAGCGCGCCGGCCGCACGCACTGGCAGTGCCAGCGGTGTCGACATCAGACGACGGTGACGTCCGGTACGATCTTCGCCTCGACCAAACTCCCCTTGACGACCTGGTTTCTGGCCATGCATCTGATGACCCAGGCCAAGAACAACGTGTCGGCACTCGAGCTGCGACGCCAGCTCGGGGTAAGTTACCGATCGGCCTGGCGGATCAAGCAGAAACTGATGCAGGTGATGGTCGAGCGTGAATCCAGGCGCCAGTTGTCGGGGCGTGTCGAGATCGATGACGCCTACCTGGGCGGTGAGCGACCCGCTGAGCCCGGCCAACACGGCCGGGGATCGCCCAACAAGATCCCATTCGTTATGGCGGTCTCGACCGTGGACGAGGGCAAGCCGCATCAAGTCGTGATCTGCTGTATGCCCTTCACATCCGAGGCGGTGGCTGACTGGGCCAACGATGCACTGACGGCGGACACCGAGGCCGTATCGGATGGGCTGCCGGCGTTTCGGGCGCTGCGTGCGGAAGTCGCGAGTCATCTGGCGATCGTCACCGGCTCAGGCCGCGCCTCGGCCACCCATCCCGAGTTTCGATGGGTCAACATCATGCTGGGCAACCTCAAGAATGCGATCACCGGCACCTACCACGCCTTCAAGTTTGCCAAGTACGCATCGCGCTATCTGGCCGACTTCCAGTACCGGTTCAACCGCCGCTATGACTTGCGTTCCATCCTACTCCGGCTCATCCGCGCCACAGCCACCACCGCACCTTGGGCTGAAAACCGGATTAGGCTGGCTGAGTTTCGGGCCTAATCAAGACGGCCCTTGGTCGAGTGCCATGCCGGCTGTTGTGGCCGGCGCGGACTGCGACGTCCGCCGCCGCGCCCTCGGCCAGCCATTCCATCCTGGAATTGCTTCGATGCGACGCATGGACGGGTTCGAGGTGCGGCCGGCATGCGGTATCCGGTGTTCGATCGGAGCCATCATCGTTAGCTTCAGGGCGCGCTCTCGAGTCAGTCCGGGCGGCCGATCACGCCGCGCGCCTCGAGATCCGTGAGCATGACCTCATCCAGCCCGAGCCGCTCGCTCAGAATCGTGCCCGTATGCTCGCCGAGCGTGGGCGGCCCCAGCTCGGCGTTGAGCGTTTCGCCGCCAAACCGGATCGGGTTGCTGACCAGCGACACCTCTCGCCCGCTGGCGTGAGGGCGGTTGATGCGGACCTGGCGGGCGCGCGCCTGCGGGTCGTCGAAGACCTGTTCAAGCGTGTTGATCGGCCCCGACGGCACGCCGGCTGCCTCGAGTGCTGACAGCCATTCGGTGCGTGTCCCCTCGCGCAGACGCTCTGACAGGATCGGCACCAGCGTATCGCGATACGTGACGCGGGCGCTGTTGGTGGCAAAGCGCTTGTCGCCCGCCAACCCGGGTCGGGCCAGTACGTCGCACAGCCGGGCGAACTGAGCGTCGTTGCCGACTGCGATCACGATCTCTTCGTCGGCGGTCGGGAACACCTGATAAGGCACGATACTCGGGTGGGCGTTGCCGAGCCGCGGAGGGTTCATGCCGGTGGTGAGATAGGACAACGCCTGGTTGGCCATCACGCCGATCTGCACATCGAACAGCGCCATGTCGATATGCGTGCCTTCGCCGGTCAGCCGACGCTGATGCAGCGCAGCGAGGATCGCGTTGGCGCTGTACAGCCCGGTGAAGACATCGGCGAAGGCCACGCCCGCCTTCATCGGCTCGCCATCCGGTTCGCCGGTCACGCTCATGAGCCCGCTCATGGCCTGGATGAGGAAATCGTAGCCCGCGCGCTGTGCATAGGGCCCGGTCTGGCCGAAGCCCGAGATCGAGCAATAGACGAGCCCGGGATTGATCTCGTGCAGGCCGGCGTAGTCCAGGCCGTAGGCCGCGAGGCCGCCCACCTTGAAGTTCTCGACCAGCACATCGGCCTTGGCGGCCAGCCGCCGGATGAGGTCCTGACCTTCGGGCTTCGAGAAATCGACGCAGACCGAGTGCTTGCCGCGATTGGCCGACAGGAAATAAGACGATTCATCGGTGCCGTCAAGCCAGGGCGGTGCCCAGCGGCGGGTATCGTCGCCACTTCCGGGGCGTTCGATCTTGATGATCTCGGCGCCCATGTCGGCTAGCTGCTGGGTACACCAGGGACCGGCCAGCACGCGCGACAGATCGAGTACGCGAATGCCGTCGAGCGGGCGGGGTGTTTGTGCGAGGTCCGACATGAAGTCTACTTGAAGGTCTGGATGCCGGTCTGGGCCCGGCCGAGAATGAGCGCATGCACGTCGTGCGTACCTTCGCAGGTGTTCACGCTCTCCAGATTGAGCACGTGATGCATGATGCCGTATTCGATCAGGGTACCGTGGCCACCATGCATGTGGCGGGCGCTGCGGGCGATCTCCACCGCCTGGCCGCAATTGTTGCGCCTGATCAGCGAGATCATTTCCGGTGCGTCCACGCCCTGGTCGAGCAGGCGGCCAGCCCGAGCGCGATCTCGGTCTTCATCTGCATGTCGCCCGGCTTCTTCTGGATCAGCTGATTGGCCGCCAGCGCGCGGCCGAACTGCTCGCGGTTCAGGACATAATCGCGGCTGCGCTGCCAACAGGCTTCGGCCGCGCCCATCGTGCCCCAGGCGATGCCGTAGCGGGCCTTGTTGAGACAGGCGAACGGGCCGGACAGGCCTGCGGCGCCGGGCAGCATCGCATCGTCGGGCGCGAACACGTCCCGCATCGTGATCTCGCCGGTGATCGAGGCGCGCAGCGACAGCTTGCCCTGCATTTCAGTAACCTCGAAACCCGCGGCCGGCAGATCGACCAGAAAGCCCTTGATCCAGTCGCCGTGCGCCTCGGATTTGGCCCACACCAGCACCACGTCGGGCGACCGGGCTGTTGCCGATCCATTTTTTGGCGCCGGTGATCTGATAGCCGCTCTCGACCTTCACGGCGTGACTGGCCATGCAAGCCGGGGTCGGTTAGCCCGAAGCCGCCGACGTATTCGCCGCGCGCCAGCTTCGTCAGATAGTGCTGTTTCTGAGCCTTGCTGCCGAAGACCCCGATCGGGCGCATCACCAGCGACGACTGCACGCTCATCGCCGAGCGATAGCCCGGATCCTCCTGCTCGATCTGGCGCACGAAACGGCAGCAGGCGCCAGCCCGTAGGTGACATGGCCGAGCCCGCCCCGCCGTAGTCCGATGAAACGGTCGAACCTAGCAGACCGTTCTCGCCCATCTCGGTCATGATCTCGCGATCGAAGCGGCCGGCCTCGAAGGCTTCATAGACAAGCGGCTGGAGCTGGCGCTGGCAATAGACATGCGCCCGGTCACGAATCTCGCGCTCGGTGGCGGTGAGCTGGTTGTTCAGACGCAGCGGGTCGTTCCATTGGGAATCGGTCGTGCGGCGGGCCTCGATAACGGGTCGTGTGCCAGAGCTAACACGCCGTGCAGGCAGCGCACAGAACAGACCGGGGTGGCGGTCAAGCCAGGAAGATCGCTGCGCGCCGGCACCAGCTCGCCTCGACGGCGATCATATTGCAGGCTGGGCCTCAGCCCTGTTCCCAATAGGAGATTAATCATGAATATTCAGCGCAATGGTTCGAAGCCGTCCACGGTCGGTCCGGCCGACTATTTCACCGGAAGCGTGCGTATCGATGCGCCGTTTGCCGGCCGCGAGCCGGCACGCGTGAGCGGGGCGACGGTGACGTTCGAGCCCAGCGCACGAACCGCCTGGCATACCCATCCGCTGGGCCAGACGCTGCTGGTGACCGCCGGCCAGGGCGCGTCGCAGCGCGAGGGCGGCCCGATCGAAACCATCCATCCGGGTGACGTGATCTGGTTCGAGCCGGGCGAGAAACACTGGCATGGCGCCGCGCCGGATACGGCGATGACGCATGTCGCCATCGCCGAGCAGCAGGATGGCCGGGCGGTGGACTGGCTCGAGCCAGTCAGCGATGCCCAGTACCGCGGCGATGCGTGAGGCCTGTGCCGACGGCTGACTGGCCGAGCCCGGATCGGCTCGACTCGATGGCCTGATATCGCACCCATTCCCGGCGAGTGGCGCCGTTGCTGCGTCTTGCGGCACGCCCGGCTTTGCCGGCGCGCGTCCCACCGGTTCACGAACCGGGTTCGCCGGCCAGAATATCCTCGATGCCGATCGGAAAACGCCGGGGCCGTACGCCGGTGGCATGCCAGACGGCGTTGGCGATCGCACCGCCGGTGCCGGTGATGCCGATTTCGCCCACGCCCTTCACGCCGAGCGCGTTGATATGCCGATCCTCCTCGGGCACGGAGACCGCCTCGATCGAGGGCACATCGGCGTTGACCGGCACATGGTATTCGGCCAGGTCGGCATTCATGATGCGCCCGCTACGGCGGTCGATGGTGGCCTGTTCGTGCAGGGCGAACGATACGCCCCAGATCATGCCGCCAAAGAACTGGCTTTCCACCATGCGCGGGTTGATCACGCGGCCGGCGGCGAACGCGCCGACCAGGCGCGTGGCGCGGATCTGGCCGAGATCCGGGTCGACCTTCACCTCGGCGAACACCGCGCCATGGGCATGCATGGCGAACTGTTCCCGCAGTGCCTGATCCGGCGCGCCGGTGCCCTGGCCTTCGACCTCGGCTAAGCCGGCCCGGCCGAGGATGTCGCGATAGCTGTCGCTGCGGGCCTCGTTGTGGGCCAGATGCAGGCGCCCGCGCCGGGCGATGATGTCGCGCCGCTCGGCGCCGAACAACAGCGACGCTTCATCGTTGATGGCCAGCTCCGCCAGCTTGTCGATCGCATCGCGCCCGGCGTTGTGAATGGCATTACCCGCCGTGGCGGTGTGCCCGGAACCGCCGGCCACCCCGGCATCCGGCAGCTCGGACGAGCCGGCGCGGAAGGTCGTATGGCCCATCTCCAGGCCCAGGCTGTCGGCGCCGATCTGGGCGAGCGCGGTCCACGCGCCCTGGCCCATGTCGTGGGCGCCGGTCTCGACCAGGCCACTGCCGTCGGCCCGGATCACCGCCCGTGCATGGCCCTGGAACATCACCACCGGGAACGTCGCGGTGCCGACGCCCCAGCCGACCAGCAGGCCGTTTTCATCGCGCATCGAGCGCGGTTCCTGGCGGCGCTTGGCCCAGCCGAAGCGCTCGGCGGCCTGCTGATAACAGTCGCGCAAACGCTTGGAGGAGAAATGCTTGCCCGAGATCGGCTCGACCTCGGCATAGTTGGCCAGCCGAAAGGCCAGCGGGTCCATGCCACACGCCGCGGCCGCCTCGTCGATCGCCGATTCCAGCGCCAGCGAGCCGGTGGCTTCGCCGGGTGCGCGCATGAACATCGGCGTGCCGGAATTCACCCGCACCGCGTCGTGCGACGTGGCGATGGCCGGGCTGGCATAGAGCGTATGCGACACACCCGCGGCCGGCTCGAAGAAATCGTCGAACACGCTGGAAGCGGTGCGTACGTGGTGCGACAGCCCGGTCAGGCGGGCCTCGTCGTCCAGCCCAAGGCTGAGCGTCTGGCGCGTCGGCGCGCGATGGCCCAGCGGGCCGAACATCTGCTCGCGCCGGACCACCAGCTTCACCGGGCGGCCGGTCAGCCGCGCGGCCATGATACCGAGCGCCTGCGGCGACAGAATCATGCCTTTGCAACCGAAAGCACCGCCCAGGAACGGGCTGCGGATATGCACGTTGTCGGCGTCGATGCCGAACAGGCCGGCCACGCGATGCCGGGCGATGGTCATGGCCTGGCTGGGCGTATCCAGCGTGAGGGTATCGCCGTCCCAGACGGCCACGATGGCATGCGGCTCCATCGGGTTGTGATACTGGGCTGCGGTTTCGTAGGTGGCCTCGATGCGCCGGCTGGCGCTGGCCAGTCCGGCCTCGATATCGCCGACGCTCGCCTCGGCCGGTTCGCCGGGGCCCACGCCGTCGGGCACGAACGCCTCGCCGGCATCCAGGCCGATCAGCGGTGTTTCGGTTTCATACCGCGGCGCCAGCAGGGCCGCGCCTTCGGTGGCGGCCTCTAGCGTCTCGGCGATGACCACGGCGATCGGCTGGCCGGGGTAGCGCACGCGGTCGTTCTGCAGGACGTCGAGCCGGAACATGAACGGATCGTCGCGGTCGTCCGGGTCCTTGGAGAGCGTCGGGCGATGGTTCGGCGTCATCACATCGACCACGCCCGGGTGCGCCTTGGCTGCCTCGATGTCGAGATGGGTCACACGACCGGCTGCGATCGCGGCGACTGCCATCACGGCATGCAGCATGTCGGCCGGGTGGTTGTCGGCGGCATAGGTTGCCGCGCCGGTGACCTTGAGCACGCCGTCGGTACGGGTGATCGGCTCGCCGATGCTGCTCTGGCTCTGCTGGCGGGCCGTGGACTGGATGGACGTGATCTCAGGCATGAGCAGGGCCTCCGGTAACAGGCGCGAACGGCGAGGCCGGCAGGGCGGGCATGGTCTCCGGCGTGCCGGCTGCCGCATTGGCCAGCACGCGGGCGACCACGCGCTGCGCCAGC
Organism: uncultured Gammaproteobacteria bacterium; assembly: GCA_963835375.1. Lineage (GTDB taxonomy): Bacteria > Pseudomonadota > Gammaproteobacteria > Nevskiales > Salinisphaeraceae > Salinisphaera. The sequence goes on from CAWIGB010000025.1 coordinate 23,477, forward strand.
TCGATCTTGTAGGCGTTGTCGCCCGAAGGCTCGGCATCGGCGAGCGCGATGCGGCCGGCCTCGGCGAACAGTTCGGGCGAGGCCACGCCGCCAACCAGCACGGCTTCGGCGGCCTCGGCCCGCCAGGGCTTGGGGGCGACGCCGCCGAGCGCGATACGGGCGGCGCGGATGGTGCCGTTCTCGGCCAGATCCAGGCCGGCCGCGGCCGAAACCAGCGCGAATGCATAGGAGGTGCGCTCACGCACCTTCAGGTAACGGGCATGGCCGGCGAAGGCCGCCGCCTCGGCCGGCAGGCGGATCGCCACGATCATCTCGCCCGGTGCCAGCACGGTCTCGTCGCTCGGGTCGTCGCCGGGCAGGCGATGGAAATCGGCCAACGGCACGCAGCGCCAGTCGTTGGCGCTTTCGATCTCGACTGTGGCGTCGAAGGCGGCCAGCGCCACGCAGAAATCCGACGGATGCGTGGCGATGCAGTGCGCGCTCCAGCCCAGGATCGCGTGCCCGCGGTTCTCGCCGCCGATCGCGTCGCAACCGGCGCCGGGCTCGCGCTTGTTGCAGGCGCTGGCCGTATCGTAGAAATAACGACAGCGGGTGCGCTGCAACAGATTGCCGCCCACGGTGGCGGCGTTGCGCAGCTGTGGCGAAGCGCCGGAGAGCAGTGCCTCGGCCACGGCAGGGAAGGCTGCAGCAAAGCCTTCGTCGAAGGCCAGGTCCGAATTCCGGACCATGGCACCGATGCGCACGCTGCCGTCTTCCATCGTCTCGATACGATCGAGCTCGGGCAGCTGGGTGATATCGATCAGCCGCCTGGGCTGCACGACGCCCCCTTTCATCAGATCGAGCAGATTGGTGCCGGCGGCCAGAAACGCCGAGCCCGGCCGCGCCACCTCGGCGACGGCCTCGGCCACGGATTCCGGCCGGATGTATTCGAATCGATTCATGACGTGGCCTTGTCGTCGGCGGTTGGCATGCGCGCGCTGGCATCGAGCACGGCCTGGGTGATGCCGACATACGCCCCGCAGCGACACAGGTTGCCGCTCATGTTCTCGCGCACGCGTTCCGGGTCGTTTCCCGCGCGGCCTTCGCGGATCAGGCCGATCGCACTCATGATCTGGCCCGGCGTGCAGTAGCCGCACTGGAAACCGTCGTGTTCGATGAAGGCGGCCTGTACCGGATGCAGATCCGCGCCATCCGCCACGCCTTCGATGGTCTCGACGCTCGCGCCGTCGAGGCTGGCCGCCAGCGTCAGACAGGAATTGATGCGCCGGCCGTCCACCAGCACGGTGCAGGCGCCGCACTGGCCGCGATCGCAGCCTTTCTTGGTACCGGTGAGATGCAGCCGCTCGCGCAGCAGATCGAGCAGTGTGACGCGGGCGTCGTCCAGCTCGATGGCGCGGCGGTGCCCGTTGATCGTCAGCGTCAGGGGCAGCGTCATGGGGGCTCCGGTTAGTGGAGATTGGGGCCTGCAGCCCCGGGAAAGCCTAACTCGTCCTAGAATGCACAGAGTGCATCCATCCAGATCGATGGACTGGTTTTTCTGGAATATACGGAGGGATCCCTCCGCTTTGCAACCGATCGCATCCGATACGCAATGAACAAGCCCGCCGCCACGACACCACGCCCCATGCGCGCGGACGCCCGACGCAACCGGGAACGGCTGCTGGAAGCGGCAGCGACGGTGTTCGCCGAGGGCGGCGCCGGGGCCAGTCGCGAGGCTGTGGCCCGCGAGGCAGGGCGTGGGCATTGGCACGCTGTATCGGCATTTTCCGAGCCGCGAGGCGTTGTTCGAGGCGGTCTACGAACGCGAGGTGCTGCATCTCGCCGAGCTGGCGGCCACGCTCGGCGAGCGCGATGACCCGGTCGCCGCGCTGCGCGAATGGCTGGCGGCGTTCGTATCGCTGGTGGCCACCAAGCGCGGCATGGCCGGGGCACTCGCGGTGACCGCCGACAAGGCCAAGGCGATCTCCTCGCGCCTGTCCGGCCGGCTGACCGCAGCGCTGGCGCACCTGCTGGAACGCGCCACGGCGGCCGGGGTGATCCGGCGCGACGTCAGCGCCGAGGAATTGCTGCACGCGGTGGTCGGGATGTGCCTGCTGCAGGATCAGCCGGGCTGGCAGACGAGCGTGCGCCGGCTGGCCGATCTGCTGGTGGACGGGTTGTGTGTCGAGGGCGGGCGTTCGATGAACGGTTAGGGCTTGTCGTCGTTCACAGGGCGGCGCGCCAGACGCCGACCAGCAGCGCGATCCAGCCGACGATGAGCAGCACGCCGCCGATCGGGGTGATCGCGCCCAGTATCTTCACGCCCGAGCCGGCCAGCAGATACAGGCTGCCGGAAAAGATCAGCGTGCCGACGATGAAGCACCAGGCCGCGGTGGTGATCGCCGCGCCGGTCAGCCCGCTGCGCATGAGCATGCCCAGTCCGAGCAGGGCGAGCGCGTGATAGAACTGGTATTGCTCGGCCGTATGCCAGACCGCCTGCATCCGTTCGGACAGATGCGACGACAGGGCATGTGCGCCGAAAGCGCCCAGGCAGACGGCGAGCCCGCCGTAGAGCGCGGCGAAGACGAGCGTGAGCCGGATCATGCGGAATCTCCGGCTCGGCAGGAAGATCGTGCCGGAGCAGAACGTGACGGCTTGCCCGCCGATGTGTACGCGTTCGCCGGCGACGCGACAGACCAGCTCGCCGCCGCGGGCCGAGATCTGGCGTGCCGTGAGTTCGTTCTTGCCGAGACGTTCGGCCCAGTAGGGCGCGAGCGTGCAGTGGGCCGAACCGGTGACCGGGTCTTCGTCGACGCCATGGCCCGGCGCGAAGAAGCGCGAGACGAAGTCGCAGGCATCGTCTTCGCCCGGGGCGGTGGCGATGAAGCCGAGATTGGTCTGCGCGGAATACCGGGCCAGGGCGCGCATGTCGGGTTCGAGTGCGGCGACTTCGGCCGCCGTCTCGAACACGGCCAGAACGTTGGTGGCCGCGTGCCATTCCACGACGTCGCCGCCGAGTGCGACCGCGACATCGGTGATGTCGTGATCGACAGGGGCGGCCACGCGCGCCGGCAGGTCCAGCCAGAGCTGACCGTCGCGCGCGTCGATCCCGAGTTCGCCGGCAAAGCGGGTGACGAACGTCAGCGGCGTGTCGTAGCCGGTCAGTTCATTGAGCAGCACATGGGCGCTGGCGAGCGTGGCATGGCCGCAGAGCTCGACTTCGACCGCGGGCGTGAACCAGCGCAATTCGTGCCGCCCGTGGCCGCCGGGTACTACGAACGCCGTCTCCGACAGATTGTGTTCGGCCGCGATGGCGGCCAGCGTTGTGTCTTCGGGCCAGCTGTCGAGCACGTAGACCGCGGCCGGGTTGCCGGCGAATACGCGGTCGGTGAAGGCATCGACTTGATGAAACGTCAGCGTTTGTCGTCCGATTGTCATAGCGGTGTCATGTAATGTGTGGCGTCAGGCGGCTTGGGCTGCCGTATCCGGATCAGGAGAGTTTCGCATGACCGAAACCGCCGATGCGTCGAGCGTACCCACGCCGGACGAGTTCGCCGCCCCCGAGTTGTTCATCAACCGGGAGTTGTCGTTGCTCGAATTCAACGAGCGCGTGCTGGCGCAGGCCCAGGACGAATCGGTGCCCTTGCTCGAGAGGCTGAAGTTTCTGTGTATCTCTTCGACCAACCTGGACGAGTTCTTCGAAGTCCGCGTTGCCGGGTTGAAGCAGAAGGCGGAACTGCTGGATACGCCCAGCGAAGCCGACAACCGTACGCCGAGCGAGGTGCTGCGCGCGATCAGCCAACGCGCGCACAAGCTGGTCGACAAGCAGTACGCCACGCTCAACGACGAAATCATTCCGGCGCTGCAGGCCGAGGGCATCCGGTTTCTGCGACGTGCCGAGTGGAATGCCGAGCAGCGCGCCTGGCTGGCCGAATATTTCGAGGAGGAGCTGCTGCCGGTCATCAGCCCGATCGGGCTCGACCCGGCGCATCCGTTTCCGCGGATTCTCAACAAGTCGCTGAACTTCATCGTGGCGCTGGACGGCACCGATGCCTTCGGCCGCAAGATCCGGCATGCCGTGGTGCAGGCGCCGCGTGCGTTGCCGCGCATCATTCTGCTGCCGCCGGAGGTTGCCGGCAGTGGCTCGCACGATTTCGTGTTCCTGTCGTCGATCATCCACGAACACGTTGGTGATCTGTTCCCCAGCATGCGGGCCGATGGCTGCTATCAGTTCCGCGTGACCCGGAATTCCGATCTGTACGTGGACGAGGAAGAGGTCGACGATCTGCTGCGCGCGGTGGAGGGCGAGCTGCCGGGGCGTCGCTATGGCGACTGCGTGCGCCTGGAAGTGGCGCACAACTGCCCGGAGGAACTTTCCGATTACCTGCTCGCCCGTTTTCTGCTCACGCGCGACGATCTGTATCAGGTCAACGGGCCGGTGAACGTCAATCGCCTGATGTCGCTGCAGGGCACCGTCGATCGCCCCGATCTGAAATACCCGGCCTTCAATCCGCGGCTGCCCAACGCGCTCGCGCCGTCGGGCGATCTGTTCGCCGAGATCCGCGCGGGTGACGTATTGCTGCATCACCCGTTCGATTCCTTCCTGCCGGTGATCGATTTCGTGCGCCGGGCCGGCTCCGATCCGAAAGTTCTGGCCATCAAGCAGACGCTGTATCGCACCGGACCGAAGTCGGCCGTGGTGGACGCGCTGGTCGAGGCCGCGCGGGCGGGCAAGGAGGTCACCGTGGTGGTCGAGCTCCGGGCGCGCTTCGACGAAGCCGACAACATCGAGCTCGCCAACCGGCTGCAGGCGGCCGGCGCCCACGTGGTCTACGGCGTGGTCGGCTACAAGACCCACGCCAAGATGACGCTGATCGTACGCCGCGAGTCAGACGGATTGCACAACTACGTGCATGTCGGTACCGGCAACTACCATCCCAAGACCGCGCGGCTGTACACCGACTATGGGCTGATGTCCTGTGATCCCGCGCTCGGCAACGATGTGCACGAGATCTTTCTGCAGCTCACCAGCCTCGGCAAGGTGAGCGGACTGGAGCGGATCGTCGACGCGCCGTTCCGGATGCACGACGCGATCATCGCCAAGATCGGCCGCGAAGCCGAGGCCGCGGCCGCCGGCCGGCCCGCCTGGATCGTGGCCAAGATGAATTCGCTGGTCGAGCCGGCGGTTATCCGCGCGCTGTATGCGGCATCGGTCGCCGGCGTGCAGATCGATCTCATCGTGCGGGGGATCTGCTGCCTGCGCCCGGGCGTTGCGGGCATATCGGAAAACATCCGTGTGCGTTCGATCGTGGGGCGGTTTCTGGAGCACACGCGAGTGTTCCAATTCGCCGCGGACGGCGAACCCGAGTTGTATCTGTCCAGCGCCGACTGGATGGACCGCAACTTCTTCCGCCGGGTCGAGATCTGCTTTCCCGTGACCTCGCGCCCGTTATATGATCGGGTCGTACGCGAGCTGGGGCTTTATCTCGCCGATAACAGTGGCGCTTGGCTGCTGGGCGAGGACGGACGCTATACGCAGGCGCGGCCAGCCGCCGACGAGCCTGTCGTATCCGTGCAGAAGCGCCTCATGGAGGGACCGGGGTAGCGGACCATCGCCCGGCAGGTCATGAACCCTTGTCGTTGGCTGTGGTCCCAGGCAATAGACTGTGGCACGGCGCGACCGGCCACCCGATCCAGCGAACCGCGCCGCGGTTCGATCCTTACAAGGGAATGATCAGCATGAAACGATGGATGACCGCACTCGCCGGCCTGACGATCATGATCGTCGGCGGTCTGACGACCAGCAGTGCCGCGATCGCCAGCAGTGACCCGGCACAGAAAATGGACGACGCGACCAGCGTGCTCCAGCAGTTCGTCAACATCCCGGAGAACAAGATCCCCTCGGCTCTGCTGCGCCAGGCCTACGGCATCGCCGTGATCCCAAGCGTACTCAAGATCGGCTTCATCGGTGCCGGTGAACACGGCGACGGCGTGCTTTCAGTGCGCACCGCGGACGGCAAATGGTCGGATCCCACGTTCATCAGCCTGTCCGGTGGCTCGGTCGGCTTTCAGGCCGGCGTGTCATCGACCGATATCATCCTGGTCTTCAAGACGCAGCGCAGCATCAACCGGATCGCCAACGGCCAGTTCAGCCTCGGCGCGGATGCCTCGGTGGCCGCCGGCCCGATCGGCCGCAAGGTGGGGGCCTCCACCAACGGCGATTTCAACGCTGAAGTGTATTCCTACTCCCGCTCGCGCGGTCTGTTCGGTGGGGTCTCTCTCAGCGGCGCGCATATCGGCATCAAGAAGGACTGGAACTGGTTGTTCTACAACAAGAGCGGCATTTCTGCCCGTACACTGCTCACGCGCGATAGCAACAATCTGCCGAAGTCCGGTCAGCGGTTCGTGTATACGCTCAACCAGTACATGCCGTCCTCAAGCGATCACTTTCACTACAACTCGAATGTCAGTGGCTCCAAGGGGAATAGCAGCGGCAACCAGGGCAGTACCGACCGGGGTTATAACGGCGCGGGAAGCAACGACGCGGCCAACGGTACGCAGTCGAACTCGAGTCAGCAGGGCTACGGCCGGACCAAGCCGTATAATGGCGGATCGAACGGCGGTGTAACTGTGCAGCAGAATGGCGGTGCCAGCGCCAGTAACGCCGACGGTACGTCGGACTACAGCGGCAACTATGGCAGCAGCAACAACAGCAGTGCCGCCAACGACAGCAACTACAACAGCCAGCAGAATGGCAGTATGGGCAGCAACGGCTATTGAGATTCCTGTTTAAACGGCCCTTCAGTTATGCCGTGATCATCACCGTCGTCGTCGCCATGGCGCCGGCGGCGGTGTTGCTGGTCTTGCGGGTGATCAATCCACCCGCGAGCGCCTTCATGACACTCAAGGCCGCCGAGCTGCACCGCGAAGACCCCGAGCGGGAGATCAGCCACGAGTGGGTTGATCTCGATCAGGTCGCGCCCTGTATGGCGTTGGCCGTGGTGGCCGGCGAAGACCAGACCTTCCCCACGAATCATGGCTTCGTCTGGTCCTCGATCGAGCGCGCCATCAAGCACAACGCCAACGGCGGTGCGGTGCACGGCGCGAGCACGATCACCCAGCAGACGGCCAAGAATCTTTTTCTCTTGCCGGCCAAGAGCTATATCCGCAAGGGTATCGAAGCCTATATCACCGTCTGGATGGACCTGCTCTGGTCCAAGCGCCGTGTGCTGGAGGTCTATCTGAACATCGCCCAGTTCAGCGATACCGCCTTCGGCGTGCAGGCGGCCGCCAAGCAGTTGTTCCATACTCGCGCGGCTCATCTGTCGCACAGCCAATGCGCGGCATTGGCCGCCGTACTGCCGGCACCGGATGAGTACGATGCGGCGCATCCCGGCAGCTACGTGGCCGGGCGCATGGCATGGATCCTGCGTCAAATGCGGCATCTGGGCCCGCATTATCTTGACGACGCCGTGGGCGGGCATTAAGTGTAGAATACATTCGCCGGCCCGGCCGCGCCGCGTGATGATACGGTTGCGCCGGCCGCCGAGCCAGGCCGGCACGATTTCCGTTTCAATAGGGCCGGCACCGCCCGGCTCCAGTGCTCATGCTGATAACGAGCGAGTTCAAACCGGCCTTCTGGTTGCGTAATCCACACGCGCAGACGCTGTTCGCATCGAAACTTCGCGGTCTGCCGCCTCTGGCGGTCGAGCCCGAACGGCTCGAGCTGGAGGATGGTGATTTCATCGATCTGTCCTGGCTGCGGGATGGGGATCTGGCCAAGGACGCGCCTCTCGTGGTGGTGCTGCACGGGCTCAACGGTTCGCTCGAGTCCAAGTACGCCCGCGGGTTGCTGCGCCAGGTCGCCGCACACGGGGCGCGCGGCGTACTCGTGCACTTCCGCGGTGCGGCGCAGCCGAATCGGCTGTCCCGTTCCTATCACTCGGGCGAGACCGGCGATCTGGGGATCGTGCTGGCCCGGCTGCGCGAGCGCTATCCGCGGGCGCCGCTGGGTGCCGCGGGTTATTCGCTCGGTGGTAACGTACTGCTCAAGTACCTGGGCGAGCAGGGCGGCGACTCGCTCTTGTCCTGTGCGGTCGCGGTGTCCGTGCCCTACGACCTCAAGATATGTGCCCATGCAATGCAGCAAGGGTTTTCGCGGCTGTATCAGTCGCACCTGATCAATGGCATGCGCGAGATCGTGGAGGCCAAGGTCCGGGACGGCATCATCGATCAGCCATTGCCCGAGCTGCGCGGCCTGCGTGATTTTCCGAGTTTCGACGACGCCATCACGGCGCCGCTGAACGGTTTTGCCGACGCCCAGGAATATTATGAGCGGGCGAGCAGCCGCTCGTTTCTCAAGAGCATTCGCACGCCGACCCTGGTCCTGCATGCCCGGGACGACCCGTTCATGTCGCCCGACGTGGTGCCACGGGCCGACGAACTGTCGGACACGATCCGCTTCGAGCTGTCGGAACACGGCGGCCATGTCGGTTTCGTTGCGGCCGGACGCTTCGGCACGCCGGTCTACTGGCTGGAAGAGCGGATTCCGAGTTACTTTCGCGGCCGACTGCCGGGCTTCGAGCCGGCCCCCGAGGACAGCGTGGTGGGCGAAACCGGATGAACCGTGCATGGCCGGGGCTGAGCATCATCATTTCGGCCATCGACAATGCCGATCATCTGACGGCAGTGGACACTTGGGTGCGGGGGACGAAGCGGATCGGCTCTTCCTAGAGGATCAGCGCATGGCCGCCGTGATGCGCTCGTGGCGTTGATCATGGCGATGCACGGCGCGGGCGTGTGGGTATTCTTCGATCCTGCCCCCGAAGCCGATCGTCGGCAGGGTGCTGCCGACCATCTGGCGCTTTCGCCTGTCTGGGCCGGGTCGGTCGACTGGTCATCGCATGCAGACCACGTCTTATGCACGCCGCGTTCCGGTATGTCGCCGGTCTGGCTGCGGCCGAACGCTGGCCGGTTGTGTTGCGGCTCGACGCAGCGTCACCATCGTGCTCATGTCGGGGCTTTCCCTGCTCGGCCGAGCCTGGCTGCATGCCGTATGCTGGGCTGCGATCCGTAACAGATGACCGCAGCCGATGACCGATCGCCAGGCGGCGCCGACGCCGCATACCACCGAGGATTACCGACGCTGCTTCGAAGCCGCGCTCGGTGTGCCGTTCACCCATGGCAACCGGATCGACCCTCTGGTCAACGGCTGCCGCATCTTTCCGGCCATGATCGAGGCGATCGAGGCCGCCAGGGATTCGATCGATTTCCTGACCTTCATCTATTGGCAGGGTGATGTGGCCGAACGTTTCGGCGCGGCCTTGGCCGAGCGCGCCCGGTCGGGGGTCGCGGTGCGGGTGCTGCTGGATGCCTTCGGCGCGCACCGCATGCCGCAGTCGGTGGTCGACCAGCTCGCCGATGCCGGTGCCCGGATCGCCTGGTTCCGGCCGAAGGCGCGCTGGCGCATCTGGCAGATCGACAACCGTACCCACCGCAAGATTCTGATCGTGGACGATCGCATCGGTTTCACTGGCGGCGTGGGCATCGCCGCGGAATGGGACGGCGATGCGCGCAATCCCGGCGAATGGCGCGAGACGCATTTCCGCATGACCGGGCCGGTGATCGACGGGTTGCGTGGTGCATTTCTATCGAACTGGATCGAGGCGGGTCAGCCCGGCTTCGAACAACGCCGTTCCTATGCCCCCCAGCCGGAGGTCGGCGATGCGGCCACGCAGGTCATCCGGACATCAGCGGCGGTCAACTACAGTGACATCGCCACCTTGTTTCGGCTGGTGCTGACCATCGCGCAATCCCGAGTGCGTATCGCGACCGGCTACTTCGTGCCGGATGCCGATACCATTTCGTTGATGTGCGCGGCGGCCGAGCGCGGCGTGGTGGTGGAAGTACTCATGCCCGGCCCGCATACCGATTCGCGCGTGGCGACCATGGCCGGTGAGGATACGTTCGCGCCGCTGCTGGAGGCGGGCGTGCGCCTGTATCGGTTCCAGCCGACCATGCTGCATACCAAGATCGTGCTGGTGGACGAGGCACTGGCGGTGGTCGGCTCCGCCAACTTCAATCATCGCTCCATGGGCAAGGACGACGAGATCGCGGTGGCGGTGGTCGAGAATGCGCTGGTCGCCGAGCTGTCGGACGACTACGACCACGATCTGACCCGGGCCGAGCGCGTCGATGCCCGGGCCTGGTCGCGGCGCGGGCCGTGGCAACGGGTACGCGAACGGGTCGGGCGGCTGCTCAGCCCACAGGCCTGAGGCCTGTTGCCGTTGGATGCGAGCGAGGCCACGCCCCGCCTCCCTTGAGTGGCAGGTCGAGGCACCGCGAGCGCGGTGTCGTGCCCGGCACCAGCGGGCGGCAACGCGACCCACGCGGGTCGTCTTAACAGGCCCTAGATCGCGTCGCGGTCGGTCTCGCCCGTGCGGATGCGCACCACTTGTTCGAGATCGTGCACGAAGATCTTGCCGTCGCCGATCTGACCGGTCTTGGCGGCTCCGATGATGGCATCGACCACCGCATCCAGCCGGTCTTCGTCGACCGCGACCTCGAGCTTGACCTTGGGCAGGAAATCGACTGCATATTCCGCGCCGCGATACAGCTCGGTATGGCCTTTCTGCCGGCCGAAGCCGCGCACTTCGCTCATCGTCGTGCCGTGGACGCCGACCTCGGCGAGCGCTTCACGCACGTCGTCCATGCGAAACGGCTTGATGACCGCGGTGACCATTTTCATCTCGTGTTCTCCTCATTGTCTCGCTAGGGAGTCTACAGGCCGTTGCTCTGCAGATCATAGCCGCGCTCTTCATGTTCGATGATATCCAGGCCGATATCCTCCTCGTCCGGCCCGATCCGCAGGCCGACCAGCTTGTTGACGAGCTTGAGCAGCCCCCAGGTCAGCGCGGCGGTGTAAATCAAGACCGTCACGACGCCGAGCAGCTGCACCCCGAACTGGGCGGCGATACCCGACATGCCGGGGGCCAGACCGTAGCCGGACAGAGGCCCCAGGCCGGTCGCCGCGAAGATACCGGCCGCGAGCGTGCCGAGCATGCCGCCTACGCCATGCACCGGGAACACATCCAGCGAATCGTCGATATGCAGCACGCGCTCCACGAACATCGTGGCGGCGAAGCAGACAATCCCGCCGGCCAGGCCGATCAGGATCGCCGCGGCCGGGCCGACATAGCCGGCCGCCGGGGTGATCGTGCCGAGCCCCGCCACCATGCCGGTGACGATACCGAGGACGCTCGGCCTGCCGAAGCGGATCCATTCCGCTGAAATCCAGGCGATGCAGCCGGCCGCGGCCGCAAGATGGGTGACCAGCATGGCGCTCACTGCCTGGCCATCCACCGCGAGCGCGCTGCCGCCGTTGAAGCCGAACCAGCCGACCCAGAGCATCCCGGCGCCGGAGACGGTCATGGTGAGGTTGTGTGGCGCCATGGGGCGCTTCTGGAAACCATTGCGTGGGCCGAGCACCATCGCTGCCACCAGCGCGGCCACGCCAGCCGTGATATGGACCACGGTGCCGCCGGCGAAATCGAGCATGCCGAGCTGGCCCAGCCAGCCGCCGCCCCAGATCCAGTGCACCACCGGAATATAGACCAGCAGCAGCCACAGCCCCGAGAACCAGAGCAGGGCAGAGAAACGCAGCCGTTCGGCGAAGCCGCCGATAATGAGGGCCGGGGTGATCACGGCGAACGTCATCTGGTAGAGCACGAACAACAGGCTCGGAATCGTGCCGGTCACATCGTTCGGTGTGATGCCGGCCAGGCCGATCCGGCCGAGATTGCCGATGAACCAGCCGTGGCCGGAAAACGCCAGGCTATAACCGACGAAGAACCACAGCAAGGAGGCCAGGGCACAGATCGCGAAGCACTGCATCAGAACCGACAGAACGTTGCGCACACGCACCAGCCCGCCGTAGAACAACGCCAGACCGGGCAGCGTCATGAACAGTACGAGCGCCGTGGCCATCATCATCCAAGCGGTGTCGGCCTTGTCGAAGGTGGCAGCAGAGGGGGCCGCCCAGACGGCGGGGCTGGCGATCAGCCCGGCGCACAGGAACAGGGCCGAGGCGCGGCGACGTATCGAAATGGCGCTCATTTTCGGTGCGGTTGCGGGCGGTGCACCGAAGTATAGCCGTGGCCACTCCTGTGCCTCCAATCGCTGCCATGAAAAAGGGCGCCCGAAGGCGCCCCGTGTCGAGCGGTGCGATGCTGCCGTGATCTCTACAGGTCGTAGGCCCGTTCGTCGTGCAGCGCCAGATCGAGACCGGCCTCTTCGGACTCGGCATCCACCCGCAGCCCGAGGACGGCCTTGATCACCATCAGGATGATCAGGGTGACGACGGCGCAGTAGATGATGGTCACCGCCACGCCGGCGGCCTGAATGCCGAACTGGGTGATGATGCTGCCGCCGGCATTGTCCGACAGGCCCGCGCCGCCCAGGCTCTTGGCCGAAAATATGCCGGTGAGCAGAGCGCCGACGATGCCGGCCACGCCGTGCACGCCGAAGGCGTCGAGCGAGTCGTCGTAGCCGAGCTTGGTCTTGATGAGCGTCACCGCGTAGAAGGCGAAGAAGCCGCCGCCCACGCCGACGGCGATCGAGCCCATCGGGCCGACGAAGCCCGAAGCCGGGGTGATCGCGACCAGGCCGGCGACCGCGCCCGAACAGATGCCCAGCACGCTCGGCTTGCCGTGGCTGCCCCACTCCAGGAACATCCAGGTGAGCGCCGCGACCGCAGTCGCCAGCTGGGTCACGAACATCGCCATGCCGGCGGTTCCGTCGGCGGCCAGCTCGCTGCCCGCGTTGAAGCCAAACCAGCCGACCCACAGCATCGAGGCGCCCATCAGCGTATAGCCGAGATTGTGCGGACGCATCATGGTCTTGGGATAGCCGTTGCGTTTGCCCAGCACCAGAGCCGCGACCAGACCGGCCACACCGGCGTTGATGTGCACGACCGTGCCGCCGGCGAAATCCTGCACGCCGAGGCCACCCAGAAAGCCGCCGCCCCAGACCCAGTGTGCGATCGGGGTATAGACCAGAGTCACCCACAGACCGATGAACCACAGCATGGCCGAGAACTTCATCCGCTCGACGAAGGCGCCGACAATCAGGGCGGGCGTGATGATGGCGAACGTCAGCTGGAAGGTGGAGAACACCGTCTCGGGAATCGTGCCCGAGAGGCTGTCTACGCCCACGCCCGCCATGAAGGCCTTGGACAGGCCGCCCCAGATCGCGCCGTCGCCACCGAAGGCGACGCTGTAACCCCAGAGTGCCCAGATCAGCGTGACCAGACAGCAGATCGCGAAGCACTGCATCAGCACGGACAGCGCATTCTTGGCGCGTACCATGCCGCCATAGAACAGTGCGAGCCCGGGGATGGTCATGAAAAGAACCAGCGCTGTGGCTGTGAGCATCCAGGCGGTGTCGCCGGCGCTGAGTGTCGGCGTGCTGTCCTGGGCCAGCGCCGCACCCGGCGCTGCGAGTGCGGCAAGACCGAAACCGGCGGATTTCAATAGGAGACGTTTCGTTGACATGAGGCTACCTTTTTGACGTCTGCGCATGGGCGATGAACGACGACGCGAAACGGGTCGTCGCCCGATCGCGCCCCTGGGGCCGTCGGCCCGGCGATGACCGTTGCACGAATTTGGTTCAAGCACGGTTTGTGCCAGATGTCGTGCCGAACCGGGTCGTTTTGCGCGGTGTGATGTATGAAAAGGCCCCGTAACCGGAAGCCTCGCCTGAAGAATTTGGATAATTACGATCGAGCGGTGAACGGGCCGGGCCGATAAGGAGCCGATGGGTAGGGGCGCGATGCCCCGGCCGATGATCACGCGAGGATCCCACGACCGGCGATTGGCTCCGGTCAGAGGCGTCATCGGCCCTCGATCTACGCCAGGGCGGCTTTCATCGGTCAGAAGCCGGCTGTCATGGGTGCGATTCATACCCCGGTCCCGTTGGATGGCGTCGCCCGCACCCGGCCGCTTGTGCTTGGAATTCCGAAAAATTCGGCTGCGCTGCCTGGCTGTTCTAGAGTGCGTCCTTGCCGGTCTCGCCGGTGCGGATACGAATCGCCTGTTCCAGTTCGGATACGAAGATCTTGCCGTCGCCGATCTTGCCGGTATGGGCGGCCTTGGAGATCGCCTCGACGGCGGAATCCAGGTTCGGCTCTTCGATCGCCACCTCGATCTTGACCTTGGGCAGGAAATCGACGACGTACTCGGCGCCGCGGTATAGCTCGGTATGGCCCTTCTGGCGGCCGAAACCCTTGACCTCGGTGACCGTGATGCCCTGTACGCCCACTTCCGACAGCGCTTCACGGACCTCGTCGAGCTTGAACGGCTTGATGATGGCGGTGATCAATTTCATTACTGGCTCCTGTCACGCATGAATACGCAATCCGGCAGGGTTTTATCGACGTATTGCTCTGGCCCGGACGATTGCCGGATATGTCTAGCACTCACCGTGCCAAGCCGTATCGGCGCGCACGCCATATCGCGATCCGGCCTCGAACGCGCGCCGATCGCTTTGCGCGCATGCGTGCGGCAATGCATGCTTGAGCGCATTCATCTTTCGGGATTCGGATATGCGTTCGATCGAAGACATGGCAGCTCGACTGGCCAACGCCCTGCCGCCCCAGGTGGCGCCGCTGCGCGAGGAGCTGAAGGCGAATTTCAGGGCGGTGCTGCAGAGTCAGCTGGCCGAGCTGGATCTGGTGCCGCGCGAGGAGTTCGAGGCCACGCGCGAGATGCTCGTGCATGCCCGTACCCGCCTCGCAGAGCTGGAAAAACGGGTGGCACAGCTGGAATCGCATGACGGCGAAAGCTGAGTCCCCCACGAGATGCCCGCCCGGCGGGCGGTATCGGGGCATTTGATCCGTGGCGTTGGCAACCGTGCACAGTCGGGCGCAGACCGGATTGAACGCGCCGCCGGTCGCTGTCGAGGTCGATCTGGCCGGTGGGTTGCCGGCTCTGGCGATCGTCGGGCTGCCGGAAACCGAGGTCAAGGAAAGCAAGGACCGGGTACGGGCCGCCATCACCAACAGCGGCTACCAGTTCCCCACGCGGCGCATCACCGTCAATCTGGCGCCGGCCGATCTGCCGAAAGAGGGCGGGCGCTTCGATCTGGCCATTGCGCTCGGCATCCTCGCAGCGTCGGGGCAGATCCCGAGCGATTCGCTGGCGGGGCACGAGTTTCTGGGCGAGTTGTCGCTTTCCGGCGCGTTGCGGGGCGTGCGCGGCGCGCTGCCGGCCACGCTGGCGGCTGCCGGGGTTGATCGGCGTCTGGTCTTGCCCGCCGACAACGGCGGCGAGGCCGCGCTGGCCGGCGATGATGCCGCCCGGACCGCGACCCATCTCGCCGACGTGGCCGCGACTCTGGCGGGCGGCGAACTCCACTGGTCCACTCCGGTGGCCGAACCGCGCGACGCCGAGCAGGCCGGCGTGCCCGACCTGGCCGAGGTCCGTGGCCAGCCCCAGGCCAAGCGGGCGCTGGAGATCGCGGCAGCCGGCGGCCACTCGTTATTGATGATCGGCCCGCCGGGTGCCGGCAAGACCATGCTGGCCTCGCGTCTGGTCGGCCTGTTGCCGCCGCTGGAGCGCGAGCAGGCGCTGGAAGTGGCCGCGATCGCATCGATTTCGGGCGGTGGTTTCGATCCGTCGCTGTGGGGGCGTCGTCCGTTCCGGGCGCCGCATCACACGGCCTCGGGCGTGGCGCTGGTCGGCGGCGGCTCGACGCCGCGCCCCGGCGAAATCACGCTGGCGCATCGCGGCGTTCTGTTTCTTGACGAGCTGCCGGAATTCGATCGCCGGGTGCTGGAGGTACTGCGCGAACCGTTGGAATCCGGCCATATCGTGATCTCGCGGGCGGCGCGGCAATCGGAGTTTCCGGCCGCGTTCCAACTGGTGGCGGCAATGAATCCCTGTCCCTGTGGCTACCAGGGCGATGCATCGGGACGTTGTCATTGCACGCCCGAACGGGTCGAGCGATATCGCTCGCGGATCTCCGGCCCACTGCTCGATCGGATCGACATGCATCTCAATGTGGCGCCGATCACCAAAAAAGTGCTGATGGCGGTCGAGCCCGAAGTGGAGCGCTCTTCCGTGGTGCAAGCGCGCGTTCGTGGTGCAAGACAAAGTGCCGAGACCCGTAGTGGCGGCCACAACGCTGCACTAACGCCGGGCCAGGTTGATGCCCACTGTGCGCCCACGGCCGATGGTAGCCGGCTGATCGAACAGGCCATCGATCGGTTGGGCCTGTCGGCCCGCGGTTATCACCGGATTCTGCGCGTGGCCCGTACGATTGCCGATCTGGCCGGTCACGCGCAGGTGCAGGCGCCCGATATCGCCGAAGCCATCGGTTATCGTCAGCTCGATCGAAGTTAGCGTTTGCGGAACGGGCGGGTGCGGGCTTCGGGGCACGGATCATCGAGCCGGGTCGACGCCGATCGAACGTCGCGCCGACACACGACACCGCGGCGCCGGCTGCTAGGGCCTGTTGCCGTTTCGTGCGAGCCCGCGCCAAGCGCTTCCTGAAAAATTACTATGGGCGGCAAGACGAGGCGTAGTGCGCGCCGCGCAGTCATTCTGCGCAAGCGTGCTGCAACGCTGGATTGCCGCAAAACAGCGCTTGTCCCTCCGGGTTGGGCCGCCCATGAAAATCAACCATGGGCGCCCGGCGGCGTTGCAAGTCTTGATCGTGGCACGCACGAGGCGACTCGCGCTTGCCGGACACGATTTGCGGTCTCCAACGCGGCGCTCGCACCAAACGGCAACAGGCCCTAGAATCCCGCCGTCATGGCGCTACCTAAACTCAATCCTCAGCAGGATGCCGCAATGCGGTATCTGGATGGCCCGCTGCTTGTACTGGCGGGCGCCGGCTCAGGCAAGACGGGTGTCATTACGCGCAAGATCGCGCATCTGATCGCGCGCGGCTACGATGCCCGCCGCGTGGTCGCGGTGACCTTCACCAACAAGGCCGCGCGCGAGATGAAACAGCGTGCGGCCAAGCTCATCTCGGCCGACGATGCCCGCGGGCTGACCGTCAGCACCTTTCACAGCCTCGGCCTGCAGATGATTCGCGAGGAGCATGCCGCGCTGGGCTACAAGCCGCGCTTCTCGATCTTCGATTCCGAGGATGCCGACAAGGTGCTGGCCGATCTGGTCGGCCGCGACGGCGACCAGCGCAAGGCCACCAAGGCCGCCATCAGCAACTGGAAATCCGCGCTGATCGATCCCGAAACCGCCCAGGCCCAGGCCTCCGGCAGCGATGTCCCGCTGGCGCGCGCCTACGGCGAATACCAGCGCCGGCTGAAAGCCTATAACGCGGTCGATTTCGACGATCTGCTGGCGCTGCCGGTGCATCTGCTGTCGACCGATCACGAAGCGCGCGAGCGCTGGCAGAACCGGTTCCGCTATCTGCTGGTCGACGAGTATCAGGACACCAATGCCGCCCAGTACGAGATGATGCGGCTGCTGGCCGGGGCGCGCGCGGCCTTTACGGTGGTCGGCGACGACGACCAGTCGATCTATGCCTGGCGCGGCGCGCGGCCCGGGCAATATCGCCGATCTGTCGCGTGATTTCCCGCATCTGAAGGTGATCAAGCTCGAGCAGAACTATCGCTCGGTGGGCAACGTGCTGTCGGCGGCCAACCGCCTGATCGGTGCGTCCAGCCAGCGGGCCTACGAAAAGACGCTGTGGAGCGCGATGGGGCCGGGCGATCGCGTGCGCGTGCTGGCCGCCCCCGACGAAGCCGGCGAGGCCGAGCGCGTGGCCAGCGAGATTTCCGCGCACAAGCTGCGCGTCGGTACCGCCTACGGCGACTACGCGGTGCTCTATCGCGGCAATTTCCAGTCGCGCGCCTTCGAAAAAGCACTGCGCGAACGCGATATTCCATATCGCGTGTCCGGCGGGCGCTCGTTCTTCGAGCGCAGCGAAATCCGCGATCTGGTGACCTATCTCAAGCTGATGGTCAATCCGGACGACGACGCCGCCTTCCTGCGCATCGTCAACCTACCGCGTCGCGAGATCGGTCCGGCCACGCTGGAAGCGCTGGGCCGCTATGCCGGTTCGCGCCATATCAGCCTGTTCGATGCGGCCCGCGGCATCGGCCTGGCCGGCGGCGTGGGCGAGCGTTCCGGCCGCCGCCTGGCCGATTTCGTCGATTGGCTGCGCAACCTCACCCAGGACAGTGAAGGCATGACGCCCAAGGAACTGGTCAGCCAGCTCATCATCGACATCGACTATCGCAACTGGCTGCGCGATACATCGGCGAATACCAAGGCGGCGCGCAAGCGCATCGAGAACCTGGATGAATTCATCGGCTGGCTGGACCGCATGAGCGACCCGGAAGACGGCAAGCCGGTCACCCTCGAGGACGTGGTACGACGCTTGTCGCTGATGGATTTCGCCAACCAGTCGGAAAAAGACGTCGAGAACCAGGTTCATCTGCTCACGCTGCACGCCGCCAAGGGCCTGGAGTTCGATCACGTCTTTCTGGCCGGGCTGGAAGAAGGGCATGTTGCCGCACCACGCCTGCCTCGAAGACGACAAGATCGAGGAAGAACGCCGCCTGCTCTATGTCGGCATCACCCGGGCACGCAAGAGTCTGGCGCTGACCTATGCCCGCAAGCGCCGGCGCGGCGGCGAGGAGACCGACAGCGTGCCCAGCCGCTTCTTCGATGAGCTGCCGGCGGATGAACTCGAATGGCCGAGCTCGACCGGTACCCGCAGCAAGGTGACCAACGCCGAGCAGGGCCGCGGCCAGGTCGCGGCCCTGCGCGCGATACTGGGCGCCTCGACCGACGGCTGAGGCGCGCGGGCCAGCCGTGTTAGGCCGCCGGGCAGCCGATCGTGCTCGCATGCTGCGATGGACGATACCGCCCGCAGCGCGTATCCTCTGCGACTCTAAAGCGCCCGTAGCTCAGCTGGATAGAGTGTCGGCCTCCGAAGCCGAAGGTCGCAGGTTCGAATCCTGCCGGGCGCACCAGACATAGAAAAAACCCGCCATACGCGCGGGTTTTTTATGGCTTGAACAGAGCCCATTCGAACCTGCGACAGACAACAGGCAAGGTTCGACGGGCTCGCAGCGCGAGCCCGAACGGGGGCGCGTAGCGCCCCCGGCCCGAAGGGCGAGGCGCGGTAGCGCCGAGTAATCCTGCCGGGCGCACCACCTTCACGGTCGATTAAGGCGCTGCTGATTAAAGACGCCCAATCTGCGCGATGCTGGCGCCGCAAACCGAAACCGTCTGGAACTGGCCTGATGCGAAGCCCGGACGCCGAGCAACCGTCACTGTTTTCGTATTCGCAGACGACCGATTTTGTACCCGCCGATCATCTGCTGCGCCGGATCCGGTCGCTGGTTGGTGCGATACTGGAATCCATGGACCGCACTCTGACGGTCAGCACCTCACATACAGGCCGACCGGGCATCACCCCGGAGCGCCTGATCCGGGGCCTGCTGCTGCAGATGCTGTACTCGGCCGCTTTGAGCGCCAGCTCGTCGAGCAGCGCCGCTACAACATGCTCTATCGCTGGTTCGTCGGCGTGTCACTGGATGATGCCGTCTGGGATGGCGCGACGTTCACCAGGAAGCGCCAGCGTCGCCGGTTGTCCGAACAGCATTTCTGAGTGGACGGCACGTTGATCGACGCCTGGGCGTCGATGGGCAGCTATCGGCGCAAAAACGATGACGACGAGCCGACGAGCGGGCCGCCCGACTTCAAGGGCGAAGCCCGGCGAGCGGATGCCCAAGAATGTAAGATCGATCCCGATGCTTGGCTGTACTAGGGCATGTCGTCACGAGATATGCTTTAACGAGATGCTTGGAATGCGACGCGTTGCTGAGCTATGTCGAACGCACAACACTGCCACGATTTATCGGATCGCCAATGGGCGCCGATTGAGCCGCATCTGCCAGGCCGTGCGGGTCAATGGGGCGGCGTCGCTCATGATAATCGGCGGTTCGTCAATGCGGTTCTCTGGGTTCTGCGAACTGGTGCGCCCTGGCGGGATCTGCCGCCATCATACGGCGACTGGAAAAATACGCATCGACGATTCTGCCGCTGGCGCGATCGCGGCATTTGGGAAGAGTTGCTTGATGTGTTGATCGATGAGCCTGACTACGAATGGCTGATGATCGATGCCAGCCATTGCAAAGTACAGGCGAGCGCGGCCGGTGCCGGGGGCGGCAACGACGGCGTCGGGCGCACAAAAGGGGGCTCAATACCAAGCTGCATCTGGCCGTGGATGCGCATGGTATGCCGCTCCGAATCCTTGCAACAAAAGGTACCGAAGCAGATTGTGCACAAGCTGACGAATTGATCGACGGATTCGAAGTCGAGCATTTAATCGCGGACAAGGGCTATGACAGCAACGCGATCGTGCAACAGGCCCAAGCGCAAGCCATGCAGGCTCAGATTCCATCCCGCGCTCCTCGCAAGACACCGCGTCCAATCGACGACGCGCTGTATCGCCACCGGCATCTGGTTGAAAACGCATTCGAGACGCTTAAGCCATGGCGTGGCATCGCCACACGCTATGCCAAGCGACTCTCCTCGTTTCTGGCCCAAGCTCAGATCGCCTGCCTCTGCCTTTGGCTCAAAATTTCGTGACGACATGCCCTAGTGGGGCGGTCTGAGGGGCACGATCCAGAGCTGATACAGACTGACCAGAATCATGACTGCCAGAGAGGTCACGAATGTGCCTCCGCCGATGATGACCTCATAGACGAAACTTTCGAAGTTATGGGTCAGGAACCAGCCAGCGACATCGACGGGAAAAGCCACGAAGGGCAGCACACACCAGAAGGCACGCCAGCCGGCGCTAATCGATGAATGGATAAAGATATAGCCGATCACCCAGAACACCGGCAGCAGCCCCATCATGTGAATATGCGCCAGACCGATCAGGGTGTTTACACTCATCCCCGGCCCGTAATAGGCCTTGGCGATATCGTGGGGCGTGATGATAAAGCCGGTCTTTTCTATATGACTTACGTCGATATAGGAGAGCGCCATGAGCAGCGCCACGGAGGCAAACAGCAGCGCGGCCGTATTCAGGGCCTTGAATTCCAGTGGTTGTTCCGGAAGAGGTTTCATGGACCATCCTTGTCGCACGACATCGGGGCGGCTGCACTACTTCTTCTTGCTTGTAGCGCAGGAAGCATTCTGGACACTGGAGTAATAGGCGGCCAGCGCCTGCATCTGAGACTTGGACAGCCCGGACGCTATCCCATGCATGATCGCATTGTTGCGGTCGCCCTGTTTGAAATGCTCCAGGGCCTGCACCAGGTACTGATAGTTCTGTCCGGCCAAATTCGGATACTGGCTATTCACGGCCATCCCGTTGCTACCATGACAGGCGGCGCACTGGCCTGAAATGGCCTGGCCGCTGCTAGCACTTGGATCCGCCGCGGCCAGGCTACTCAGCCCCAGCAGCACAGCAGGAAATGCGGACCACGCCAAGACCCGGAGCGCGGTCCGGACACCCATGGATCCATCATCGTTGCGCAACACAGTCAACGGCATGACAAGCTCCTTGGGCACCGTCAAACGAAGGCGGGCCAGTTGGGCCGCCATATATCGAAAGCGCCGGCCGGAACGTGGTCCCTGCGGCATGACGCGCTTGCCTCCGCAAGCAGCGTCATCCCAGTTTCTTTCCTCGGCCCATTTCCGGCCTATGCCAACCATTCCACCATGAGCACAGCGGCATTAGAGATATCCTGGCGTCAATTACTTGTGGGGGCCCAGGCAGAACACCATCCATTCGGGCTCACCTTACCCGCGACCACCTTGCAGTGTCCCATGGCATTGGCGCTGGACCCGGGGATGTACAGGCTGCAGTTGCTGCATTTCTGGTTTCCCTTGGGCGTATCTTGATACTGGAGCGCGGATTTCGGCGTCTGTCCATAAGCTGGATGCGCCTGAGCTTGTCGTGACGCGAACCACACGGGAATCGCGACGACACCGGCGGCCATCCCGCCGGCCTGCTTGAGGAAATCGCGGCGGCTGCTCGCGCCCGAAAGTGCGTCCGGGGATTGTTTCCGTTCTTTTGACTTCATCGTGTTCTTCCTCGCCTGCCTGTTGTCATGCATAAGCCATAACGCCCGCATTCTGGTCCCGAGTCGGGAGATGAACAGGTCATTTAAGTCCTGCCTGCCCATGTCGCGAGTTACATGATCGTAGGTCCACAAAAACCGAGACTGTTGATCTATATCAAATTCCGCGTGGTGGCGAAGACCTATGGTTTGAGACATGCCCTGATGGCCTTGGTCCCGTCAGATAGGGGTATGGGGCTAAAACGAAGAATAAAATTCAAGGAGATGGCCATGTACCGGCAAAAGAGTGCGGGAATCTATTATTGGGGTATTTTAGTCTTGGTCGGCCTGACCCTTAACGTGCTGTTTTCGCCTCAGGCTGCGGCGGTGCCTTCGTTTTCGCGACAGACGGGCCAGGCGTGCGCCGCTTGCCATACCTCCTATCCGGGGCTGACGCCTTATGGTCGGCAGTTCAAACTCTCTGGCTACCAGATAAGCACCCTCAAACAGGTCAAGAGCAAAGCCAGCGATTCGTCCCCCGGCATGTCGATCAATCGGATACCCAATCTGTCCGTGATTCTTCAGGCGGGCGAGGCCTATCTGAACAAGCGGGTATCCGGCACCCAGAATCCCAACGCCGACTTTCCGAAGGAACTCGGATTTTATTACGCGGGCAAGGTCGCGCCCCATCTGGGCACATTCCTGCAGGCCACGTATGACTCGGGCGGTAGCTTCGGAATTGATATGAGCGACATGCGCTACGCGCGCTACGCCAAGCTGTTTTCCAAGTCCACACTCTGGGGGTTGGATATCAATAATGGGCCGACCTTTGAGGACCCTTGGAACAGCACCCCGGGCTATGGTTGGCCCTATGTTGAAAACGATGCCGCGGTCGGGCCGACTATAGGGCCGTTCATATCCAGCGAAGCGGTCCAGACCAACGTCATCGGTGCTGGCGCCTACCAGTACTGGAACAATCTCCTGTATGCCTATGTCGGGGTCTACCAGGCCGCCCCGCAGGGCAACACACCGGCGAACTGGAACAACGGCGCCACCATCAGCGGGGCTGCGCCGTATTACCGGATCGCCTTCACCCCTACCCCCAATTTGGAAATCGGCTCATTCGGCTTATTCACCGATTTTCACCCGCATAACGTCAACAGCGGCAAGGATCGCTACACCGACATCGGTCTGGATACCCAGTACCAGCTGTATCCCAACCAAAACAACATCCTGACGTTCCATGCAAGTTACATCTACGAGAAGCACAGCAATATTAGTCGGACCATGGGGTCGGGCTATACTGGATCCGATTCGCTCACGACCAATTTCTACAACCTCGACGGCAACTGGTATTACAAGCACCGCTATGGTCTCGGCCTAGGCTTCTTCTATACCCAAGGTGACAGCAGCCCTTATTACCAAGACGTCTACGGCAACAGTAGCGATGGATTCAAGACCAATACCCGGCCCAATACCAATGGCGAGATAGCGCAACTGGATTACTTCCCCTACCAGAACGTGCGCTTATCGATGCAGTACATCGCCTACAACAAGTTCAACGGATCGTCCAGCAACTACAATGGGCAAGGGCGCAGTGCCTCGGACAACAACACATGGCTGCTGAACGCCCTGTTCGGCTTCTAGATCCATCCAGGTCGCAGGCGATCGCTGCTCCGTGCCAGGCTCCGCTCGGAGCGGCGGATCCGACACGTCAACCCCGTTTGATGGCCAATCCATGATGCTCATGAATGCTGTATTTCGTTGCAGTGCACTGCTTTTTTCGTTGTCCCTGCTGAGCGCCTGCAGCACTCTCCATACACCAACGGAACAGAGTGCGGAGACTGACAATGCGGCTATGTCGCCCGCCGGTTCGGCACTGTGGCAGTCGGGTATTCAGTTCGTCGTGCTCCAGCCCAAACCTTCCGACACGCCTGCCAACCAACAGCCACAAGCGTTCAGCGCGGATCAGGTTCGCGCGATACTCGACAGTCTCCGCGTCAGCAAAGACGGGGAGGACGACTCACGCCCGGTGTTCACTTCCACAGCGCTCGCGGCATTGTCTCCGGCTCTCGCAAAAGGCCTTGCAAAGGCCGGGCCGGACCAGGACATAGCCTTTGCGGTCACTACGCGCGCGCAATCCAATCAGCACCAGATGTTGTTGATCGACGTCCGTGAACCATTGCTCACGACCGGCTTGGTTTTCTACCGCGAGGGTCGTCTGAATCTGATATTCGGCAAAATGCACACTACTTTTGAAGCGCATTATCTGAACACCGGCCAGCCACCACCAACGCCGGCGGGCCAGCGATCACGGCGTATCCAGAACGGGTGGCAAATCACCGGAGAAGCTGGTTTAACCTACCCACGGCCTGATCGACACGACTGGGTCAGTATGCCCGTATCCTCGGCAACTCCCGCAACTCCCGCAACTCCCGCAACTCCCGCAACTCCCGCACCCACTCCCGCAACTCCCGCAACTCCCGCAACTCCCGCAACTCCCGCAACTCCCGCAACTCCCGCAACTCCCGCAACTCCCGCAACTCCGGCACA
This sequence comes from uncultured Gammaproteobacteria bacterium, assembly GCA_963835375.1. Lineage (GTDB taxonomy): Bacteria > Pseudomonadota > Gammaproteobacteria > Nevskiales > Salinisphaeraceae > Salinisphaera. The sequence continues at coordinate 48,057 of CAWIGB010000025.1, forward strand.
CCCTGCATCCAACCACAGCGGGCAGACCCCCGAGCCTGGCACAACGTTCGACAGACGCTACCAGGACATCGCTCAGCGGCTTCGAGTGGTCGACAAGCTGCACGCAAAGGGGCTGATTACCGATCAGGAGTACCGCGACAAACGCCGACAGATACTGAAGGGGCTGTGAAGTCATTTACGGACTTCTTAACACCCTCAGGTCCGGTCGGCCGCGTGCGGACGGCAAGCTGCTAGAATTCGGCCAACGCGTGCCCGGCTGGCGAGATTCGTTGATATATGGGAGTTAAAAATTCCTTGGCCGAACGGCCATGCCGGGTCGAATCTGGCTCTGGGCAGCAGCGATTATCCATTTCTTCGTGATGCTGTTCGTCCATGATATCGACCCGCCTCGACATCATTGATCTCACCTGCGGCCGCGGCGAACGTGCCTTGTTTAGCAGGCTTAACGTATGCCTCAAGGCCGGCGAGGTCGGGCGCGTGCTCGGGGAAAACGGTAGCGGCAAGACCACGCTGTTGCGTACGGTTGCGGGTTTGTATCAACCGATGGCGGGGCGGATCCGATGGCGCGCGCCAGCCCGGCCAGATGGTGAACCCACCTTGTTGCGCGATGATCTGTGTTTCGTCGGCCATGATAATGCGCTGAACTCGGCGCTAACCCCGGTGGAAAACTTGTCGATGCTGATGCACCTCTCGGGTCGCGGCGTGAGCCGCCGCGTCGTCGAGGCCACGCTGAGCGAACTGGGTCTGGAGCGTGTGGGGCGGCGCCCATGCGGGCGATTGTCCGCAGGCCAGCGCCGGCGAGTATCGCTGGCACGACTCTGGATGAGTGACGCCCCCTTGTGGTTGCTGGACGAACCTGCCTCGGCTCTGGACGGACACGCACGAACGGTACTCGCAGCGCGTATTGCGGCCCATGCAAAGGCTGGCGGCGTCGTGTTGTTCACCACACATGAAGGGCTGCCGCTGCCGAACGTTGAACCGCGCACGATTGATCTTCCGGCATGCTAGCGTTGTTCTGGGCGGTACTCCGGCGTGACCTGCTGCTGGCGTTCCGACAGCGCGGGGTGCTCGTGCATCACCTGATGTTCTTCCTTCTGGTCGTTGCCCTGTTTCCACTCGGTACGGCGGCCGACCAGAGCGTGCTGGTCGCGGTGTCTCCCGCGCTGATCTGGATGGCAGTGCTGCTGGCGGCTCTGTTGTCTTTACAGCGGTTGTTCCGGCCGGATTACGAAGACGGCACGCTGGAGCAGTATCTATTATCGCCGGAGCCGCTCGCCCTGATCGCGTTGGCCAAGGTGACGGCCTACTGGCTGTCCAGTGGCCTTGTCTTCGTCATCGCGTCGCCCCTGCTGATATTGCTGCTGGGGGTGCCACCGCGGGCAGTGGGCGTGATGATGGCCAGCCTGGCGCTGGGTACCCCCACACTGGGATTGATCGGTGCGATTGGCACGGCGCTGACGCTAAGTCTGCCGCGCGCAGGTGTGCTGCTCAGTCTGCTGATCTTTCCGCTCTATGTGCCGATTCTCATTTTCGGGGCCGGGGCGATGCGCGCGGCCATCAGCGGCCTGCCATACGCCGGTGCGCTGGACCTATTGGGGGCGCTGCTGGCGCTGGGCATTATCGGCGCCCCGTGGGCGATCGCGGCGGCCCTGCGCATCAGTCTGGAGTAGAGATCAAACAGGTTGTTACCTTGTCCTACCCTTGCGATCGAGTATCGTGCTTGCAGGAAGGTTTCGGACACACGGGCTTGAAAAACGAGGAGATAGTGCGTTTCGCGTGCTTACAAACATGAACAAGAAACCCGCCTGCAAACGCGTTGTCCTGAGCGCGTCTACGGATTAACTGGTGTCGGGAGTCTGAGATTGGCGAAGTCGGCTTTCATGCGCTGGTTCCACCGGTTCGGTTCGCTGCCGTATTTCTACCGGATGAGCCGCCCGTTGGCATGGTGGTTTGCGGTACCCGGTCTGTTGCTGGCGGGCTACGGCATATTCGCCGGGCTGGCCTTGGTGCCGCCGGATTATCAACAGGGCGATGCCTTTCGCATTATCTATATCCATGTGCCCAGCGCCTGGCTGTCGCTGTTCGGCTATACCGCAATGGCCGCCGCCGGATTCGTGACGCTGGTCTGGCGGCTGAAACTGGCCGAGATTTTCATCGTTGCGGCCGCGCCCGTCGGAGCGAGTTTCACCTTTCTGGCATTGGTCACAGGCTCGATATGGGGCAAGCCGATGTGGGGCACCTGGTGGGTTTGGGATGCGCGTCTGACTTCCGAACTGATTCTGTTGTTTCTGTATCTGGGCGTGCTTGCGCTGCATAGCGCGATCGAGTCACCGCGTACAGCGGCGCGGGCCTGTGCTCTGCTGTCGCTGGTGGGCGTGATCAATGTGCCGATCATTCATTACTCGGTGGACTGGTGGAATACGCTCCATCAGGGATCGACGGTGAATCTGTTGGGCCATTCCCATATGGAAACCAATATGCTGGTGCCGCTGTTGCTCGGGGCGCTGGGGTTCACTTTCATATTCGGCTGGCTGACGCTTTGGGGCATGCGTGTGCAATTGCTATGGCGTGAGCGCCGCAGTCGCTGGGTCGGGCGCATGCTCGAGGCCGAAGATTGACGGTTCACTCAGCGTTCGTGACAGGTGCGCGGTTGACAGTTGATATACATCAACATTTGCCTTGAGTGAGGTGGCTTAGAATGGCCGGGAGAGGGGCGATCGACGACCGTCACTGCACAATGAAAACCTGGGCAGAATGGCCGGTCGAGTGTACGGGGCCGGCGGCGTCGAGTGCGCTGGCGTGCCGGCGGATCGGAGATGTGTTGAGCGTATGAATCAGTCTTGGCACCAATTCTTTGCAATGGGCGGCTATGCTCGATACGTGTGGAGCGCGTACGGTATCGCCGCGATAGTGCTCCTGGGCAACATCGTGGCGCCGGTTGTCGCACATCGTCGGATCAAGCGTCGGATTCGCAACGCGCAGTTCGAGGATGACTAGAACCCGCCGTCGTCGTCTGTTGCTGGTGGGCGGGCTTTTTGTAGGCCTGGCCGCCGCCGTTGCGCTCAGCCTGTCTGCGTTCAGTCAGAACTTGATGTATTTCCATCAGCCCAGCCAGATAGTGGCGGGAAAAGTGCCGCTCAATACGCGCTTTCGGATTGGCGGTCTGGTCAAGCGTGGGTCTGTGCAGCGCGGTCGCGGCCTCACCGTGCGCTTTTCCATCGCCGACTGCAAAGCCAGCGTGCCGGTTTTGTTCAAGGGAACGCTTCCGGACCTGTTCCGTCCAGGTCAGGGCGTCATCGCCTATGGCAAGCTGAATTCCAAAGGCCAGTTCATCGCCGACAGCGTCCTGGCGAAACATGATCAGAACTACATGTCGCCGGCGGTAGCTAAAGAGCTCAAGACCAAACAAGGCAAGAGCTGCATGCCAGCCAATCTACAGGCGTCGCGGTGATTCCCGAGCTGGGCCATCTGGCCCTGGTGCTGGCCCTGTGCCTTGCTCTGGTGCAGGCGATCCTGCCCGTCTATGGCTTCGTCCGCTCGCGCCCGGACTATCTCGGCGTGGCAGCGCCGGCCGCCGTCGGCCAGTTCGTGATGCTGGGGTTGTCGTTTTGCGCGTTGGCCTATGCGTTTTATACCAACGATTTTTCGGTGGCATACGTGGCCGAGAACTCAAATACCCAGCTCCCTTGGTTTTATCGGATCGCAGCCGTCTGGGGCGCCCACGAGGGTTCGCTGCTGTTATGGATGATGCTGCTGTCGACCTGGAGTGTGGCCGTGGCTTTTGCCAGCCGCAGCCTGCCGCGCGACGTTTCAAGTTGTGTGCTCGCGGTCATGGGGTCTATCAGTTCGGGTTTTCTCATCTTTACCCTGTTTACTTCGAATCCGTTTGCGCGTGTGTTTCCGGCGCCGGCCCAAGGGCGCGATCTGAACCCGTTGTTGCAGGATCCCGGCATGGTCTTTCATCCGCCTATGCTCTACATGGGCTATGTCGGTTTCTGTGTGGCCTTCGCCTTTGCCATCACGGCCCTCATCACCGGACGGGTTGACAGTGCCTGGACGCGCTGGACCCGGCCGTGGACCTTGGCGGCCTGGATGTTCCTGACGACCGGGATCACGCTGGGCAGCTGGTGGGCCTACAACGAACTTGGCTGGGGGGGGTGGTGGTTTTGGGATCCGGTCGAGAACGCATCGTTCATGCCGTGGCTGGTAGGCACCGCTCTGATCCATTCGCTGGCGGTGACTGAGAAGCGCGGCATCTTCAAGAGTTGGACGGTTCTATTGGCGATCACTGCGTTCTCGCTATGTTTGCTCGGCACCTTTCTGGTTCGCTCGGGGGTCCTGATTTCGGTCCACGCGTTTGTAACCAATCCCACCCGAGGCATCTATATCCTCAGTTTCTTCGGCGTAGTGGTGGGCAGTTCTCTGGTGCTTTATGCGGTGCGCGCGCCGCGCTTCGAGGCCGGTACCGAGCCCGTGGAAGTGCTCTCGCGCGAGGGGCTGTTGTTGCTCAACAATATCTTTCTGGTTGTGGCCGCCGCAGCGGTGCTGATCGGCACTTTGTACCCGATTCTGGCGGCTGGCCTGGGGCTCGGCCGTATCTCGGTCGGACCGCCGTATTTCGACAAGGTATTCGTGCCGTTGACCGCGCCCTTGGTGGTCTTGGTCGGTATGGCATCGGTCATGGCCTGGAAGCGAACCCGGCCGCAGACGTTGCGGTCACGCCTCTGGCTACCCCTGTTGCTGGCCGTTATCGTCGGTGTCTTGCTGCCCTGGCTCACATTGGGCACCTGGGGGGTGGCGGCCGTTGCCGGCTGCGTGCTCGGGAGTTGGGCGATTCTCTCGGCGCTCGAGGACGTGGTGCGGCGCGTGCGCGGAAGCAGATTGATGCTGTCGCGCCAGATCATGGGCCAGACGCTGGCCCATGTGGGCGTAGGGGTGTTCGTGATCGGCGTGAGCCTGGTCAGCGCGTTCGGCGGCGAGCGCGATGTCCGGATGGCCCCCGGGCAGTCGGTCGTTTTCGCCGGTTACAATTTCGTTTTCCATGGAGTTCGAAAGCAGAAAGGGCCGAACTACACCGCGCAGATCGGTGAGTTCACGGTCGCCCATAATGGCCATGTGATATCGCAGCTGCATCCGGCCAAACGCCATTATGTGGAGAGCGACGCCTTGATGACCGAGTCTGGCATCGACGACGGTGTTTTCCGCGATCTGTATTTGTCTCTCGGGGAGCCGCTTGCCGATAAGGCTTGGAGCGTGCGGATCTACTACCGGCCGTTCGTGCGTTGGATCTGGGCAGGGGGGTTCCTGGCTGCTCTGGGAGGGCTCCTCGCGCTCAGCGACAAGCGGTACTGGCGCCGGCAGAAAGTCCGCCGTAGCGCCGTGGTTCGCGCGTCGACGCGGACGGTTGACGCCTAATGCGCTGGCGGGTGGTCATTCCGGCCGTCGTGGTAGCCGGGCTCATTGTATTACTGGGCTATGGGTTGACGCGACAACCCACGATTCTGCCTTCTGCGCTGATTGACAAGCCGGCGCCGGTTTTCAACCTGCCGACCTTGGCTTCGGCTGACAAGCGGGTTGACAGCAACGTATTGAAGGGACATGTCACGCTGGTCAATGTCTGGGCCAGTTGGTGCGTCGCCTGTCGCGAAGAGAACGATCTAGTTACGGAGATATCGCAGCGCACCGGTGTTCCAGTGCTTGGCATTAATTACAAGGATAAGCGGCGCGATGCCAAACACTGGCTGGCGCGTTTTGGTAATCCGTTTGCCGTGGTGGGGTTCGACCAGAGCGGTCAGGTCGGTATTGACTGGGGCGTGGCGGCGGTACCGGAGTCGTTCGTGGTCGATCGCCAGGGGATCATCCGATACAAGGTCGTGGGCCCGATCACACGGCAGAAAATGAACAAGGTCCTCATTCCGAAGCTGGAGCGGCTGCAGCAGGCCTCGTGATGCGTATATCGCTGATACTGGTGGCGGCATTCTTGATGACAAGCGTTGCGGCTGCAACCGATCTGAGCGGTCCACAACGGGCACGTTATCAACAACTCACAGCCGATCTGCGCTGCCTGATCTGCCAGAACCGCAGCATCGCCGATTCGGATGCGCCGTTGGCCAAGGATCTGCGTCATATTGTGGCCCAGCAGATTGCACAGGGGCGCACCGATGCGCAGATTAAACAGTATCTGGTCGATCGTTATGGGCAGTGGGTGCTATACGATCCGCCATTCGAGTTTGCAACCTGGTTGCTCTGGCTCGGTCCCTTCGCATTGTTGTTGGTCGGACTCATCATGGCGCTGACTATCGTGCGCAAGCGCCGCGATGCGCCGCGCCGACGCCCCGAGTTAGATCGTACCCGCCTGGAACGCGTCCTCGGTGAGACGGCCCAGCCGATTAATCGGCCTCCCAAGGACCACTCATGATCGTATTTTTGGTTTCGGCCGCACTGCTCGTGGCGGCCAGTCTTCTGTTCGTGCTCGTGCCCTTGTGGCGGGGCGCTCAGTCTGCGGCCGACAAACGCCGCGAAGCCAACATCACGATCTATCATCAGCGCTATCAGGAAATCGAACGCGAAGTCGGCGCAGGACGTTTGAATCGACACGAAGCCGAAGAAGAAAAAGACGAACTCGGGGCCCGGCTGTTGGCAGACATCGACCAGGCGCCGAGTCTGATGCCATCGGCGCAACGGAAAACGCGCCGGCCGTGGCTGGCCACCATGTCGATTGTGGCGCTGTTCTTGATTGTCGGCGCTGGAGGATACTGGAAGTTGGGTGACTGGCGGGCGGTGGAGAACGCCGGGGAACCGAATGCACAGACAGTCATAAGCGAGCTGCAGGAACGGGTCAATCAGTACCCCGATGATCGCAAGGCGAGAATGCTACTCGCCCAGGCGCAAACGAGTACTGGGCAGTTTGCGGCCGCGGCGAAGAACCTGCACGCATTGAACGCCGCGTCGCCAAAGCCCAGGCCCCAACTCATTGCCGCCGAGGCTGATGCGACTCTGCAGGCGACCAATGATCTGCAGGGCAAGGCCCGGGATCTGTTCGCGCAAGCACTCAAGCTCGATCCCAAGAACAGGCAAGCGCTTTGGTTCCTCGGGCTGGCGGCGGCAGAACAGGGCGACAATTCAAAAGCCGTGGGTTACTGGGGTCGTTTGCTCAAACAAAATCTGTCCGATGACGTCCGTGCCATGGTTCAAAGCCGACGTAATGAACTCACGGGGGACAAGCCGACGCTGAATTAGACGGGGCGGCGACTCGTTGTGTCGTCTTGCGAAGGGGCGCCACTCAAAGCCACTAGCTGTCCAGTCCCGCCAATCGTTGCTTTGCCGCAAGGCGAGGCGTATTGAGTCCAGTTATCGGACTACACGCGTCATAGCTATGGCGCCAATGCCATCATGGCGATGCTGGACAGAGCAGTGGGCACGCGCTATTTCTATGTGTCGGTTCTTGGAATGTCTTCACTCCTGGGTACGTCCGGGACGCGGCTTTCATGTTCACAGTCAAACGCTGATTTTCGTCAGGGGCGAGATTTTGCGGGCGCCGGCTGGATGGCCAGGTCGTCCAGCACACTGTCGTGGCCGATTGCAGGATAAGAGGAGAAACCGCTGATGAGACGCATCATGATCAGTCTGGTTGCGGGGGCGGTCATCGGGGCCGCCAGCATTACGGGCGTATCGGCTATGGGGATGATGCACCAAGGCATGATGCGGAGCTCTGGGGGGTCTTCAGACACAAGCGCCGGCACGCGCAGCGGCGATCGCGCCGGCGCAAGGTTGGTTCAGCAGTTCTGTACCGGCTGCCATACGTCACCGTCGCCGGTCCAGCACGCGCCAGAGCAATGGCCTGCCGTGGTCGCACGCATGAAGCGCTACATGTACTCGCGCGGGATCAAGGCGCCGGATCGTGCGCAGACCCGGGCGATAGAGGCCTATTTGGCGCAGTCAGCGCATTCCCGGTGACATTTCCGAAGATGATCCGGACATGTGGCCCATTGGCGCATACGGGGTCTACCCCGACTTACGCCGGCAGGTTAGCGGGATGTCGGAGCCGCGGCACTGGTGAGAGGCGTCGATAAAGTCGAGGGCGGCAGACACAGGCCCGAGTCATTGCAGGCCTGCACGCGCGCTTGCGCTTTCAGGGGGCCGTCGCTGCCATGCCCGGTAAGATGCCCAATTAGTTTCATCTGTCCGGAATAAACTCGGATTGGTCTGCCGAGGCCAACGTTAATCTCATCGCCTGCCGGAAAATCCAGATTTATCGGCAATGGGGCGCCGTCGGCTACGATGTCGACTTCAGTCGGGATAAGAAAGTCAAACCCCGCCGGGTTGGCATTGATATGCCAATGCTTTTTTATATTCAGCTCAATACGAACGTTATCGCCTTCGCGAGACGCGTCAAGCTTGACATAGCGCGCACTGAAACGCTGCTGCGCCGGCGGCGAATCATCGATTGCGGCTTGCGCGGCCGTTGTCTCGGACTGTGAGTAGAGAGTGACAATATCTGCGCTCGAGTTACTCGTGTTGGGCGCCGGGGTGTTGCTCTCAACGCGGGCGTTGGGTTCACCATCCTGCGACGGCCATTGCCAAAATAGAAAAAAACCGCTTACTGCAAGAGCGCTTGCCAAGGGCAGGAGCCAGCGGATCATGAAGTCTTTACCGATTGACACGAGATCGCTCCGCGCTGGTTTCGATGGCTGTTTTCAACGTACTTACGGTAAATAAACCCGGTAAGCGCCGGTGGATCGTGCCGTCAGGGTTGAGTACCACAGCAAAAGGTAGGCCGGCCCCGCCGAACGAGCGCAGGTGGGCGTCGAGTTCGGCGTTGGGACGGGTCAGATCGGCTTGCAGTGCGCGCGTGTTCGTGGCCGCTACCGCCCGCGCGATCGCTTGGTTGGCGTATACGGTCTGTTCCAGAACCTTGCAGTTGATACACCAGTCGGCCGTGAACTCGATCAGCACCGGGTGACCGGCGGCACGGGCTGCGATCAGCGCGCGCTCGGTCAGTGGTTGCCAAGGCAAGCCATGTCCAGTGTCTCCACCTCGGTTGAATCCGATGGCGACGATGCTCACGGCAACCACCGCTAAGACTACCGTCGGGACTAGTCGCGCGCCGAATCCGGGGCCGACAACTAATCCACGGACTACCCAGAAGGCGAGCGCGCTGAGCCAGAACGTCCACAATAGGACGCTGAAGCGTTCGCTAAGCACGGTGGTCGCAAAGAAGGTAGCGCCCGCTAGCAACATCAAGCCCATCATCTGTTGTACGCGCCGTAGCCAGGGTCCGTTACGTGGGATACGCGCGAGCAAACCCGGTCGGGCCAGCAAGATAAGATAAGGCAGCGCCAACCCCACGCCGACCGCGGTGAACAACGCAAAGATCGTAGTGGGCGCCTGCGTTAGCGCAAACGCCATGACGCCGCCCAGGAAAGGCCCGGTGCAGGGAGCGGACAGAACGGCTGCCAACAAACCGGCGAAATAAGGTTCCGCGTAGCCTGTGCCCTGGATTCGATACAGCCATTGGGCGGGCTGCATGCCGCGCCCGGCGAGGCTGTAAATGCCGAGGCCCGTCAGCAACAAGGCAAGCGCCGCTCGGAACGAGACCGCTTGAAACAAAGTGCCCCAGGTCCAGTGAAGCGCGGCGGTCGCCAAGGCCAGCGCGCCGAAGAACGTCAGTGTGCCTGCCAGCAAGGCAAATGCCGCCAGTGCGCGTTGTCGAGCGCCGTGGCCCACTACATGCGCGATGCTGCGTAATTTGATCGGCAACGCCGGTAACACACAGGGCGTGAGATTGAGCAGCCCCCCGGCCAGAACCGCCAGCAGCAGATGGCTCCAGATCATCATGGCGCAGTGTCACAATGCCTGTTGGCACACGACTCGGATTGGCTAGGTTCGGCAGATTGCAGGATCGACCTGCGACGCCGAATACGGCGTATTGCAGACAGCAACAGTAGTGCGATCGGTCCCGCAAGAATCCAGATATCTATAGGCAGAGTGAGTGCCTGACTACCGAGTAGCACGCTGAGAACCGTCAGCGGCAAGATACCCAGCCCGGTCGTCCAGATGAATCTCGCCCTCGGCACGCCAGCAAGACCGGCCGCGTAGTGGATCAGGCTGAACGACATGACCGGTATCGGGCACGCCATCAGCAGTGGCGCGATACCACGGTTGCGTGTGAGCGCATCCAGCCGACTGCGGTAGCGCACGGGAACGAGGTGCGCTCTTGCCGCCGGGCCGAGCGCACACATGGCCTCGTAGCTCAGAATCGCACCCACCATCGCGCCCACCCAGGTGACCAGTACGCCGAGCCATGGACCGAAAGCGACACCATTGGCAACCGCGATCACCTCGGCTGGAAACGTTACGAAGGCATGAACCGCCATCAGGCCGATGGACGCGATAAGCGCCCAACGGTCCGCGCTACCGATGAGCGCACGCAGTCCGTCGCTGCTGAAATCGACGGCGAACAGGCTGTATTCGACAAGGCACCAGATGATTACGATGTCGATCCAGAGCAGTCCGACCGTCAATACCCTAGTCGCCGCCAAGAGAACGGGGCGCGTCGGCCAAGGTCGGCCTCCTATTTGTAGCAATGGGCGAAAAGTTAGGCCGAGCAAGATCAGGCCGGTCGCCGCCAACGCGAGACAGGCGGACAGCATGTCAGCTGTCATCGCGATCCTCTTGTGCTGCGACAATAAAGGTACATAAGCGGGCTAAGCGGGTACACGGCGGCATCGGGTAGTCATGAGCCCCATCGCCCGTTGATTTTGTAGGTGTCGATGGCCACTGCTGCGTAGCTGGCCCGTTCAAGCAGCCGGTCGCAGTAATGCTCTTTATAGACTTGGGTGTGCGCGACCGCGCAGCCACTGATCTCGCTCAAGCAGTGGGTATGCCAGGTAGTCGCCGCACTAATCGGTGATGATGAGTTGGCCATAGGGTCTCGAAAGAGAGTTACTGTCAAATCTGGTGTATGGAAAAGAAGCTAGGCGGCTTTCCTGCTGATTTGTCGCTCGTCTATTCCGTCGATGAATTGGACGCCATCAACGACGTCGGCGAGTTGCTTGAAGCCGCGTAATCGACGCCAGCGTTTCTGGGCGCTCATCGCCAGTTGGTGGACCAATGCCAAGCCGCTTTTGGCGCTCACGCAATGGCGTGTGGCCGCAGTTCGCAAGCGGATCGTGGCAAAGGTGGATTCGATCGGATTGCTGGTACGCAGGTGCTGCCAGTGCGCCGCCGGGAAGTCATAGAAAGCCAGCAGTTCGGATCGATCTTTTTGCAGGCACGCCGTGGCTTTCGGATATTTGTCGGCGTAGGTCGCAACAAACCGATCAAAGGCCTGCTCGGCGTGATGACGCGTATCGGCTTGCCAGATCTCGTGAAGATGGCCTTTGGCCTGCGGTTGTATCCGTTTGGGCAGCTTGTCGAGCACGTTCGCAGTCTTATGGACCCAGCATCGCTGAACCGCGGTCTTCGGATACACCTCGGCCAGCGCGCTCCAGAAGCCCATCGCGCCGTCACCGACAGCCAGCTTGGGCGCGACGGTCACCCCGCGATCACGCAGGCTCAGCAGCAGCGCTTTCCAGCTCTCGGTCGATTCCCGGAAGCCTTCTTCGATGGCCAGGAAGTGCTTGCGGCCGTGACGATCACAGCCGATGATCACCAGCACGCAACGCCGCTCGGCGGCGCGCACATTGACGTAAATGCCGTCGGCCCAGAGATACACTATTTCGTGACCGCGCCAGTCACGCTCTCGGAACGTGTCGTACTCGTGCTCCCAGCCAACTTTGAGCCGGCTGATCGTCGACGCCGACAGACCTTTGACCGACTCACCGAACAGCGCCTTGAGCGCTTCGTCGAAGTCGTTGGTCGATACGCCCTTGAGATACAGCCACGGCAGCACCGATTCCAGCCGGCGTGTTTTCTTCAAATACGGCGGCAGCAACGCCGAGGAAAAATGTCGGCCTCGTCCAGCCCGATCCCGCGTCTTGGGCAGCGCCACCGAGACCGGGCCAACGCCCGTGAGCACGTCGCGTTCGGGTTGGTACCCATTGCGGACCACTTCACGGCGCCCAGCGCCGTCTCGATCGGTGTTCGCCTGCAGAAACGCATCCAGCTCGGCTTGTACGGCCTGTTTGATGATGCGCTGTGCGCCGTCACGGACCAGATCGGACAAAGCGTCCGCAAAGGCTGGATCAGTAAAGGCAATCGTCGTATCGTCTCGCATGGTGGTGGCACCTGTTCTGTCGTCTGAAATCAGTGATTGGTCTTACTAATTTCAGCAGGTGGGTGCCGCCTCCTTCAATCGCTCATACACCAGAAATGAGCGTAGCTCGGTCTCGAAACGCGCCGTATTTCGGATGACGCGTTGATAGGTCGGTCGATATAATGAAACATGTTGCACAACACAATGCGATCGGGGTTGAGAGTCGGCAAACGGCAGCGGTTCTGCCCACCCCGCATGAAGACCGATGGTGGTCGAAAGCTTGCGACGCGCCGTTGCCAGCATCTCGGGCACCAGATCAACTGAATTGCCCGATTTTCCCGCAGGCTTGAGGGCTTGAGGGCTTGAGGGCTTGAGGGCTTGAGTCAAGTCTGCCTTGGCAGACTTCGTAAGTGTGTTACAGAAATCGGCTTCACCCCCGGTCGGCGGGATATCGCCGATTGGCTCGAACAGGCGCTGATGCTTGAACCAGTCGACCTAATTCAACTCCGCGAACTCCGCCTCTCCGAGATGTTGCAACGACCGATTGAAGCCACCTCGTGGGCATTCGATGGATAAGTACAGCCGGGTGCGAGCCGACCTAGCCGAGAATAAGTCGTTCACTGAAGACTGGACGGTTGCGGCCATTAGCTCGGCGAGTGTCTACTTGTCGCGTAGGCTGCGCGGCACTTTTCATAGCCATAGTGCCAAGCTAAGGGGGCGATTCGAGCCGCGGTGCGCAGCAGACATGGAAAACTCGCCAGACGCGCGGTTTTTTCATGGCACGAACCAAGCCATGCAAACCTGTGGCCAACAACAAGTGAGGCCCGGCGAATGTGCCGGCGCCGCCCGAACCCGGCGATGCTGGTCGCGGGGACATCCTGTGCCCAGCGGCATCTTCATCAGCCCGGGTCGGGCGAGGCCTGATTGTCCATCGGCCAGTCGACGGTGGTGGTCGAGTCGTCTTCGCTGGTCTTGCCGCGCTTGTCATAACGAGCGCCACCGCCGGCCTCCATGGAAACGCTCATGCGCGGCGCGCCGAGGTTGATGTATTCGGTTTCCATCCGACGTTTCAGTGCGAGGTTGAAGGCACGGGACACGTCCCATTGATATTCGGGCGCCGTGCGCAGGCGCATGCGCAGGATGGGGCAACCATTGTCGAATTCGTGGATGCCCTGCATTTCCAGATGCGAACGGATCAGCCCGCGCATGAACGGGTCGCGGTGCAGATCGGAGGCCGTGCGCCGCATCAGTTCGATGGCGTCATCGATACGCAGGTCATACGGGATGCGGATCTTGATCAAGGCGATGCCGAACTGGCGCGACATGTTATGAATCGCATCGATATGCGAGAACGTGGTGATATGCACGACGCCGTCGAGATCGCGCAGGCGTACCGCGCGCAGGTTCAGGCCCTCGACCGTGCCCATGAAGCCGTTGATCTCGACGAAATCGCCCACGGCCAGCGAGTCCTCGATCAGGATGAAGATGCCGGTGATCAGGTCGGCCACCAGGCTCTGGGCGCCGAAGCCCAGTGCGATGCCGATCACGCCAGCGCCGGCCAGTAGTGGCGTGACGTTCACGCCGAGGTTGGCCAGCCCCACGATGCCGGCGACGATGATGATCACGAACAAGGCCATGTTACGGATCATTGGCGTGATGGTCTGGGCGCGATTGGTGTTGCGCCGCCGGCCGTGCGCACCGCGCCCGTGCAGGGCCCGGTGGATCGCCGTGTCGACCATGATCCAGATCAGCCAGGCCAGCACGATCGTGAGCCCGACGCCGAGCAGGGCGCGCCCGATCTCGCCGCTGACCGCGCCCTGTTCGCCGATGCCGAACAGCGAGAAGCCCCAGACGCGGACTGACAGCTCGGCGAAGGCCAGCCAGGCCAGGCCATGGGCGAGGGTGAAGCCGAGATTGCGGAACCGCCCGGCGTAAGGGCTTTTGCGCGGCCGTCGCGCGGCGCGCTCGTGCTGGCGCCGGATGATGCCGGTGGTCACGAGTGTCAGCACCAGCAGCACCGTGCAGATCATCGATCGCGCGAAGGCGGCATGGGCCTGCCCGCCGGTGATGAAAATGGCGGCCAGGGAGGCCGTGATCAGCAACAGGGCCGGGACATGCCAGAGCTGTGCGCTGATCGAGACCAGTTCGCGGAATCCGCCGCGGTCGCGGCGATTGGCCAGCGATCGATTCCGAATCAGATGCTCCACCGGGCGGCGTATGCGCAGGATCAATGCGCCGCTGGACAACCCCGCGAGCATGTTGGATACGACTGACAGCCAGTCCGCGAGACTGGTGCCGAGTAGGTCGGACAGTCGCGCGCTGTTGACCGCGTCGCCGAAGGCGACCAAGGCGCCGATGAAGAACAGCGGTCCGAGGGCCTTGTCATGCAGGATCGACACCGCCACGCGACGATGGCCGCGCGTGAACAGGGCGATCACGACATCGAATACGGTCGACAGCAATCGCCCGCACAGGCCGACATAGGCCAGTACGAGCAACGTGGCGCTGGCTGGTGCCGCCGGCTGGATCAGGTGAATGGCCGCCAACAGCGCGGCGAATGTCACGACCCAGGGCGTCACGCGCCGGCAGAAGTGGGCCAGGAGCATCCACGGGCGAGGCTCGGGTGGCAGCTTGATCGGCCAGCCGCGTCGGGCGAACAGGCTGTGGCCGGCGAGCGTCATGACCACCAGCGCGCTCGTGAGCATGGACAGGCCGAACGCGATCTCGGCCATATTGCTCACCAGCGCCTGCCGTTGCGCGCCGACGAACAGTTCGCGAACGTTCGTGGCAGCCTTGCGCGCGTTGCGGCGCCAGATCTCCCAGGGCGACTCGCCCTCCTGGGCCTGGCGGCTCAGATTGCTGATCGAATCCGAGAGCGCGCCCAGCAGGCCGCCACGGGCTCCGGTGATCGGGTTCTCCTGCTTTTCCTCCGCCTGGGTCGAGGCGCGCAGCTGTTTGAGTTGCTTGACCAGCGCGGCGCGTTTCTTATCGTTCTCCAGGGTGCCGATGATGTCGTCGAGCGAGGATTTCAGCTGTTTCGGATCGGGCTTGTCCTGAGACTGGCCTTGCACGTCTTGCCCGAGGCCGAGCCCGCCCATGCCCTGGGCGGCGGCCGGAGTCGCGACGCACGCAAGCGCGACCAGCAGCGATAACAACATGGAGCGGATCGGCGACACGTCGAACGGCATCAAGCGGACTCGGGTGGAAACGAAAGGGCGTTGGCACTCGCCGGTGCCGGCGCGAGAGCGGAGGGTGATGTCGATGAAACCGTTCCGCCAGCCTCAGCGTACCTTGATTGCGCGATAAATTTTTTCCGGCCGATGGGGCTGTTCATCGTTGACCCTGCTCGTGGCTCGAGTTCTAAAAGCGTATGTTTCTAAAGGTTTATGAATTGTGTCCTTGAAGGTGGAAAGTCCCTGTGTCGAGACCGAATACTACTTTAGTTTAAGATTGACCGCGGGCGCAGGCGGATGTATTTTTTACCGCCTAAACGCGGGCTGAACAGCCAGCTCGCTTCCCGAGTCATGGTCGGTATGGGGTTCCGGCCAAGCCGTTTGTACGAGATTTGGCCGGCGGGCTTGGCTCGCGAGGGCCCGATCCGGTTCGACTCCAAGGCATATAACGCAATGCTAGGTAAGATTTTTCGCTTTTCATCGGGCGCTGTGGCCGCCGGTCTGCTTTTGCTGGTCAGCGGTTGTGGTGCAAGTCTGAGTACCATGATGCCGGTCGGCCCGGTCGGTCAGACCGAACGCGACATCACGATCTTCACGATCGTGCTGATGATGTTCGTGCTCCTTCCGATCGTGGTGCTGACGCTCGGCATCGCTTGGCGCTATCGCAAATCCAATACGGATTCGAGGTATTCGCCCGATTGGGACCATTCCTGGCTGATCGAGTTCTTCGTCTGGGGCGGGCCGGTGGTGATCCTGATCATCCTGTCGGTGGTGACCTGGATCTCGACCCACAACCTGGATCCCTACAAGGCCATCAAGTCGGATGCCAAGCCGGTCACGATCGAGGCGGTGGCCACGGACTGGAAGTGGCTGTTCATCTACCCCGATGAACATGTCGCCGCGGTCAACGAGTTCGCCTTCCCGAAGAACGTGCCGCTCAACATCCGGCTGACGTCCAACTCGGTGATGAATGCGTTCATGATCCAGCGCATGGGCACGCAGATCTTCGCGATGTCGGGCATGCAGACCAAGCTGCATCTGATGTCGCACAAGACCGGTGATTTTGCCGGTGGCAACTATCAGTACAACGGCCACGGCTTCGCCAAGAACCGCTTCGTTGCCAAGGCAATGACCCAGCAGGGTTATCAGCAATGGCTCGACAAGGTCCGTGCCCATGGCAAGCCGATGGACTTGAGCAAGTTCAAGCAGTTCGCCAAGCCCAGCGTGGTCAAGGATCCGATCTACTTCGCGCCGGTCTCCTCCGGACTGTTCGCCGATGTCATCGGCCAGTTCCACGCGCCGAAGGGTCCGGGGATGAAATCGGACATGAAGGCTGAGCTCAAGCAGACGGCGGCGCACGAGTAGCCCGCGCGACTGCCTGACGATACCCGCGAGATAACACCATGGATATTTTTGGCAAGCTCACGATCCACGCGATCCCGTACGACAACGCGATCATCTTCAGCGCCGACATCCTCATGGCGGTGGTCGGGCTGTCGGTCATTGCGGGCATCACCTACTTCGGGCAGTGGAAGTACCTCTACAACGAGTGGCTGACCTCGGTCGACCACAAGAAGATCGGCGTGATGTACATCATCATCGCCTTCGTCTTTCTGCTGCGCGGCTTCGTTGATGCCCTGATGATGCGCGCCCAGCAGGCCTTCGCCGGCCCCGATGCTTCCGGCTATCTGCCGGCGGGCCACTTCGCCGAGCTGTTCACGGGCCACGGCACCATGATGATTTTCTTCATGGGCATGCCGTTCCTGATCGGTCTGATGAACATTGCGGTGCCGACTCAGATCGGCGCCCGTGACGTGGCCTTTCCCTATCTGAATGCGGTGAGCCTGTGGCTGACGGCGTCGGCCGGCATGCTGGTCATGGCATCGCTGGCGATCGGTCAGTTCTCGGAAGCGGGCTGGACCGGCTATGCGCCGTATTCCGAACTGTCGGCGAGCCCGAGCGTGGGCGTGGACTACTGGATCTGGGCGCTGCAGATATCCGGTATCGGCACGACGATTACCGGTATCAACTTCTTCGTGACGATCATCAAGGAGCGGGCGCCGGGCATGAGCTTCATGCGCATGCCGATCTTCACCTGGACCACGCTCTGTACCAACATCCTGATGGTGCTGGCCTTCCCGGCGCTTACCGTGGTGCTGGCCCTGCTCACGCTTGATCGCTACGTCGGCACGCACTTCTTCACGTCGGGCGGCGGCGGCAACCAGATGATGTACGTCAACATGTTCTGGGTCTGGGGCCACCCGGAGGTGTACATCCTGATCCTGCCGGCCTTCGGCGTGTTTTCCGAAGTGGTCGCAACCTATTCGAACAAGCGCGTGTTCGGCTATAAATCGCTGGTCGGTGCGACCATCGTGATCGCACTGCTGTCCTTCACCGTGTGGGTGCATCATTTCTTCACCATGGGGCAGGACGCCACGCGCAACTCCATCTTCGCGATCGCGACCATGGTCATCGGCGTGCCGACCGGGGTGAAGATCTACAACTGGCTGTTCACGATGTTCCGCGGGCGGATCTCGTTCAACCTGCCGATCCTGTGGACGTTGAGCTTCATCATCACCTTCACCATCGGCGGCATGACGGGCGTGATGCTCGCCATCCCCGGCATCGACTTCAAGATGCACAATAGCCTGTTCCTGGTGGCGCACTTCCACAACGTGCTGATTCCGGGGATGCTGTTCGGCCTGTTTGCCGGCTACCATTACTGGTTCCCCAAGGCCTTCGGTTTCCGGCTCGACGAGAAATGGGGTCGGCGTTCCTTCTGGGGCTGGACCATCGGCTTCTACCTCGCCTTCATGCCGTTGTATGTGCTGGGTCTGATGGGCATGCCGCGTCGAATGGTCACCTATGATGATCCGACCTGGCAGCCGTTCCTGATCGTGGCTGCGATCGGCGCGCTGTTCGTGCTGTTCGGCATCCTGAGCATGGCGATCCAGCTCATCGTGAGTGTGCTCAACCGCGAGCAGTTGCGCGACGTGACCGGCGATCCGTGGAACGGCCGGACTCTGGAATGGGCGACCTCTTCGCCGCCCGCCGAATACAACTTCGCGGTGATCCCGAACGTCGAGGGGCGCGATGCCTTCACCAACATGAAGGAAATGGGCCGGGCCTATCAGCGACCGGAGAAATACGACGATATTCACATGCCGAAGAACACCGTTGCGGGGTTCGCGATCGGCGCGCTGTCGTTCTTCTTCGGCTTTGCGCTTATCTGGCATATCTGGTGGCTGGTCATTGCCTCGGGCCTGGGCATGCTCGCGACCGTGATCATTCGGGGTTGCCAGGATGACGTGGGGTTCATCATCCCGGCGGCCGAGGTCGAGCGTGTCGAGAACGAGCGCTATCGCAAGCTTCAGGAGGCGGGCGTCGCCTAGTGCGGCGCTACAGTCCCTGTTCTTTCAGATTTTCGTGAGCGATTTGGAACAAATATGACGAGTCATGCCGCCGGCGCCAACGACGTTCATGCGGCATCCAACCCGAACACCTTGGTGAACTTCGGGTTCTGGGTGTATCTCATGAGCGACGTGATCATCTTTTCGATGCTGTTCACGATGTTCGTGAACGTATCCAATCATTACAACGGCGGTCCCTCGGGCCGCGACCTGTTCGAGCTGCGGGATGTCTTCTTCGAGACGATGGCGCTCCTGTTTTCGAGCATCACCTTCGGCATGGCGATGCTGTCCATGCATGCCCGGCGCAAGTCGCAGGTGTTGTTGTGGTTGTTGATTACTTTTGTTTTCGGCGCGCTGTTCGTGGGCCTTGAGGTGCACGAGTTCCTCGGTCTGGTCGCAGAGGGTGCCGGGCCGTGGAGCAGTGCTTTCCTGTCGGCGTTCTTCACGCTGGTCGGCACCCACGGAACACACGTGACCTTCGGTCTGATCTGGATCGCGGTCATGATCGGTCAGGTCGCGACCAAGGGCGTGACCGCGCCCGTGGCTTCGCGCCTGATGCGTCTTGCGCTGTTCTGGCACTTTCTGGACATCGTGTGGATCGCGGTGTTCTCGACGGTCTATCTTTCGGGAGTCATGCAATGAGCACGTCCAGCCATGACGTTCGACTCGGCGGTCTGAACCTCAAGACCTATCTCACCGGTTTCGTCCTTGCCTTGATCCTGACTGCGATCCCGTTCGCGGCAGTCGCGTTCGGGTGGCTTTCGGTCGGTGGCACACTGATCCTGATTGCCGCAGCGGCGGTGGTCCAGATTCTGGTGCATCTTTATTTCTTCCTGCATCTGGATTTCTCCAAGGAGCATGCCTGGAACGCCGGCTCGGGCGCGTTCTGCGTCGTGATTCTGGCGATCCTCGTCGGTGGCACACTCTGGCTGATGTACAGCCTGGAAATGCGCACGATGATCGCGGGTTGATCAGCGCGGCTCGCCCCGGCTGAACGGGCGACTGTCCACAAGAAAAAAGGGCGGCTCCAACGGAGTCGCCCTTTTTTTGTCTCCACGCCGATCGAGATCGGCGAGCGGTGGCGGTTTGCCCGCCTTCTGTCAGTCGATATCGCGCAGGGCCGGATACAACCGAGTGAATCGGTCGTAGCGCGGCGCGTATTCGGCTACCAGCTCGGCATCCGGTGCTTCGAAATGCTCGGGCGCGGACACCATGGCAGCCACCGCCGCATCCACATCCGCGTGCACGCCTGAGCCGACCGCCGCCAGCACGGTCGCGCCGTAGGCCGGGCCTTCCTGGTCCTGTTGAACCGCTACCGGCTTGTTCAGCACGGCGGCGAGGATACGGCGCCAGACGCCGCTGTGGGCGCCGCCACCGCCAAGGATCAGCTTGTCCGGGGTTACGCCCTGGGCCTCGATTCGAACCAGCGAATCGCGCAGCGAGAACGCCACGCCTTCCAGGATCGCGCGCACCATGTGGCGCCGGTCGTGCGACAGCGTCAGCCCGATCCAGGCGCCGCGTGCGTTCGGGTCCATGTGCGGCGTGCGCTCGCCGGCGAGGTAGGGCAGGAAATACAGGTCGTCTGCGCCTGGCGCCACGGTATCGGCTTCTGCCGCAAGCAATTCATGCAGATTGCAGCCCAGCCGCTGGGCGACCGCCGCTTCTTCGCTGGCGATGCGGTCGGCGAACCATTGCAGGCTGCCGCCCGAAGCCAGCGAGACCCCCATCAGGTGATAGGCGCCGGGCACGGCATGGCAGAAACAATGCAATTCGCCGCTGGTGTCCGGCGTAGCAGATTCGCTGTGCGCGAATACCACGCCGGAGGTACCCACGGAGACAAAGGCAACGCCGGTCTTGACGATGCCGCCGCCGACTGCCGCAGCGGCATTATCGCCAGCGCCAGCCACGATCGGCGTGCCGGCCGCAAGCCCCGTCGTGCTCGCGCCCGTGCTGGAAACTTCGGCCGTTACCTCCGGGCTTTCGAAGACATCGGGCAGCCAGCCACGCGGGATGTCGAGCGCCGACAATATCTCGTCGGACCAATCGCGGGCCGCGAGATCCAGCAGCAGCGTGCCGGCTGCGTCGGACACGTCGGTCGCGAATGCGCCGGACAGCCGGTAGCGAATGTAATCCTTGGGTAGCAGGACATGCGCCAGCCGCTGGTAATGCTCGGGCTCGTTGTCGCGCAGCCAGAGAATCTTGGGCGCCTGGAAACCGGTGAGAGCGGGGTTGCCGGTGATCCGGCGCAGTTTCTCGCTGCCGACATCGCGCTCGATGGCCTCGCAGGCCGCGCCGGTGCGCTGGTCGTTCCACAGGATGGCGGGGCGGATGACTTCGCCCTCGGCATCCAGAAAGACCGCGCCATGCATCTGACCGGTAAGCCCAATGGCTTCGATCGGCCCTTCGGCTTTGTCGACAAGCGTGTGCAGAACGGTCTCGGCCGCGGCCCACCAGGCTTGCGGGTCCTGCTCGGTCCAGCCGGGGCGCGGCACCAGCAGCGGATAGTCGCCCGAGGCGCGGGCCATGACCCGGCCGGCGTCGTCCACCAGCACGCCCTTGGCGCTGCTGGTACCGATGTCCAGGCCGATGAAAAGTTTGCGCGCGTCGCCGACCATTGGGGCATTCTCCTCGTGCACAGGTTTGCGTTAAGTTGCCATGTTTGGCACGGGCGATGATGGCGTTATCCTGAAAGCCCGAGCCCAAACCGGGTATTCTGGCCGAAACCATACACTAGGCGCACGTACCGCGTGCGCCGATCGGCTCGAGACATCAGCAAAGGATCCACCATGAAATTCTTCGTCGATACCGCCAACGTGGACGAAATTCGCGAACTGGCCGACATGGGCATGCTTGATGGCGTGACCACCAACCCCAGCCTGATCAACAAGGCGGGCAAGGACTTCATCGAAACCATCACCGAGATCTGCAAGGTCGTCGACGGCCCGGTAAGCGCCGAAGTGGCCGCGACCGACTACGAGACGATGATGAAGGAAGGCGAGAAGCTCGCCACCATCGCAGACAACGTCTGCGTGAAGGTGCCGCTGACGCCGGCCGGCCTGAAGGTCGGCAAGCATCTGGTCGACAACGGCCAGGAAATCAACGTCACGCTCTGTTTCTCCGCTGCTCAGGCCCTGCTGGCCGCAAAGATCGGCGCGACCTATGTCTCGCCCTTCATCGGCCGTCTGGACGACATCGGTCAGGAAGGCATGCAGTTGATTCGTGACATCAATGCGATCTACAGCAGCTACGAGCGCATCAATACCCAAGTGCTGGCCGCGTCGGTGCGTGGTGCCCAGCATGTGGTGCAGGCCGCGCTGGCCGGCGCCGACGTGGTAACCGTGCCGCCGGCGGTGCTGCACCAGATGTTCAAGCATCCGCTGACCGACAACGGTCTCGAGAAGTTCGTCTCCGACTGGAAGGCGACGGGACAGTCGATTCTGTAACCGCTCCGGGCGTTCCGCACGCGGCCGCGTGCGGAACGCCGACACGTATCCTGAACTCTGTCCCCCACCCACCGATCGCACTTGCCAATGACCGATATCGTGACCTTCGGCGAGGTGCTCGCCGAATTCATGGCCACCCGGATGAATCAGAGCCTCGGGGAGGCCGGACAATTCGCCGGCCCCTTCCCCGGCGGCGCGCCGGCCATCTTCATTGATCAGGCGGCCAAGCTGGACTCGACGGCCGCCCTGGTCAGCGCGGTCGGAAATGACGCTTTCGGGCGCATGCTGGTGGAGCGCCTGCAGGCAGATGGGGTGGATACGTCGTCGATCGCCACCCTGGCCGATGAGACGACGGCGAGCGCCTTCGTTACCTATTACGACGACGGTTCGCGGGATTTCATCTTCAACATCGCCAACGGCGCCTGTGCGCACATCGCCAAGGCTCAGTTCGCGCCGGTTCTGGATGGGTGCAAGCTGTTCCACGTCGCCGGTACGGCGTTGTTCTCCGAACACATGATCGAGCTCGCCCGGACGGCGATCGATCAGGTCAAGGCCGGTGGCGGCCGGATCTCGTTCGATCCGAATGTACGCAAGGAAATGCTCGACCGCCCCGGCGTGCGCGAGGCGCTGACCAGTCTGTTGTCGTCCACCGACATATTGCTGCCCAGCGACGACGAGTTGAACGTGCTGGTCGAGCGTGAATCGGAGGGCGAAGCCGTAGCGCGTGCGTTCGAGCTTGGCGTCAGCGAGATCGTACTCAAGCGTGGCGGTGACGGGTGCCGGTATTTCGATGGTCAAGGGTGCCGCGAAATGGCCGGTTTCGTGGTGGACGAGGTCGATCCCACGGGCGCCGGCGATTCCTTCGGCGCCACGTTCTGTACCCTACGCAGTCAAGGCATGCCGGCTGTCGACGCGCTGATCTACGCCAATGCGGCCGGGGCCAGCGCCGTGTCCCGTCAAGGGGCAATGGAAGGCACCTCCACTCGAGCTGAACTCGATCGCTTTATTGCGGATCGTGCCTGAATAGACACGCGTTCTCGGCTGCCTGTCGGGCGTAGGTGCCGGTTCGCGCTGATCAGAAAAGACGGGGCGCTGTCACCCGGCGGTGGCTCCCTGTGAGCCGCTATATCGCGGGCCCGGAATCTGGCAGCCGCTGATGAATCAGATCGCTATGACGGATAAGTCCATACTGGCACCCGACTCACTGGGACCCACCGTGTCGATCGGCGAAATTCTCGTCGAGATCATGGCGAAAACGCCGGGGCATGGGTTTCTCGAGCCTCTGGATATGACCGGGCCGTTTGCCAGCGGTGCGCCGGCTATCTTCATCGCGCAGTGCGCTCGAATCGGCGGGTCGGCCGGCCTGATCGGAGCGGTGGGTGATGACGACTTCGGACGGCTCAACACTGCTCGCCTGCAGCGCGACGGCGCCGATGTGTCGGCGATTTCCGTGGACGCTGAATACCCGACCGGCAGCGCGTTCGTGCGTTATCGAACGGATGGCTCCCGTGATTTCGTCTACAACATCGCCCACTCGGCGGCTGCGCGAATCGGCTGGACAGCCGCGGTGGAGGCGTTGGTAGCCCGGGCCGGCCATCTGCACGTCATGGGCACGGTGCTGGCGATGCCGGGGGCCTGGGAGATCATCGAGCGCGCCGCTGCCTTTATCATCGAACGCGGTGGCAGCGTTTCACTGGATCCCAACCTGCGCAAGGAACTGGCAGCCGATGGTCGGACCGCGGCGCGGCTCGACAGTCTGATCGCGATATCGGATCTGCTGTTGCCCTCGGGCGATGAGCTTGAGCGGGCGGCGGGGGTTGATGGCGAAGACCGGGCGCTCAGCACGCTTTTCGAACGCGGTGTCGGCGAAGTGGTGCTCAAGCGCGGCGCCGGGGGGGCGAGTTTTTTCGCGAGCGATGGCGCGCGGGTCGATGCGTCGGCGTTCAGGGTCGAAGAGCTGGACCCCACAGGGGCCGGCGATTGTTTCGGCGGCGCGTATGTGGCTTGCCGGCGTCTGGGGATGAACGCGGCTGACGCCTTGCGCTACGCCAATGCGGCGGGGGCCCGAAACGTGACCTTCCGCGGGCCGATGGAAGGGGCAGGCACGCGATCGGAGCTTGACGAATTCATTCGGAACACGCCGACGAGGCCTGGCTGATGCATATCCAACTCAATCAACTGGCGGGATATCGCCGCGACGGCATACCCGCGGCATGACCTCGATCTGTTCGGCCCATCCGGTCGTGCTGCGCGCCGCGCTGCGGCACGGACGTCGCAACGACAGTACGGTACTTATCGAAGCTACCTGCAATCAGGTCAATCATCGGGGCGGCTATACCGGCATGAAGCCGGCGGATTTCGCAGAGCTGGTCACGAAGATCGCCCGCGAAGAAGGCTATCCTCGCGAGCAGGTCATTCTCGGCGGCGATCATCTCGGACCGAACCCGTGGCGCGATCAGTCTGCTGCCGAGGCAATGGCCGAAGCGGAGTCGATGATCGCGGCCTATGTCGCCGCCGGTTTCCGCAAGATTCATCTGGACGCATCGATGGGCTGCGCGGGCGAGCCGAGCGCTCTGGATGATGAAACCACGGCAGAGCGTGCCACCCGCCTGGCGGCCGTGGCGGAGGCCGCGGCGCGTGACGCGGGGGGGCAGGCGCCGGTCTACATCATCGGCACCGAAGTGCCGCCGCCGGGCGGCGCCGATCATGCGTTGTCCTCCGTCGAGCCCACGGCGCCCGACGCGGCGCGCCGCACAATCGAGGTGCATCGGCGTGCGTTCGAGTCGAAGGGGCTGGTAGCTGCGTTTGAACGGGTGATCGGTTTGGTTGTTCAGCCGGGCGTGGAGTTCGGCAATCGCGATGTCGTCCTCTATGACCGGCACAAGGCGGTTGATCTGGTTCGTGTGCTCGATCAGGAGCCGGCCCTGGTCTTCGAGGCGCATTCCACCGACTACCAGGGCGGCCAGCCGCTGGCCGAACTGGTCGCGGACGGTTTTGCGATTCTCAAGGTGGGTCCGGAGTTGACCTTCGTGTTGCGTGAAGCGCTCTACGGTCTGGACCTGATTGCCAGCGACCTGCTGCCCGATTACGGCGAGCGCCCGCTGTATGCCCAGCTCGAGCGTTTGATGCAG
Source organism: uncultured Gammaproteobacteria bacterium (assembly GCA_963835375.1). Lineage (GTDB taxonomy): Bacteria > Pseudomonadota > Gammaproteobacteria > Nevskiales > Salinisphaeraceae > Salinisphaera. The sequence continues at coordinate 73,410 of CAWIGB010000025.1, forward strand.
GAGAAACCCGGCGAATGGGCGCGTCATTACGATGGCAGCGCCGCAGAGCAGCGGGTGCTTCGTCATTATTCGCTTTCGGACCGTATTCGCTATTACTGGGCGATGCCCGAGGCTCGCACTGCGGTCGATCGACTGATCGAAGCCCTGTCAGGCCGGGTCGTGCCGGGGCCGCTATTCTCCCAACATCTGCCGGGCGCGATCGAGTTCGCGGGCGAGCCGCTCGATCCGGTGGCGGTCATGGTGTCCTGCATCGAGCGGACCATTGACCCGTATTGGCGAGCGTGCCACGCCGATTGATGCGGCACGGGGCGGCCCGAGCGAACAAGACCTGATGCACGCATCGCGAGATTTTCGATAAACCACGGAGAACCGATATGGCAGAGGAACTGGCGGGCAAAGTGGCGGCGGTCACCGGGGCCGGCTCGGGGATCGGGCGGGCCAGTGCACAAGCCATGCTTGCTGCAGGGGCGCGTGTGGTACTCGTCGACCGCGATGAAGCCGCAACGAACGCGATACGCGAGCAGCATGGCGAGAATGCGGTCCCACTGACCATTGACCTGCTCGATGCCGAGGATTGCGCGACGCTGTTGCCGAAGATCCTCGAGGCGGCGGGTCGGCTCGATATCTTTCACGCCAACGCGGGCTCCTATATTGGCGGCGATCTGGTCGACGCGGATAGCGCCGCCATCGATCGGATGATCAGTCTGAACGTGTCCACGGTGATCAAGAATGTGCATGACGTGCTCCCGCACATGATCGAGCAGGGATCGGGCGATATCCTCGTCACCAGCTCGGTCGCCGGGCATTATCCCGTGCCGTGGGAGCCTGTTTATTCCGCGTCGAAGTGGGCGATGACCAGCTTTGTTCAGACCGTGAGACGCCAGGCGAACAAGCACGGCGTGCGTGTCGGATCGGTCTCGCCGGGCCCGGTGAACAGTGCGTTGCTTGCCGACTGGCCCGAGGAGAATCTACGCAAGGCCGTGGAGTCCGGCAGTATCATGGAGCCGGCCGAGGTCGCGGAGGCGCTGATGTTCATGCTCACCCGCCCCGTAACGTCACCATTCGAGACGTGGTGATCCTGCCAACGAACTTTGACATCTAGTGTCCCGTCATGGGTATTTTGTCGTATTCAGAACGCCTGTGCGGGCCCAGCACAAGGCGCGCGACTGCGCCATAGCGAGCCTATGGCAAAGGAGTGCAACGCGGTGGTGGGCCCGCACAGGCGTTCCCTTCGGGATATAAGATGTGGGCGAGGCGGCGCGCGCCCGTGGACAGCGTTGCGCCGCTTGGCCAGGGGGATGCCCTGGCCGGCGCGTCGCGCCTTGCCACGAACGCGCGCCGCCTCGCTGAATGCGACAAAATACCCATGACGGGACACTAGGGCGGCAAGCCATGACCTACGCACAACGTTTCAAGCTTGATGGCGCACGCGCCATCGTCACCGGCGGCGGGGGAGCGATCGGGCAGGCCTGTAGCCAGGCGCTGGCTGAAGCCGGGGCACGCGTGATCGTGATCGAACGTTCCGAAGCCGATGCGTCAGACGCTCTGGCCTTGCGCGCGCAGGGGTACGACATCGACTGGCGCCCAGGTGACATCGCGGACTCGGCTCGGATGGAGGCGATCGCGGCCGAACTGGCCGATGCCGGCGATCCCGCCACGATTCTGGTCAATAATGCAGCCGTCGGACACAGCGGCGTGGCCTCGGAAGACGTGACCGATGAAGAGTGGCTGCAGGTGATGAACGTCAACGTCAACGGGTTGTTCTGGTGCTCGCGCGCGTTCGGCCGCCACATGATCCGGGCTGGGGGCGGTGCAATCGTCAACCTCGGATCCATGTCGGGAACGATCTGCAACCGGCCCCAGCCACAGACGCCCTATAACGTATCGAAGGCGGCTGTTCACCATATTACGCGCTCAATGGCGGCGGAATGGGCACAGCATGGCGTGCGCGTCAACGCGGTTGCGCCCAGTTACATCGAAACGCCGATGGTGCTGGCGGTGGAAGCCAACCGCGAACGCATTCCGCTGTGGCTTGCCAACACGCCGATGGGGCGCATGGGCCGACCCGAGGAAGTCGCCAGTGCGATCCTGTTTCTTGCCTCGGACGCTTCGAGTCTGATGACCGGATCAATCGTCGACGTGGATGCCGGTTATACCTGCTGGTGATCCTGAGCTGGGCAATAGTCAACCCGGCAGGATGACCGCCTCATGTCGGCTTGATCGTGGGCTGGTCGCCGCGCCCGGCTTCGAAGCCGAGGGGCAGGGGCGAACACTTGTCGAACTGGTCTCGGCGCAGCGTCGGAAGCAGCGCACTCGATTTTTGATCGCCAACGGCCTTAGCCGCCGCTCGCTCTGAGCTTGTTGGTCATGCCCCTGTGGCATTCATATTCGGCGCCTGACGAGTAGCCAGGCCGCGAGCAAGGGCCTCTGGCGCGATGCGATCCGCAGACCGGCGTTGCAGTAGGCTGGCACGGGTCGGCGATTTGTCGGGCCGGCCGCCGGCCGCCGGCCGTTGGATCTCGGGCCGCGCCCGCGCTGCGTGCTCGATAGAGCGCGACCACGAAGCGCGTGACGCCTTCATCGTCGGCATTCGATCGCTTGGATAGGGCGCGCCGGGATACCGCGCCGTGCGCGATGACGTGCTACAGCCGGAATCCCTAACAACCGGGCATCCTTATTCCGCATATTCGATGAAAGGCGAATTGCGCACTTGGCGAGTTTTTTTTCATCATGAGAAAAGTATTGCAGTCGCCGATGGTCGGCCTCTGCAACTACGAACCCGCGTGCCTGTCCGTGACGGCACGATAACGAGGAGATGCTCCATCATGAAAAGCAAGTTTCTAGTCGCCGGACTTATACTCGGCGCCGGTGGCGTGACCGCGGCGCAGGCCGCGACTCAGATCACAATCGCGACCGTGAATAATCCACAAATGGTGGAGATGCAGAAGCTCACGCCAGAGTTCGAGAAGAAATATCCCAATATCAAGGTCAACTGGGATGTCATGCCGGAGAACGAGCTGCGGCGGAAGGTGACCGTCGACATCTCGACCCAGGCCGGTTCGTACGACATCGTGACCCTCGGCGCTCTCAACACGCCGATCTGGGCCAAGAACGGCTGGATCAAGCCGTTCGACAACCTGCCGAAATCGTACGACGAGTCGGACCTGATCAAACCGGTACGGGCCACGCTTTCTTACAACGGCCACTTGTATGCCCTGCCGTTCTACGCGGAATCCTCCTTCACCTACTATCGCAAGGACCTGTTCAAGAAGGCCGGTCTCAAGATGCCCGAGCATCCGAGCTGGAAGCAGATGGAGACGTTTGCGAAGAAGCTCAATGATCCGGCAAACGGCGTCAACGGGATCTGCCTGCGCGGCATGCCCGGATGGGGCGAGAACATGGCGCTGTTCGATACCATGGTGAACACCTTCGGTGGCCGCTGGTTCGACATGAAGTGGCAGCCGCAGCTGACGTCCAGCGGCTGGCACGAGGCGCTGAGCACCTACGTCGACCTCTTGAAGAATTACGGGCCGAGTGGTTCAACCTCCAACGGTTTTGTCGAGGTCGAGAACCTGTTCGCGAACGGTCACTGCGCGATGTGGGTGGATGCGACCTCGGGTGCCGGCTACATCTCCGACCCGAAAACGTCCAAAGTCGCCAACGACGTGGGCTTTGCATGGGCTCCGGTGGCCAAGACCAAGCACGGGTCACATTGGCTGTGGAGCTGGGCGCTGGCGATCCCGAAAGACACACAGCATAGCGCCGCGGCACGCAAGTTCGTGGAATGGGCGACGTCCAAGGAGTATATCCAGCTCGTCGGCAAGAAGAACGGTTGGGTCAGTATTCCGCCGGGTACTCGCTACTCCACGTACAAGAACCCGAATTACCAGAAAGCGGCCGGTGCCTACGCGCAGCTGACGATGAAGGCGATCAACCAGGCCAACCCGCGCCAACCGACTCTGAAGAAGGTTCCCTATACGGGAGTCCAGTTTGTCGCGATCCCGGAGTTTCAAGCGCTCGGACACCAGGTGGGGCAGAACGTGGCTGCCGCGCTGGCAGGGCAGATGTCTGTCGACGAGGCGCTGCAGAAGTCGCAGAAATACGTCCACAGTGTCATGGAGCAAGCCGGCCACTACAAGAATCAGTAGGCGGGCGCGCGTGACCCGGATGGGTCACGCCTGACGGTGATCGCGGGTCGTGATGCGGCCCGCGATCATTGCCGGGTTTGACGGGAAACCGGGTGATCCGGGTATTCGCCCGAGCGAAATGGATCAACGCCCGGGGGCTGAAGTGATTGCTGAGCCGGTCTGCTATTGGGAGCGTAGGACTTGAACACTGTATCGAAGGAAGCGGCAACAGAGGGGGGCGTGAAACGGTGGTTCAAGCCATCCAGTTCGGGCCTGACGTCCTTTTTCCTGCTCGGGCCGGCGGTTGTTTACTTGTTCGTCTGGATGATCATCCCGCTGGGGATGACCATTTATTATTCGTTTCGCAAGTACAACCTGATTCAGCCGTATATCCATGGCTTCGCCGGGTTTTCCAATTACGCCAACGTACTGGCTGACCCGAACTTTCTGGCCGCGTTCTTCAATACGCTGGTACTGGTCATCGCCTCGCTGATTCTGACCGTTGTTCTGGGCTTGTTTTTCGCCGTGCTCTACAACAACGAGCATGTATTCGGCAGAAACCTCATCAGGACGTTCGCGGCTTCGCCGTTTTTCATCATGCCGGTCGTCACTGGGCTGATCTGGAAGAATCTGATGATGAATCCTTCCTTTGGCCTGCTTTCTGCACTCTGGCGAGGGATGGGATCTCGTGCCGGTTGATTTCCTCGCGAAATTTCCGATGTCTTCCATCGTGGGTATCGTGACCTGGGAGTGGACGCCGTTCGCAATGCTGGTCTTGTTGGCAAGCTTGTCCGGTGTTCCCGAGGACCTCAAAGAGGCCGCAAGTCTGGACGGTGCTGGCGCCTGGAAGACATTCCGGCATATTGTCCTGCCCATGCTGGGAAAACCGCTGTATGCGGTCGTCATGCTGGAGAGCATATTCTTCCTGGTTATTTTCGGTCAGATCTACGTGACCACGTCGGGTGGCCCCGGCACGGCCACCACCAATCTGCCGTACTACATCTATCTGCAGGCCTTTTCTTCGTATGACATCGGTGCCGCTTCGGCAGGCGCCATTTTCGCGGTCATTCTTGCCAATATCGTGGCGATCTTCCTGGTGCGGATGATCAACGCGAACATTCAAGAGGAGGCATGACATGAACCGTATGTCGTGGCCCGCCAAGATTGGTGTGAATGTTCTGGCCTATTTGGTCAGTATTCTGATGTTCTTCCCGATCTTCTGGCTCATTCTGACGTCGTTCAAGACCAACTCGCTGGCTGCGGCGCGGGATCCGGCGTTCTTCTTCTCGCCCACGCTGGCCGGCTATGTGAACGCGGTGGTCGACAGCAACTACTGGCACTATGCGCTGAATTCAATCTATACCGCGGTCGGCTCCACGTTGCTCTGCATCGCGTTGGGCGTGCCGGCCGCTTATTCGATGGCGTTCCGGCGCTCGAAACGTACCGACTTCACGCTGTTGTGGATGCTGTCCACCAAGATGCTGCCCGCTGTCGGTGTTCTGGTCCCCATTTTTCTGATCTACAAGAAACTGCACCTGCTCGACAGCGCCTGGGGTCTGCTGTTCATCTACGCTGCGATGAATCTGCCGATCGTGGTCTGGCTGCTCTACACCTACTTCACCGATGTGCCGGGCGAGATTCTCGAGGCCGCGGAGATTGACGGGGCGTCCCTGTGGGACAACATCGTTCGTATTGTGGTCCCCTTGTCGATGCCGGGCATCCTGTCGACGGGGCTACTCGCCATCGTGCTCGCATGGAACGAGGCCTTCTGGGCGATCAATCTCACCAATGTGCATGGCGCTACGCTGGCCGTATTCGTTTCGGGGTTCAAGAGTGCGCGCGGGCAGTTCTGGGCCAATATGGCGGCCGGCTCCACCCTCTCGGTGCTGCCGATTCTGATTGCCGGCTGGTTCACGCAGCGGCAGTTGGTTCGTGGCTTGACTTTTGGCGCGGTGAAGTGATCTGGCGCGATTTCGGCAGGTCTATTCGTGACTCTTCTTCAAGAGCAGGTCCCCGGTCCTGGCATCGTCTATCAGGCAAGCGATGTCTGAGGCTTCAGGACCGGTTCGCTCTCAAGACCGATGGCAGTTATACGCTGGTAGCGGTTTCTGTCGCCTAAGCAAGACGGCAGGACAAAGACATTTATTCGCAGATCAACGCAGATGAAATACAGGCAACAAGCATTGATCCACAGATTGCACTGATCTTCACAGATTTAAAGACGAAAGGTTTGGCGATTCGGTTCTGGTGTGCCCGGCTCGGATTTGTGCCGGGCGCGATGGAGGCGATGTCTCCGATTCGGCAGCCCGCTCCGCGCCCAATCTGTGTACATCGGTGAAATCTGTGAATGAAACGTCTGTCTTGGATCGGCGTGAATCGACGTCGATCGGCGGACCAAAAATGCCTGGTTTCATTCCAACAATCGACGTCGATCGGCGGACAGAAAGGTTAAAGAGGACAGACCCATGGCAGTCGTAGAACTCAACCAAGTCGGCAAGCGCTATCCGGGCTCGGATGACCTGGCGGTCAAGGACTTCAACCTCGTCACCGAAGACGGCGAATTCGTCGTGCTGGTCGGCCCCTCGGGCTGTGGCAAGACCACCACCATGCGCATGATTGCGGGGCTCGAGGAACACACCGAAGGCGCGATCAAGATCGGCGGCCGGGATGTGACCGGCGTGGCGCCCAAGGACCGCGACATCGCCATGGTGTTCCAGAGCTATGCCCTCTACCCGCACATGACGGTGCGCGACAACATGGCCTTCTCGCTCAAGCTCAAGAAATACGACAAGGCCGACATCAAGAAACGCGTCGACGAAGCGGCCGACGTGCTCGGCATCACGCCCTGCTGGATCGCAAACCCCGGGCCCTATCCGGCGGCCAGCGCCAGCGTGTGGCGCTGGGCCGCGCCATCGTGCGCCAGCCGCAGGTCGTTCTTGATGGACGAACCGCTGTCCAACCTCGACGCCAAGCTGCGCGTCGACATGCGCGCCGAGATCGTCAAACTGCACCGCAAGCTGGGCGTGACCACCTTCTACGTCACCCACGACCAGGTCGAAGCCATGACCATGGGCCAGCGGATCGCGGTGATGAAGGACGGCATCGTCCAGCAGATCGACTCGCCCAACAACCTCTACCAGCACCCATCGAACGTCTTCGTGGCCGGCTTCATCGGCACGCCGTCGATGAATTTTCTGGATGCCGAGATCGGCGACGGTCGGGCCACCGGCAGCGGCTTCGAGCTCGCGCTCGACGACGCCCGCCGTGATGCTGCCGGCGATCGCTCGCGCATACGCGTCGGCATCCGCCCGGAACATCTGCATCTGGCGACCGGCGACACGTCGCAATGCCGCTTGTCCGGCAGCGTCGAGGTGGTCGAGCCGTTGGGGTCGCTAACCATGATCCAGGTCAAGGTGGGCGACACGACGCTCACCGCCCAGATCGAACCGCACCAGCAGGTCGCGATGGGCGACGAGGTCGCGCTGACCTGTGTGCCCAATAAGCTGTATCTGTTCGATCCGGAGTCCGAGACCGCGCTGATCGGTATCGACTCCGGTGTCGCCGACGGCCATTAATCAAAACCACCAGGAATGCCGGCGCGCCAGCGGGGGAGGGCGCGCCGTATCGAGGGAGACTGCCATGCCCGCATTGAACAACGCCGCGCTCGCTGAAATCGACGCCTCCGTAGCCAAGCCGAACTACGACCGCAGTCGGGTCGAGACCGGCATCGTCCATTTCGGTGTTGGCGGCTTTCACCGTGCGCATCAGGCCATGTATCTCGATACGCTGATGAACGACGGCAGGGCCCTGGACTGGGGCATCTGCGGCGTCGGCGTCATGCCGAGCGACAAACGCATGGCCGATGTAATGGCCGCCCAGGATGGCTTGTATACGCTGGTCCTGAAGCATGCTGACGGCACCTACGAGCCGCGCATCATCGGCTCGATCGTGGACTACAAGTTTGCGCCCGATGATCCCGAGGCCGTGATCGAGACCATGGCGGCCGAGACCACCCGCATCGTGTCGCTCACCGTCACCGAGGGCGGCTATAACTTTCATCATGTGACTGGCGAATTCAATTTCGACAATCCGGACGTGAGCCACGATCTGGCCGACGGCGCCACGCCGAAGACGACCTTTGGTCTCGTCACCGAGGCGTTGCGCCGCCGTCGCGAGCGTAGCATCACGCCATTCACGCTCATGTCCTGCGACAACATCCAGGGCAACGGCGATGTGGCGAAGAAGATGTTCACCGCCTACGCCCGGGCCAAGGACGCCGAACTCGGTGCCTGGATCGTGGACAATGTGAATTTCCCGAACTCGATGGTGGATCGCATCACGCCGGTCACCACTGACGACGATCGCGCCGAGGTGCACGAACGCTTCGGCATTGACGACGCCTGGCCCGTGGTCTGTGAGCCGTTCACCCAATGGGTGCTCGAGGACCACTTCAACATGGGCCGTCCCCCCTATGAAGACGTGGGCGTGCAGATCGTCGACGACGTCATGCCCTATGAACTGATGAAGCTGCGCCTGCTCAACGCCAGCCATCAGGCGCTGACTTATTTCGGCTACCTCGCCGGCTATCGCTATGCCCACGAAGTCTGCCAGGACAAGCTGTTCGCCGATTTCCTGATGGACTACATGACCCGCGAAGCCCAGCCGACCCTGCGGCCGGTACCGGGCGTGGATCTGGAGGAGTACAAGCGCACGTTGATCGAGCGGTTCTCCAACCCCGAGATTCGCGACACGCTGGCACGGCTGTGTGCCGAGTCATCGGATCGCATCCCGAAATGGCTGCTGCCCGTCATTCGGGAGCAGCTCGATGCCGGCGGTGAATTCCAGCGCTCGGCCGCCGTGGTGGCCAGTTGGGCGCGCTATGCCGAAGGCACGGACGAGGCCGGGGAGCCGATCGAGATCGTCGATCGGCTGGCCGACGAGCTCCAGGCCATTGCACGGCACAACCGTGAGAAGCCGACTGCGTTCATCGAAAATCGCGAACTCTTCGGCGATCTGGTCGAGGACGGGCGATTCGTGGCGGCCTATACGGACACACTTGAACGTCTGCACAGCCAGGGTACCCGGGCTGCACTCGAAGCACTGAAATAAGCGACGGCCAAGCCTCAACACGCGGTTCACGGCTCGGGCAGCGCGTCGGACCGCGAGGCATCATCCGCCGTTTGCAAATGATAATGATTATCATTACAGTCCTGCCTCGAATCCGGACGGCACAGGCAGCCGTCCGGATCAAGCCGGCGGCTCGATCCGCCACGATGAGGACAGGCAATGAGGCAAGTGCGGCGCGCGACCAGGCTGCCCGCGGGGCGGCTGCGGGTGGCGGGAACGATATTCGGCGTGTGTCTGGGGGGTGCATGGGTGCCGGCGTGGGCGACGGCAGCGGGCCAGGGCCGCGATAACATCCCGGCAAAGCCAGTCGCTCCGGCGTCCCCCGGTGCCGGGTCGACGACCTCGGCCACTTCGGCCCCTGAGGCTGGCGCCGGTCCGCAGACCCGGCTCGAAACTATCCATGTCACCGGCCGCGCGACCGGCGGCGATCAGACCCCTCGGGCTTATGCGGGTGGCCAGATCGCCACCGGCGGGCGCATCGGCGTGCTGGGCGAGCAGAACGGCGCCAACGTGCCCTTCTCGGTGGTCAGTTTCACCTCGCAGTTGATCCAGAATCAGCAGGCGAAGACCCTGGCCGATGTGCTGGTCAACGATGCGGCCGTACAAACCGAGCTCGGTTTCGGCAACTTCGCGCAGCTGTTCAAGATCCGGGGTTTCGAGTTGGACGGCGAGGATATCTCCTTCGGCGGCCTGTATGGCGTGCTGCCACGCCAGATCGTACAGACCGACTTCGCGAATCGTGTCGAGTTGTTCGAGGGCGCCAATGCCTTCGCCAACGGCGTGGCACCGGCGGGAACGGGGGTCGGCGGTGCGGTGAACATCGAGCCCAGTTTCGCGGCCGACACGCCGATCATGCGGTTTCGCCTGGGTTATCAATCCGACGCCCGGATCGAGGAGGCGCTCGATCTCAGCCGTCGCTACGGCGACGAGAAACAGTACGGGGTTCGTCTTTCGGTGCAGCACGCCAAGGGCGATACCGCGATCAACGGCGCGAATGCCGCGGATACCTCGGTTGGTCTCGGTCTCGACTACGACGGCGATCGTGCGCGGGCCGGCTTCTATTTCGGCTATCAGAAGCAACACATCAAGCACGGACGCTCCATCGTCTATACCGGTACCGCGACCCGCGTCCCGGATGCGCCGGATGCCGACACGAACTATGCCGCCTCCTTCAACAGCACGGCTCTGGAGAACGAATTCGGCCTGCTGCGCGGCGAGTTCGATCTGAATCCGCACTGGACGACCTATGCCGCCGTTGGCGCCAACCATACCGACGAGCAGGGTGAGTATGGCTCGCCAACGCTTGTCGGCAACGATGGCGATGCCGGCATTTATCGGTTGGGGGTTCCGTTCGAAGCCCATTCGTTCTCGGGTCAGGCCGGTATTCGCGGGCATTTCGACACCGGCCCCGTGAGTCACCAGGTCAATTTTGGGTATTCCGGTTACTACCGTCGGACCGATAGCGCCTACACGATGTCGGACTATGGCCATCAGGCGTCGACCAATATCTACGACCCGGTCGACATTGGTTATCTGCCGACGGCAACGGAGCAGGGCAATCAAGAGGACCCGTACGTCCGCACGCGAACCCGTGCCGATGGATGGGCGCTGTCCGATACGGCCGGTTTCTTCGATGACCGGGTGCTGGTCACGGTCGGTGGCCGGTATCAGTCGATCGCGGTCGACAACTACAGCTACCAGGGCGAATCGGACGGCAGGCCGATTCGCGGTCATAAGCTGTCGCCGGTTTACGGCGTGGTCTACAAGCCGGCCGACTGGCTGTCGTTGTATGCGAACCACATCCAGGCGTTACAGCCGGGCGATGCGGCGCCCACCACGGCAGTGAACTCCGGCCAGGTGATCGGTATCGCCGAGTCCAGGCAGAACGAAGTCGGCGCCAAGGCCGATTTCGGCAAGATCGGGGGCAGCCTCGCGCTTTACGAGATCAAAAAGCCCGACGCCGCAACCAACGCCGACGGTGTCTATGGCTACAACGGCAAGCAGCGTGATCGCGGTCTCGAGCTGAGCGTCTATGGCAAGCCGACTGAGCGGCTACGGCTGCTGGCCAGTGCCACTTGGATAGATGGCGAACTCACGCAGACTGCCGATGGCGCGAATCAGGGCAACCACGCGGTTGGCGTGCCGGATTATCGACTGGTGCTATCCGGCGACTGGCAGCTGCCGGGCGCGGAGCGCTGGTATGCCAATGCTCGCGTCATTCGTACCGGAGCGCAGTACGCCAACGAAGCGAACACGCTCAAGCTGGCGGCATGGACTCGTGTCGACATGGGCCTGCGTTACGAGATGCCCTGGGGCGATGAAGGCCGCCACATCGTCTGGCGGGCCGGCGTGGACAACGTTGCCGATGCCGACTACTGGCAGTCGGCGAACCGCGGCGGCTATCTGACCCAAGGCGATCCGCGCACGTTCAAGCTTTCGGCCACCTTCAATTTCGATTGAGGGCGGCTGGCTTGGCGCGCGCGGACGAAACGGCAACAGGCCCCAGTTAGTCCTGCTCGCTCAGCAGGAAATCCGCGGGCAGGCGCACGAGCGTTGCGCCCCACGACAAGCCCACCCCGAAGCCGACCAGCAGTACCAGCGCGCCGGGGGCGATCTGGCCGGACAGCACAGCCCGCTTCAATGCAATCGGTACGCTGCACGACACCGTGTTGCCGATGTCCTCCATGCAGACCACGAATTTCTCCTGCGGCAGTTTGAGCCGCGAGCGGATGCCGTCCAGCACCATGGCGCTGGCCTGGTGCGGCACTACCGCATCGACATCGTCCAGCGTGATGCCGGCCTTTTCGCAGGTTTCGTGGATGGCTTTCGGTACTTCGCGCAGTGTGAACTCGACCACCGCGCGGCCGTTCATGAAGATATTGTGGTCGGATCGCACGTTGCCGTGACGGTCCGTGTATTCCTCGGCGGGGTTATGGGCGGCGCGCTGACGCATGCCGCTTGTCGGCACGATCAGATCCTTGGCGCCGGAACCGTCCGTGCCGTACACGAACGGGCCGATCTTCGGATCGCCTTCGGCGGCGCGGTCGGACAGCAGTGTGGCGGCGGCGGCGTCGCCGAACAGTGCGCGGACGCTCTTGTCACCCGGGTGCACGAACTTGCTGTAGGTGTCCGCGGTGATCAACAGCAGGCGCTTCGCCTGACCGGATTCGATCAGCGCCTTGGCCACGCCGAGCGCATAGATATAGCCCGAGCAGCCCAGATTGATGTCAAGCGCGCCGATGTGCGTCGGCAGCCCCAAGCGTTGCTGAACCAGGCAGGCCGTGGTCGGCGCCAGATAGTCCGGGGTCTGGGTCGTGAAGATCAGGTAGTCGATCTCGCTACGATCGATACCGGTCTTGTCGAACAACCGCTCGGCGGCGATCACCCCGAAGTCGGAGGCGCACTCGTCCTCGCTGGCCACATGTCGGGCCCGTATGCCGGTTTTTTCGGCGATGCGTTCCAACGGCCAGTTGGGGAAACGCGCGGCGATCTCCTCGATCGATTCCGTGCGCGCCGGCAGCATGTATTCGATGGCGTCAATGACAGCAGGCATCGGACCTCGCTTTGCGCATGAACGGGTGGAGCGGTCGGTCACACGATCGGCCGCCGGCGCGAATCGGGCCGCCCGGGCGGACGGTCCGACCCGTCAGAGTCGCACAATATCCGGATGAATACCTGCGGCGTCAACGCCTGGGCGCGGCAGAGCCTATTCGGTCGGGTATCCCGCGGCGCGCCAGTCCTCGAAACCACCCCGCATCGCGCGCACGTCTGCATAGCCGGCTGCGCGCAGCACTTCGGCGGCGCGTTCGGCCCGTGCGCCCGCCTTGCAGTAGGTCACGATCGGCGTATCCGGGGCGACATCCACATCGGGATCGCTCGAAATCCGCGTGACCGGATAGAACAGGGCGCCCGCCACGTGACCGGACTGCCATTCATCGTGTTCGCGAACGTCGATGATGGCCGCGCCGTTCTGTTGGGCCTCGTGGGCTTCGTGGTGATCGATCATTTCACAGTCTCCAGTACGTCGTGATGCCCGGTAACTGGTGTCAGCCTGCTCGGGAATCAAGTTGTCCGGCCGGCCTGGCGACCGGGGCAAACGGCATGGCGCGGGCGCCACCGCGGATGGTTTACGATCCGGTTACGGTAGAATTCCGAAAATGTCAGCCCGCGTATTAACGCCAACGACCGCGCATGGCTTCTGCACACTCCTCTTCTGCTGATCGCGAACGCCGGCGTCTGCCCCGGCCCGCACTGGGCGTGCCGAGTCTCACGCTGCTGGCTGCGGCGTTCATCATCGGTTTCGACAACGTGGCGTTCTGGCACGAGCTGGCGTCGGTTTCGCGCGTGGGCAGCAGCGCCGGCCTCGGTTTTGCCGCCGCCACCGCCGTGTTCCTGGTCAGCGCGCTGGCGTTGCTGATGTCGGTGTTCGCCTTCCGTTGGATGTACAAGCCGTTTCTGATGCTGTTGCTGGTCGTTGCGGCGGTGGTCGGCTACTTCATGCAGACTTATGGCGTGGTCATCGACGACACGATGATCCTGAATACGCTGGACACGGATACGGGCGAGGCCGAGGGGCTGTTCAACTTCATCCTGGTCTGGCACGTCGTGGTGTTCGGGGTGTTGCCGGCCCTGTTTGTGGGCTGGGTGCGCATCAAGCGCGCGGTCTGGTGGCGCCAGGCGCTGGTCCGTGTCGGGTTCGGCGTCATGCTGGCCGTGGTCGCCGTTGGCGCGCTGGCTTCGCATTACAAGGAATTCTCGCTGACCTTGCGCCAGCATCGCGAGCTGCGCATGTACATCAACCCGACCTACGCCATCTATTCGGCGGCCGAACTCGCCCAGGGGCAGGCCAAGGCTGCCGATCATCGGTTGGTCACCATCGGCCCGAATGCCCATCGCACGGCGGTCGCCCATCAGCGTAGTCGGCGCAAGATCGTGATCGTGGTGGTCGGTGAGACCACCCGGGCGGCCGACTGGGGCATGGACGGCTATCATCGCCAGACCACGCCGCAACTCGCCGCGCTACCGAACCTGATCAATTTCCCCGACGCGCATTCCTGCGGTACGTCCACGGCCGTGTCCGTGCCCTGCATGTTCTCGGCCAAGTCACGCGCCGGTTTCGATACCGACTCTGCCGGCTATACCGAAAATCTGCTCGACGTCCTCAAGCGGGCCGGCGTGACCGTGCGCTGGGAAGAGAACCAGGCGGGTGGCTGCAAGGGCGTATGTGACCGGGTGCCGACCAAGAACATGCGCACGATGCGCATCCCCGGAGTCTGCGGCGATGGCCACTGCATGGACAGCGTGTTCCTGCACGGGCTGGCCGACCGCATCGATGCCACGTCGGGCGATCTGGTGCTGGTGATGCACACCATGGGCAGTCACGGTCCGAGCTATTTCGAGCGCTACCCGAAGTCGTTCGAGAAATACACGCCGACCTGTCATTCCAATCGGCCGCAGGACTGCTCGACTCAGGCGCTGACGAACAGCTACGACAATACGGTGCGCTATGTCGATCACGTGCTGGCATCGCTGATCGGCGTCCTGAAGAACAAGGAATCCGGGGCCGATACGGCCTTGGTCTATCTGTCCGACCATGGCGAGTCGCTTGGCGAAGACGGCATCTATCTGCACGGCTTCCCCTATATGCTGGCGCCGTCGCAGCAGACCCATATCCCGATGATCCTCTGGCTTTCGGCGGACTGGCGCCAGGACGATCATCTGTCGAAAGCCTGTCTGGACGGCATCAACAAACAGCGTGTTGGCCAGAACAATCTGTTCTCGACCGTGATGGGCATGATGGGCGTGCGGGCTGATGTCTATCAGCCGAAGCTGGATCTGCTGGCCAGCTGTCGTGGCCAAGGCGGGGTGGCGTCGTCAGCGTCATCGACCCACTAGCGGGGGCAAGCGCGCACGGTTTCGAGTCGCAGCTCGCGGGGCGGCCGGCCCGTCAGCTGTGAAGCGGGCCGCGTCCTTTGCCTGCGTTGCCGCGTGACGAGTGCTGGCGGCGTCTTGTCTGGCCAGGCCTGGAGCGAGCGGTCGCGCACTAAATCTTGACAGGCCCCGGTGCTTAACGGGCGCTAGCGCTCGGAGCGCGTCAGGCGCGCTTTCAGGTCACAGCCGGAACAGGCGTTGCAGCCGCCGGTGTCACATCCGCTCGAGCGAGCCTGGATGCCGGGCGTCAGGCGGCGGGCGATCGCCTGGCGCCAGCCTGCGGCCGCAGGCGTCGGGGCCATATGATAAGCGGCGATCATCCGCAGCCGATGCGTGATCCGCGGCGCAAACCGGTGAGCGACATGCAGCAGGCAAATGCCGCCGACCAACACCAGCAGCAATGCCTGCAAGATATCGAACGCACTCATGCGCCACCGCCCAGGGCCGCGGCGATCTGATACGTCGCCAGCGAGGCGAGATAGGCCAGCCCGAAAAGATAGGTCAAGGCGATGATCACCACGCGCCAGGAGTTGGTCTCGCGCC
>CAWIGB010000026.1:0-9102 GCA_963835375.1 uncultured Gammaproteobacteria bacterium
CATCAGTTCAAGACGCTGTCGCAGGAGATCCTCGACGAGAAGGCCAGGGCCTTCAATGAATCCAGCAAGGCCAGCCTGGAACCGTTGATCAATCCGCTGCGCGAGCACATCGGTCGCTTCGAGAAACAGGTGAAGGAAGCCTACGACGTCGAGAACCGGCAGCGTTCCGCGCTCGCGCAGCAGATCAGAATGCTGGAGGAATCCAACAAGGCGATTGCCGAGGACGCGACCAATCTGACCAAGGCCCTGCGCGGCGAGTCCAAGACGCAGGGCAACTGGGGCGAGATGATTCTGGAAACCGTGCTGGAGCGCTCTGGGCTGGAAAAAGGCACGCAATACGAGACCCAGTTTCACAGCACCACCGAAGACGGCAGGCGCCAACTGCCCGATGCGGTGGTGCATCTGCCGGTATCGCGCTCGCTGGTGATCGACTCCAAAGTCTCGCTGACCGCCTATCTGCGGGTGCAGGAAGCCGAGGATGAGGATGCTCGCCGAACAGCGCTGGCCGAACATATAGCCTCGGTGCGGCGCCATCTCAAGCAATTGTCGGAAAAGCAGTATCAAGGCATCGCCGCGATTCGAACGCTGGATTATGTGTTCATGTTCGTGCCCTCGGAGGCGGCCTATGTCGAGGCGCTGCGCGGCGATTTCGGGCTGCAGCGCGAAGCGCTCGATGCGAACATCGCGCTGGTGTCGCCGACCACGCTCATGCCCATGCTGCGCGCGGTGGAGAATCTCTGGCGGCTGGACAAACAGGAGAAGAACGCCGAGGCCATTGCCGATCGCGCGGGCACGCTGTACGACAAGTTCGTTGGTTTCATCGGCGACCTGGACAAGGTCTCGCGCAATCTGGAGACGGTGACCAAGTCGTTCGCCGATGCTCGCAGCAAGCTCACCGACGGCCGCGGCAATCTCGTTCGCCAGGCGGAAATGCTGCGGGCGATGGGCGCCAATACCTCGAAACAGGCGCCCAAGGCCTGGCGCGAAGCCGGCCAGCTTGGCGCCGACCGGGCGGCCGCGGATGCCGACGAGGCCGATGCCGCGCTGGATCGCCTCGAGGCGGATGAGGCGAGCACGGACGACGAAACCACCGGAGCCAGGTCATGAATCCAACCATTCGCGAACGACTCGCCGCCCTGCGCGAATCCATCCCGCCGATCTACCCGGCCGAGGCCGATCGTCTGCGGGCGGACGGCGCCTGGCTGGTCGATATCCGTGAGGCGGACGAGATTGCCCAGGGCACACCGGTGGGCGCCAGGCCGCTCGGGCGTGGTTTTCTGGAAATGCGGCTGGAATCCGAAGGCGCGGCTGCCGACGATACGATTCTATTGTTGTGCGCTTCGGGCTCGCGTTCGTTGCTGGCCGCCGATCAGCTGCGTCAGCTCGGCTATACCGACGTGCGCTCGGTGGCCGGCGGCTTCGATGCCTGGAAGGATGCGGGGCTTGCCTTCGAGACGCCCGCCATGCTCGATGCCGGCGATCGCGCGCGCTATGCACGCCAGCTCACGCTGCCCGAGGTCGGCGAGGCCGGGCAATCGAAGCTGCGCGATGCCCGCGTTCTGGTGATCGGGGCCGGTGGGCTCGGCAGCCCGGCCGCCTTGTATCTGGCGGCAGCGGGGGTGGGGCGGTTGTCGATCGTCGATCACGATACGGTCGATCGCTCGAATCTGCACCGCCAGATCCTGCACCGGGATGCCAGCGTCGGTCAGGCCAAGGTGCGCTCTGCCCACGCCACGCTGACCGCGCTCAATCCGGCGATCGAAGTCGTGCCGGTCGAGGCCCGCGTATCGGCGGATAACGCTCACGACCTGATCGCCGGTCATGATCTGGTGATCGATGGCTCGGACAATTTCACGGCGCGCTATGCGGTCAACGATGCCTGCGTGGCGGCGAATATCGGGCTGGTCTACGGCGCGGTCGAGCGCTTCAACGGCCAGGTGGGCGTGTTCCCGGCCGGCGGGCGCCCTTGTTACCGCTGCCTGTTCGCCGAACCGCCACCGGCCGGATCGGCGCCGACCTGTGCCGAGGCCGGGGTGATCGGCGCCGTGCCCGGCATCGTCGGCACGCTGCAGGCGCTGGAGGCGATCAAACTCATTGTGGGGATGAGCGATACGCTGGCGGGCAAGCTATTGTCGCTGGACGTCCGGACGCAGCGTTGGCGAACGCTGTCGTTGCCGGCCAACCCCCAGTGCTCGATCTGTGCCGGCTGAAAAACGCTGGGCTACGACATTAGTCTAGTCCGCGGCCGGGGAGCTCGGCTGCGCGCTAAAATAATTGTATTCCTTTGTATTCATTTTTTCGGCCGTCGGGGGACCGCGCATGCCGGCTTTCTATTTGATTGTGATTACGCTCGGGGCCTTCTATCTGGGCTACCGGTTCTATTCCCGATATCTGGCCGAGCGCGTGTATGCGCTGGATCCGAACTTCAAGACGCCCTCGCACGAACTGTCGGACGGCGTCGATTTCGTGCCCACCAACAAACACATCCTGCTCGGCCATCACTTCACGGCGGTCGCCGGCGCGGCGCCCATCGTCGGCCCCGCGATTGCGGTCTACTGGGGCTGGTTGCCGGCGATCGCCTGGGTGATCCTGGGCACGATCTTCGGCGCCGGCGTGCATGACTTCGGCGCCATCGTCACCTCGGCCCGCAATCGCGGCCAGAATATCGGCACGCTCTCCGGCAAGGTGATCAGCGCGCGGGCCAGCACCCTGTTCCTGCTCATCATCTTCTTCCTGCTGACACTGGTGAACGCCGTGTTCGGCGTGGTCATGGCCATCCTGTTCCAGGCCCATCCCGGCTCGGTGATCCCGGCCGTCATCGTGATTCCGATCGCGATGTGCATCGGCCAGTGGGTCTATCGCATGAAGGGCGCGGTGCTCATTCCGTCGATCATCGGGCTCGTCCTGCTGTATGCGGCGATCCCGATCGGCCAGATGTACCCGATTCACGTCGATGGGCTGGCTCACCTGGTCGGGCTGTCGGTGCGCACGACCTGGGTCATCCTGATCTTCGCCTATACCTGGTTCGCCTCGCGCCTGCCGGTGTGGTTGCTGCTGCAGCCGCGCGACTACATCAACGGCCAGCAGCTGCTGGTGGCGCTGGCCGTGATCTTCCTCGGCGTGATCGTGGGCTGGGATCAGATCGCCGCTCCTGCGGTGAATCACGTGGCCGCGGGCACCAAGCAGTGGTTCCCGTATCTGTTCATCACCATCGCTTGCGGCGCGATCTCCGGCTTCCATAGCCTGGTCGCTTCGGGCACCACGTCGAAGCAGATCGACAAGGAAACCGACGCCCGCTACATCGGCTACTGCGGCGCGCTCGGTGAAGGGTCGCTGGCGCTGGCGGCGATCCTGGCCTGCACGGCGGGCCTGGGCTCCGCGGCCGACTGGAGCACGGCGTATTCCAGCTTTGGCGCGGCGTCGGGCGGGGCGCTCGGGCATTTCGTCGACGGCGTCGGGCATTTTCTGGCCAATCTCGGCATCGATGCCCAGCTGGGTGCTTCGTTCGCCGTGGTCGTGGTGGTGACGTTCGCCGGCACCACCATGGATACCGGCGTGCGCCTGCAGCGCTATATCCTGGAAGAGATCGCCGAGCTGGCCGGTTTCCGCAGCCTGGTCGGCAAGACCACGATTCTGACCACGCTGGCCGTGCTGATTCCGTTGGCGCTGGCCCTGGTGCCGGGCGGCAGCGGCGCGGGCGGCAAGGGCTTTGCCTTCGGCCAGCTGTGGACGCTGTTCGGTACCACCAATCAGCTCACGGCAGGCCTGGCCCTGTCGGTGATCAGCGTCTGGGTGATGTCGCGCAACCGCAATCCGCTGGCGGCGATCGTACCGCTGACATTCCTGCTGTTCATGACCAGCTGGGCGCTGGTGCTGAATCTCGTGTCGTTCCTGCGTGAGGGCAGCTGGATGCTGCTGATCATGGATGCGGCCATTGCCGTGCTCACGGCCTGGCTGATCGTCGAGGCGGTCACCGCGCTCAATCGTCAGCGCGGCGAGCGCCGGGCCGAGGTGGCCGATCAGGCATGAGCGTCGGCGCCGGCCATCGGCTGATCCTCGTCCGCGAGCAGGATGCCCAGCACAGTGGGTCCGGATGCTGCGGCCGGCTCGGTGAGGCGCATACGGATCTGGGCGGTGCGGCCGACTACGCGCACAGCCGGGCGGTGATGGAAGCGGTCGGCGAGGTCTACCGGCGCCTGCAGAGCGCGGCGCCGGGCCTGGCCATCGACGTGGTCGACCCGCGTAATACGATCTGGCTGTACCCGGCCGTGTGGCGCGCCTCGCGCCGGGCCGGGCGCGGTGTCGGGGCCTCGCTGAAAAGTCTGTCGCGTGCGGGCGCGGCAGCCGCCGTAGTGCTCGACGGCGAGGTGCTGTTTTCCGGCGCGCTGCCGGCCGCCGGAGACGGTCGTCGCTGCGGTGATGGCGCAGCTGCACGATTCGCGCGCGGCCTGAGGCCGCGGCCACACGGTTTCATTTCCGATTTGCCGAGCGGAGGGCCGCATGGCGGATGACAAGAGTCTCTGGCGTCGCATCAACGATTATCACGACGAGCTGTTCGTCGCCCCGTGGCGGGCCGGCATCGCACGCGAGGCGCGCAAGGAAGAGGACGTGCTCGTGGCCCTGCTTTTCCTGGAAGCGCTCGGCATTCCCGGCCCGGCCGATTACTTCGCGCTCGAGCTTTATCCGGACCTGATCGAGGCCTTCCATCGCTGGCACCAGCGCATGGGCATGGAGACCTTCCCCGAAGCCGGCGTATGTTGCTGATCTTTTTATGGCGATAAATCACTCGCATCACGACGAACCCACGCGCTTCTTCCTGTTCGGCGGCAAGGGCGGGGTCGGCAAGACCACGCTGGCGGCCGCTCATGCCTTGCGTCTGGCCGCGGCCGGCGATCGTGTGCTGCTGGTATCCACCGACCCGGCGCACTCCGTCTCCGATCTGCTGGGCACGAAGCTGGGCACCGACGCGACTGCCGCCGGCGCGAATCTCTGGGCCATGGAAATCGACCCGACGGCCGATGCCGAGCAGTATGTGGACTCGATCCGCGAGGATGCACGCGAGGCGGTCTCCAAGGCTGTGCTGCCGGCGCTGGATCGCCATCTCAAGCTCGCGGTCCAGGCGCCGGGCACCGCGGAATCGGCGTTGTTCGATCGCTTCACGCGGCTCATGGACATGGCACCGGGCGACTACGATCGCATCGTCTTCGACACCGCGCCGACCGGGCATACGCTGCGTCTGCTCACCTTGCCGTCGATGCTGGGCGCGTGGGTGGAAGGGCTGGCCGGGCAGCGCGCCAAGGTGAATCGTCTGCAGGGCATGTGGCGGTCGATGGCCGGCGTGTCCGAGCCGGACCGCGACGATCGCGTGCTGTCGCGTCTGCGCCAGCGCGCCGACCGCTTCGCGCGGGCACGCCAGCGTCTGCATCGCGAGGCCCTGTTTCATCCGGTGATGCTCGCCGAGCGCCTGCCGATCGAGGAGACCGTACGCCTGATCGCGCAACTCGAAGAGGCCGGCATTCCGGTCGGCGAGCTGTTCGTGAACCGGCTCTGGCCGGCAGGCACTGGCAGCGATTTCGTGGCGGAGCGCGTGGCGCAGCAGAACGAATATCTGGCCGAGATTCGCGAGCGCTTCGCCGACTACGCGCTGGTTGAAGTGGCGCAGAATGCACGCGATATCGTCGGCCGTGAACAGCTCGATCAGCTCGCCGGCCAACTGACCGGCCCGGCCATCGTGCCGCTTTGACTTGAGCGCAGCGCACGCTGGCTCGCTGGCGGAGGGCGTCAGTTGCGGCTAGCCTTGCGCGATGAGCCCCATTCTCGCCATGCCCGTGTCATTCCTTCGAATTGTGGGTGCCCTGATGCTGTGCTGCGGTCTCGCGGCCTGTGCCGGGCTGCCGGCCCAGAGCTATGTGTCGCCGCGCGTCAACGGCAAGACCTACGACGGTTTCCTGGCCTATGGCGCATTCAGTGATCTGGCGGTCGAAGGCGCCTTCGAACAAGCGATGTGCGATCGCCTGCGGGCGGCGGGGCACGCCTGCGAAACGATGCTGGAAGCTGCCCCGCCGACCGCGCCGCAAAACGGCGCCAGCCGCCATCGAGCGGCGCTCGGCAGCGGCGCGCAGGCCGTGATCACGATCGAACTCGCGGATCCGACGACGGCATCGCGGCGTATTCTTGCGGGAGGTCGGCCAGGCTATCGGGTGAGCGTCGTGGATACGGCGACACAGAAGGTCGTGGCTCGTATAGCCGTCGAGGGGCAACACAGCGACGCGCTGCCCGGGCGACGAGCGCGAGCGCTCGCCAAGGCGGTCGTGCATGCGCTCGAGCACCGCAAACTGCTCACGCAGCGGCCGTGATCGGCAGCAGGAAAAACGTATGGAGCGGCAGACGAGATTCGAACTCGCGACCTCGACCGTGGGAGGGTCGCGCTCTACCAACTGAGCTACTGCCGCACGGTTGCCATTAGACCCGCGTTGGGCCGCACAATGCAAGCAGATTCGAACGACCCGGAACCTCGGCGGGCAGCGCCCGTCAGGAGCAGCGACGCATGAATAACGTACTCATCACCGGCGGCACCGGCTTCGTCGGCCGGCATCTGATTCCGGAGCTGCTGGCCGAGGGCTGGCATGTGGAAGTGTTGACCCGCGATGCAGCGAAGGCACGCAACACGCTGCCGGCCCGCGTGACGGCGATCGAGTCGCTGTCGGCGGCCAGCGCGCCCCAGGCCGTGATCAACCTGGCCGGCGAGAACCTGGCCGCCGGTCGCTGGACTGCGGCACGCAAGCGCGAGATACGGGAGAGTCGGCTGTCGATCACGCGGGATCTGGTGGATTTCATCGGTCGTTGCGAAACCCGGCCAGAGGTGCTGATCAGCGGATCGGCGGTCGGTTTCTATGGCGCCCGGGGCGACGATGTACTGGCTGAAAGCGAGCCGGCGGGCGACGAATTCCAGTCGCAGCTTTGCGCCGATTGGGAAGCCGAGGCCGCGCGCGCCCGTGACGAACACGGCGTGCGCGTCTGCTTCATTCGCACCGGGATCGTGCTCGGGGCAAACGAGGGCGCGCTGGCGCAGATGGTCACGCCGTTCAAGTTCGGCCTCGGCGGGCCCTTCGGCAGCGGACGCCAGTACATGCCGTGGATTCATGTGCGCGACGAGGTCGGTGCGATCCGTTTTCTCATGGACCATACCCGTTGTAACGGCCCCTATAATCTGACGGCGCCCAACCCGGTCACCAATCGCGTCTTCACCAGGACACTGGCGCGCGTCCTGCATCGCCCCTCGTTTGCCTGGGTGCCGGGGCCGGCGTTGAAAGCCATGGTGGGTGAGATGGCGCATCTGCTGCTGACCGGCCAGCGCGCAGTGCCGCGTGCGTTGGAGTCGGCCGGCTATACGTTCGAGTACCGCGAACTCAAGGCGGCCCTCAACGATCTGGTGGGGCGCTGATTGATGGCAGCAGAATTGATTGCGGCGCTGGTCGAGGTCGTCGGGCCCGAGCAGGTGTTGATCGACGGAGAACAAGCCGCGCCTTATCTCACGGAATGGCGGGGCGCTTTCCGGCCGCAAGCCGCGGCCATTGTAAGGCCCGCGGATGTGAATGAGATCGCGCGCGTTCTCGTGGTCGCGGCGCGTTACAACCTGGCCGTGGTGCCCCAGGCCGGTAATACCGGTACCGTCGGCGGCTCGGCGGCCGATGACGCGAAAGGCGAGATCGTGCTCAATCTTGAGCGTCTGAACCGCGTGCGCGAGATCGACGCCCGCAATGCCACGATGACAGTCGAGGCGGGCTGCACGTTGGCCGATGCCCAGCGTGCGGCCGAAGCCGCCGGTTTCTATCTGCCGATCCAGCTGGCCTCGCGCGAGCGTTGTCGCATAGGCGGCAATCTGGCGACCAATGCCGGCGGGCTGAACGTGGTGTATTACGGCAACACGCGCGATCGCGTGCTCGGTCTGGAGGTCGTGCTGGCCGACGGCCGGGTCTGGGACAACCTCACCGGTCTGCGCAAGGACAACAGCGGCTACGATCTCAACGATCTGTTCGTGGGCTCCGAAGGTACACTCGGCATCATCACTGCTGCGGTGCTGGAGCTGGCCGATCCGCCGCAGCAGCGGGCGGTCGCGTTCTGCGCGCTGCCCGACGTTGAAGCCGCGGTGACACTGCAATCACGGCTGCGGCGCGAAACCGGCCAGCATGTCGTCGGCTGTGAACTGATCTCCGATCAAGCGCTGGCGCTGGCGTGCGATTATGCCTCGGATTGCGTGCGCCCGTTTGCCGAGCCTTCGCCCTGGTATCTGCTGGTGGAAGTCGCCATATCCGCGGCCGGCGATTGGCTCACGTCGACGCTGAAGCGCACGCTCGACGAGGCTCGGCAGGAGGGCTTGATCATCGATCGCGTGGTCGGCGAATCGGCCTCGGACATGGATCGGCTCTGGAAATTGAGAACATCGATCCCGCCCGCCCAGACGGCAGCGGGTGCCTCGATCAAGCACGATATCTCGCTGCCGGTCTCCAGCCTGCCTGCCTTCATCGCCGACATGGTGCCGCGCCTGCACGCTGCGGTGCCGGCAATTCGCCCCTGCATTTTCGGTCACGTCGGCGATGGCAATCTGCATTTCAATCTCACCCGGCCCGTAACGATGTCGGACGCCGACTTCCGTTCCCATGAAGCGGCGTTGCATCGACTGGTTCACGATCGAGTGGCGGCGATGCGCGGGTCGATCGCGGCCGAGCACGGTGTCGGACGATTGAAGGTCGATGAAATCGTCCGACTGAAATCGCCGGTGGAGATCGATATGTTGCGAGCCGTTAAGGCCGCCCTTGATCCGGGCAATCGGCTCAACCCCGGCGTCGTCGTTCGAATCTGATGCGCGGCGGTTCGGGCCGAGCGCCGACATAAAAAACGCCCGCATCATGCGGGCGTTTTTCGTACGGGGCGGGTTGTTGACCCGGGATCAGCCGATGCCGGCGATACTGGATGCGCCAACCATGTCGATCAGCCAGGTCGGGTAGATGCCGACGATAATGGTCGCGGCGGCCAGCAGCCAGATCACGACCGTGCCGGCCTTCTGGCCGAAGCCAGCAGCGGCCGGCTCGCGCGCGTCGG
>CAWIGB010000027.1:0-41323 GCA_963835375.1 uncultured Gammaproteobacteria bacterium
CGTTCGCGTATCGATGTCTGGATCGGCGTGCACTGGAACGCCTGGCCGGAATCAGCGACGATTGATTGCATCTCCGTGACGATGGAATCGCGTATGTCGATCGTGGCCGCACTGCGCGTCCGTCTCTTTGTCCCTCGACTGTCTGTTTCCCGCCGGATCGCCTCTTGATCGAATTTTCTTCTGTCACCAAACGATTTCCGGATGGCACGGTTGCGGTCGATGCGCTCGACCTGACCATGGCCACCGGCGAGCTCACCGTGCTGGTCGGCCCGTCGGGCTGTGGCAAGACCACCTCGCTGCGCATGATCAATCGGCTCGATGAAGCCAGCGAAGGCACGATCGCAGTCGACGGGCAGGACATCCGTTCGCGCAGCCTCACCGACCTGCGTCGCGGCATCGGTTATGTGATGCAACATTCGGGGCTGTTCCCGCATCGCACCATCGGCGACAACATCGCGACCGTGCCGCGACTGCTGGGGTGGAACAAAAAACGCATTGCCGCCCGCGTGGACGAGCTGATCGATACCGTGGGGCTGGAAGCCGACATGGCCGCGCGTTATCCGCATCAGCTCTCCGGCGGCCAGCAGCAGCGCGTGGGCGTGGCGCGGGCGCTGGCGGCCGACCCGCCGATCATGCTCATGGACGAGCCGTTCGCGGCGGTCGACCCGATCGTGCGCAAACGCTTGCAGGACGAATTCCTGGCGCTGCAGGAGCGCCTGGGCAAGACCATTGTGTTCGTCACCCACGACATCGACGAAGCCATCCGGCTGGGCGATCGCATTGCCGTGTTCGCCGAGGGCGGGCATCTGGCCCAGGTCGCGACGCCGAATGAACTGCTGGCCGCGCCGAAAAACGATTTCGTGGTTGATTTTCTCGGCGCCGAGCCGCAGTTGAAACGGTTGTCGTTGATCACCGCGGGCAGCGCCATGCCGGTTGAGGCGCCGGTGATCGCGGACAATGCCGATGCCGAGGCCGCCGTGAATGCAGCCCGCGGGGCCGGCACCGACTGGGTGCTCGTGCTCGACGAGGAACGACGCATCGCCGGATGGCACCGGGTCGAGGCCTATCGCGAGGATACGGCTCGTGCTGCCGAGCGCTTCGATGCGACGGTGTCGGTCGCCGATACGCTGCGCGCGGCGCTCGGCGTGCTGGTGCTATCGCCGCTGGGCGTGGTGGCGCGTCTCGACGAGGCCGGCCGCTTCGATGGCCTGCTCGACCAGTCCAGCCTGAACCGGGCGCTGTCTTGATCCGCTGGGACTGGATCGGCCGCCATGCCGACGACATTCTGGCCCAGCTCATTCAGCACGTGGAGCTGACCGCGCTGGCACTCCTGTTCGGTTTCGCCATCGCCTTCCCGCTGGCGCTGGCGGCGATCCGTTGGCCGCGTCTGTACGGGCCCTCGCTGGCGGCCACCGGTATCCTGTTCACGGTGCCTTCGCTGGCGCTGTTCATCTTGCTGATTCCGTTCACGGGACTGTCGATGGCGACGTCGCTGATCGGGTTGACGATCTATACGCTGCTGATCCTGTTCCGCAATATCGTGGAAGGCCTGCGCGGCGTGCCGTTCGATGTGCGCGAGGCGTCCAGGGCGCTGGGTTATTCGCGCTCGCGTCAGCTGTTGACGGTGGAGCTGCCGATTGCGCTGCCGGTCATCATGGCCGGCCTGCGCATCGCGGCCATCACCACTATCGGCATGGTCACCGTCACGGCCCTGATCGGCCAGGGCGGGCTCGGTCAGTTGTTCATCTCGGGTTTTACCCTGCATTTCACCACGCCGTTGCTGGTGGGCTTCGTGCTCTCGATCGCGCTCGCGGTGACCGTCGATCTCTCGTTGGCCGCCTTGTTATGGCTGATCACACCATGGAACCGGGGGCGGGGCGCATGAGCGGCGCGCGCGTGAGTTGGCGTATCGGCCTGGTGCTGGCGTTGTCGTTTCTGGTGGCCGGGTCGGCGTCGGCGCTGGGCCTGGAGGGCGATGGCGCGAATATCGTCGGTCAGGTCTGGCACTGGTTCCTTGATCCGGCGCGCTGGCATGGCATGGACGGTCTGCCGCATCGCATCGCTCAGCATATCTACTACGTCGCGATCTCGACCGTGATTGCGGCGGCCATCGCGCTGCCGGTCGGCGTGGGGCTCGGCCACTACGGCCGCGGTGGGCTGATCGCGATCAACATCGCCAACATCGGCCGGGCGATCCCATCGTTCGGGCTGATCATCCTGATGTTTCTGCTGGTCGGTTTCGGCCTGATTCCGGTGCTGGTGGCTCTGGTCGCTCTCGCCATTCCGCCGATGGTCACCAACAGTTATGTCGGCATGCAGTCGGTGGACCCGGCCGTACGCCAATCGGCGGCCGCGCTGGGCCTGACCCGCTGGCAGCGTCTTTGGCAGGTCGAACTGCCGATTGCGCTGCCGCTCATCATGGCGGGCGTGCGCACCTCGGCCGTCCAGGTCATGTCCACTGCCACGCTCGCCGCCTATGTCGGTCTCGGCGGCCTGGGGCGTTATCTCATCGACGGCCTCGCCCAACAGCAGCTCGCCCAGGTGGTCGGCGGCGCGATCGTGGTGGCGATCCTTGCCGTGCTGACCGAGGCCAGCCTGGCCGGCCTGCAGAAGCTGATTCAATCGCCGGGGCTGGCACGCTGATTGCTGGTCGTGACGCATCTGGCATGATCGAGGGGCACAGACCCCGGGCATTCACACAAAGGGAAAACAACGCATGAAGAAACTGTCTCTCCTGCTGGCCGGCGCCCTGGCCGTCGGTGTGATCGCCGGCTCGGCGTCCGCGGCAGACAACAAACCGGTGGTGGTTGCCTCGACCAACTTCACGGAGCAGCTGATTCTCGCCAACATCTACACCGATGTGCTCGAGGCGCGCGGCGTTCAGGTGAAGAAGCGGCTCAATCTCGGCTCTCGCGAAGTGGTGTTCCCGGCGCTGAAATCCGGAGAACTGGACGTGCTGCCCGAATATTCGGGCGCGCTGCTGGGCTTTCTCACCAACGGCAAGTCCAAGGCGCACAAGCAGGATGCCGTGCTCAAGGCGCTGCGACAGAAGCTGCCGAAAGGCATCGTCGCGCTCAAGGCCTCGTCGGCACAGGACAAGGATGGGCTGGTCGTCACCCCGGCCACCGCCAAGAAATATCATCTCAAGACGATCGCGGACCTCAAGCCAGTGGCCGGCCAGCTCACGCTGGGCGGGCCACCCGAGGCGAAGACGCGATATGTCGGCGTGCCGGGCCTGAAGCAGGTCTACGGCGTGCAGTTCAAGAACTTCCGTTCCCTGGATGCCGGGGGCCCGCTCACCCAGAGCGCGCTGGCCAGCGGTGCGATCGACGTGGCGCGCATGTTCACCACGCAGGGCGTGATTCCTGATCGGGGCTGGGTGCTGCTCAAGGACAACAAGAACCTTGTCCCTGCCCAGAACATCCTGCCGGTCGCCCGCAAGGCCATACTCACGCCGAAGATCCGCAAGGCGCTGAACGAGGTTTCAGCACAGCTGACGACCGAGGATCTGCAGCGCATGAATCAGCGGGTGAGCGTGAAGCACGACGACCCGGAAACCGTGGCTCGGGACTGGGTGAAACAGCACAAACTCGGGCAGTAGCGGCCCCGCCGCGGCGACTTCGGCGATATCGTTCTGTTCCGGCTGGAGCCGACGCCCGCACCGGGTCTGATGGGCGCCGTAGGCCGCCAACGCGTCGCCCGGTGCCGACGCGCGCCGAAGCAGTGATCATGCTCGGGCCTGGCGCTAGTGTGGCCGTATCAGTGCGTGTCGGTATCCTGTCGGCCCCAGCCGCCGCCGGGTGTGCGGACGGATACGATATCGCCGGGCTTGAGTTGGCGGCTGGGCTTGGCCGGTAGCAGCTCATCGTTCAACCGGTTTTGCCCGGGCGTGCCGTCGCCGCCGCGGTGTTTTCCGTTGCCGCCGGTGTCGTAGGCCAGCTCGTAGCGCCCGATGCGCATCGGGTATTCCAGCTCGAAGGAAGGGCTCGGTCGGCGTGTTGAGCGTGGTGGTCATACCCACATGCCGACAGGAGGCACCCGGGGCGGCGCGCGATGCGCCCTGGCCGCCGCCCCGTGTTTCGTATTGGCTCCAGTCGGCGCCGCCGATGATGAGGTTGTTCATCGTGCCCTGGCCCTGGTCCTGGCCCTGGGCGGATACCTCGGTGGCCTGGCTTGGCCTGGCCTGGCCGAGCGCGAGCGGGACGGTCTCGGTCAGGCGTTGGCTGGTTTCGACGTTGGTGAAGGCGGCCCGCAGCATATCGTGCCCGCGCTGCCCGGCGAGTTCGGCGGGGCGCGTGCTGGCACGGCGGTTGGCGGCAATCTGGGCACGCAGATCGCCGAGGCGTACCGCTGGCAGGTGATTGCCGCCGGCGAACGGGGCGTTGAGCATGAATACGTCGCCGGGCACCGGGTTCTTGTCGATCACGGCCAGCACCGAGTCCTGCATGGCGCCGAGATGCACCGGGATGTGTTCGGCCTGGCAGATCATGCGGCCGTTGGCATCGGTGAGCGCAGCCGAGCAGTCGCGGCGTTCCTTGATGTTGGAGGAATAGGCGCCGTGGATGAGCACCGCGCCCATTTCTTCGGCGATGCCGGCGAGCGCCCGCGCCATGATCGACAGGGTGATGGCGTCGAGGGTCTGCTGTGAATCGCTCATCGCGGGTACTCCAGAATCAGGGTGCCGGCGGCATCGCTCTCGCGGTGCCAGCCGGGGCGTACCACACAGGTGGTTTCCGCGAACTCGATGATGGCCGGCCCGTCGACGTGGCTGCCGTGGCCGAGTGTTGCTCGATCGCAAACCGGGATTTCGCGCCATTCATCGTCCACCCAGCACGGAGCGCGCGGCGGGCTCGGCCTCGGGCGCGTCTTCCGAAAGTTCGGGCTTGTCGACAGCGACGCGCGCGGTGACGCGCAGATTGACCAGTTCGATCGGATCCTCGCGTATGGCATAGCCGTAGCGGGTTTCGTGGGCATTGTGGAACTGCGCGGTCAGCGCGCTCCAGTCGTCGGTGGGCACGCCGAGTTCGAACGACTGACCGCGATAGCGCAGATCCGCAGTGCGCTCGATGGTTGGCTCGTTCATCTCGGTTTGCGCCTCGTCGACCATCTGCTGGTCGAGATCGTCGATGGTCTCGCGCTCGGCCACGTCGAGGGGTGTGAGTACGGGCCGGGTGAAATCGCGGCGGATATCGGAAACGGCGAGCCCCAGTGCGCTCAACAAGTTGGAGGCGCGGGGCTCCAGAATCTTCGTCATGCCCAGCTGCTCCGCCAGTGCGCAGGCATGCAGCGGGCCGGTGCGGCCGTAGGCGATGAGCGCATGGTCGCGCGGGTCCACGCCGCGGGCCACGCTGATCACGCGCAGGGCGTTGGCCATTTCGGTATTGGCGAAATCGATGATGCCGCGCACGGTGGCCTCGGTGTCCAGCGGCAGCGTATCGTCGAGCCTTTCCAGCGCCTCGGCCGTGCGTTCGCGCGAGATCACGACCGGGCCGCCGAGTTCGGTGCCGTCGGCGATATGGCCATGAAGACGTTGGCGTCGGTGACCGTGGCATCGTCGCGGCCGAGATCTTAGGCGGCCGGGCCGGGTTCGGCGCCAGCGGAGGCGGGGCCGACGCGCAGGGCGCCGCCTTCGTCGGCCCAGGCGATCGAGCCGCCGGCGCTCACCATCGGCAGCTTGATCGGGACGCCCGCGACCACGCTGTCGGTGGTGGCCGGTGCCTCGCCGTGGGCGATGGGCGCCACATCCGTACTGGTGCCGGCCATATCGAAGGTCAGAAGGTCGGCCTCGCCAGACAACGAACCCAGCCACGCTGCGCCGACCACGCCGCCGGCCGGGCCGGAGAGCACACCTTTCGCGGTATTGGCCGCGGCGATGTGAATATCGATCACGCCGCCCGAGAACTGCATCACCGTTGGCTCGGGCAGGCCCGCGGCGTCCCGATGCCCGGCCAGGTTGTCGAGATAGCGATTCAGCCGCCGCGAGAGATAGGCGTTGGCGCTGGTGGTGGCGAAGCGGCCGTACTCGCGGAATTCCGGCAGCACCGCGGACGAGCGCGAGACATGCAGCTCGGGCAGGGCGTTGGCCACCCGCTTCGCGACGGCGATCTCGTGCTCTGGGTATTCGAACGAGAACAACAGGCAGATCGCGATCGCCTCGATATTTCCGACCGCGCGGATGGCCTCGATCGCAGCGCCCACGCTGGCCATGTCGAGCGGCGTGATCTCGCCCTCGCGGCCCATGCGCTCGCGTACAGTGAAACGATGTGCGCGCGCGACCAACGGTTCGGGCGGGCGCTGGGTCAGATCATAGAGCGCCGGCCGGTTCTGACGGCCGATTTCCAGGATGTCTCGAAAGTCTTCGGTGGTGATCAGCGCCACCTGTGCCCGGGCGCGTTCGAGCAGGGCGTTGGTGGCGACGGTCAGGCCGTGGGCCAGCGCCGCGATCGCCTTGGCGTCGAGGCTGCTGGCCTGGATCGCATCAATCACGCCTTCAGACTGATCGGCCGGCGTCGAGGACACCTTCGCTGTGACGACGCGGCCGTCGCCGATCGCGGCCAGATCGGTGAACGTACCGGCCACGTCCACGCCGAGACGAAAATCGCTCAGGCTGACTTCGAAGTGTGCGAGGCCTGGTTCTGCGTCATGGATGCCGCACGCTTTAGGCTCTGTTGGGGTTTCGCGCGCGACCGCGCCAAGCGCTATTTTGCTGCGAGCCAGGGCGCCGCGCGTGTCGCGGAGTCGCTCTACGCGAGGGAGATGCAACGCTTGTCCCGGCGGGCTGCGCCCTGAAATCAACCAGGCACGCCCGATCGGCGGCTCGTGTCTTGCCCGTCATGATCCGGGGCAGCAACGCGGCGCTCGGACGAAATCCCGACACACCCGGAAGGTTTCGGCTTCGACGCGCCCGCCGATACGGAACGCGCGTTGCAGGGGCGGAGGCCGATGTTTCGACTCGCCCTGCCGCCCGCCTGCCAACGCAACGCGCGGCGATCGAGGGCGCGGGCTTCGGCGTCGCCGCTGTGGTCAGCGACCACGATGATCTGTATGTCGCGGTCGAGCGCTTCGCGCCGGCGCCGCCATCGATATCTGCGCGACGTGTATCGAGGGCGGTGGTAGAAGACTCGGGCCGGGCTCGCGATCAGGTGGCCGGCGTCGGGTCGGCGGCCGCCTCGTCTAGAGTCTGTTCGACCAGCGCCGTGAAGGCATCGAAGGCCGGGTGCTGGACGCTCGGAGAGCGATGAATCTCCAGCACCGCCTCCGGTAGCTGCGGCAGCCCGGTGTCATCGCCCAGCGTGCGCCACCCCGGCGGCCGGGTGCGCCGCCCGGTGATCGTGACCGCGCGGCCCTGTTCCACGGCCACGCGCAGGCCGGTCGGGCTCTGGCTCGTATAGTCGATCTGCCATGTTCTTCCGATACGGGTGAGTGCTTCCAGCGCACGGCGGCGATAGATGCACTGCTCGGGAAACAGCGCCAGCGGCACCGGTTGGTCGGGAACGAGTTCGAAATCGCGGTGCGCGGCCCAGACCAGGGTTTCGGTGCCGACGCGCCGCGCGCTACTGGACGCCGAGTGCCGGACGGTGAGCACGAGATCGAGGGCGCCGGCCTCGAGCTGCTCGACGAGTTCGGTCGACATGCGGCAATGGATATGCGGCCGGACCGCCGGATGCGAGGCCGCGAAGGCGCGCAGAACCTGCGGCAGCCAGGCTTCGGCATAGTCCTCGGGCAGCCCGAAGCGCAGCGTGGGCGGCTGGGCGGATGGCCCCACGGCGCTCACCGCCTCGCGCTGGAGTTGCAGCAGGCGCCGGGCATAGACCAGAAACGTCTGGCCGTCGGCGGTCAGCGACAGCTGCCGGCTGGTGCGGTGCAGCAGCTGCGTGTTCAGCCGGGCTTCGAGCGTGCGAATCCGCAGGCTGACGGTGGACTGCGTCTTGTGCAGGTACTGGCCGGCCAAGGTGAAGCCGCCGGTCTCGGCAACCGCCACGAAGGCGGCGAGCAGATCGCTGTCCAGGCCGGCCGCGGGCGATCCATGAGTATCACCGATGGATTCCATTGGAATAACTCGTTTCTCAAATCGATCGACGACTCTCAGCATAAGTCAGGTCGGCGCAGCGGGTCATCGCGGTATGGCCGGCCGACGGATTCCCAGCGCATGACCGAGAGAGGAAAGGATGAGCGACGCAGCCGTGGTCCTGGCCGATGCCGAACGGACCGATCTGAGCGATCTGGTGGATACCGAGCGCTATCCGCTCGAGGATTTCGCCGGGCCGCGCATGCGGGATGTGATCGAGCGCGTGCGCGCCGATCTGGATGCCGACGGTTGCGCAGTGCTGCGCGGCTTCATGCGCCCCGACGCGCTGGAGCGGGCTCGCGCCGAAGGCCGTCAGATGGCCGCAAAGACCTTCTATTCCAGTGCCCGGGTCAATGCCTGGTTCACCCGCGACGCCCCGAGCCTGGAGGCCAGCGATCCGCGGCGCATCTTCATGGACCGCACCAGCGGTTTCGTGACCCGCGACATGATCCCGGCCGACATGATCATCCAGCAGATCTATGTTTCGCCGGTAATGAAGCGGCTGGTCGCGGCCTGCATCGGCGAGGCCGAGGTCTTCGAGTACGCCGATCCCTTCGCCGGGCTGGTGCAGAACGTGCTGCCGCCGGGCACCTGTCAGCCGTGGCATTACGACACCAACGAATACATCGTCACCATGATGACCGAGAAGCCGGACATCGGCGGCGAGTTCGAATACTGCCCGAATATCCGCTCGGCGGCCGGCGAGAACTACGGGCGCGTGGGCGCGGTGATCCGCGGCGAGGACCGGGATACGCCGAAGACGCTGCGCCTGGAACCGGGCGATCTGCAGCTGTTCAAGGGCCGCTATTCGCTGCATCGCGTGACCGAGGTCGGCGGCGAGCGCCAGCGGCATACCGCGATCTTCGCCTACTCGCAGCAGCCGGGCGTGGTCGGCCGGCTGGAGCGCACCCGCCAGCTTTACGGGCGGGTGTCCGAAGCCCATATCCAGGCCGAACGCGAGCGTGTCGAACGCACCGACGGGCTGCTCGACTGAACAACGCGGCCAGCCGCGAACGATCACCGGCCCGCCGGGCCAGGAAACGACGAGACGATATGACGACGACTGCCATCCAGGACAACGGCATCCGCCCGCCGACCCACGCGCCCGAGCTGTGCGAGCCGACGACCGCCGAGATCGAACAGATCCTGCGCGACCGCCTGGCCGCGACCCGGGCCCAGCTCAAGGCGCGGGACATCGCGGCCGCGGTGCTGTTCGACCCGACCCATGTGCGCTATGCCACCGGCTCGCGCAACATGCAGATCTATTCCGCGCGCAACCCGGCGCGCTATGCCTTCGTGCCGGCGGAAGGGCCGGTGGTGCTGTTCGAGTTCTCCGGCTGTGAGCATCTGGCCGCGCATCTGCCGACCGTCGACGAGATCCGGCCGGCGACCGCGATTTCGTATTACTTCTGCGACGATCACCTGAAACAGACGACCCACGCCTGGGCCGACGAGATCGACCGGCTGGTGCGCGACTGCGGCGGCAGCGATGGCGATCAGGTTGCCATCGAGAGTGCGACCTCGCATGCCGCCTTCGCCTTGGTCGAACGGGGCTGGCGGATCTGTGATGCCCAGGTGCCGCTGGAGCGCGCGCGGGCGATCAAGGTGCCCAATGAAATCAAGATGATCCGCAGCTCGCTGCGCGCGGTCGAGACCGGCGTGCGCAAGCTCGAAGCCGCGATTCGGCCCGGCGCGACCGAGAACGAGGTCTGGTCGAACCTGCACCGGCACATCATTGCCACCGATGCCGACTATGTGGAAACCCGGCTGATGAATTCCGGGCCGAGAACCAACCCCTGGTTCCAGGAATGCTCGGACCGGGCGATGCAGGCCGGCGAGCTGGTCGCCCTCGATACCGACGTGGTCGGCCGCTACGGCTACTACGCGGATTTTTCGCGCACCTTCCTCTGCGGCGACCAGCCGGCCACGGCCGCGCAACGGGATCTGTATCGCATGGCTTACGATCAGATCCAGACCAACATGGCCGGCATCGCATCCGGCGTGTCGTTCAAGGAATATGCCGAGCGGGCCTGGCAGATCCCTGCGCCTTACAAGGCACGGCGCTATTTCGCGCTCGCCCACGGGGTCGGCATGACCGGCGAGTATCCCTACATCGTTCATCGCGAGGATATCGACGACAAGGGCTACGACGGCGTGATGGAACCGGGCATGACCCTGTGCGTGGAAAGCTTTATCGGCCACGAGGACGGTGGCGAGGGCGTCAAACTCGAAGAACAGGTCTATATCCGCGACGATGGCGAGGTCGAACTGCTGTCCGACTATCCTTTCGATGCGCGGCTGCTGGGTAGCTGAGACGCGCTTTATTCATCGCTGCGGCCCGGCCCACAGCCGGTCGTGCCGCAAGCCAGACACGAATACCATGAGCCAGACTCTGATCCCCCATATCGATCTGACGCCGCTGCTCGCCGACGAGGTCGGGCGGGCATCAGACGATCGCCGCGATCGTCGATGCCGCCTGCGATTCCGGCTTCATGACCGTCGGCATCGCGCCGGGCCAGTTGGATCTCGCCGACGACATTCATGGCCGGCTGCTGCGCTTCTTCGAGCTCGACGAAACCGACAAGCAGCAGTTGGCGCGCCACAAGTTCGTTGCTGCCAACAGCAATGTCTATCGCGGCTATTTTCCGCCGCAGGACGAGGATCCGACCTGGAAAGAGGGCATCGATCTCGGCCCGGACATTGCCCACCCCGAGCGCGCGGATACGCAAAGCGGCGATCCGCTGCGCGAGCCGACGCCGCGGCCGCCGGAATCGGCGCTGCCCGGCTGGGCGGATGACGTCGCGCACCTATTATCAGGCGATGGAAACCCTGGGTGGCGTGATTGCCGGCGCGCTGGCCGAAGGGCTGGCGATCGATCGCGAGACCCTGCTGCGGCCGTTCGAGCATGGCAATTCCACGCTGCGCCTGATCCATTATCCCGAGCGCCCGGCCGAAACGCTCGAGTCCATGCCGGCGGTCGACGGCCACGGCGACGCCCGACGCTGGCTGGTCGGCGTACCGCACTGCGACAACGGCTTCATCACGCTGCTCTGGCAGGACCGGGTCGGCGGGCTGCAGGTACGCGCGCCGGACGGCGGCTGGGAGGACGTGCCGCCACGCGACAATGCGCTGGTGGTCAACTTCGGTCGCCTGCTCGCCGACTGGTCGGGCGGGCGCATTCAGGCAACCGAGCATCGCATCGTCGGCGGCACCCGTTCGCGGCATTCGATCCCGTTCTTCTTCGAGCCGGCGGTGGATGCGCATATCGCCGCCCCCGATGCGGCCGGCGATGGCGACTATGTTTATGGCGACCGGCTGTGGGAACGCATGCAGGCCTTCGTGGAATTTCAGGGGCTGGAACGCGCCCCGGTCAGCGAGGAGTGAACGCACTCGGTACGCTGCAACCCAACTCGCTGGAGCGGCGCTGCCGGAATATTGAATATCCGTTCGGCCCGCCCGAGTGGACGAGGCCGGAGGGCGCGAACGTGCGCCGCGCTGGTTGGCTAAGGCCGGGCGCGTCCTATTTTCAACGAGCTCCGGTGGGTCTGGAGGGCGGGTGACCGGCCGCGAGCTGTCCGTATCGAAAAAAGAGAAGGGAGTCGATGATGAATAAACAATTCATGAATCGCCGTATCGCGGGGATATTGCTGATCGCGGCCGCGACCCTGGCTTGTGCGCCGCTGGCACTGGCCGGGCAGTCCGGATCGGAGCCAGTAGTCAAGATTGGCATGCCGCCGTGGCCGGGGGCGACCATAAAGAGCCAGGTGGTCGGCGAGGTCCTCAAGCCGCTCGGCTACGAGGTGAAGTTCGTCAAGGCCAGTGCGCCGATCGTCTATCTGAGTCTGTCGCAGGGGCGGGTGGATGTGAATCTGTCGGCCTGGTCGCCGGGGCAGGCGTCCAGCTTCATGCCCTATGTCAGGAAGGGCAAGATCGTGAAACTCGGCGAAAACCTGACGGGTGCCACCTCCGGTTTTGCGGTGCCCAAATTCATGGTCAAACAGGGGCTGACCAGCGATCGCCAGCTCGCCAAGTACGCCGACAAGTTCGATTCGACCATACACTGCATCGAGCCCGGCAGCGGCGCCAACAATATCGTCGAAAAAGCCATCAAGAACGATACCTACGGCCTGGGCAACTGGCAGATGAAGCATAGCAGCACCGCCGCGATGCTGGCTGAGGCCAAGCGCGCGATCGATCATCATAAGCCGATCGTGTTCTGCGGTTGGCAGCCGCACTGGATGACGGTCGCCCTGGACATGCAGATCCTCAAGGATCCGAAGAGCCTGTGGGGGCCGCACGGCGGCCACAGCCAGGTGCTGACGCTGGCCAGCTCCGAATTCGTCAAACGCGATCCGAACCTGACGCGGTTCTTCCAGCAATTCCAGGTCGACTCGGACACCCAGAGCCAGTGGGTGTATGCATCGAGCTACAAGAAACAGGATCACCAGCAGGTTGCCGACCGCTGGATCGGTGCGCATCTGGATGAAGTCGCCGGCTGGCTGGACGGGGTGAAGACGGTCGGCGGCCAACCCGCCGCTGCCGCGCTGCGGGCTCATTTCAAGCAATAGACACGAGTGTCGACAGCGTCGGGGTGACCAGCGCCGCCTCGAACGCTCGGGTCAGCTCGATCGACAGGCGTGCCGACGAACGTCGGCACGTCGTCAGTCCGTATATTTCGACGGTGTCGCGGCGTTCGATGCCGTTTCGTCATCGGATACGAACCGCGGCGACAAGCACAAACGCCTGAGAAGCGCCCGTATGCGGAGCGCGGCGCATTCCGACGCTGGGGAATGACGATCGCCCGCTCTTGCGCCGGGACTCGTTCGGGCTTTCCGACCGAACGACCAGAGAATCGGCCGGTGCGGGGTGGTTTGAAACCGCCGCGGTGGATGTTCGGTTCGGGCGCGGCGGCCCTTTGTCTACGGTCGGCGCACGCAATAAAACGCCAGCCCTCGGGCTGGCGTTTTCCCGGGAGGTTCGGCCGCTCAGAAGTGCACGTACATGGTCTTGTTTTTCACGTACGCTTCGAGGCCGTACTTGCCGTCCTCGCCGCCGATGCCGCTGTTGCGGTAGCCCTTGTGAAAGCCCTGCACCGACTCGCCACCGCCGCGGTTGACGTAGATCTCGCCGAAGTCGAGATCGTGGACGGTGGTCATCAAGCGCTTGACGTTCGTGGTGAACACATAGGCCGACAAGCCGTATTGCGACACGTTGGCATAGCTCAGTGCCTGTTCGAAGGACTCGACCTTCATGATCGGCACGACCGGCCCGAAGATCTCCTCCTGCATGATCTCCATGTCGTTGGACACGCCGGTGAGCACCGTCGGCGCGTAATAGAAGCCCTTGTCGTACTCGCCACCGGTCAGCTTCTCGCCCCCGGTCTCGAGGTGAGCGCCCTGATCGATGGCGCGTTGGACCATGTCGTGGACCTTGTCCAACTCGCCGCTGTTGATCTTCGGCCCCATGTCGACGTCTTCATGGGCCAGTGGATCGCCGACCTTGAGCTCCTCGACGCGCTCCTTGAAGCGCTTCAGAAAAGCGTCGTAGATGCCCTCGTGGACATACATCCGTTCGTTGCAGGTACAGACCTGGCCGTTGTTGGAAAAGCGCGACACGATCGCCGCCTCGACGGCCGGCTCCATGTCGGCATCGTCCATGACGATGAAGGGCGCCTTGCCGCCGAGTTCCAGCCGCACGAGTTTCAAGTGGGGTGCCGCTGCCTTGTTGATCTCGCGCCCGCCGCGCACGCTGCCGGTCATGGAAACCAGCTGGGTCTTGTCATGGGTGACCAGATGGTTGCCCACCTCCTTGCCGTACCCGTTGACGATGTTGATCACCCCATCCGGAATACCGGCCTTACGGGCAAGCTCCACGATTTCCATCGCGGTGAGCGGCGTCTCCTCGGAGGGTTTCAGCACGATCGTGTTGCCGGCGGCCAGCGCGGGGCCGAGCTTGCGGCCGATGAGCGCGGCCGGGAAGTTCCAGGCCGTGATGCCGACCACGACGCCGTGCGGAACCTTCTGAATCCAGATCTGTTCGTCCGGATCGTCGGCAGGGACGATGTCGCCTTCCAGCCGACGCGTGTGCTCGGCGGCGAAACGGATCAGGTCGGCACACATGCCGACATCGGCGCGCGATTCCGTCAGTGGCTTGCCCTGCTCGGAGGTGATCAGCCGAGCGAGTCGCTCGGCATCGTCCTGAAGCCGGGAGACCAGATCGAGCAACAGATCCGCGCGATACTTGGCCGTGGTGCGACGCCAGGTCGCGAAGGCCTTGTCGGCCGCCTGGAGAGCTTTTTCGGCATCGTCCTCGGTCGCCATCTGCACGCGGCCCACGATGTCGCCGGTTGCAGGATTCGTCACGTCCAACGGATCGCCAGCGGCGTCTTCCCAGCGCCCGGCGATGAACTGGCGGTAGGTGGTGACACCTTGGTCGGTAAACGTCATGGGCGCATGAGGCATGGTTCGCTTCATGATTGCTGTATCGTGCAGCCGAGGCTACAGGCTCCGAGCAGGCTTGTCGGCACCGTGTCTTTACGGAATACGCCGGCGTATGGGCGACCGCACAGCTAGTGCCGGCCGGGGGCGGCTGGCACAATAGGTGGCGCATCATGCAGTTCTGCGCCCGTAGCTCAGGGGATAGAGCAACGGCCTTCTAAGCCGTTGGTCGCTGGTTCGAATCCAGCCGGGCGCGCCATTGCTAGGGCTCGCCGAAAGGCGGGCCCTAGCAATGGCCTATCCATCTAGTATTCGAACCAGCGACAAATACAACAAGCGTGGTTCGACGGATGCGCTGTGCGCATCCGAACGGGGCGGCGTAGCCGCACCGGCCCGAAGGGTGAGCGGCATAGCCGCGAATAATCCAGCCGGGCGCGCCGTTCGCGGAGGGTTTTGAAGCGCTCATCCTGAGGCCAGGACGAGCGTGGCAACGATGAATTCGTGGCTGTTCCGTAATTCGGCCGAATGGCCGGGGTAGGGTAGTCGGAGGCGAGGCTCGTCACCTCTCAACGCAAGCGTTGTACAAAAAGAACAACGCCGCTAGAATACGCAACTCGCGGCGAGGGTGTGCCTTTGTTCGCGGTGTCAGGCGATGGTGGGCGTAGCTCAGTTGGTAGAGCCCTGGATTGTGATTCCAGTCGTCGTGGGTTCGAGTCCCATCGTCCACCCCACTGTCTGATGCGAAATTCGGGCCGTTAGCTCAATGGTAGAGCAGTTGACTCTTAATCAATTGGTTGTAAGTTCGAGTCTTACACGGCCCACCATCTTCTGAAAACGCCGGCGAGCATACCTCGCCGGCGTTTTTTTTGGCTCGTTTCCCCCGCATCAATTGCGCGCGCTTGAATGCGCCGCTGCCGATCCCATCTCCTGTCCGGTACAACAATTGAGGAGACGAGTTTTGGAAACACGCGACATCAACGGCGAAGGGTTGTCTGCATCGCGTATCGGCCTCGGCACGTGGGCGATCGGCGGCTGGATGTGGGGCGGCACCGATGAAGCCGAATCCATTCGTACCATCCAGGGTGCACCCGATCAGGGTGTGACGCTAATCGATACGGCGCCGGTCTATGGCTTCGGTCGATCCGAGGAAATCGTCGGCAAGGCGATCGACGAAGGCAAGATGCGCGATCAGGTCGTGCTGGCGACAAAATGTGCACTGGAATGGGACGACAAGGGCGGTGTGCGGCGCAATGCGACCAAACAGCGCATTCTCAAGGAAGTCGACGATTCGTTGCGGCGGTTGCGCACCGATGTGATCGACGTTCTGCAGGTGCACTGGCCGGATCCGCTGGTTGATCCTCGCGAAACCGCCGAAGCCATGGCCGAAGTCAAGGCCGCTGGCAAGATCCGCGCCATTGGCGTGTCGAACTTCTCCCCGGAGCAGATGGACGCGTTCTCCGAAGTCGCGCAGATCGATGTGGCGCAGAATCCCTACAATCTGTTCGAGCGCCAGATCGATGCGGATGTCCTGCCGTGGGCGCGCAAGCACGACACGCGTCTGCTGGCTTATGGCGCGCTGTGTCGTGGCCTGCTGTCCGGGCGCATGCACGCCGATCGTGAATTCCCGGGCGACGACCTGCGCAACAACGATCCCAAGTTCCAGCAGCCGCGCTTCGACCAGTATCTGGCGGCGGTGGACGCGCTCGATAAGTTCGCCCAGGAGCACTACGACAAGCGCGTTCTGGACCTGGCCATTCGCTGGCTTCTGGACCAGTACGACCACGCCTTTGCCTTGTGGGGCGCGCGTACTCCGGATCAGCTGGATGCGGTGTCGAACGTGCCGGGCTGGCATCTGGACGAGGACGCGCGTCGTGAGATCGGCCGGATCGTCGATACCCACGTGACCGACCCGGTCGGCCCCGAATTCATGGCGCCCCCGGCTCGCGACTAGCCCGGATTGCAAGCCCGGATTTGGCCAGGTTGCTATACTGGTCGGTCAACCGGGCGGCGAGCTCTGGCTCGCCGCCCGTACAATCATGCTCTAACAGAATCGATTCGAGGTAGTTGATGGACGTCTCCGTAGAAAATCCCGGTGGCCTGAAACGGCGTCTGAAGGTCCAGATCCCGGCCGACCGCGTGAACATCGCGGTGGATGAGAAGGTCAAGCGGGTGGGCCAGCATGCGCGGATCCCGGGGTTTCGTCCGGGCAAGGCGCCCGTGAAGGTGCTGTATCAGCGCTATGGCGCGCAGGCGCGTCAGGAAGCCGTCAGCGAACTGATCCAGAGCACGTATCCGGAAGCGGTCGAGCAGTCGGAACTCAATCCGGCCGGGCAGCCCGAGATCGAGCTGGATGCCTTCGAGGAGAACGGCCCGCTGTCGTTCACGGCCAATATCGAGGTCTATCCCGAGATCGAGCTCAACGGGCTTGATTCGATCACGGTCGAGAAACCGGTCGCCGAAGTGACCGATGCCGACGTCGACAAGACGCTCGAGCGCATTCAGGACCAGAACAAGAGCTGGGAAGAGGTCGAACGCGAGTCGGCCGACGGCGATCAGGTCGTCGTGGATTACATCGGTCGCATCGACGGCGAGGCATTCGAGGGCGGCACCGGCAACGACATCGAGATCACGCTGGGCGAACAGCAGTTCCTGCCCGACATGGAGCGTGCGATGGTCGGCCGCAAGGCAGGCGAGGAGTTCCAGGTCGACGTGGCCTTCCCGGAAGATTACGGCGCCGAGGACCTGGCCGGCAAGACCGCGACGTTCGACGTGACCGTCAAGGCCGTCAAGCAAGCCAAGCCGGCCGAGATCGACGAAGAGTTCATCAAGCAGATGGGCGTCGAGGAAGGCACCATGGAGGCGCTGCGCGACAAGATCCGCGAATCGCTGGAGCAGGAGGTCAAGCACGCCATCGATACCAGCGTGAAGACCCAGACCATGGATTCGCTGCACGACGCCAATCCGATCGAGGTGCCCGAGTCGATGGTGGCGCAGGAGATCGAACGCATGCGCAAGGAAGCGATGCAGCGCATGCCGGAACAGATGCAGGGCGACGAGGAACAGGCCAAGCAGTTGCTGCCCGACGAAGCACTGCGTGAGCAGGCGACCAAGCGCGTGGCGCTCGGCCTGTTGATCGCCGAAGTGATCTCGAAGAAAGAACTCGAACTCGACCAGGACAAGGTAGCCGAGAAGATGGACGAGATCGCGGCCGGCTACGGCGATCAGGCCGAAGCGGTCAAGAACTACTATCAGCAGAACCCGCAGCTGATGCAGGGGCTGCAGGCGATGGTGATGGAGCAGCAGGTGGTCGACGATCTGCTGGCCAATGCCACCATCATCGAAAAAGACACGGAGCTCGACGAGCTTCTCAATGCCAATCGGCAGCAGGGCTGATTTCCCGGCCCTGTCTGCCAACGCAAGGAAAGCGAATCGTTATGGCAGAACATGACAGCATGCAGACCCAGAGCCTGGGTCTGATTCCGATGGTCATCGAACAGACGGCTCGTGGTGAGCGGTCTTTCGATATCTATTCGCGCCTGCTCAAGGAGCGGGTCATCTTCTGTGTCGGCCCGGTCGACGATCACATGGCCAATCTGATCGTCGCTCAGTTGCTGTTCCTTGAGTCGGACAATCCGGATAAGGACATCCAGCTGTACATCAATTCGCCGGGCGGCGCGGTGACGGCCGGCCTGTCGATCTACGACACGATGCAGTTCATCAAGCCGGATGTGGCCACGATGTGTCTCGGCCAGGCCGCCAGCATGGGCGCGGTCCTGATGGCGGCCGGGGCGCAGGGCAAGCGATATTCGCTGCCGCATTCGCGCGTGATGATGCATCAGCCGTCCGGTGGTTTTCAGGGCCAGCAGTCGGACATCGAGATCCACGCCCGCGAGATCATGCATGCGCGTGAGCGGCTGAATCAGATCCTGGCCGATCACACCGGTCAGCCGCTGGACAAGATCCAGCGCGATACCGAGCGCGATTTCTTCATGAGCGCCAGCGAGGCGGTCGAATACGGCGTCATCGACGACGTGCTCACCTCGCGTGCCGCCTTGGCCGACAAGTCCGACTAGGCCACTCCACGTTAGGCGCCGATCGCCACTCGTGAAGAGTGGTGGTCGGCAACGTGACAAATATTTGTCGGGTATGTCATATGTAAGGCATATCGACAGACTCACCTCAACGAGGTCACGACCCATGGCAGACAACGGCAACAACGATAGCGGCGCCAAGGAGAACTCCGGCCGGACGCTGCATTGCTCGTTCTGCGGAAAAAGCGAACATGAGGTTCGCAAGCTGATCGCCGGCCCGTCCGTGTTCATCTGCGACGAATGCGTCGATCTGTGCAACGACATCATGCGCGAGGAACTGGCGAGCAAGCCGGCCAAGAAAGGCCTGCCGAGCCCGCAGGAAATCCGGCGCGTGCTGGATGACTACGTCATCGGCCAGGAATCGGCGAAGAAGATTCTCGCCGTGGCGGTGTACAACCATTACAAGCGGTTGAACGCCGAAGCGGCCGAGGACGAGGTCGAGCTGCAGAAATCCAACATCCTGATGATCGGACCGACCGGTTGCGGCAAGACGCTGCTGGCCGAAACCCTGGCGCGCCTGCTGGATGTGCCGTTCGCGATCGCCGATGCGACCACGCTCACCGAAGCGGGTTATGTCGGCGAGGATGTCGAGAACATCATTCAGAAGCTGCTGCAGAAGTGCGACTACGACGTGGACAAGGCCCAGCGCGGCATCGTCTACATCGACGAAATCGACAAGATCTCGCGCAAATCGGAAAACCCGTCGATCACGCGTGATGTGTCGGGCGAAGGCGTACAGCAGGCGCTG
Organism: uncultured Gammaproteobacteria bacterium; assembly: GCA_963835375.1. Classification (GTDB taxonomy): domain Bacteria; phylum Pseudomonadota; class Gammaproteobacteria; order Nevskiales; family Salinisphaeraceae; genus Salinisphaera. The sequence continues at coordinate 19,345 of CAWIGB010000027.1, forward strand.
CTCAAGCTGATCGAGGGCACCACGGCTTCGATTCCGCCGCAGGGTGGCCGCAAGCACCCGCAGCAGGAATTCCTGCAGGTCGACACCTCTGGGATCCTGTTCATCGTCGGCGGTGCATTTGCCGGTCTGGACCAGACCATCCAGCAGCGCGAAGGTCGCTCGGGCATCGGCTTCTCGGCCGAGGTCAAGGGCCAGGCCGACAAGCGCAGCCTGGGCGCGATGCTCAAGACAGTCGAGCCCGAAGATTTGGTCAAGTACGGTCTGATCCCGGAGTTCGTCGGCCGTCTGCCGGTGGTTGCCACGCTCGAGGAGCTGGACGAGATGGCGCTCATCTCGATCCTGCGCGAGCCGAAGAACGCGCTCACCAAGCAGTACGCCAAGCTGTTCGAAATGGAGAACTGCGAGCTTGAGTTGCGCGAGGATGCGCTCAAGGCGATCGCGCATCGCGCCATGGAGCGCAAGACGGGTGCTCGCGGTCTGCGCACGATTCTGGAGTCCATCCTGCTGGACGTGATGTACGAGCTGCCGGCAATGGAGAACGTATCGAAGGTCGTCGTGGACGAAGCGGTGGTCAAGGGCGATGCCCAGCCGTACATCGTGTACGAGAACGCCGAAGCCGAGCGCGCCGGTGCCTAGAGCCTGAAGGGGCCGTTGCCCGGGCGATTGAAAAACCCCGGGCCGGCCACACCATTAAGGCAAATCCACAGTGGCCGGCTTCTTTGCCGGCCGCTTTATATCAGCGAGGGCCCGCATGGCTGACAACGCCTTGGTACCCGTTCTTCCCCTGCGCGACGTGGTCGTGTTCCCGCATATGGCGATCCCGCTGTTCGTGGGCCGGGAGAAGTCCATCACCGCGCTCGAAGCGGCCATGGCCGAGGACAAGAAGATTCTACTTGTCGCCCAGAAGGCCGCCGATATCGATGATCCGGGCGCGGACGATATCTACGAAGTCGGCACGCTGGCTTCGATTCTTCAATTGCTGAAGCTGCCCGACGGCACCGTCAAGGTGCTGGTCGAAGGGGGCAATCGGGCACGACTGTCCGACCTGCATGAGGCCGACGGCAGTCTGGTGGCGAAGCACGAGGCGATCGACGACGGCGAAGTGGAGTCGGCCGAGATGGACGCGCTCATGCGTTCGGCCGTCTCGACCTTCGAGTCGTATACCAAGCTCAACAAGAAGGTGCCGGCCGAGCTGCTGCCGTCGCTGTCGAGCATGGACTCCGCCGGGCGGCTGGCGGACACCATTGCCGCGCATCTCAACCTCAAGCTCGACGAGCGGCAGGACGTGCTGGAGATCGCCGATCCCCAGCAGCGCCTCGAGCACGTGGTCGCCAAGACCGATGCCGAAATCGAGGTGCTGCAGATCGAGAAGAAGATTCGCGGCCGCGTCAAGCAGCAGATGGAGAAGTCGCAGCGCGAGTACTACCTCAACGAGCAGATGAAGGCGATCCAGAAGGAACTGGGCGAGATCGATGAAGCGCCCAACGATCTGGACGAGCTCGAGGACAAGATCGAGAAGGCCGGCTTCCCCAAGGAAGTCAAGAAGAAGGTCAGCAACGAGTTCAACAAGCTCAAGAGCATGTCGCCGATGTCGGCCGAGGCGACGGTGGTGCGCAATTATCTCGACTGGATGGTCGACATCCCGTGGAAGAAGCGTAGCCGGACCAAGATCGACCTCGCCAAGGCGCAGGAAACGCTCGACACCGATCACTATGGCCTGGAGCGCATCAAGGAGCGCATCATCGAGAACCTGGCGGTACAGAGCCGAGTGAAGAAGATCAAGGGCCCGATTCTGTGCCTGGTCGGGCCGCCCGGCGTGGGCAAGACCTCACTCGGTCGTTCCATCGCCAAGGCCACGAACCGCGAGTTCGTGCGCATGAGTCTGGGCGGCGTGCGCGACGAAGCCGAGATTCGTGGTCATCGGCGAACCTACATCGGATCGTTGCCGGGCAAGATCATCCAGAACATGGCCAAGGTGGGCGTACGCAACCCGCTGTTCCTGCTCGACGAAGTCGACAAGATGGCCAACGATTTCCGCGGTGACCCGGCCTCGGCTCTGCTCGAAGTGCTGGATCCGGAGCAGAACAACACCTTCGGCGATCATTATCTCGAGGTCGACTACGATCTGTCGCAGGTGATGTTCGTGTGCACCGCCAACACCATGAACATCCCCGAGCCGTTGCTGGATCGCATGGAAGTCATCCGGCTGTCGGGTTACACCGAGGATGAGAAACTCAATATCGGTGAGCGCTACCTGTTGCCCAAGGCGATGAAGGAGAACGGCCTCGAAGAGCGCGAGTTGTCCGTCTCCGATAACGCCATCACCGAGATCATCCGGCGTTATACGCGCGAGGCCGGGGTGCGCAACCTCGAGCGCGACATCTCGAAGATCTGCCGAAAGGTCGTCAAGGAGCTGATCAGCGAGAAATCGCGCGACCACGTGCAGGTCTCCAAGCGCAATCTGGACAAGTATCTCGGCGTGCCCAAGTTCCGCTACGGACGCGCAGAAGAGCACGACAGTGTCGGCCAGGTGACCGGCCTGGCATGGACCGAGGTCGGGGGCGAACTGCTGACCATCGAGTCGGCGGCGGTGCCGGGCAAGGGCAAGGCGACGCATACCGGGTCGCTTGGCGACGTGATGCAGGAGTCGATCCAGGCGGCGCTCACGGTGATCCGGTCGCGCGCGGGAACACTCGGAATCGAGCGCGATTTCATGCAGAAGGCGGATCTTCATGTGCACGTTCCCGAAGGCGCAACGCCCAAGGATGGCCCCTCGGCTGGCATTGGTATGTGCACCTCGATGATCTCGGCGCTGACCCAGATTCCGGTGCGTGCGGATGTCGCCATGACGGGCGAAATCACGCTGCGGGGCGACGTGCTGCCGATCGGCGGACTCAAGGAAAAGCTGTTGGCGGCCCATCGCGGCGGGATCAAGATCGTGGTCATTCCGCACGAGAACACGAAGGATCTCGCCGAGATCCCTGCCAACATCAAGAACCGACTGGACATCCGGCCGGTTCGCACGATCGATGAAGTGCTGGAAATTGCGCTGACGCGTCAGCCCCAGCCGTTGGCTGCCGAAGAGGCGGCAGCGGAGGGCCAGCGCAAGTCGGATGCGGGCGAAGTGCGACCGCATTGAAGCATGCTCCATGCCGCGGCCCCGGATTCTGGCGCTAAGCCTTTATTGACGCTGGAATCGGGGCCTTGGTATAAAGCCCGCTTGCGGTCGGGCAAAGCCGCGATGACGGCCAGGCCCGAAGCACTTGCAGCGAACGCGCGGCTACGCCAGCGTGCACGGCGGGTTCGATAGATGGACCGGTCGAAACTCTCTCACTCCTTAAGGGGATGCTTAGTTATGAACAAAACTGAACTCGTCGATGCTGTCGCCGCGGACGCGGATCTTTCCAAGGCCGACGCTTCGCGCGCCGTCGACGCCATGATCGACTCGGTCACCGACGCTCTGAAGAAGGGCGACAAGGTCTCGCTGGTAGGCTTCGGTGTCTTCTCCGTGCGTGAACGTGCCGCTCGCCAGGGTCGCAATCCGAAAACCGGTCAGTCGATCCAGATCCCGGCGGGTAAAACGCCCGGTTTCAAGGCTGGTAAAGCGCTGAAAGACGCTGTAAACTAGCCAGCCTTCGCAGGGCGGGACGCAGGTTCTGCATCCCTGCGGGTGCTTAGCTCAGTTGGTAGAGCGTCGCCCTTACAAGGCGAATGTCGGCGGTTCGAATCCGTCAGCACCCACCAAATAAAGTTTATGGAGCGGTAGTTCAGCTGGTTAGAATGCCGGCCTGTCACGCCGGAGGTCGCGGGTTCGAGTCCCGTCCGCTCCGCCACGGTCTAACTATCGGCGACATGCCGATGGACCGACAAGAGAAGTGCTCGAGTGCGGGCACTTCTTTTTTTACAATTCGATGATGTCGTCGACGGGCCGATGCCCAACGGCGGCCGATGTCATGGAGCGGTAGTTCAGCTGGTTAGAATGCCGGCCTGTCACGCCGGAGGTCGCGGGTTCGAGTCCCGTCCGCTCCGCCATAAGTCTGTTAATCGGCCCTGCCGAACAGATCCGGAAAGGCGCTCTTATTGAGCGCCTTTTTTTTGCCTGCTGGGCACGGATGCGCAAATCCCCCGCAATAGGCACAATGCCCGGACTGCCGGCGCGAGCCGGTCATCGCATCTGTCCGACGAGCCGAATTACATATGCTGCAGAAGATCCGAGATGGAGCCAGCGGGCCGCTGGCATATATTGTCGTAGCCGTGATCGCGGTGGTGTTTGGTGTCTGGGGCATCGGCTCCTACTTCACACCGTCGGCCGACCCGGTGGTCGCGAGCGTGGGGAGCACCAATATCACGCACTCGCAGTTGCAGCAGGCGTTCAACCAGCGCTATCAGCGGTTGCGCCAGATGATGGGCGATCGTTTCGATTCCAGCATGTTTCCGCCGGATCAGATTCGCCAGAACGTGCTCGACAGTCTGATTGACCAGGCGGTGATGACGCAGTACGCCAAGGACAACGGGTATCGCGTGACTGACGCCAACCTGCTGGCCGAGATCCGCAGCAATCCGCAGTTTCACCAAGGCGGCCAGTTCTCGGCGCAGCGCTACAAGGCTCTGCTTACGCAGGCGGGTGTGCCGCCGGCACAGTATGAGGCGCGTCTTCGGCAGAGTATGGTCGGCGACCAGGTCCGACAGGTGGTGGCCGGTAGCGCTTTTGCGGCGCCGCCTGCAGTCGATGCGGCGTATCGGCAGGCGAACGAACAGCGCAAGGTGGAGGTGCTCACCTTCGATGCGTCGACTTACGCCGATCAGGTGAGCGTCGACGACAAGGCGATCCAGTCTTATTACGACAGTCATCCGAAACAGTTCATGCGTGCGCCGCGGGTCAAGCTGGCCTACGTGTCGCTGGATGCTGATAAGTTGTCGCCCGCGACGCCGGATCAGAGCAGCCTCAAGCAGCTCTACCGGGCGCACAAGAACGAGTTCGGCACGCCGGCAAAGCGCAGCGCGGATGAAATTCGCATCCCGATCGGTAAGGACGATGCGAAAGCGCGTGACACCGTACAGAACGTGGTGGCTGCCGCGAAGAAGGGGCAGTCGCTCCAGCAGATCGCGTCGTCCACCGATGGTGCCAAGTTCCAGCATATCGACGCGCAGCCGCAGTCAGCGCTGCCCGATGCCGTGGGTTCGGCGCTCTTCGGTCTGAAACAGGACGCTTTGTCGAGCCCGGTGCGTGGCGAGAACGCATGGTATGTGCTGAAGGCCACCTCGATCACGCCGGCAAAGACGCCGGCTTTCGATGACCCCGTGGTGCAGGCCCGGTTGAAGGCCATGGCGACCCGGAAAGCGCGTGCCAAGACGTTCCGCAAACAGTCGGATACGCTGGATGATCTGGCCTATCAGGCGCCGAACGGTCTCAAGACGATCTCGAACAAGCTGGGTCTCAAGATCCAGCATACCGGTTGGATCAGTCAGAAGGGCGGCGGCTCGGGGCTGGGTCAGTACGCAGCGGTGCGCAAGGCCGCCTTCTCCGATGCGGTGCTCAAGGACCAGCTCAATAGTAAAGTGCTCGACCTGGGCAATCAGCGGCATGTGGTGCTGCGGGTGACCGATCATCAGAGCGCGCAACGCAAGCCGCTGGCCGAGGTCCGCGATCAGATCCGCAGTCGTCTCGTGGCGCAGGCGGCTGAACAGCGGGCGAAGAAGGCGGCGCAGCAGGCGATGACGCAGGCGCGTCAGGGTCAGCCGCTGGCGCAGATCGCGAAGAGCACGAAAGGCACCAGGCTGAGCCAGCCCGGTTTCGTCGGGCGTGATGACAACAAGCTCGATTCGAACGTGCTGAACGCGGCCTTCGATCTGCCGCTGGGCCAGCACAAGACCGGTCACAGTCAATATCGGGTTGTGGCCACAAGCGGGGGGCAGGCGGCTCTAGTCGCGGTATCGGCCAGTCGTGTCCAGAGCGGCGGCTCAAAACAGGGCGGGCCCCAGCGTAAGCAGATCGCACAGCAGCAGAGCGGCTATAACGCCAGCCTGGAATACAGCGCGCTGGATCAATACCTGCGTCAACAGGCCGACGTGACGATTCAAAAGAGCGCGATGAATTAGGGCCTGCTAACACTGCCGGCGCGGGGCGCGCCGGAGGCTATTTTTCTGCATGACAAGGCGCCGGGAGCGCCGTGTAGCTGTGCTGCACAAGCGAGCGGCAACGCTGGATTGCGGGAGCCCGAAGATATTCGGGCACCCACCTCCCTGCGGGTTGCGCCCCTTGGTCAACCCAGTGGACGTGACTTGCCGGCCCCTGATTTTGCGCGGTAACGCGACCCATTCGTATAGTGTCGACACGCCCTAGGCGAATAAAAAAGCCGGTCGCGCGGGTAACGCGGCCGGCTTTTTTTGACGGCGGGGACGCTGTTACGCCGTATTATTCCTCTTCGAGCCGGCTCATGCCCATCACGCGATAGCCGCCATCCACATAGATGACTTCACCCGTGATTCCGGAGGCAAGATCGGAGCCGAGGAAGGCGGCAGCGTTACCAATTTCTTCTTGGGTGACATTGCGCTTGAGCGCCGCGCTGTCGCGCGCGTAGTTCAGCATCTTGCGGAAGCCGCTGATCCCCGATGCGGCCAGCGTCTTGATGGGGCCTGCGGAGATGGCATTGACGCGCACGCCCTGCGGGCCCAGATCCGCCGCAATGAAGCGCATGTTGGATTCCAGGCTCGCCTTGGCGGGCCCCATGATGTTGTAACCCGGCATGACGCGCTCGCTGCCCAGATAAGTCAGCGTGATCAGCGAGGCCGTGTCGGACAGCATCGGGCGCGCGGCTTTGGCCAGCGCGGCGAAGCTGTAGGCGCTGATGTCGTGCGCGATGCGCGATGCGTCGCGCGAAATGCTGTCTAGGTAACCGCCGGACAGCGCCTCGCGCGGCGCGAAGCCGATGGCATGCACCAGAATATCCAGCGTGTCCCAGTGTTCGCCGAGCTGTCTGAACAGCGTATCGATCTGTGCGTCCTCGGCGACGTCGAGCGGGAGTACCGCCACCGCGCCGAGTTCCTGGCCCATCTTTTCCACCCGAGGCTTGAGTTTGTCGCCCTGATAGGTGAGCACGAGCTCCGCACCCTGTTCGCGCATTGCGTTGGCGATACCGTAGGCGATCGACCGTTCGCTGGCCAAGCCCGTGATCAAGGCTTTTTTGCCGTCAAGAAACCCCATGCCTTCTCCTGGATTCGTGTTGTATGGCTATCGTACCGGGCCGGCGTATCAGCCCGATACCTCGGGCTGCAGGCGCAGCCGCTCGCCGGGCTGGATGGTGGCACCCGAATTCATGTCGTTGAGACTACGCAGCGTGTTGACCTGCATCGAGAAGCGGCTTGCGATCGACCACAACGAGTCGCCGGGTTCCACCTCGTAGAAACTTGGCAGCGGCGCGGGGCCGTCGACCGCGATGGTGGAGCCGGGCTTGAGTGGCGTGCCCTTGTCCATGCGATTCCAGCGCCGTAGTTGCTTGATCGTGACATCGTTGTTTTTGGCGATCGACCACAGGGAGTCGCCGGAATGGACCACCACGGTACTTGGCGCGGGGGGCTTGGCCGAGCCGGGAATAGCGATCTTCTGACCCGGGTGAAGGGTGGCCACCGACGAACCGTTGGCGCGCTTGAGGCTCGCCACGCTCACGCTGTAACGGTTGGCGATATGCCAGAGCGTATCGCCGGACTGGACCACATAGGTCTGCGTCGGTTCGGCCGGTGGCGCCGACTCGTGCGTACCGGGGTGCGGCACGGTCAGGGATTGGCCGACACGGATGCGGTCGCTGTGCAGGTTATTAGCCTGGCGCAGCGCGGCGACGCTGACGCCATAACTCTGCGCGAGCCGGCTCAGCGAATCTCCGCGCCGGACCACATGGGTGCGGCGATCGATCAGATGGCTGGGATCGACGCTGGCGAGCTTGCTGCGAAAAGCCGAGGCTTTGGCGGCAGGGACCAGGAGTTCGTCATGTCCGCCGGGTTCGCTCGCCCAGCGCCGCATGCCCGGGTTGAGCCGGCGCAGCTTCTCCTCGGAGATGCCGAGCATGTGCGCGGCCACTTTCATCGATGTCTGGCCCGGTAGTTTGACCACTCGGGTGCGCGGCGCGTTGGCAAGCTTCGGCCAATTCACGCCGAATCGGGCGGGCGTCATCATCAGGCGGCGCAACGCAAGCAGCTGCGGCACGTACTGGCTGGTTTCCTGGGGAAGATCGAGATCCCAGTAATCGGTCGGCTTGCCCTTCGAGCGCGCCTCGGCGATGGCGTTGTCAACGCGGCCGGGGCCGGCGTTGTAGGCGGCCAGCGCCAGAAGCCAGTCCCCGTCGTAGCGTTGGTTGAGGGTCTGCAGGTAATTCAGCGCGGCATCGGTCGAGGCGATCGGGTCGTCGCGCCCGTCGTACCACCAGTCGCGCGGCAGGCTCATGTGGTCGGCGGTGCCCGGCATGAACTGCCATAGGCCGCTCGCGCCCACATATGACTTGGCCGACGGGTTGTAGCCGCTTTCCACAATGGGCAGCAGGGCAATCTCGGTCGGCATGTCGCGTTTCTCGACCTGCTGGACCACATGCCACAGAAACGGCTTGGCACGCTGCAGCGAAAGACTCAGATGCCGGGTATGCGTGGCATAGAACTGGGTCCATACGCGCACCGAGCGCCGCTCGTCGTTCGGATCGAGCTTGAAGCCGGAGCGGATCTGCGACCACAGATCCCGGCTCGGCGCAGGCCATTTGTGGGGGACATAGCTCCGGCGTGCGGCGGGGGCCTCATAGGTGGTGGCTTTGGCACCGCCATTACCGTTGTCCGCAGACTGGCGCAGCGCCTTGGGGGCGGCTGCGGGTACGGTCGATGGTTCCTTGCTCGCCGGACTTTTGCCTGCGGCCGCGCTGTGCTCCCCATGCGGCGCCGTCGCGCAACCACTGACCACGCTGGCCAAGAACATACAGCCCAGAAGGGGCCGAATCATGTTGGGTTTAAACCGCGGCCCGAGCCGCGTACAAGATTTGTCAGATCGCATCTTTCCAGTCGCGCAAAACCCCGAAAATTTCCCCTGGGTCATTAAGTTCACGCCCAGCGCGTCGGCTGGCCGCCGCCCTGACGTCGTCGTCATCCCAGCGCAGAAACGGGTTGATCCGTTTCTCCTCGGCCAACAAGCCCGGAAGGCTCGGGCGGCCCTGGCCCCGCAACGCATCGACGTGCTCGATCGCGGCGTCGATGGCCGTATTGCCTGGATCGACGATCTTTGCGAACGCGAGATTCTTCTGTGTGTACTCGTGGCCTCCGTAGACGCGCGTGTCGTCCGGCAGCGCCTTGAGACGAGCCAGGGAACGCTGCATCTGCTCGTGTGTGCCCTCGAACACGCGACCACAGCCCGCACGGAACAGCGCATCGCCGGCCAGCAATACACCCTCGGTGGCATAAGCGATGTGTCCGAGTGTATGCCCGGGCACGTCAATCACCTCGAACGCTGCGCCCAGAAAATCCAGCGTGAATCGATCGCCGCCGGTCAGGCGATGATCGAGGCCCCCGATCCTGTCAGCTTCGGCGGCCGGCCCGTAGACCGGCGCCGGATGCTCGGCCAGGAGCGTCTTCAGACCGCCGACGTGATCCCCGTGATGATGCGTGATCAGATAGGCGCCCACCTTGAGCCCGTGCTGCGCCAGATGATCTGCGACCGGTTCGGCCTCGCCGGGGTCGACCACGGCGACGTGCTTGCTATCGCCGGTTGCGACGATCCAGATATAATTATCCGACAGTGCGGGTACAGCGTTGACTTCAAGCATCGCCGAATGTTGCCAACGGCCTGAGGCAAAATCAATTGTTTCGATTCGTCGCCGATGATGCGCGGGCCGCGCGGGCCTGGTTTGAATCGCCCGCCGCCGAGCCCTGGCGGGAGCAGGAAACCGCGTTGCTCGCCGATGTCCTGCCCGGCCTGACCGGCTATCGCTGTATCCAGATCGGCGCCCCGACGATCGCGCCCGAAGCATGTGAGCGTGTGGGTACGCTGCGCCTCTGGCGGGCGGATATCATGGCGGGTGGGGAAGCCGATGTATGCATCGACGGCCAGAATCTGCCGTGGGCCAGTGGCAGCATCGACGCCCTCATTCTGGTGCACGGTCTCGAGCTCAGTGCCGAGCCGCATGCGTTGATTCGTGAGTGCGTGCGCGTGCTGAGTCCGCGCGGCCAGCTGGTCTGTCTGGTGTTCAATCCGCTGTCGCCCTGGGCGCAGACGCAGGGGCTTCGCCGCGCCCATAACCGTTTTCTGCCGCGATCGATCCCGCCGCGCGCCGCGCGGCTGGCCGATTGGCTGCGCCTGCTCGATTTCGAGACCACCGACTGCTGGCGCTATGGCCCGACGTTCCCCTGGTTCGGTCGCCGGTGGCAGGCGTGTGCGGACTCGCGGTGGATGGCACCGTTCGTGTGGGCGGCGCCGGGTTATGCGATCACCGCGCGTCGCCGCGCGATGCGGCGCGTCCCACCCGCCGCTCGGCGACTCATGGCGCGCCAGCGCGAACGCGGTTTGGCGCCGAGTCCGGCTGCTGGGCTACCATCGCGTTCATGACGAAGACCGTGACCATCTATACCGACGGCGCTTGCCGCGGCAATCCGGGGCCTGGCGGCTGGGGGGCGCTGCTGTCGTACGGCGAGCGCAACCGCGAATTGTGTGGCGGCGAACAGAGAACGACCAACAATCGCATGGAGCTCATGGCCGCGATCGAGGCACTCAACGCCTTGTCGCGCGCGTGCCACGTCGATCTGTACACCGATTCCAACTATGTGCGTCAGGGCATCACCCAGTGGATGCACAACTGGAAGAAGAACGGCTGGAAGACGGCGGCGAAGAAGCCGGTCAAGAACGCCGAACTCTGGCGCGCGCTGGACGAAGCCTGTCAGCGTCACGAGATCCAATGGCACTGGGTGAAGGGCCATGCCGGCGATCCCGGCAATGAGGCGGCGGACGCGCTGGCCAATCGCGGCATTGATGAGATGGCCGCCTCTTAAGGTCATAGTACGGCCGATAACCTTCAGATAGGCGGCAGGTTACCGACCGCGGCCGACGAGACAGGACGAGATCATGCGACAGATCGTGCTCGATACCGAAACCACCGGCATGGATCCGCAGTCCGGGCACCGCATCATCGAGATCGGCTGCGTGGAGATGGTCAGCCGACGGCTGACCGGCAACGACCTGCATATCTATATCCACCCGGACCGCGAGATCGATCAGGGCGCGATCGATGTACACGGCATCACGCTGGAATTTCTCGCTGACAAGCCGCGTTTCGGCGAGATTGCCGATCGGCTGGCCGACTATCTGGCGGATGCGGAACTGATCATCCACAACGCGCCGTTCGACCTGGGCTTTCTGAACAAGGAGCTGTCGGATTGCAATCCGCAGCACAAGAAGCTGGAAGAGGCCGGATCGATCATCGATACGTTGGTGGAGGCACGCCAGATGTTCCCGGGGCAGCGCAACAGTCTGGACGCACTGTGCAAGCGCTTCGAGATCGACAACTCGAACCGCGAGCTACACGGTGCGCTGCTCGACGCCCAGCTGCTGGCCGATGTCTATCTGCGCATGACCGGCGGCCAGATCGATATTGCGCTCGCGGCCGAGGACGACAGCGAAGGGCAGCAGATCGCCAGCGCCGGCCTGGCGACATATCTGGATGCCGGGCGCCGCCCGCGGGTGCAACGCGCCAGCGAGGACGAGCACGCGGCCCACGAGCAATATCTCGACATGCTCGCCAAAGCCAGCGGCGATCAGTGTCTCTGGCGTTCGCTCGATAGCTGAGACGCGGATGGCCGGGCGTCCGGGCCCGCTGTAGCCGGGCTGGATCGTCGGTAGCAAGGCCGACTAGTAGTAGAGCAGCAGATAGACCGCCAGCAGCCCGGTCACCCAGAGCAGCATGACCCCCGTTGTCCACGTGCGGGCCATCACGCCGCGGGCGCCGAACGCCTGTTCCAGGCGTTGGCGTGCGCCGTCGATGCCGGCGCTGCCGATCCGACCGATCGCATCACGAAGACGCATGAGCCCGAATCGCGCGGCCGAGACCATGACCGGCAGCGCGCGCCGGTAGATCCAGTCGGTATCGATGTTCAGCCCGCGGACCTCCGGCGGATACAGTCCGCTGCGGAACAGCACCACGAAGGCCAGGGCCGCGAACAGCAGCAGCTGCAACTGATTGACGACATGGGCCGTCGTATACGGCGAATAATCCACGTCGAATGGCAGGATCGCGTACAGCGGCGCCGGGTAGACGCCGATGCCGATACACAGCGCTGCCGTGATCGCCATTGCGGCCAGCATGTTGAAGGGCGCTTCCTTCACCCGATAGCCCGCATCATGGGCAAAGAACGAGAAGAAGGGCACCTTGATGCCCGAATGATCGAGCACACCGGCCGAGGCCACCAGCAGGGCGATCCATGCGATCCAGTGGTGCTGCTCGGCTGCCGCACTGAGGATCATGGACTTGGTGACGAAGCCGGAGAACAACGGAAACGCCGAGATCGACATCGAGCCGACGATGCAGAAGCCGGCCGTCCACGGCATGGACTTGTACAGCCCGCCGAGTTCGCTCGCCTTGACCGTGCCCACGCGATACAGCACCGCGCCCATGCTCATGAACAACAGGCCCTTGTAGAGAATATGCGCGAAGGCATGGGCAGCGGCGCCGTCGAGCGCCAATGGCGTGCCGATGCCGATACCCACCACCATGAAGCCGAGCTGATTGTTCAGGCTGTAAGCCAGCACGCGGCGCAGATCGTTCTCGATCACGGCGAAGAAGATCGGGAAGATCGTCATCACCGCGCCGATCGTGATCAGCATCTCGGTGCCGGCATAACCACGCGCCAGCGCATAGATCGCCAGCTTGGTGGTGTAGATGGATAACACCACCGTGCCGGTCGGCGTGGACTCCGGATAAGCGTCCTGGACCCAGTTGTGCAGCAGCGGGAACGCGGCCTTGATGCCGAAGGCGATAAAGATCAGCCAGCCGCCGGCGACGTCGAGGCCGAGATGGTCGAACGCGGTGGAGCCGGTCTCGCGATAATGAATGATGGTGCCGACCATCAGCAGCAGGCCGGAGATCACTTGGATCACCAGATAGCGCAGGCCGATGATGTGCGCGCGCACGCTGCGCCGCGCCCAGATCAGGAAAACCGACGAGATCGCCGTCGCTTCCCAGAAGATGAACAGCGTGACCAGATCGCCCGCCAGCACCGCGCCTACTGCGGCGCCGGCATAGATAAGCGAGGCGACGTGCTGCACCCGGTCGTCGACGTGCAGGGCATACAGGCCGCTCAGGAACGAGCCGATGATGAAGATCGTGGCCCAGAGACGCGACAGCCCGTCGACGCGCAGCATGGTCAGGTCGAAGCCGAACAACGAGACCTGGCCGTGCAGCCCGGTGGGCAGCGCCCAGAGCAGGATCAGCGCGAGCACCGGCACCGCCAGCAGCCATGCCACTTGCACCAGTCGCGGCGTGGTCGCTAGCGCCAGCCCGGCGGCCATCAGCAGGAGGGCCGGGCTTGCGGCAGCGTGGCCGAGCCACTCACTCATGCTCGTGCTCCCGGCCGATGCTCTCTTCGAGATCGGCTTCGTCCGGGTCGGCTTCGCCGTAGTAGTTCTCGCCCCGGCGCAGCAAGGGGCGCAGGGCCTTGGCCGAGAGCACGATGGCGCAATAAGCGATGAAGCCGGCGGCCGGATAGAAGCCGAACCAGCCATCGAAACCGAAATGTGGATGCTTGGGGTAGAAGAACTCGGCAAGCAACAGCCCCGCGCAGATCAGCGCGAGCAGCCCGATGATCGTATTGATCACCACCGCACGCTCGAAGATGCCGGGCCGGGCGTTTCGTTTGCTCATGCGCCGTCTCCGAGTGCCGAGGCCACGAAACCGATGATCGGGTGAGCAGCAAAGAACAGAACGATGCAGCCGGCGGCGGTCAAACACAGCGGGATGACGCAGGCGGCCGGTGCTTCGGTGATGGTTTCGGGCACGTCGTCGCCGCGCAGGAAAAACGCGCGCGCGGGGATATCCAGCAGATAAATGATGTTCAACAGCGAGGACAGCGCCAGCACGCCGAGCAAGGCATATTCCTCGACGCCGGCCGAGCCGCTCATCAGAAACCATTTGCTCCAGGCGCCGCCCATCGGCGGCAGGCCGATCAATGAGAGCGCGGCAATGGTGAAGGCGGTGAAGGTCAGCGGCATGGCGCGCCCCATGCCGTTCAACTGACTCACATATTTGCGATGCGCCGCGGTGTAGATCGCGCCGGCACAGAAGAACAGGGTGATCTTGCCAAAGGCATGGGTGACGATATGCAGCGAGCCGCTGACCGCGCCGAGCCTGGTTGCCAGCGCGCTGCCCAGCACGATGTACGACAGCTGACCGATGGTGGAATAAGCCAGTCGTTTCTTGAGATTGTCGCAGTAGATCGCGATCACCGACGCCAGGATGATCGTGATCGAGGCCAGCCACAGGAAGGGCTCGGTCGCGCTGGTCTTGAATGCATACTCCAGGCCGAAGATATAGACCGTGATCTTGAGCACGGTGAACACGCCGGCCTTGACCACCGCCACGGCGTGCAACAGCGCCGAGACCGGGGTCGGCGCGACCATCGCCGAGGGCAGCCAGCGATGCATCGGCATGACCGCGGCCTTGCCGATGCCGAACACGAACAGCGCATACAGCGCCATCGCGCCGGTCGAGCCGAGGCCGGTGCCGGCGAGAATGCCGCCGTGCGTGAAATCGAGCGTGCCGGCGAGCAGATAGGTGATCACGATCGCCGGCAGGAACAGCCCGATCGACGTGGTCAGCAGAATGCCCAGATAGATCCGCCCGCCGACGCGCGATTCGGCGTCGCCGTGGTGGGTGACCAGTGGGATAGGTCACCAGCGTCATCATCTCGTAGAAGATGAACAGCGTGAGCAGGTTGCCGGCAAAGGCGATGCCGATCGCGGCCGAGATCGCGAGCGCGAAGCAGACGAAGAAACGGGTCTGGCGCGGTTCCCGGTTGCCGCGCATGTAGCCGGCCGCATAGAAGGTGGTCAGCGGCCAGAGGGTAGCGGCGACCAGGGCGAAGATCAGGCCGAGCGGTTCCAGCGTGAAGGTGAAGTCCAGACCGGGCAGGATCGAGAACAGGGTGACGCTCGGCCGCTCGCCGGCGCCGATCGGGCCGACCAGGCTGATGGCGCCGATCAACAGCACCACACCGGTCGCCACGCTCACGCTTTCGCGCAGATTCGGCCAGCGCCCGGCGGCCGCCACCGCCAGCGACATGAGCGCCGGCCAGGCGACGAGCGCGATCAACCAGAGCCCACTCATGCGCCGCCTCCGAGCAGCGCGGCGGCCGCCCGCCGCGTCGCGTCGAGTTCCGGCGTGGCATGCAGCCCGATCGCGATATTGAGTGCGATCAGCCCCCAGATCGCGAGCTGCATGGCGAACGGCGCCTCGCCTTGCTCGAGCTGCGGCGCGTGGTCATCGCGCGGCCGGAAGTACAGCGCCTCGACTACCTTGCCGACATAGATCACGGCCAGCAGCGAGGCCACCAGCACGAGGGCGGCGAGCACGTAGTGGCCCGCCGCGATGATGGCCGACAGCAACGCCCATTTGCTGATGAAGCCCGCGGTGGCCGGCACGCCGATTAGGCTCAGGCCGCCCACCACGAAGGCGGCCGAGGTGAAGGGCATGGCTCGGCCGAGGCCGGCCAGATCGTTGATCGAGGTGGCCCGCGTACGCCAGGCCATCGCCCCCACCGCCATGAACAGCGCGCCCTTGATCAGCCCGTGGTTCACGATATGCACCAGCGAAGCCGACAACCCGGCAGTGCTGGCGAGCGCGAACCCGGTCACGATATAGCCCATCTGCGCGATGCTCGACCAGGCCAGCAAGCGCTTGATGTCGGTCTGGAATATGGCGGCCATCGACGCCGCGATCATCGCGATGGCCGATAGCCCGAGCAGCACCTGGTTCAGCGGTAGCTGGCCGAAGGCATAGTCGGCGCCGAACACGGTGAACATGAACCGGATCAGCGCATAGACCGCGACCTTGGTGCTGGTCGAGGCAATGAACGCCGTCACCGAAGAGGGGGCATAGGCATAGGCGTTCGGCAGCCAGATGTGGGCGGGAAACAGCGCGGCTTTCAGACTCAGGCCGACCACGATGAACGCGATCGCTGCCTCAGCGGTCCGGGTGTCGTATACGGCGGGCAGGCGCTGGGCCAGATCGGCCATGTTCAGCGTACCGGTCATCATGTAGGCGAGCCCGATGCCGATCAGCAGAAACGTGCCGCCGACCGTGCCCATGATGAGATATTGGAACGCCGAGAGCAGAGCACGCCGCTTTGCCCCCATCGCGATCAACGCATAGGAGGACAACGACGAAATCTCGAGAAACACGAACAGGTTGAATGCGTCTCCGGTGACCGTGATGCCGATCAGTCCGGCCAGGCAGGCGAGCATCAGCGCGTAGACGAGATACAGACGCTCGTGCTCGATCTCGCGCACGAGACTGGCGCGCGCATAGACCGCGCTGGCCGCGGCCATGCCCGAGACGAGCAGCAGCACGACGGCGTTGAACGCATCGACGACCAGTTCGATGCCGAACGGCGGCGCCCAGCCGCCGATGGCGTAATCGACCGGCCCGATTGCGCGCACGCGTACGTACAGTACGCACGCCATGGCGAAGACCACCCAGCTCACGACCATATAAAGCAACCACGCGGCGCTCGGGCGATGCGCGAGCACGACGACAGGCACCGCGAGCAGCGGCACGATCACGACAAGGATCGGCAGCTGGGAGAGAACGTGATCGATCATCGTTGCCGGCGTTCCTCGGCGCCGTCGTCGCCGCCGGCCGGGGCATGCCGTTCGGCCGCCTTGGCGGCACGCGATCGTTCGGCTTCCTCGGCCTGCTCTGCATCCTGGGTCGCGAAATCGGCCGCCAGCACATCGTCCTCCTCGATCGATCCATAGGCCTCGTGAATACGCACGATCAAAGCCAGCCCGAGCGCGGTGGTCGACACGCCGACCACAATCGCCGTGAGGATCAGCACCTGGGGCAGCGGATGGGCATAGACCGCATGGTCATTTTGAGGGCCGTCAATGAGAATCGGCGCGGTGGCGCCGTGGATCTTGCCCATGCTGATATAGAGGATGAATACCGAGGTCTGGAACACATTGAGCCCGATCAGCTTCTTCACCAGGTTGTCGTGCGCGATGACGGTATAGAAGCCGATCATCATCAACGCGATGACCACCCAGTAATTGAACAGCCCCGGCACGGTATCGGTGAAGAACGCGCTCATTCGTCGGGTTCCGGTACACGCCCGCGCCCGGCGAACACGTAGAAGATCGCGATCATCATCGAGGCGACGGTCAGGCCCACCCCGAACTCGACGATGAGCAACCCGTAGTGCTGGCCGTGCACGGGGTCGTGCGCGAGCTGGTTATAGTCCAGGAAGTTGCCGCCGGCCAGCATGGTGGCGACTCCGGTGCCGCCGTAGATCAGCACGCCCAGGGACGCCCCGATGCGCAGCGCGGTCGGCGGAATGGCAGCGCGCGCGGCTTCCACGCCGAAGATCAGGCCATAGAGAATGATGGCACTGGCGAATATCACGCCCGCCTGGAATCCGCCGCCCGGGCTGTAATCGCCGTGGAACTGAACATAGAGCGCGAAGATCAGGATCGGCGGAATGATGAGCTGCGCCACCACGCGCAGCACGGTGTGCTCGCGCATGACTAGTCCTTGTCCGAGCGCCTTCGGCGCCGACTGCGACCCAGCAGGAGCAGCACGCCGAGGCCGGCCGTGAACACCACGGCTGTTTCCCCCAGCGTGTCGTAGCCTCGATAGCTGCCGAGCACCGCGGTGACCGTGTTCGGTACATGAATCTCGTGTCGTTCCGCCACCAGATACTTGTGCCGGAGTGGGTGTGTCTGCACCGGCGTGTCGGCCACGCCGAAATAGGGCATGTCGAGGCTGGCATAGACCAGCACCGCGCCCGTGGCGACGGTCACCACCAGGCCGGTGATCCGGCGTGAGGCCTTGACCGGTTTCTCGCGCGCCCGAGTCAGGCCGAAGGTGGCCAGAAACAGCACCGTGGTCACACCCGCGCCCACGGCCGCTTCGGTGAGCGCCACATCGGGCGCGTTGAGCAGCGTGAACAGGCTGGCTGAGAGCAGGCTGTAGAGCCCGGTCAGCATGGCGACCGGAAACAGATGGCGCATGGCGGCGAGCGCGAGCGCTACTGCGACCAGAAAGATCAGCAGCCCATAGTCGAGCAGAATCTCGGCGGTCATCCGCGATCCTCCTTCTCAGAATCGGGCCGAACCCCGTCCTCGCGTGCGGCGCGAGCCAAGGCATGGGTTGCCGTCGGGCTCGTGATCAACAGGAAAAACACGATCAGGATCAGTTTGGCTGTCGTCAGCCCGATACCGGCCTGAACCATCAAACCGACCAATATCAGCAGCATGCCGCCGGTGTCCGCCACCGACGCTGCATGGATACGGGTGAAAAGATCAGGCATGCGCAGCATGCCGAAGCCGCTGAGCACACAGGCCAACGACCCCGCGACGATCAATGCCCAACTCGCGATATCGGCGAGCCAGTTCAGCATGAGACGGTATGGGCAGCAGGGGAGAAGTGCTCAGACATCGGATTGGTCCGTCCTGTCGCTGTCCCAGCCGAGATCGCCGTATTGCATGAATTTAAGCACGGCAACCGTGCCGATGAAGTTGATCAGCGCGTAGGTGATCGCCAGATCGAGAAATTCCGGTCGTCCGGTGAAAAAACCGAGTATCGCGATCAGCAGCACGGTCTTGGTACCGAACAGATTGATCGCCAGAATGCGATCGTAGACCGTCGGTCCGGCCAGTACGCGTATCAATACCAGGAACATGGTCATGGCCACGCCCACGAGTCCCGCAATGAACATCTAGTGCCCTGTAACGTCAGTTCGCGACATGAAGTTCGAGTGATTTGTCGTGTCAGGCAAGGCGCGCCAACGATCCATCGTCCCGCGCATGGCGAGGCGACACAATGCCGTGCGGCGCAAGACAGCGTTGAAATCGTCAACCGTATCCGGGGTGCAGGACACTAGCCTGCCTTGCCTTCCAGCCACGCGACTCGGGTGGCGATGGTGCCGGCCTCAATATCCGCCGCGCCTTCGCGGGTCAGGGCATGCACGATGGCTTCGTCGTCTTCCAGCCCCACGGTGACGGTGCCCGGGGTCAGGGTGATGGAATTGGCCAGGATGGCTTGGCCGAGTGGATCGTGGGTTCGCGTGTCGATGACCACCAGCCGCGGTGAGATGGCCTTGCGACCGCGCAGCAGCCGCAGTGCGACGTCGAGGTTGGAGCGCGCGATCTGCACACTGAGCCAGGCGGCGTAGCGCGGCAGCCGCGGAAACAGCTCGATCGGCACCGATTCGGCGTTCACGAGCCCGAGTCGGCGACACAGCGCGACGGTGAACACACAGGAAGCAGCCCCGAGGGCCAGAGTAAGCGGCGCATAGTGTCCGGAAAGCAACAGCCAGAGCACGACGAGACCGGCAACCAGACCGAGCAGATGACGCACGGTTAACCCTCGAAGCGATAACGATACACGACGTTACAAAAGCCCATGCGGGCGGTCAATCGGTGTTCTGTGCAGCCCTCGCGGCGAGCGCCTTGCGCCGGCGATAGGCGACGAAGGCAATGATCGCGCTGATTACCACGAGCCCGGCCGAGATTATTAGCTGGGTGCTGTCGATGAGCTGTTCGGGCGAGAAGCTGTTGCGCTTAAGCAGCTTGGGCAGGTTCACGGTGGCTCCGAACGACACGAAGGTAACCATCGGTGGCAGCATGCCAAGCACGCTGCCGGCCGTGTACGACGGCCAGGGCACCCGTAGCAGTCCGCATGCGTAATTGACCAGGTCGAAGGGCAGGAACGATGCACGCAGCACGAGCACCGTCGGGAACGCCTGTTCGACCAGCAGTCGCCGGAACGCTGCGATACGCGGGTTACGATCCGAATGACCGTCGCCGTCCACATCCGTACGGAAGAAGCGTGCCAAGAGGTAGGCGGTCTGCGCCGAAGCGTTCTCGCCGAGCAGGCCGAAGATCAGCCCGGGAATGAAGCCGAACAGACTCCCGCCGGCAATAGTCAGCCACATGGCCGGAAAGAATGTCAGCGGGCGCAGCGCATAGATGATGATGTACACCACCGGCGCGATCGGATTGTTCACGACGTAGTCATACACCAGGCGCATGATCTCGCGCACGGTCAGGCCCTGTTGCCAGACCCAGACCACGAGCCCGATCAGCACGACCACCCAGATCAGGCCGATGATCAGGCGGAGATGGCGACGGCGGGTACGGGATGCACTCATGACTTGTCGGCACTGGCGGTGATCAGTCGAAAATACGGCGGCTGACGTTCTCGGCTTCTCGCGGCGCAGTCGCGTACCGTCAGTCCTGCCTGTTCGAGCCAGCCACTGATCTGTGCCGGCGTGAAGCCGAGGTTGACGTGATCGTATGCGGCCACCGTTGCCTCGTGTTCGTGTTGCGCGATGGTGGCGACTACCAGACGGCCGCCGGGGCGCAGCACGCGAGCTCCTTCGCCGAGCGCTGTCGCGGGACGCGCACTATAGCTCAAGGCGTGGAGCATAAACACCTGATCGAATACGTCGTCCGGCCAGGGCAGCGCGTGCATGTCGCCGACTTCGAATCCCACGTTGGGGCGGTCGGCCAGACGATGGCGCGCTGCATCGATCACTGCGGCGCTCAAGTCGAGGCAGGTGAAACGCCGTGCCCTGGGGCTGAGTAGTTCGGCCAGCACGCCGTCACCGGAACCGACATCCAGGACGTTGCCGAGGTCGAGCAGCTCGATCATCGAGCGGCTGACCGCTTCCCAGGTTCGGCCCGGTGAATACTGGCGTTCCATACGGCCGGCCACCGATTCGGCCCAGCCTCCGCGCACGGTGCGTCGGCGCACGATTTCCGTGGCGCGTTCTCGGTCCTGGGCCAGCTGGGCGTCGTCAATGCGCTCGGACAGCAAGCCCCAGAGCGGGCGCAGGTCGCGCGGCCATCGGGTTGCGTCGACGGTGTAGCGATTGCCTCCGCCCAAGCCGCCGTCGACCACGAGGCCGGCCTCGCGCAGCCGGGCGAGATGGCTGGATATGCGGCTCTGCGTGAGCTGGGTGACCGAGGTGAGCTCGGCCACGCTCAACGGTTCGTGTCCCAGCAGTAACAGCAGGCGCAGACGGGTCGGCTCGGCCAGAAGCCGCAGTAGCTGGGAACTATCGTTGAGATCGAGCATGGAATGAATTCAGCGGACCGGTGGGGCGCAGTGAACATCCAATAAAAAGGCCGCTCGTGGTGAGCGGCCCCATGAGCACTCGCGCCGCCGGATCAGGAGCTGGACGATTTCGATCCGTTGTCGCTGCTGGAGCCGGAAGCGCTGTTCGATGACCCGTTGGCGTTGGTCGACGAAGCACTGGAACGGGACGACGAGCTCTTCGTGCCGGACGATTTGCTCGCGGCCGGCTTCGAGCGTGTCGAGCCGGATTTCGTGCTCGCGGCTCGTTTTTTAGTGCCCGTTGTCTTGGCGCTGGAGACGCTGCTCTTGGTCGTCTTGGTGCTGCCCGATGTACTGGAGCCGGCGCGCTTCGAACTGGTTTTCTTGGGCGGGCTTTTCCGGGCCGAGGTCTTGGTGGTGGATGCCTTGCCCGACGCGGCCTGAGACGAGGAAGACTTGGCCGTGGACGACTTCGAGGTGCTCGACTTCGTCTTGCTGCCGGTACGCGACTTGGAAGCCGCCGTGCTCTTCGACCCGGTGCGACTGCTGGTGGAGCCGCTGCCGGGTGAAGACGACGACTTGGTGGCAGAGGACGAGCCAGAGCCCTTGCTGGTCTTGCTCTTGGTCTGCGTCGAGCTCGTGCGCTTCCGAGCAGTGGAACGACCGGCCGTTCCACTGCGGGTCGATGAACT
>CAWIGB010000028.1:0-8827 GCA_963835375.1 uncultured Gammaproteobacteria bacterium
ATGGCCCTGGCGCCACCCGGGATGATGAAAGACACTCAGGTCGGGAGACGGCGACCGAGATCGCGCTTTTATTTGGGCGCACGACGCCGTGGTTAACGTGATCCGGCCCGCCGACTTGTACCCCAGATTGGACCTTTGAGGCCGAACGCTAATAGGACCGCCGACGTGATATCGCCGGCAGGCTCATTCGGCGGGCCACCGCCGTTTCCCGTGCATCGAGATTACCGAGACCGGAGGCATATGGAGCTGACAGCCCTTTATCAACGGGTCATCGGGCTGGATATCCATCAGGCACAGGTGAGTGCGTGTGCGATCGTGACGCATCCGGATGGTTCGGTTGAGACCGAACACCGCCAGTTCGGTGCGTTCAAACGCGATCGGCGCGCCCTATATCTAGATCGGTGATCGCGCCCGATCAGGTGGTGATGGAGTCGACTGGCATCTACTGGAAGTCACCCTATGCGGCCTTGGAACAGGTGGGCATTCACTCTCTGGTCGTCAATGCCCGCCACGTCAAACAGGTGCCCGGGCGCAAGACCGATATCGGCGATGCGCAGTGGCTGGCGACGCTGGCCCGGGCCGGCCTGTTGCGCGGCTCGTTCGTGCCGCCGGTGCGTCTGCGCGAACTCAGACTCGTCGCCCGGCAGCGCGTCAAGCTCGTCGGCATGCTGGCCTCGGAGAAAAACCGGCTGCACAAAGGACTGACCGATGCCGGCATTCGGCTCGGTGTGGTCGTGTCCGATGTCCACGGTAAAACCGCGAGAGCCATGATCGAGGCGCTGTTGGCCGGCCAAACGCCGAACCAGGTGCTCACCTTGGCCAATCGTCGACTCAAGGCCTCAAGAGCCGAATTGCTCGACGCCCTGCAGGGCGATCTGAGTCCATCACACGCGTTCGTCCTGGCTGAGATCATCGATCATATCAAGGCGCTCGAAGCGCGCATCGCGCGCTTCGATACCTGGCTGCTCGAGGGCTTGGCCGAAGAAGCCCATACCCTGACGTTACTGCAGACCGTGCCGGGCGTGGATCGCATGGGGGCGGCGATGTTGCTCGTGGAGATCGGCACGGACATGAGCGCCTTCGGGCACGCTGATCGGCTCGCGTCGTGGGCGGGCGTGTGTCCCGGCAACAACGAATCCGCCGGCAAGCGTCAAAGTGGACGCGCCCGCAAGGGCAATCCCTATGTCCGACGCCTGCTCTGCGAGTTCGCCCATGCCGCGCGCCGCACGCAGTCGGTGTTCAAGTCCAAGTTCGAGAGTCTGGTCGTACGCCGCGGGCACAAGCGATCGATCATCGCGATCGCGCACAAAATGCTACGGGCGATCTTTCACATGATCCAACACCAACAGCCGTATCGCGACACCTCGGTCGATTACCAGGCGCTGAGCATCAAACGCAATGCGCCACGCTGGATCAAAATGCTCATCCAGCACGGCTATATCGCCGCGTCTGCCTGAGCGGCAACCAAGCGCGTGCGTGGTACGGCCGATAGCCGCCGGCCCGGATGCGCTCGCCTAAAATGAACCGTCTTTCACGCTAATAACAGCGCGGAGGTGAAAGTTCGGGCACGGCACCGGCGTGAGTGGCGGTCTCGCTCGGCCCGCAGCGGCGGCCCTGCGGTAGGCTGGGCGCTTTGCAACCCAGAGGAGACTCCATGAAACCAGGCAAAGGTATCGTGGCTGGCTTCATCGCCACGGTCGTGCTGTCGATCTTGATGATCGTCAAGACTTTTTCGCACTGGCTGTCTGCGTTCAACGCCATCGAGGGCATTCATCGCCTGACCGGGGGCCCGCTGATCACGGGTTGGCTCGGGCATTTCGTGATCGGTTCGATCCTGTGGGGCGTACTCTTCGCACTGCTGTATCGGCATCTGCCCGGTGGACGCGGGCTGGTGCGCGGCATCGTGTTCGGCCTGTTCGCCTGGCTCGCGATGATGCTGCTGTTCCTGCCGATTGCCGGCTATGGTTTCTTCGGGGTGGCGATCGGCTGGCCGGTGATCGGGTTCACGCTGCTGATGCACCTGATCTATGGCGCCGTGCTCGGCGTCAGCTATGCCTCGCTGACTGACCAGCGCTGAAACCACAACGGCCGGCATGAAGCCGGCCGCGGACGCTTCCTGGTTGTCACCCGGGCCACGGCATCCAGCGATGGCGGATGCCGTGGCCCGGGCGTGCCGTCTACGCTGCCTTCTTGTGCGCCTGCTGCTGGGCGTGGATATGGATCATGTCCAGCAGAATGTTGGCGCTTTCCGTTTCGTAGGCGTCGATCTCGTTGCTGCCGGCTGAACCCGGGTTCGGCGTTGGTAGCGTGTCATCGGCTTTGCCGTTGTTGCTGCCATCACCCGAGGCATCGGCGTCCTGGGCATCCTCGAATGCCTTGTAGTTTTTGTACGGCTCCTTGCCCGTTGCCTTGCGGTGGGCGTTGGCCAGCGCCAGCATCTTGTGCTCCAGCTGCTGCTGTTCCTGTCGCCGCTTGTTGATATCCAGCGATACGGTCTTCTGCTCGCTCTGTTTTCTCGCCAGCTGGATCCGTTTGACCAGATACTGGAAGTCCGGGTCATCGGAGACGCGTTGCTGATGATCCCTCTTGAGCGTGGGCAGCATTTTCTCGATCGCATTCGACTCGGGATAGGCGGTCGGTGGGATCGTATCGTAGGGCAGGGCGTTCGGCAGAGCGGATTCGCCGATCTTGTCGGGATCGATCGCCGAGGGATAGGTGATGTCGGGTGTCACCCCGCGATCCTGAGTGCTCTTGCCGGAGACGCGATAGAACTTGGCCTCGGTCAGCTTGAGCTGGCCCGAGGACAGCGGCAGCAGGGTCTGAACCGTGCCCTTGCCGAAGGTCTGGCTGCCGAGGATCAGGGCGCGGCCGTAGTCCTGCAGCGCGCCGGCCACGATCTCCGAGGCCGAAGCCGACAGGCGGTTCGTCATCACCGCCAGCGGGCCGGAATAGACCGCGCCGTTGTTGCGATCACCCAGCACCTGGATATTGCCGTTGGCATCCTGGATCTGCACGCCCGGAGCGGAATCCATGAACAGCCCGATCAGCTGCATCGCTTCGCCGAGCGCGCCGCCGCCGTTGTTGCGCAGATCGAGGATGATGCCGTCGACATCATCCTTCTTCAGCTTGACCAGCTGTTTCTTCACGTCGTCGGCCGTGCCGTTGTAGAACGACGGCAGGGTGACGATGCCGATCTTGTGGTCGCTGCCATTGCGCTTGACGTGAATCACGCGCGAGCTGGCGGCCTGGTCCTTGAGCTTGATCTTGGCGCGGGTGAGCGTGATCGTCTTGGTCTGGCCGTTGTCCGGCGGCGAGACCTGCAGACGCACGGTGGAACCGGCCTTGCCGCGGATCAGCTGCACGGTCTCGTCGAGCCGCATGCCGATCACGTCGGTGAAGTCGCCTTTCTTGCCCTGGCCGACGGCGATGATGCGATCGGTGGGCTTGAGCTTGCCGGACTTGGCCGCCGGGCCACCCGGAATCAGACGCACCAGTTCCGCGTAGCCGTTCTTCGAGCGCAGTTCCGCACCGATGCCCTGCAGCTGCAGATTCATGTCGATGTTGAAATCCTCGGAGCGGCGCGGCGAGAAATAGTCGGTGTGCGGATCGTAGCTGTGGGTGTAGGCATCCATGTAGACCGAGAACGCATCGGTCGGCTCGGCCTGGCGCAGTTGCTTGAGCTCGTTGGTATAGCGCTGGGTCAGCCGCTTCTTGATCTCGGCCGGTTTGACGTCGTTGAGCCGCAGATCGATGACCTGGTTCTCCAGCTGCTTGGTCCACAGTTTCTCGCGGGCATCGGCGTCGGCCGGCCACGGTGCGTTCTCGCGGTCGACCTTGAAGGCTTCCTGATCATCGAGGTTGAGCGAACTCAGGCCCTTTTCGATCCGGCCCAGCGCCCACTGGTCGATCTGGATCCGACGTTTCTGGTAGGTGTTGAAGATGTCGTAGGCCGCGCTCAGCTGCCCGTTCTTGAGCTGGTCGTCGAGATCGTCGGCGTATTTGTGCTTCAGGCGCTTGACGTCGGAGGCGAGGAAGACGCTGTGGGTGCCGTCCAGGTCATCCAGATAGGCCTTGAAGAATTTCTCCGAGAAGGCATTGTCGAGCTTGATCTTGTTGTAGTGGTTGTCCTGCAGTTCGCGCACGACTTCCTGATCGATCTTGCTCTGGTCGTTGTCGGGCGTCAGTGGGGTGTAGCCCTTGGCTGAGCCTGCGCCGGCGTCCGGGACGTGGGCCGGCTGGGATTCCGAAGCGGCGCAGCCAGTCTGGACGCACAGCATCGCCAGAAGCACAAGAAACAGGGCTAGATAGCGCATGAATATCACGTGTCCTATCGAGTTGACCGCGGGAACACGGCATCGGGGTCGTGGAGGGCCGGATACGGCGTACCGGCGCCGCCGAAAATCTTTGGAATTGTCGGCACGAGGGCAACGATACATGAACGATGCCTTGGGCAGGAATACGCACTCCTACGTTATCTCTGTCGCGAAGCCGGCATTCGGGCGCGTCAAGGGCGGCGCGAGGCGCCTTCGGGCGGCCCTGCGTCGGGCAGACGAAAGAATGTCAGCTCGTGTTTGTTCGCGCTCAGATGACGGAGCCGAGCCTTGTCTATATCGAGAAAACGGTCGATCTCGGTCGGGTCGACCGCGCCCTGGCACTTCACGGTAATGATGACGCCGGCCTGCGGGCAGGCGCGACACCAGTACGCGGCCAGCGCATGAAGTCGCGTGGGGTAGGCAATCACGTCGGACAGGATCCAATCGGGGCGTCGATCCAGGTCCTCGACGGTCACGCCGAAGGCATCGCCGCGGTGCATCGTCACGCGCGCCTCGGCCGCGAGCTTCGGTGCCAGATCGGCCCGGTCGACGGCGATCACATCGGCACCCAGCTGACTCAGCACCCAGGTCCAGCCGCCGGGTGAAGCGCCGAGATCAAGACAGACATCGCCCGGGCCCGGTGGGTTGCGAGCCAGCGTCAACGCTTCCCAGAGCTTGAGATAAGCCCGGTTGGGCGGCCCGTGACGGTCTTCGGTGAAAACCGGTCGGCCGTCGGCGAAGGCGCTCGAGCAGACCGGTGACGCCAGCAGTCGATCGCGATCGAGCAGGCCGAACGCACCGAGCGGGGCCGACGGAACGCGCGCCGGGAAATCGAGCGGCCGGAACCGGATCGGCGCCAGTCTGTCGGCGATGAGCTGGGCGCGGCGATGATGTGCGATTGAATGCAAATGCCAGTTGCGCTGAATCGACGACAGCACGCGGGCAGCGTCGCCGATTGACTGCACACGATACTCGGCCGGGGCCAGCCAGCTGTTCCGGGCCCATGCCGCCGGGCCGGGGGCGTCGCGGCTGAAGACCAGAGAGCCGATTTCGTCGACCACGCAGCTACCGCGGTGGACGAGCTCGTCCACCAGTGCCTCGTAATGATCCTCGGCCGCGAGGTGTACGGTGTCGTAGTGGATCGGCAGCGGAGCGGGGATCTCGCTTGGCATCGGTGCGCGACGGTTGCGGGGTGGAAGCGCTTTCGGCCCGCGTAGTCTAACGCAGGCGCGGCGCAGCCACGGCATGACGAAGACTGCGGCGCCCGATTGTTTTGTATACAGTTTAATTCGCGTATCGAGTGATGCCTCGGGCGCGCGATGCGGCCGGCCCAACGGCGCGCCGGGCATCGGGCATCGGGATCAGTGCGTAGTATGCCGCGAAGACTGTCGTCTGTGAGCGCCCGCGCCGCGGTTGTCGGCCTCGGGTGGCCGTGAGTCTCGTATTGGTGCAATGCCGGAGCTGTCGTTCTATGGAGGCTGCCGTTTTTCTGCCCCGAAGCTATCAGCCGGAACTCGTGCTGCTGTCGATCGCCGTGGCGATTCTGGCCGGCTATGCCGCGCTCGATCTCGCCGACCGCGTGTATGCCGCCCAGCGACGCTACGCCTGGATCTGGCTGGCAGCGGGCGCGGTCACGCTCGGGTCGGGCATCTGGTCGATGCATTTCATCGGCATGCTCGCGTTGATTCTGCCCATCCACATGAACTACGCGCCACTGCCCACGGCGTTGTCATGGCTGATGGCGGTCGCCGCCTCGGCGGCAGCGCTCAGGCTCGCCTGTCGGCCGCGGCTTGATCACGCAACCTGGCTGGCGGGCTCGGTCGTCATGGCGATCGGGATCGTGAGCATGCACTACACCGGCATGTACGGCATGGAGATCGAGCCCGGCATTGTCTATCGCCCGGTGTGGGTGGTGTTTTCGGTGCTGGTGGCGCTCACGGGCTCGGCGGCGGCGCTTGGACTGTCGTTTGCGCTGCGGGAGGTGCGCGCGCGTCTGCGTACCGTCAAGAAGAGTGCGGCCGCGGCCTTCATGGGCGCCGCGATCGCCGGCATGCACTATGCCGGCATGGCGGCGGCCCAATTTCCGGCGGCCAGCCAGGGTCTGGCGGCCGGCGGTGTGGACAAGACCTGGCTGGCACTGTTGATCAGCTCCCTGTCGGTCGTGTTGCTGGCTGCGACACTGTTGGCGTCGGCGCTCGACCGTCGGTTGGAAACACAGACGGCAGAGCTGATCGCCTCGTTGCAGGCCGCCAACGAGCAGCTGCGTCACAGCAGTTACCACGATGCGCTCACCGATCTCGCCAACCGCAAGCTGCTGGACGAACGGCTCGATCGCGAGATCGGATACGTCGCTCGCCGCGGCGGCGGCTTTGCCGTGTTCTATGTCGATCTCGACGGCTTCAAGCTGCTCAACGACAACCTGGGGCATCGTGCCGGCGACGAGGTGCTGGAGCGGGTGGCGAATGCGATGCGCGACACCATGCGCGACAACGATACGGTCGCGCGCATGGGCGGCGACGAATTCGTGGTGCTCGCGGTAGGCGCGGATGGCATGGCCGATATCGATACCTTGGCGCATCGGCTGCTGATGGCCATTCGCCAGGCCGGCGGTACGATGCCCGGTCTGTCGGCCAGCATCGGCTGGGCTCGCTTTCCCGACCACGGGGCCAGCCCGCAGGCGCTGATCACCGCGGCCGATCGGGCGATGTACCACGCCAAGCACAACGGCAAGAACAGCTACGTCGGATACCGGCCGGAAATGGCCCGCCGGGCCGAGGATGAATTCAACCTGCAGCGCGAGTTGGGCCAGGCGCTCGGGGCGGGCGACATCGTGGTCTATTACCAGCCGAAGTATCGGCCGGCCGACGGCACGCTCTCCGGTGCCGAGGCGCTCGTGCGCTGGCACCACGCCGAGCGCGGCGTGATCACCCCCGATCGCTTCATTCCGCTGGCCGAACGCTCCGGCCAGATCGACGAGCTGGAAGGGGTGGTGCTCGATTCTGTCTGCGCTCAGATCCGTCGCTGGCGCGATGCCGGGCTCGCCGTGCCGCAGATCTCGGTCAACCTGTCGGCGGCTCGGGTGAGCGACCCGCGGCTGCCGGGGCTGGTGCGGCGTCATCTCGATCGCTACGGCATCGAGCCGCGCTCGCTGATGTTCGAGATTACCGAGTCGGTCGCGATCAAAGGCATGCTGGAAGCGATCAACACGCTCAAGCGATTCGCCCGGATGGGCGTGGACGTGGCACTCGACGACTTCGGCACCGGCCATTCGAGCCTGTCGTATCTGGAGAAACTGCCGATTCAGCAGCTCAAGATCGATCGCTCGTTCGTCCGCGAGCTGGGCGCGTCCATGCCCCAGCAGGCCGCCATCGTGAGCTCGATCGTCACGCTGGCACACAACCTCGGGCTGGGCGTGGTGGCCGAAGGGGTGGAGACCGAGGAACAGCTGCGTTACGTCACCGAGCTCGGTTGCGACGAGATGCAGGGCTATCTGTTCAGCCGTGCGGTGCCGGCCGAGGACTTCAGCCGGCTGCTGGTGGGCGCGCGCTACGGCGAGCGCGGCGTCAGCCGATCACCAGACGCAGGGCGGGCAGCGCCAGCACAAGCGCCAGAATACGGCTGAAGGTCTTCTGGTCGACTCTGTAGTGCAGCTTGTGGCCGGCGATCAGCCCGATCAGCAACGCCGGCAGAGTGGCCAGGGCCAGCCACCAGGAATGCGTCGTGAGCAGGCCGAGATGAGTGTAGATCAGCGCCTGGACGGCCGAACTCAACAGGAATGCCATGGTGAGGATCGAGCGCGAATAGCGTTTGGGGTAGCGCATGTTCACGTAGATCAGCAACGGGATCGGCGAGACGCCGACCGCGCCCACGATCACGCCGGCGAACACCGATGAACCCGCCAGCCCCGATGCATCCGCCCAGCCCATTGCTGGCATGCGCTGCGGCGCTGGCGTCTTGAACAGATTCAACGCCACATAGCACAGAATCACTGCGCCCAGCGTGCGTTGCAGTATGTCCACCGGCAGGGCTGCGAGCAGCTGCGCACCGCCCAGCACGCCGGCCGACAGCGACAGCGCCGCGATCGGACCGCGCCGCCAGTCGAACTCCCGGCGTGCCAGCAGCATCATGACAAGGTTGGTTCCCAGGGCCACCACAGCCACGACCGGCACGACGTCGCGGAAGGGGTAGATCAGCACCAGGCTGCTGACCATCAGCGTGCCGCTGCCGAAACCAGTCAGCCCCTGGGAGACGGCGCCGGCGAGGGCGGCCAGGTTGAATAGGAGGATCTGCAAAATCAGGTCCCGTTGACGTATCGTCCGTGCGCGCCGCCGGCCGCGGTCAAGGCGAGCAATGCGCCATGGCCCGATGCAAGGGGCCAGCCTGCCGGCGCAGCGGCACTCGCCGGCAACCGAGCGCGCCCCCTGGCACGTGGCGCCTTTGGGTGCAGGCAAGCGAAGACGGGCGCGATCTTGTGCGACCCATCCCAAACTCCAGACTCAGGGATAGCTGGCGGC
>CAWIGB010000029.1:0-46228 GCA_963835375.1 uncultured Gammaproteobacteria bacterium
GCCCCGCGATACGATGGCGCAACGCAGCCGATCGGCGGGCGATACGCTACACTACGCAACGCAGCGCATTATACTTTAGTCTGATATCTTGCAGATTCTTCTGTTCAACCTGGCCGCTCTGGTGGGCGCCGCCTCACAAGGGCTGACCGGCTTCGGCAGCGGCACGCTGATGGTCAGCAGCCTGGTGCAGATCTACCCGTTTCGTGACGTGGTGCCGGCGGTTGCCGTGGTCACGTTGGGCACCAACCTGCTGATGATGCTGTTGGCACGTCGCGAGTTCGACTGGCGGCGCGGGCCGATCGCCGCGCTGTCGCTGTCGGCAGGCGTGCTCGGCGGCGCGCAGCTGCTGGCTGTCCTGCCGGTGGAGGTACTGCAACGCACGCTCGGCGCGGTGATCCTGTGCTATGTCGCGTTGAACATCTTCAAGACCCCGGCCCCACAGCGCATGCCGCGAATGGGCTGGGCCGATGGATCGGGGCTGGCGGGCTCGTCGGCGTTTGCCGGCGTGATCGTTGGCGCGGTCGGCGTCGCGCCGATTCCGTTGCTGATCTATACCAACGTGCGCTACCCGAAGCGTTATTCGCGCTCGATTCTCACGATGGGCTTTCTGTTGAGTTCCGCCGTACAGGCGGTGATCTACAGTCACCTCGGCCTGCTCACCGTGCATTCCTGGTGGCTTGCCGTGGCCAGCCTGCCCGCGATACTGATCGGGCTGCTGGCCGGCCACAAGCTGCACTACCGGGTAGACCAGAAGACGTTCAGCCGTATTCTGGCGCTGGTCCTCGCGCTGCCTGCCCTGCGTCTGCTGATCGGCTGACACCGCGCTCACCGTAGCGTCCGCCAGCCAGCAGCCGGCTGAAGTCCGCGGCCGGCACCGCTCGGCTGAACAGGTAGCCCTGCATCTCGTCGCACCCCAGTTCGGTGACATACCGCAGCTGTTCCTCGGTCTCCACGCCCTCGGCGACCACGCCAAGCCCGAGGTTGTGCGCAAGGGTGACGATCGAACTCACGATGGCGGCCTGCTGCGGCATGGCGGCGCCCAGCTCGCGAATGAACGAGCGATCGATCTTGAGCTGCTGGATCGGCAGCTTCTCGAGGTACGACAGGCTGGAATGGCCGGTGCCGAAGTCGTCGAGCGCCACGTCCACCCCCATGCGCGCGAATCGCTTGAGGGTGTTGATGGCCTCCAGCATGCCCTTGATCGCCACCGACTCGGTGATCTCGAACATCAGCGAACGCGGCTCGATGCCGTAGCGATCGAGATGGCGCTGGACCAGCCCCGGCAGTCGCGCGTCGCTCACGCGAGCTGCCGACAGGTTGACCGAAATCCGGGGCACCCTAAGGCCGGCGTCGCGCCACGCACGGATCTGCGCACAAACGGCATCCAGAACCACGTGTTCCAGCTCGTCGATCTGGCCCGAACGCTCGGCCAGCGGGATGAAACGATCGGGCGTGATCAGACCGCGCTCGGCGTGCTGCCAGCGCACCAGTGCCTCCGCACCGCACAGCTCGCCGCCGGCCGGACGGTACTTCGGCTGGTAATACACCACGATCGCGCCGGTCTCGAGCGCTTCGCCCAGCTCGCGCTGCAAGTGGAACTCGTCCTCCGCCAGGCGCGCCATCTCCGGCCGATAGCCAACGTAGCTGTTCTTGCCGTTGTGCTTGGCGTGATACATGGCACGGTCGGCCGCGGTGATCAACGACTGCGGCGTGGCCCCGTGGTCCGGAAAACGAGCCCAGCCGATGCTGGCCGACAGCCCCGGCACGGTATCGCCGGCCTGGCGTATCGCCATGAGCAGCCGGTGCGCCAGCATATCGATATCGGCCATGCCGTCCGCGCCGACCGCCAGCACGACGAATTCGTCGCCGCCCATACGGGCGATCGTGTCGTTGTCGCGCATCGCGCTGCGCATGGCATTCGCGACCCGCTCAAGAACCTCGTCGCCAGCGCGATGCCCCAGGTTGTCGTTGAGGAGCTTGAAACCGTCGAGATCGACGTAGAACACTGCAAAGCCACCGCCGCGCCGGCCGGCGTACTCGATCTCGCGATCGAGTCGTTCATCCAGCAGCTTGCGGTTGGCCAGGTTGGTCAGCGCGTCGTGATAGCTGCTGTGGCGCAGCTGCTCGTTGGCCGCCTGCAGCGAGGCGATCAGATCGGCCGTCTGGGTCTCCAGCCGGCGATCGAGCGCGGCGGCCAGCAGCGTGGCGGCCAGCAGCACGACCGACAACGAACTGATCAACAAGGCCAGCCAGGTCTTGTCCACCCCACCGACCGCGAGCCCGTGACTCGTCACCGGAAACTGGGCCGCGGCCATGCCGGCGTAGTGCATACCCGCGATCGCGCCGCCGAGAACCACCGCGGCCGCGATTTTCTTGAGGCGGCCCAGGCGCGTACGGATATCGCGCAGGGCGAACGAAAGCCCGAGCGCTGCAGCCGAGCCAGTCAGAGCGACCAGTACCGACAATGCCACCCATACCGGGTCATAGACGATCCCCGGCTCGATTTCCATCGCCCACATGCCGGTGTAGTGCATGCTCACGATGCCCAACGCCATGAAGGCCGATCCGGCCATCCAGGTGGCACGATCGAGCCGCGCCCGGCAGGCCAGGCCGAGCGCCGCAGCCGAGGCCACCACTGCCATCAACCAGGACAATGCCGTCGGCACAACCGCATAGTTCATGTGGATGGGAAGCACCAGCGCGAGCATGCCGATGAAATGCATGGCCCAGATCCCGGAGCCCAGCGTCACCGCCCCCGCTGCCAGCCAGATCCATGCATAACGCCGCTGCGCGGCATAGACGCGATCGGTGAGATCAAGCGCGGCGTAGCCGGCCAGCGTCGCGACCGCGATCGACAGCACGACAAGCCCCGGCTGATAGCTCCGGGTCAGAAAATCAGCGGCATTCATAAGAACGACAGCTCCCGCATCGAACCGATACACGGCCCCCAAGGCCTTATGCCGTTCGCGACTGCTACGCGCATCCTGCACGTGCGTTGCCTCGTGGCGTCACAGACGGCGGTCTCCGCGGCATAGTACGCGCCAGACCTGCAGGCCGATGCCACCGGTGCACGCATCGTTCAACCGGAGCGGGTGCGCAAGATGCGTGTATTCAATCGTACACAAAACAACGGACGGCTACAGCGCAAGCATGGCGATCGCATCGCTGCCTTGCGGTAGACTGCGCGGGTCAGAATTTCCGAGCACCTCCCCTCCTCGTCCGATGTCCCGCGATCTTCCTGCCACGCTGCCGATCGAGTACGACACCGTGCATGTCGCCGCCGCCGACCATCGCGAGGCGTTGATCGACGAGCTGGCACATCGGGGCAGCCAGGTCGTCGACCGGACCGACTCGCTGATCTTCGCCCGTGGCGCGCCTGGCCCCGCGGCATGGGCCCAGAACAGCTGGCTTGCTCCTGCGGAATACCGCATCGATTCGATCGGCGAGGCCGCGCGGTTGCTGTCCTCCATACAACGCAACTGGCACCTGCATTCGATCGCCCATCATCGTCGCGCACAGCTTGTGGGCGACAAGCTGCCTTCGATCCGCTTTCGGCCCCTCGATTTTCCGACCCGCGTACCCGAGGCTGCGCTCGGCGCGTTCGGCCTGCTGGATCGGGATCGTCTTCTGGCTTCCCCGCGGTGTTCGAGCGCCTTCGCCGACGGCCGGCCGGTCTTCATCGAGGATCGCGAGGGGCCGCCCAACCGGGCTTATCTGAAACTGTGGGAAGCCTTGACGCTGGCTCGCAGCCACCCGGGGCCGGGGGATACATGCCTCGATCTGGGCGCGTCACCGGGCGGCTGGACTTGGGTGTTGAACCAGCTCGGCGCCGACGTCATCGCCGTGGATCGAGCCGGTCTGGCACCGACGCTCGCCGGCGATGCGCGCATCACGATGCACCAGGGCGATGCCTTCGCGCTGACGGTCGAGGGTCTGGACCGGCGCCCCGACTGGATCATGTCTGATGTGATCGCGTACCCGGCGCGGCTGCTCGCACTGGCCGACTACTGGTGTCGAGCCTGTCCGGAGGCCGCGGTCATCATTACCGTGAAGTGCCAGGGCGCGGTCGATCCCGCCGAAATCGACCGCTTTCTCGATATCAAAGAGGCCCGGCTGTGTCATCTGGCGGCGAACAAGCACGAACTCACATTCTTTCGTCTGCCCGGCGGCGGCCCGCCTGAAGGCGCCTCGCGCCGCGCCTGATGCGACGAATGGCCGAGTTCCCGGCGTGCGCACCGTAGGAGTGCGTATTCCTGCACAAGGTACCGTTCATGTATCGTTGCCCCTCGTGCCGACTTTTTTCGACGATTTTCGGCGGCGCCGGTACACCGTATCCGCCCCTCCACGACCCCGATGCCGTGTTCCCGCGGTCAACTCGATAGGACACGTGATTTTCATGCGCTATCTAGCCCTGTCTCTTGTGCTTCTGGCGATGCTCTGCGCCCAGACCGGCTGTGCCGCTTCGGAAAACCAACCAGCGCCGGTTCCGGATGCCGGGGCGGGCCCGGCCAAGGGTTACACCCCGCTGTCGCCGGACAACGACCAGAGCAAGATCGATCAGGAAGTCGTGCGCGAACTGCAGGACAACCACTACAACAAGATCAAGCTCGACAACGACTTCTCGGAGAAATTCTTCAAGGCCTACCTGGATGACCTGGATGGCACCCATAGCGTCTTCCTTGCCTCCGACGTCAAACGCCTGAAGACCAAATACGCCGATACGCTCGATGATCAGCTCAAGAACGGCAACCTGACCGCGGCCTACGACATCTTCAACACCTATCAGAAGCGTCGGATCCAGATCGACCAGTGGGCGTTGCACCGGATCGAACAAGGCCTGGATTCGCTCAATCTCAACGATCAGGAAGCCTTCAAGGTGGACCGGGAGAACGCGCCGTGGCCGGCCGATGCCGCTACCCGCGAGAAACTGTGGACCAAGCAGCTGGAAAACCAGGTCATCGATCTGCGTCTGAACAATATCAAGCCGGCCGAGATCAAGAAGCGCCTGACCCAGCGCTATACCAACGAGCTCAAGCAGCTGCGCCAGGCCGAGCCGACCGATGCCTTCTCGGTCTACATGGATGCCTACACCCACAGCTACGACCCGCACACCGATTACTTCTCGCCGCGTCGCTATGAGGACTTCAACATCGACATGAACCTGCAACTGCAGGGTATCGGTGCGGAACTGCGCTCGAAGAACGGCTACGCGGAACTGGTACGCCTGATCCCCGGCGGTCCGGCGGCCAAATCCGGCAAGCTCAAGCCCACCGACCGGATCATTGCCGTCGGCCAGGGCAAAAAGGGCGACTTCACCGACGTGATCGGCATGCGCCTCGACGAGACGGTACAGCTCATCCGCGGCAAGGCCGGCTCCACCGTGCGGTTGCAGATCTCCCCGCAGGACAACGGCCAGACCAAGACGATCACGCTCACTCGCGCCAAGATCAAGCTCAAGGACCAGGCCGCCAGTTCCCGCGTGATTCACGTCAAGCGCAACGGCACCGATCACAAGATCGGCATCGTCACGTTGCCGTCGTTCTACAACGGCACTGCCGACGACGTGAAGAAACAGCTGATCAAGCTCAAGAAGGACGACGTCGACGGCGTCATCCTGGACCTGCGCAACAACGGCGGAGGCGCGCTCGGCGAAGCCATGCAGCTGATCGGGCTGTTCATGGATTCTGCCCCCGGCGTGCAGATCCAGGATGCCAACGGCAATATCCAGGTACTGGGCGATCGCAACAACGGCGCGGTCTATTCAGGCCCGCTGGCGGTGATGACCAACCGCCTCTCAGCCTCGGCTTCGGAGATCGTGGCCGGTGCGCTCCAGGACTATGGCCGAGCCCTGATCCTGGGCAGCCAGTCGTTCGGCAAGGGCACGGTGCAGACCCTGCTGCCGCTGTCCTCGGGCCAGCTCAAGCTCACCGAGGCGAAGTTCTACCGGGTCTCCGGCAAGAGCACGCAGGATCGCGGCGTGACGCCGGACATCACCTACCCGTCGGCGATCGACCCCGACAAGATCGGCGAATCCGCCCTGCCCAATGCCTTGCCTTACGACACGATCCCGCCGACGGCCTATCCGTCCTCGGACGCCATCCAGGACATGCTGCCGACGCTTCGCAAGGACCACGAACAGCGCATCGCCGACGATCCGGATTTCCAGTATCTGGTCAAACGGATCAAGCTGGCTCGCAAGCAGAGCGACCAGAAGACCGTGTCGCTCGATATCAACCAGCGTCGTCAGGAACAGCAGCAGCTTGAACAGCAGATGCTGGCCCTGGCCAATGCGCATCGCAAAGCCACCGGAAAGCCACCCTATAAGGACTACAAGACATTCGAGAACGCGCAGGATGCCGCCGATACCGCAGGCGACAATGACAGTAGCGGTGGCGCCGACGACACGCTGCCAACGCAGACAGCCGGCTCGGAGGGGAACGACAAGACCGACGCCTACGAGACCGAAAGCGCGAACATTCTGCTGGACATGATTCATATTTACGCCCAGCAGCACGGGCACAAGAAGGCGGCGTGATTCGCCGCGCCGGTCTGCGGTAGCCACGAGCGCGGGCTACCACGGACCGGCGCGGTTTCCGAACAACGTTCTGGCGGCCGGCTTTATGCCGGCCGCGTTCGTTTCAGCGCTGGCCGGTCAGCGAGGCATAGCTGATGCCGAGCACGGTGCCGTAGACCAGATGCATCGCCAGCGTGAACCCGATCAGCGGCCAGCCGATCGCCACGCCGAAAAAACCATAGCCGGTGATCGGCAAGAACAGCAGCATCATGGCCAGCCATGCAAGCGCGCCGAACACGATCCCGCGCGGCACGCCGCGTCCGCCCGGCAGGCGCGGATACAGCAGCGCGAACAGTACCCCCCACAGGATCGAACCGATCACGAAATGGCCGACCCAGCCCATGACCAGCAGCCCGCCGGTCAGGCGGTGAATGGCCTCGATGGCGCTGAAGGCAGACAGCCAATGCGAAAAAGCCTTGCCGATCATCAGGATCGTCAACACCACCGTGGCGATGAAACCCGCCACGATGCCCTTGCCTGGATTCATGGGAACTCCTGCCTTGCAAAGCGCCCAGCCTAGCGCATGGCGTGATCGGACCGGTCTGCTGCAGGCTTCATTGGCTCAGGATCGCGCTCGGTCAGGCGTGACGGGCCACGTGCAATCCCTGCGGAAGGGCGCCGGTTCAACCTGGGCAGTGGACCGGCGCTCGCGCTGCGCGTTCTAGAACGCGTTGCCGAACGACAGATAGACGAGCGCCTTGCTTTCGCCGGAAAAACCTACGTCGAGGCGTGTCGACAGCGCTTCGCCGAGCGCGGCACGCAGGCCGGCGCCGTAGCTGAACTGGATATCGTTGCTCAAGCCGGGGGCGACCTGCGGGGTGTCCGCCATCAAGCCGTCAGGCAGTCGCGAACGATCGAGAAACACGCGTCCCGCGCCGCCAAACAGGGTGCCGTCGAGGCGGACGCGCCAGATGTTGCGAAAATCGAAGTCGGCCAGCAGCTGCTGGTAGCCGACCCGCGCGAAGACCCGGCTCTGGCCGAGAAAACGATCGGGATTGAAACCTTCCAGACTGTCGAAGCCGCCCAGCGACGAAAATTCGTAGAATGGCAGATCATTGCCGCTGCCGGTCGCATACTGGCCGTCGAGCCGAAATCCGAGCAGGCGATCGGGCGAACCGAGCGGATGCACGTAGCTGGCATCGCCGGTGAAGCGTGTGTACTCGAAATCGTTACCCAGCTCGGGGCCGACATGGGTGACCTTGCCGATCACGTTCCAGCCCTGCTCCGGCCGCGTCAGGTCGCGCTGGGTGTTGTAGATGATCGATAGCGACAACGGATTGCTGTAGCCGCCCTTGATGCCGGGCAGCCGGCTGAAGGCGTTGGTGGTCGACTGCTTGTCGTGCTGCGGATCGCCGGGGCCGATGGTGACGCGGTCATAGCCAATGGTTCCGGCCGCGACCCAGTGCGGCGCCAGGCGCCGCGCCAGCGTGAACATCAGCGAGGTGCCATGGTATTCATGCTGGCTGAGCGATTCGTCGCCGACATTGTTATTGCCCAGCCCGTAGAAGTCGGTGGTGGGCCGCAACTCGTAGCGAAAGCGAACCAGGCCGATGAAATCGCTGCCGAAGACGTGCGGAACGCCCCAGATGCCATCCAGCGCGGTCTCGCCTCCGCTCGATTGTGTCGCGCCGATATCGAGATTCATGTGCGAATCGCCGAAATTGATGTCGCTGAACTTGCCCCCGAGAATGAACCCGACTGCCGGGTCATAGCCGAGCTGCGGCAGCACGGCGACGTTGTGCGACGAATCCAGCTCCTGTGGGGCTTCGGGTTCGCCCGGTTGCGCCAGGCCCGGATGCGGCTGCGAATCCTTGCCGTCGGCGATCGCGCGTCGTTCATTGTCGAGGACCACGAACTGCGCCACGCTCCGCTCGAGATTGAGATCGCTCGCGGCATGGGCCGGGCCACCGGCCGAGCAGGACAGGCCCACCCCCAGCGCGTACAGGCCGACAGCACGCCAGCTGGCAAAGCCGAGCAGGCACGATCTATCGACACGGGGCGTCCGACCCGCAGTGCAACGCTTGTTCATCGCCGTATACCCTTAAACCTTGCGGCCCGCCGATCGATCCGGCGCAATGCCGGCCGACTATCGAGAATAGCGGCGTAACCGGAACTTACGTTACCGTAACGATGTGCATGGCCGATATCGGGGTCGTCACGGAGTCGGCGATCGCCTCCAGTCCGGCCGGTCCAGACGCCCTGCTCAGGTCAGCCGACGAATGAGCTCGGCATGCCGGGGCCAGGCAGCCGCCAGACTGGCGCCATCGGCCAGTTCGAAATCGGCGAAGTCGAAGCCCGGGGCCACGGTATTGCCGACCAGCGCGAAGCCTCGCGACTCGAGCATAGTGGCGCCGAACCAGGCCCCTTGCGGCACCACGAACTGCGGCATCTGCCCCGTGGCCAGATCGTTGCCCAGTACCTGGTCGACACGTTCACCCTCGGGCGAGAGCACGTGCACGACCAGAGGCTTGCCGGCATAGAAGTGCCAGACCTCGTCCGAAGCCAGACGATGCAAGTGCGACACCTCGTCGTCGCGCAACAGAAAATAGATGGCGGTAGCAGCCGGACGCGGCCCGGCATAGCGCTCGGGCAGGCCGGCCGACAAGGTGTCGGCCGCGCGATAAGTCTGGCGGTAATAGCCACCCTCGGGGTGCGGCCGGAGCCCCAGCCTGGCAATGATGTCGTCGGCGTTCATCGGCTCTCCAGGCAAACACAGGAACATTGCGCACCGATGCCACGGTGCGGGGCGATCCGTCCCCGGCCCTGCCGCCCGCGCCCGAAACGACCCGGATGATCGGCTGGGGAGGCTGCATTCAAATCCGATTCATACATTCCGGCGTAATAATCAAGACTCTACCTCAGCGCGCGTCTCGCGCGGCGGTTGTTATGAAACGTCTAATCGTCGTGCTCGCTCTGGCCCTCACCGGCGTGGGCTGCACTACCTACTCGCCATACGGCCATGTCGGCTATGGCCGGGTTTACGAGAGTTATGGCTATGGCTATCCGGGCTACGTCGCGTATCCGGTTTATGGCTATGGCTACCGTTATCCGGCCCACCGCTACATCGGACATCGTGACGACGACCATTGGCGCGGCGATCGCGACCACTGGCGCGATCACCGCGAAATTCATCGAGACCGCGACTGGCGCCGCGATGAGCACGGCGGCCACGATCGCTTCCACGGCGACTGGCGTGCCCACCGCGGCCCGTCGTCCGGTGAACATCGCTGGCATTCCGACCGCGACGAACATGCCGGTGCTCGAATGTACCGACATGGCGCCGAGCCCGGCCGGCCGGATTTCCGGCACGGCATGACCGCCCCGGGCGGGTATCGCCACGACGCACGACAGCGATAGACATACCGGGCCCGACCCATGCCGGTGCGCACGGCACAACATGGCCGAGCCCGGCGCAAGACCGCATAATCGAGGCAGGCCGAGCTTGCGAGGACGAGGGACCATGCGGCTGACGCGCGGACCGCTGATCACGTTGTGTCTGGGACTGCTTACCCTGGCAGCCGGCGCAGTCGCCTTGTTCGTGCACTGGCACCCGAGCCACAGCCCGGACGTTCCGGCGCTGCGTATCGCGCTCACGCTCGCGGCGGTGCTCGCCGTCTGGCTGGTCAGCCGCGGCATCGATCGCGTTGCCGACGGCCTGCACGAGCCGCGTCATCGCTGGCAGAAGCGCTTGCGCTGGTTGATGCAGCTCGAGGCGGATGAACGCTTTCGCGAGGTCGACCTGCTCGCCGGCGTACTGCACGTCACGGCCTGGCTGGCCCTGCCGTTGCTGCTCCTGCGCATCTGGGGCCTGTCGAAGGAAAGCTTCGATATGCTAAAGCAGTTCGCTTGGACCGGCTTTCCGGTGGGCGACATCAAGATCGTGCCGGCCCAGCTGCTGCTCGGCGCCCTGTTGCTGGTGCTGATCACCGCGATCATCCGTTGGCTCACCGATCGGCTCGAGAATCACTGGCTCGCGCGCACACCGATGGAGTCGCACATGCGCGAGGCGATCTCCACGATCACCGGCTACGTGCTGTTCGTGATCGCGGCACTGGGCGTGGCCAGCTATGCCGGGCTGGACCTGTCCAAGCTGGCCCTGATCGCCGGCGCCCTGTCGGTGGGCATCGGCTTCGGTCTGCAGACCATCGTCAACAACTTCGTATCCGGCCTGATCCTGTTGTTCGAACAACCCATTCGGCGCGGCAACTTCATATCGGTCGGCAACACCGAGGGCTTCGTGCGACGCATCCGTATTCGCGGCACCGAGATCGAAACGCTCGACCGCATCACGGTGATCGTGCCCAACTCGACCATGTTGGCCGGCGAAGTCCGGAACTGGAACCTGCGCGATCGCTTCGGCCGCATCATATGCAAGGTCGGCGTGGCCTACGGGTCAGACGTGCGCCTGGTCGAACGGCTGCTGATCGAGGTGGCCGCGAATCATCGCGAGGTGATCAACGATACCGCCGCCGGAGTACCCAGGCCGCAGGCCTTGTTCATGGGCTTCGGCGATTCGACGCTGGATTTCGAGCTGCGCTGCTTCATCCGGGACGTAACGCGGCGTTATCTAGTGATATCGGATCTGAACTTCGCCATCGATGCGGCATTTCGCGAGCACGATGTGACCATCGCCTTCCCACAGATGGATGTATGGCATCGTAGCGCGCCGGCACAGGCGGAGCCGCGCAGCGACGCCTGATCAGTCGCGCCGACAACCGAGGCGGATGGGCCCGCTGAAGTTGCCGGGGTCGATGCGTCGGCCGCCTTGGCGGATCTCGATGAGGCCTTGCCGCGCGAATTCGGCCGCGACTCGCCGTACGCGCGGCATGAGATCGCGCCAGGCCTCGCCGCCCAGTTCGCGTGCGATCTCCGACGGGCAGCAGGTGGCATCGGGCGCGCGCTCCTCCACGCGGCTGGTGATTCGCGCGCCAATGAGCGCGTCGGTGACACTCATGCGATCGAGCCCGCATCGTCGGTCAGCTCCGCGGCGATCTGGCGCAGTGCATCGGCCAGCACTTCCGGCGGCTGTGCCCCTGAAATGAGATAGCGCTCGGCGACCACGAACGACGGCACGGCCGTCACGCCGAG
Organism: uncultured Gammaproteobacteria bacterium; assembly: GCA_963835375.1. Classification (GTDB taxonomy): domain Bacteria; phylum Pseudomonadota; class Gammaproteobacteria; order Nevskiales; family Salinisphaeraceae; genus Salinisphaera. The sequence continues at coordinate 11,663 of CAWIGB010000029.1, forward strand.
CTGGTGGTAGTAGTCGATCTCGGCGCGTACGGCATCGGCGTGGCGTTCGCCGGCCAGGATATCGTCGATGTTGCGGGCGTCCATGCCGAGCGCCACCCCGAGCTCGCGCAACAAGCCGGGATCGGCCGGATTGGCCGCCTCTCGAAAATAGACATCGAACAGCTGCTCGTTGAAGGCCTGGTCGACGCCGGCTTCGCGGGCCTCGTGCAGTACGCGATGTACATCGAAGGTATTCCAGGAGCGTCGCTCGGCCGCACGCTGGAAGTTCAGACCCGACTCGGCAGCCGCAGCGATGATCTGCTGCTGCGGAGCACGCACCTCGTCCGGCGTCTTGCCGTATTTGGCGGACAGGTGCTCGATCATGTCGCGGCCTTCGGGCCCGATATCGGGATTGAGCACGAACGGATGCCAGCGCAGCCGGCAGTCGATGTCATCGAGTCGATCGGTCGCCTGCTGCAATCTAGCCAGGCCGATCGCACACCAGGGGCAGACGATATCCGAGACGAGATCGATATCCAGCGTGATCATGGCGGGCTCCGGTTAGCTGTAATAACCAAATAATCTGTCGTCGCACCGGCCCGGTTTCAACTGTCGCGGCCGCGAGACAGCGTATCGTCATTACCCTGTGCGCCACCATCTTGATAGGCTAACGAGCTTTCATGCAGCAGCGAGCCGGCACCCCGCTGGCCGTTGGGGGATTGTCGATGACCGCAAAGCGTGTGTTCCTGACCTGGGCAACGGCTCTTGGCGGCTGTTTGTTGCCGCTGGCGGCCTGGGCAGCCGAATCCGGCTCCGGCTCGGGCACCGCAAGCCACGGCCTCAACCTGACCACGGCCTGGCCGGGATTCGTTGCGCTGGCACTTTTCGCGGGCGCATATCTGCTCGTGGTGCTGGAGGAATACACCGATCTGCGCAAATCCAAGCCGGTGATCCTCGCGGCCGGGCTGATCTGGATGCTGATCGCCGGGTACGTGCATTTCTCCGGCGTATCGGCCGGAGTCGAAGAGGCCCTGACCGAAACCCTGGTGGATTTCGCGGGGCTGTTCCTGTTCCTGCTGGTGGCGATGACCTATGTCAACGCCATGACCGACCGCAACATTTTCGAGGCCCTGCGCACCTGGCTGGCCGCCCGCGGCTATTCCTTTCGCCAGCTGTTCTGGATCACGGGTTTTCTTTCGTTCGTGATCTCGCCGGCCATCGACAACCTCACCACCGCGCTGGTGCTCTCGGCCGTGGTGCTGGCCGTCGGCGGCGGCAACAGGCGCTTCATCGCGCTCGCCTGCATCAACATCGTGGTCGGCGCCAACGCCGGCGGCGCGTTCAGCCCGTTCGGCGACATCACCACACTGATGGTGTGGCAGACCGACCAGCTCGGTTTCGCCGAGTTCTTCCGTCTGTTCATCCCCGCGCTGGTGAATTTCGTGGTACCCGCGGCGATCATGCATTACGCGGTGCCCACGGGCGCACCCGAGCCCAGCGAGAATACCGGGCATGTCCGCCGTGGTGGCTACGCCGTGATCATCGCCTTCGCTGCGACCATCGCCACCGCCGTGATCGGGCATAGTTACTTCGGCCTGCCGCCCTACCTCGGCATGATGCTGGGCATGGCTTATCTGCAGCTGCTCATGTATTACCTCATGAAGACGGCGATGTGGAAGGACCAGGCCCTGGCTGCCTATCGTGAATCCGACGAGATGACGCCGCCGGATCTGATCCAGCACGAGAAGCACGGCGATTCGGCCGAGCGCTTCAATGTATTCGGGCATGTGGCCGAAGCCGAATGGGATACGCTGCTGTTCTTCTATGGCGTACTGCTGTGTGTGGGCGGGCTGGCGTTCCTCGGGTATCTGTCGGTGCTGGCGAACGTCCTGTATCTGCAATGGGGCGCGACCTGGGCCAATACGGCGGTGGGCGTGATGTCGGCGATCGTCGACAACATCCCGATCATGGCGGCCGTCATCCAGATGAAACCGGCCATGTCGGACGGCCAGTGGCTGCTGGTGACGATGACGGCCGGCGTGGGCGGCAGTCTGTTGTCCATCGGCTCGGCTGCCGGTGTGGCCCTGATGGGCCAGGCGCGCGGCTACTACACTTTCATGTCGCACCTGAAGTGGAGCTGGGCGGTCGCGCTCGGCTATATCGCCTCGATTCTGGTGCACATGCTGGTCAATGCGGGCCTCTTCCACGGCTAGCCGTGTCACTGTACCCGGCCATCTCCGGCCGGGTATTCAGAACGGCGGATCGCATCGATCGCCGTCGGGCCGGTCCACGGACTCGCCGTCTTCGTCAACCCGACCATCAGGCTGGGCAGACGGCGTCCAGCGCCCGGCGCGCAGAGTCATTGCGGTTTCCATCGAACTGCGGCAGAACGCCAGCACCTGATTGAATTCGGCTTCCGGAAGCTGGCGTACCGCGTCGTTGCCGCGATAGATGTTCATCCACTTGCGATCGCGTTCGATCATCGTTGGCAGGTGGCCGATGCCCCAATCCTCGGCCAGTGCCCAGAGCCGGGGGTTGAAGCCGCGCACGAGGCTGATGAGGAATGGAATCGGATCGTTGCGGGCAAGCAGCGACGTCAATCGCAGGATCAGTTCGAAGGACACGGTCGCGCTGCCCTGCTCCATCGCCTTGAGCACGGTCTTGTCTTCGAGATCCAGCGCTTCGGCCAGCCCGTCGATGGAGAGCCCCGCGGTGGTACGGGCATCGTGAATGGCGGCCCCGGCGCGTTTCATCCACGCGCGCTGTTCGGCTGACAACCTCTTGCGCTGGGCCTTGTCGAGGATGAGCGTGGAACCGATACGAAGCGTCAGCCCGCCGACCCGTCCGGCCAGGGCACCGACCGCCTGACGCGACAGGTTGAATGTCAGATTGGAGACCTGATCGAAAAGTCGGGCCCGTGTCGAATCCTCTGAACGGCCCATGCTCGCCTCCCGGGATATGAGTGCGGCGCTCGGCTTGCCGAGCACGAATGCCGAGCATAACGCGATTCGGCGACGAGATTGAGACCGGCCCGCGAACACCTCGGGGCCAACCTGGACGCTTGCCGTCAGTGGCACCACGGCGCGGTCATTGCCGCGCGCTGGCCGCCCCGGATGCCTCAGCATCGGGGTCGATACTCGATGGCCCGCCGCGCCAGTTGTTGCCGGCCTGCAGCAGATCTTCCGAGCCGCCGATCGCAAGGCTCCTCCTACGACAGCGAGCGCCAGCGGGCATTCTGGCAGCGGGCTTAGGTTGGCGGTATGGGATGACCGGCTCGCGGGTCGACGCCTGGGGCGACCGACGAGAGCCGCAGGCTTAGCCACAATCCAGTCCCGTGCGCACACGTTGTACAACCCGCCCCGTTCGCAAGCGAGCGCCGCATTCCACACACGGCGCCTGAGACAGGCACGTACGGGCCGGCGGGGACGCTAGCGATAGAACCGTTTTTTCAACAGCGCGTCGATCTCCTTGTACAGCGCGCCGAAGCGCTCGGCCGCACCCGACATGATCTTCGACAAGGCCGGGTCGGGTTCGCGTTTCGCCAGTGTGTCGGCGAGATAACGCTGCTGGTCGACGACCACGAGCAGCCGGACGAGCAGACCGCGCTCGAATGCGGTGCCGGACGCACCCACGACCGGCGCATAGCGCTTGATCAGGGCTTTCTTCTCGGCCGAGTGGGCGGCCTTGATCAACGGCGGCTCGGTCGCTCGATCGAGCGCCAGTGCCGGAAAGTCATGGGTCAGGCTCTGCAACCGGTCGGCCAGCTGGCCGCTGTAGCCGGTGACATCATCGACCACCTGTTGAACATCCGCGGACTCGACCTTCACATACAGGAACTTGTCGATTTCCGACAGCCCCTTCACGTTCGAATAGAGATCGCTGTAGCCGTCGTTGAGCTGGTCGCGCTTCGACTCGTGGCCGGTTGCAAACGGCGGGCTCTTGGCACCCGTATCTGCATCGGGCGGATCGAGTACGGCGCATCCGGCCAGGATCACACAAACAACGCTCAGCACGAGCAAGACAAGCGTCGGCCGAACGGCACGACTGGGATTCGAATCATTCATCATCGACAAGCTACGCGAATCGGCGTAACGATGATGCGCGTCGTGCACCGAAATGCTCGACACTGAACAAGTACCGGGCCGGCAACCGGCGCCGGTTTGAAATCGGCAATCCGGCAGCGGACGAGCCGCACAGTCACGGTCCGCCGATTGGCGCTCGGTCGGATTTACGCCCCGGCCGAGCCTAGCGCAACGGCACCGCCGCGGCCTGCTCGCTACGTCGATCCGCGGGAAAGAATTCCCCGGCCTTGAGATCGGCCTCGATCTGTTCCAGCGAGCGGCCTTTGGTCTCGGGCACGTATCGGATGATGAACACCACGCCGAGCGCGCTGATCGCCGCATACAGCCAGAACGCGCCGGCGGTGCCGAGGGCGCCGATGAGCGTCAGCGTGGTCAGCGTTACCAGCAGATCGAAGGTCCAGTGCGAGAACGCACCGACGCTCGCGCCCTTGCCGCGCACGAACAGCGGATAGACCTCGGCGTTGATCAACCACAGCGCGACGCCGAAACTGCAATTCAGCGCCATATAGATGGCCATGCAGATGATCAGCAGATATTGCGCCGCCGAGGACTGCGGCATGCCGCCCATGAACAGGATGGCCATGACGGCCATGGCCACGGCCGAGCCCGGGACCATCCATAGCAGGAATCGACGACGGCCGATCCGATCGATCATGAGAATGCCGAAGATCGTGCTGATATTGACCAGCACGATGCCGCCGATCGAGGCAAGAATCGAGGCGTTGTCGCCGAAACCGGCCTGGGTGAGGATCGTCGGCGCGTAGTACAGCAACGCATTGTTGCCGGTGATCTGCGAGAACATCGCGATGCCGGCACCGGCAACCAGCGCCGGGCGAATCCACGACGAGAACAGATCCGCCCAGCTGCCCTCGGGCCGCGCCGAGATGTCCTTGATCTCGCCGACCTCGGTCCGGGCGGCGGTACGGCTCAGCCTTACACGCGTCAGCACGCCCAGTGCGTCATCCTCCCGATCCTGATTGACCAGCCAGCGCGGCGACTCCGGCAGCAACAGCATGCCCAGCATCAGGATGATCGCCGGAACCATACCGAGGCCGAACATCCAGCGCCATGAATCGCCAAGCGCGTAGCCGGTGACATAGGCCACCAGAATTCCGAACACGACCATGAACTGGAACATCACGACCAGCTTGCCGCGCGAGGCGGACGGCGCGACTTCGCCGATGTAGACCGGAATGATCTGGGTCGCGCTACCCGCCGACAGACCCAGTACGAAGCGGGAGACGATCAGAAAGACGACCGTGGGCGCCATGGCCGACATGAAAGAACCGATCGTGAAGATCAGCCCGACGAGCATGATCGATCGGCGGCGCCCGATCCTGTCCGAGATCGCGCCGGTGCTGAACACGCCGAACAGCGCGCCGAAGATGATCGCGCCGGTAACCACCTGTTTGAGGGTATCGGTCAACGAGAAATCGTGGGCGAGACCGAGCAGCGCGACGCCGATGATGCCGGTGTCGTAGCCGAACAGGAGCCCGCCCAGGGCTGCGATCACCGAGACCATGCCGATCAGCGGTTTGCCTTTCAGGCGCCCCGCCGGCGCCGTGCTGGCCGATTCGCTCATTATCCTTACCTTCATCCTGAAAAAGACGCGCCGTACCGACGAATCCGGCCCACAAGCGCCCCTTGCTGAATCGATTCATTATCCCGTTGCCTGCGTAATACAGCACTACATCTTTGGGATGAGAGCCAAGCCTACGGCGGGGCCGCGGCGCCCAGATCGGCCACCAGTCGCCGATATTCCTCGCCCCTGCGCTCGCGCGAGCGCAGGACGAACGCAGGGTGCACCGTCAACGTGAGGCATCGTCCGTGCCAATCGATGCGTTTGCCGCGATCGCGTGTGACCGAAACCCGGCGCTCGAGCAACGACGCCGCCGCCGTGGCACCAAGCGCGATCACCACGTCGGGCGCGACGCGCTCGATCTCGGCCTCCAGCCACGGCCGGCAGGCCCGCACCTCGTCGTAGTCCGGCTTGGCATGCAGCCGTGTCCGGCCCTTGGGCGTGAACTTGAAGTGCTTGACGGCGTTGGTCAGATACAGCGCGCGCCGCTCCAGCCCTGCGTCCGCCAGTGCCGCATCGAGCAACCGGCCGGCGGGGCCGACGAACGGCCGCCCGGCCATATCCTCTGCATCGCCCGGCTGCTCGCCGACCAGCATGATGCGTGCATGCGGCGGGCCTTCCCCGAACACGGTCTGGGTGGCGGGCCCGCACAGGTGACAGCGACGACAGCGCGCCGCACGCAACGCGAGCTGCTCGAGCGAACCGGACGCGGCGGCTTCGGCCTGTCGTATCAGCGCCGTCTCGGGCGCATCCGGCGTGGGCCCGCAACGCAGCGCATCGTAGTCGCGGCGCGCCGCCTCCATGGCAGCGACCTCGCGATCGGCCCCCGCGATCAGGCGCGGGATCAACGCCGCTTCCGGGAGATTCTTCCAGTACTTCGCCGGCATCTCCGACATCATCGCGCGGGTCTTGATGCGAGCGGGATTGAAAATGCTGCGGTAGTAGACCCGCCAGGCGTTCTCGGTGACGTCACCGTCCGGCGCGGCCGTCTTGTCGGTACCGGGCGAGAACCAGACATCGCCGCCGCCCTCCCAGTGCGCACAACGCTCCGGGGTGAAGATCGACCAGCGCATGTTGGCGAAGCGACGCTGGAAGAAGCCGGCGGCGTATTCGACGATGTGGTGTTCCGGTTCGAACCAGGCGACGTATCGCGGCTCCTCGAAACCGGGCTCCGCCACGGTGCGGAATCGCACGAATGCCTTCATCTTGTGCACATCGCGACGCACCGCCTTGGCATAGCGGTTCGCGCGTTCCACGTCCGGATCAGCCGCCTGCGTCAGAAGTTGACGTTCGTCGTGCGTCAGCCGCCAGAGCAGCCGGTACAGCAAGGCCCAGCGATCCGCGCTGCGGTGGCAGGCGGCGGCGCGTGCCAGAGGCACGAATGGCTTCGGGACACGCGGCCCGGGCCGATCATTCGTCGCAGCTGGCGCCACCGCCGCCGGGTCGGGCTGCCACCAGAGCGCATCCGGGGACAGGCCGGCCTGCCATTGCGCGCGCGCCGCTGCCTGCCAGCCGGCAAAATCCGGTACGAAGGCCACCGCCGCGTGGCCGGCCGCGGTGGCTCGGGCGCCGAACAGCGAAGCCTGTTCCATCATCCGCCGCCGCTCGGCCAGAGCACGATGAGCGCCGCGTGGGTGAGCAGCGCGACGACAATGGCCCAGCCGAAACTGGCCAGCGTGCCGATAATGACAATCTCGCTGACCCGTGGCTCGCGCGCGTACTGGAAACGCAGAATCGATTTGGCCGCGATCACGAAGCCGATGGCATTGAACTGGCCGAGCAACACGAAAAGAAACACCAGCGTGCGTTCGAGCCAGCCGATCCAGGCGCCGGCGCCCGGCATCTGCGGGCTGTCGTCGTCGCCGTTCATCGCGCGATGCGCCTGGTGAAAGCCGGCCATCAACAACGCGAGCATGAGGTCGCCGACCCGTGTAGCCAGCCAGAAGCCGCCCGCCAACGTGCCACCGATCAGCACGAGCCGCGCGTGGTCCGGCGTCAGCAAGTCAGGCCAGAAACCCTGCGCGAAAGCAGACGGCCAGAGCAGACTGGCAACCCCCACGAACAGCAGGTGGCCGACCTGATCGATCGCGAACAACTGCAGTCGCCCGAACGGCGTGGCCGCTGCCCACGCCTCGACGCGCGGCTGGATCTTGCCGGCATCGAGTACGGCATGCGAGACGACAACCAGGGCCACCGCCGCCCAGGCACCGACCGAACCCGCGCCAAGCGCAAGCAGCGAAAAGATCGCCACGCAGAGGATATGCAGCGTGAACACCACCGGTTGGCGTTTGGCCGCGATCATGCCGCGCGTCTGAGCCACGAAATCGGCAGCCAGGTGGGCGAACAACAAGGCGACGAAGGTTTCGATCATGATGCCCGGCTCGCTGGAACGCCATGACCGCATGGTTCTATGACAGCCGAATATGGCTGTTTATCAAAAAACAGCTGAATATGGCTGTTCTGTGATACCGGCGTCGTCATATCGTTGTCGCCGCCTCGAATGCCTCCACGGCCTCTAGCAGCGCATGACCACCGGCCCGCGCGAAATGCGTCTGCACGGTCTGCGGCTGGACCGACAACGCCTCGGCGACGTCCGCCATCAAGGGCGCTTCGGGTACGGCCAGCCGCATGAAGATATCCGCCTGACGCCCGGTCCAGTGGCGCGAGCGTTCGTCGCAGACCGCGAACAGGGCCTGTCGCAACGCTTGTTCGCTTGGCGACCCGCGGTCGCCTTCGATCCGCCACAACCGATGTACGCCGAGCTGTTCCAGCCCGCGCCCGGACAGCTCGAACGCAATACCCGAAGACGCCGCGAGCGTTGCCCCCAGCGTCGCCCCGCCGATACCGACGCCGATGCGCGTCTCGCCCGCATCGCTGGCACGGCGCACTGCCGCGCGCGCGAACAGACAGGCGCGCAAGGCATGCGCCGGGTGGTCGAGGAGCAACTGCCAGCCATCGCCGCGGAACCGCTCGTAGCGAACGCCGGATTCCTGCGGCCATCCGTCGACGATCGGCGCCACATCGGCAAGCGCCGCCATGACAGCGTCGAGCCCGCTCTCCGCCAACGCCGAGGATTTGACGATATCGCCGGTCAGAACACAGACGGTCGGTTGCTGCATGAACGCTCTCTCTTTGCCGAAACGCCAATACGGCCTAGAAATCGAAACTGTGCTGCGCGGCCGCGGGCGGCGCAAACCGCGAGCGCAACAAGGCACTGCTGACTTCGCCGAACCCTGGATGATGATTGGCACAGATCACGAACGGCATCGCCTTCTTCACCCCGGCCTTGAGCGCGACCAGGTCTTCGAGCCGCACCTTCTGCCAGCGCCGCATGGCCAGAATCCGGTTCACCGATTTGACGCCGAGCCCCGGCACGCGCAGCAAGCGCTCGCGGTCGTCGCGGTTCAGGTCGACCGGGAAGTAAGCGCGGTTGCGCAGCGCCCAGGCGAGCTTCGGATCGACCTCGAGATCCAGCATGCCGCCCGCGGCCGTATCGTCGTCGCCCGCGGTGATTTCGTCATGACGATAGCCATAGAAGCGGATCAGCCAGTCGGACTGGTACAAGCGATGCTCGCGGATCAGCGAGGTCCGCCGTGCCGGCAGCTTCGACGATGCATCGGGAATCGGCGAGAACGCCGAAAAATAAACCCGCTTGAGCCGATACGACGAATACAGATCCGCCATGGTCGAGAGGATATCGGCATCGGTGGATGGTTCGGCGCCGATGATCATCTGCGTGGACTGCCCCGCCGGCGCGAACCGCTCGACCGGCGCAGCCCTGGGCCGTGCGTTGCTGATGCGTCGGGCGGCACGGCGCGCCTCGGCCTGTTCCTCCTGTCGCGACCGGATACGCGCCATCGACAACTTGATGGTGCGATGATCTTTTTCCGGGGCCAGATCGTGCAGCGCGGTCTGCGTGGGCAGTTCGACGTTGATCGACAGACGGTCGGCGTACTTGCCGGCATCGGCCAGCAGTTCGCCGTCGGCATCCGGAATCGTCTTGAGGTGGATATAGCCGCGAAAATCGTGGTCGACGCGCAGACTGCGCGCGACTTCCACCAGCTGTGCCATCGTGTAGTCAGCGCTCTGGATCACGCCCGACGACAGGAACAGCCCTTCGATGTAGTTACGCTTGTAGAAATCCAGCGTCAGATCCACCACTTCCTTGGTCGTGAATCGCGCGCGCCGCACGTTCGATGAATTACGGTTGATGCAATAGCTGCACTCGTAGATACAGAAATTGGTCAACAGGATCTTGAGCAAGGAGATGCAACGCCCATCCGGCGCGTAGGAATGACAGATGCCCGAGCCCTCGGCCGAACCGACGCCACGCCCGCCAAGCGACGAACGCGATGCCGTGCCGCTGGACGCGCAGGACGCATCATATTTCGCGGCGTCGGCGAGGATGGCCAGTTTATCGATCGTCTCCATGCTGTCTATTTATACAGTAGACGACGGTTCGGATGCAGCCGATCGTCGGCAACGACGTGCGGACCGGCATGAGGGTCGTGTTGAGGTGTCGAGCGAGCGCCGCGTTGGAGACCGCACATCGTGTCCGGCAAGGCGCGAGGCGAGGCTTCGTGGCGTGCCCCGGCGCGGACTCGCAACGCCGCCGGCCGCGGGGCGATTTTTCTTGGGCGGCCCGACCCGAAGAGGCAAGCGCCCGTAAATTGACGACACGACGGCAATCCGGCGTTGCGGCTCGCTGACGTAGAATCACTAGGCGGCGTTCGCTACGTCTCGTCTTGCCGCCCATAATCAATTTCAGGGGCGCTCGGCGCGGATTCGCACGACACCTCAACACGCGCCAGGCAAGAACAATCGAGTTCTGAGAGATCGAGGCCGCTGTGACCCAGTCCAACTCCGAGACATCGATACCGACCGCCGATGCCGCGTTCTCGCTCGACCACATTCTCGCGGTCGCCGTGCATACCGTGGCGCAGGCATGGACTGATTTCGTGGCGCGGCTCCCGATGCTCGGCATCGCGGTGGTCATCCTTCTGCTGGCCTGGCTGCTGGCCTGGACGAGCCTGCGTATCGCCCGCCGCATCGTCGGCGCTCGCGCCCGGCCTTCCCTGGTCAGGGTGATCGAACGGCTGATCAAACTCGCGATCTGGGCGACCAGCCTCCTGCTTGCGGTGATCGTGGTCTTTCCCGGCGTATCGCCGGCCAAGGCGCTCGGCGGTCTCGGTCTGCTGTCGGTCGCGGTGGGCCTGGCCTTTCGCGATACCTTCGAGAACTTCTTCGCCGGCATGCTGATGCTGTGGAAGTACCCGTTCGAGGCCGGCGACTTCATCGAATGCGGCGAACTGCGGGGTCGCGTCGAACATGTGCATATCCGCATGACGACCCTGCGCGAGGTCACCGGCGAACTGCTGTTGGTACCGAACAGTCGGTTGTTCAAGAACCCAGTACGGGTGCTCACCGATCAACCCGAACGCCGGATTTCTATCATCACCGCGGTGGCGTACTCGGTCGACCTGGCGGCCGCGCTGACCGTGATCGAGTCGGCCATGGCCGACTGCGAACACGTCATGCGCGAGCGACCGCCGCAGGTGCTGGCTCACGAGTTCGGCAACAGCGGCATGGAGATCGAGGTCGCATGGTGGTGCGGCGCGACGCCGCTGGAAGTACGCCGGTCGCGCAGCGCAGTCGTGGTCGCGGTCAAGGCCGCTCTCGACACCGCGGGTATGGAGATCCCATTTCCCTACCGTACCCTGACCTTCGCCGAGCCGCTGACCGTGACCCACGACCGCTGATCGCCATGCTCGAAATCTCGAACACCGTGACCGTGCCCGACAGTGAGATCGAATGGCAGGCTGTGCGCGCCCAGGGTGCAGGCGGGCAGTACGTCAATAAGACCGCCACCGCCGTGCATCTGCGCTTCGACATCCGAGCCTCGGCCGCGCTGCCGGAAGTCTACAAGGAGCGCCTGCTGGCCCGCGCCGACCAACGCATCACAAGCGACGGCGTAATCGTGATCAAGGCCCAGAATGCCCGCAGCCAGGAACGCAATCTCGCCGAGGCACTGGCCCGGCTGAAGTCGATCCTGCAAAGCGCCGGCCAGACGCCGAAAAAACGCAAGCCCACGCGACCCAGCCGATCCGCCCGCCGCAAGCGAACGGACGAAAAGAAACGCCGCGGCCGGCTCAAAGCCCTGCGCGGTCGTGGTCGGCCGGGCGACTGAGCGAGCCGGATGACAGTCGCTTGACATACATGCGCCCGCGAAACCGTTCGCCCGGGCGGGGAAGTCACGCCGGACGCTTCGTTCTCTTCATCGACGTGCCCGCGCTCCAAAAACTACCCGAGTTCGATCAACCATCCGTTGGCGCTGTGCGCGAGAGCGTGATCGGCGCCCCGCACTCGGATCACGACGCGATCGACTCATTTTTGGCGTCTTGCCCAAGCCCATGATCATGCGTGGGCGCCACGCCGAAATAGCGCTTGTACTCGCGAGAGAACTGCGACGCGCTTTGATAACCGACCGCGCTCGCCGCGCCGCTGACGTTGGCGGCGTTCTGCACCAGTAAATCCCGAGCTTTCAGCAACCGGATGCGCTTCTGGTATTGCAACGGCGAGATGCGCGTCAGCTGTTTGAAATGGGCATGAAAGCTCGACACACTCATGTGGGCCTGCGCCGCAAGCGACGACACCGACAACGGCGAAGCGTATTCGGCGCGCAGCATCTCGATCGCACCGCCAATGCGCGCATAAGCGCCCTGCGACTGCAGCAGTTGTCTTAGTAGATGCCCCTGCGGCCCGCGCAGCGCTTCAAAAATGACCTCGCGGATACGGGCCTGGCCGAGCGCTCGGGCGGCCGACGGATCATCGAGGCATTCGAGCACTCGTTCCAACGCATCGCCAATGGCCTCGTCGAGGGCCACTGCGGCCATGGGCAGGGCATCGTCGTCATGCATGACTCGGTTGTCAGGCGTACCCGGGCCGACCGCGCCCGCGAGTTCGGCCAGCAGCTCCGGCGCGATACGCAGGGCTGCGCCGAGCAGCGGCTCGGCAGCCGAACCGTCGGTTTCGCATTCGAACGGCAGTGGCATGGCCTGTACGAGATAGTGACCGGCACCGTAGCGAATCACCCGATCGTCGACGAAACCGGTCTTGCCGCCCTGAACGATAAAAATAAGCCCTGGCTCGTAGACAATCGGCTCGCGTTCGCGCCGACAGTGCGACGCCACCAGGGACAGGGAATCGAGCGCCGTCTCGTTGAAACCGTCGTGACGCACGTGACGCTCGATCGCGCTCGCCATGCGATGAAGTCGAGTCGTCTCAAGAGTTGTCATCTGCTCAATCATCACAATGCTGCCTCCGGGACAGACATAAGATTGTGCACGAAATCCGGCAAATTTCACGGCTCTGCCTGAAGCCATAATAGTTTCGGGCATAAACGAGCCACGATTATCTATGGTACCGGCGACCGCGCGACTCAATCGTTAGGCGCAGCAGCAGGGCGATGCCTGCACTCATTGTCATTCAAAGGAGGCTTCATGCCTACGCAGACCCAAGCTTACGCGGCTCACGCGGCCGATAAACCGCTCGAGCACTGGCATTTCGAGCGCCGCGATCCGCGCCCAGACGACGTCTCGATCGAGATCCTCTACTGCGGCGTCTGTCATTCGGATCTGCATTTCGCCAAGAACGACTGGGGCTTCACTGAATTCCCGGTTGTGCCGGGCCACGAGATCGTCGGCCGTGTCACCCATGTGGGCCCCGAAGTCACGCAATATAAGAAAGGCGATCTCGTCGGCGTGGGCTGCATGGTCGATTCCTGCCGCGAGTGCCAGGCCTGCGACGACGGTCTGGAGCAGTACTGCCTCAACGGTTTCACGATGACCTACGGCAGTGAAGATCGGCACGACGGCACTATGACCCAGGGCGGTTACTCCACCTTCGTGGTGGTCTCGGAACGCTTCGTAGTGCGCATGCCCGACGGCATCGATCTGAAGTCCGCCGCGCCGCTGCTATGCGCCGGCATCACCACCTATTCGCCGCTCAAGCACTATGGCGTGAAAGCGGGCCACAAGGTCGGAGTGATCGGTATGGGCGGCCTCGGTCACATGGGCGTGAAGCTCGCCAAGGCCCTGGGCGCCGAAGTGACGGTGTTCACGCGTTCGGAATCCAAGGTCGAGGAAGCCAAGTCCAACGGCGCCGATCATGTCGTGGTCTCGACCGACGACGAGCAGATGGCGGCCGTGGCTGAAACCTACGACTTCATGCTCGACACCGTGCCGGTACAGCATCCGATCGATCCGTACCTCAACACGTTGAAGTACGATGGCACGCATATTCTGGTGGGCCTGATGGATCCGATCGAACCGGCCATCACGGGCATGAACCTGATCTTCAAGCGTCGCGTGGTCGGCGGCTCGCTGATCGGCGGTATGCCGGAAACCCAGGAAGTGCTCGACTTCTGTGCCGAGCGCGGCATCACCTGCGATGTCGAGATGATCGACATGGACTACATCAACGAAGCCTTCGACCGCATGAAGGATGGCGATGTGCGCTATCGTTTCGTGATCGACATGGCCTCGATGGGCGACAAGGCGGCCTAGGCCGTCGAGTCCGGCCGGCCACCCCCGGCGAACAGACCGGCGCCCTGGCGGGCGCCGGTTTTTTGTCTACGAACCGCTGGCGGAATCGGCCTTGGGTGCCGCCAGCCGACCGGCCGAGCGGATCGGCCGATAGATACAGGTCGCGCCCACCGGTGTCACCGCCACCGAATAACGCAGGTCGCAGTTGGCCGCCGCAAACAGGACCGGCGCATCGTCGGCCGCGGATTTGCCCGGTCGGAACACCACCTTCTGTCCGGACTCGCAGCTGTTGGCCACCGTTACCGGTTTCCAGGTATCCACCTGACACAGCTTGTCCTGATTAAGTCTCGCGTCGCCGTTGCCCGCCGTCTGCTGGTGGCAGCCACTCAGCGCCGCGGCCAGCAGCCCCAGACCCGCCACAGCCCACGCTAGTCTCTTCATGAGTTCGCTCCGGTTCGATGCGCGAGGCGCCGCGCATGCTGCCCGACGGCCCCGCAGGCCCTAATCGAGGAACTCGATCAACGCCCGATTGAACTCGTCGAGATGCGTGGCATTGATGCCGTGCGGGCCGCCCTCGATCACCACCAGCGAGGCATCGGGAATGCTCTCGGCGGTGCGCTTGCCGGAAACCTCCAACGGCACGATGGCATCCGCATTGCCGTGGATCACCAGCGTGGGCACATCGATGCGTTCCAGATCGGCCCGGAAATCGGTACGCCCGAATGCCGCGATGCAGTCCAGCGTGCCCTTCGCCGATGCGCCCCATGCCAGATCGCGGTGGTAGATCCGTGCCGCTTCGCTGACCCGCAGGCCGCCTTCTTCGGTGGAAAAGAAATTCGACGAGAAATCGTCCATGAAGGCCAGCCGGTCGCCGGTGACGCCGGCCTCGAACTGTTCGATCGTGGCATCGTCGAGCCCGCCCTCGGGATTGTCGTCGGTCTTGTACAGATACGGTGGCACGGCCGCGGCGAACACCGCACCGGCGATGCGCGAACTGCCGTAGGTGCCCAGGTACCGCGCGACCTCGCCACCGCCCATGGAGAACCCGACGAGCGTGGCGTCGTGCAGATCGAGTTTTTCGAGCAGCGTATTGAGATCGGCCGCGAAGGTGTCGTAATCGTAGCCGCTCCACGGCTGCGACGATTTGCCGAAGCCGCGTCGGTCGTAGGTGATCACGCGATAACCGGCCTCGACCAGCGGCCGTACCTGGTTTTCCCAGGAGCGACCGGACAACGGCCAGCCGTGGATCAGCACCACGGGGCGACCGGCGCCCACGTCTTCGTAGTAGAGCTCGACCGGGGCCGTGTTCTCGGTTCCGACTTGGATATAACCCATCTCGTTCTCCGGATGTGGCAAATGATGGACGCGCCCAATATGCGCCAGCGCGACGCGCCATGAAAAGAGACCGGAATTCATCGACCCTCGCCACGTTCGTGGGTGATTGCGCCGTGAGCGGGCCGGCGCGGGAACACCCGCCCCGGCGACACAGCGCGCTTCGGATCGTCGGGTACCGCCGCCGCGTGGTCCGAGACTCGCAACCGCGCCCGGCGAGAGAAAGGGCGCCGAAAGAATAGCCGGATAGCCTGTCGCCAAGTTAGTACTTCAAGACCGGAGTCCTCGTGCGCGACTGGATGATCCTGTGTGACTTCGACGGCACCATTGCCGTCGCTGATGTCACCGACGAGTTGCTGGCGAACTTCGCGACCCCCGAGTGGAGCCGCATCGAGGCCGATTGGCGCGCCGGCCGCATCAGCTCACGCGAATGCATGACGGCCCAGGTGGCCCTGATGGATGCATCGCAGGAGGCGGTGGACGCGCTGCTCGATACCCTGACCATCGATCCCGCCTTTCCTGCATTCGTCGCCGACGCCACGCGGCTCGGCATTCCCATCACGGTGGTCAGCGATGGGCTCGACTACGCGATACGCCGCATTCTCGGGGGCTACGGTCTGGGCTATCTCCCGATCCAGGCCAACCATCTGATGCACGACGGCCATCGCGGTTGGTCCATGCATTCGCCGTTTCGAGCAGTGCGTGCGCCACGGACAGCGGCACCTGCAAATGCCGCGTCGTGAGCGATAGCGCGGCCACGCTGCTCATCGGCGACGGCCAGTCGGACTTCTGCCTGGCCGGCACCGCCGACTATGTGTTCGCCAAGGATCAGCTGATCGAACATTGTCGAATCAACGGTATCCCGCACGCCGCGATCTCCGATCTGCGCGGGGCACGGGCGTTGCTGCCGCACCTGCCCGAACTGGCCGGGATGCCGACCGTTTTTTCCGAAACCCTCCCCCTGCGCAGGCAAATGGTATGAGTAGCGTTCTGAATAGCGAGGCGATCGTCCTCGACGACTCGAATGACCGTATGCTGGCCGATGAGGCCCGCTACTGTTCCTTCGGCGACACGGTCCATTACACCGACCCGCCCAAGCTGTTCGACGGCTGCGACGGCAGCTATATGTACGACGCCTCCGGCACGCCGTATCTCGATTTGCAGATGTGGTACTCGGCGGTCAACTTTGGCTATGCCAATGCACGCCTGAACAACGCGCTCAAGCGCCAGATCGACCAGCTGCCGCAGGTGGCCAGCCAGTATCTGCATCGCGAGAAGATCGAGCTGGCCAAGACCATCGCCGTCGACGCCGAGCGCAAGTTCGGCCTGCCCGGGCGTGTGCATTTCAACGTGGGCGGTGCGCAGGCGATCGAGGATTCGCTCAAGATCGTGCGCAACTACACCGGCGGCAAGAGCCTGATGTTCGCCTTCGAGGGCGGCTATCATGGCCGCACCCTGGGCGCCTCGTCGATCACCTCCAGCTATCGCTATCGCCGCCGCTACGGCCACTTCGGCGAGCGCGCGATGTTCCTGCCGTATCCGTACCCGTTCCGTCGCCCCAAGGGCATGGATAAGGAGGAGTACGGCGAGCATCTGGTAGCCGAGTTCGCACGCCTGTTCGAAACCGAGTACCACGGCGTCTGGGACCCGAAGGTCCGCGAGTGCGAGTACGCGGCATTCTATGTCGAGCCGCTGCAGGGCACCGGCGGTTACATCGTGCCGCCGATGAACTACTTCAAGGGCCTGAAGAAGGTGCTGGATCAGTACGGCATCCTGATGGTCACCGATGAAATCCAGATGGGCTTCTATCGCACCGGCAAGCTGTGGTCGATCGAGCACTTCGGCGTCACGCCGGACATGATCGTGTTCGGCAAGGCGTTGACCAACGGCCTCAACCCGCTGTCCGGCCTGTGGGCCCGGGAAGAGCTGATCAATCCCGAGGTGTTCCCGCCGGGCTCCACGCATTCGACCTTCAACGCCAATCCGCTGGGCACCGCGGTCGGCCTGGAGGCGATGAAGATGATGCACGAGACCAACTACGAAGCCATGGTCATGGCCAAGGGCGCACACTTCCTGGAAGGTTTGAAGGACCTGCAGACGCGCCACAAGGAAATCGGCGACGTCGACGGCCTCGGCATGGCGCTGCGCGCCGAGATCTGCACCGAAGACGGCTTCACGCCGAACAAGGCGCTGGTCGACCGCATGGTCGATATCGGCCTGGCCGGCGACCTCGAGCACAACGGCAAGAAGCTGGGCCTGGTGCTGGATATCGGCGGCTACTACAAGAACGTCATCACGCTGGCGCCGTCGCTGCATATCAGCACCGAGGAAATCGACCTGGGCATCGCCCTGCTGGACCAGCTGCTGACCAAGGCCAAGCGCCTCGCCTGAGCCACGTGACCGTCGTCTTGCGGCAACCATCGCCTCCACCGCCCCGGCGTTTTCGCCGGGGCGGTTGCGTTAGGACGCCGATATCGTCAGGGCTCGATGCGACGCAGTGCCAATACGGCGTTCAGGCCACCGAAGGCGAACGAGTTGGACAGCACGGCCTCGATGCGCTGCTCTCGAGCGACGTTGGGCACGTAGTCCAGGTCGCACAGCGGGTCCGGGTCGATAAAATGGGCCGTGGGCGGAATCACGTCTTCGCGCAGGGCGCCGACCGCAGCGATCAGCTCGAGCGCGCCGGCCGCGCCCAGCGCGTGGCCATGGATCGCCTTGGTGGAGGACACGGCCAGACGATCGGCATGCGCGCCGAAGACCTGACGAATAGCACGAGTCTCGGTGGGGTCGTTAACCGCCGTGGCGGTACCGTGGGCATTGATATAGCCGATACGTTCGGGCGCGAGTCCGGCCTCGTCGAGCGCCATGCGCATGGCGCGCGCGGCCCCGTCCGCCGAGGGCGCGACGATGTCGCCGGCATCGGCGCTCATGCCGCCGCCGGCGAGTTCCGCCAGGATGACGGCGCCACGCCGACGCGCGTGTTCCAACGTTTCCAGCACGTACATGCCTGCGCCTTCGCCCAGCACCAGGCCGCGGCGCTGCCGGCTGAACGGCCGGCAGGTGTCGTCGGCCACTACGCGCATGGCTTCCCAGGCGCGGATACCGCACAGGCTGAGGCAGGCTTCAGTGCCGCCGGTCAGCGCCACGTCGGCGAGCCCCGTACGCAGCATCGCAGCGGCCTGGATAATGGCGTGGTTGGACGAAGCACAAGCGCTGACCACGCCGAACGCCGGCCCGATCAGCCCATACTCCATGCTGATATGGCTGGCCGGCGCGTTGGGCATGGTGCGCAGGATCGACAAGGGATGCACGCGCGCCAAGTTGTCGCGGTACACGCGTCGGCTCTGACTATCGCGCGAGATCTCGCCGCCCGTGCCCGTACCGACCACGGTGGCGGTCCGGGCGCCGACACCTCCGGCCGCGAAGTCGATACCGGCCTGGGTCACGGCCTCGCGGGCGGCGACCAAGCCCAGCTGGGATACGCGGTCGAGCAGGCTCAGGCGGTTGTCGTCGAAATGCGCCGCGGGATCGAAGTCCACCAACTGGGCAGCCACTTTCATGCGCAATGCCACGTCGGGCTCGGGCGAGCGCAGCGGCCCGGTGCCGCTGCGCCCTTCCACCATGGCGCGCCAAAGCGGCGCTTGGCCCAGGCCGAGCGCGCTCACCGCACCCATGCCGGTAATCACCACGCGATGCATGCCGATCTCCGCAGAGTTCGCCAAGGGTTGGGGCATTCAGCCGAGACGCGCGTCGAGACCGCTGCTGGCAGCCTTCTGCTGCAACCCCTGGTCGATGGCGTCGATCAGGCCTTGCGCGGTATCGGTGTCGAAGTTCGGGTCGCGATCGGGCAGGTTGATATCGAAGTGCTCCTCGATATCGAACACGATCTCCATTGCTTCCAGCGAGGCAATACCCAGGTCCGCCAAGGTGGACTCGGGGGTGATCGTTTTCGGATCGATCCGGCCGTGCTCGGCGATGATCGCGAAGACCTGCTCTTGAACGGTAACGGTCATATCGGTTCTCCGGAAGCGCGCTGCGGCGCTGCCAAGCCTGTTCCATGGCCATGGCCTCGGGGACGCGCGATGCGCCGCAGCGAAGCCACAAGCTCACGGTAGGAATCGAACCTTGCAAACGTCTTTCATCGGCCAACTCGAACCGGCCGCGCTGCTGCAGCACCTGCGCACGCATCCGCCGGACGGCTTCACGCTCGCCAGCACGGTGGGCGACACACCCACGTTCGCGACCCGTTTCGACTTGCTGACCACCGCCGATGCGCCGCTGCGCGAGCGCATACGCCGGCTACCGCTCTATCGCTTCTGGGGCCGGCTGCTACGGCCACGCACGCGCTTCATCGGCGCCACAGTCAGCGAATATGCCTGGTTACCTTGGGCACTGGAGCCGGCTGCCCTGGCCGGCCGGCTGCTGAACGCGCACGGGCGCGAGTACCCATTCCTGATCGTCAAGGATGTGCTGCAGGATTCGCCGCTGCTGGATGGGCGCGACAACGCCTACGCCGACGCGTTCCTGCAGGCCTGTCGTGCCGCCGGCTTCGTGCTCATGGCGGGTCAGGCGCTGGCCTGGGTGCCGATCGACTTCGCCGACGAAGACGCTTACCTGGCGCGTCTGTCTCGCGGTGCGCGGCGCAACATCCGACGCAAGCTGCGCGTGCGCGATCGCATCAACGTCGAGACGCTGGCGACCGGCAGCGCTGCGCTGTGCGAGCCGGCCATGCTCGACGCCTGCGTTGCACTGTACGAACAGGTCTACGCCCAGAGCGAGGTGCACTTCGATCACCTCGATGCGGGCTTCCTGCGCGCCGTGCTCGGCGACGCGGACTGCGGCGGCGTGGTCTTCGTATACCGCCACCAGGGCCGCATGATCGGCTGGAATCTTTGCTTCGAGCACAACGGCATGCTGGTCGACAAATACGTCGGATTCGACTATCCGGCGGCACGCGATTTCAATCTCTACGCCGTGAGCTGGATGCACAACCTGCGCTATGCGCGCGAGCGCGGCCTGACGCACTACATCGCCGGCTGGACCGATCCCGAGGTCAAGGCGCATCTCGGGGCCCGATTCACGTTCACGCGACACGCCGTGCGCCCGCGCAACCGTCTGTTACGGGCCCTGCTACGGCGGATCGCCCCTTATTTCGAAAGTGATCGAAACTGGCATGAACAGCGCACTCCCGATGCATCCCGTCGTTCTTGATCTCGACGAGTCGGTCGGGCCACTCGACCACTCAACCCGCCTGCCGCTCGACGACTGGGCGGACCAATTGAGATTCGCCTGCAGCCGCGGCGCCTTGCGCGGCTTCGCCCGCGAGCTCGCTCTCAAACTGCCGCTGAACCCGGGTCCGGTGTTCATGGGCAGCGGCGACTTCCATCATCTGAGTCTGCCGCTGCTCGAACGCGCCAGTGCGCGCACCGCCGTGGATGTCGTCGTATTCGACAACCACCCCGACAACATGCGTTTTCCCTTCGGGGTGCATTGCGGGTCGTGGGTACGGCGGGCGCTCGCCCTGCCGGGCGTTCGCCATGTACATGTGGTCGGCATTACATCAGCCGATATCGGCCTCGGACATGCCTGGGAAAACTATCTGCGCCCGTTATATGCCGGGCGCCTGCACTACTGGTCCACCGGCGTTGATGTCCGGTGGGCGCGCTGGCTGGGCCTCGCCCCCGTCTTTCATGCGTTCGACCACATCGATTCCTTGCTGCAGGCGTTTGTCGCGCATATGGCGGACGAGCGCCAGCCGATCTATCTCTCGATCGACAAGGATGTGCTGAGTATCGAGGATGCCCGCACCAACTGGGATCAGGGCGTGATGCACGAACCGCAGCTGATCGGGGCGATTCAGGCCCTGCCCGGGCGCATCGTCGGCTGCGACATCACCGGCGAAGTATCGGTGGCGCGCTACCCGCAGTGGTGGAAACGGGCGCTATCCTCGCTGGATCGACAACCGGCCGTGTCGGCCGCCGAAATCGCCGACTGGCAAACCGGCCAACACGCCCTGAACCGACGTCTGCTACCCCATATTCAGGCGGCCTGGCAGCCGGACAGTGCATAGCGATGACGCCCCGCTCAGCCCGGCTCGTCGGCGGATTCGCTCAAGGCCAGACAAAGAATGCCGGCGACGATGGCCACCGCGCCCAGCGCCTGGCTCCAGCCAATGGATTCACCGAACACCGGCACCGACAGCAGCAACACGCTGACCACCTCGAGATGCGACGCGGCAAAAGCCGGGCCGATCGGCGCCCGCCGCAGCAGTGTCATCCACGTAAAGAAGGCCCCGATGTAACCCACCACGGCCCCGTAGACCCAGGGCTGGGTGAAGACGCGTTCCAGCCATGCGAGGTTGGCCTGGACCGGCAGGGCCTGATCGCCGGCGTATTTGAAACTGAGCTGGGCGAGCGTATCGAAGCCCAGCAGAATCGCGAACCCGATGATATAGAAGCGCTTCACGTACCGGCCCCCACAATCGCCACGCCGAGCGCGACCAGGGCAATGCCCAGCACGCGCAGGCGGGTCAGGCGCTCACCGAACAAAAGCCGGCCGGCCAGCATGATGACCACGATATTGATCGAGCCGAGCAGAATGCCCCGGCCCAGCGGGATCAGCGACAGAAACGCGATCCACGCGAGAAACTCGAACAGATAACAGCTGCCGCCCAGCCAGATCCACGGCCGGACCAGCATATGCCGCCAGTGGTCCAGGCCGCTGCCGTCGATGCCATGGCTGGCCGCAGCCTTGAAGCTCAATTGCCCGGCGGTATCGAACAGCTCGACGATCAACCAGAGGACCAGAACCGTCGTCGTCATGAAGCGGCCCCGGGCAGGGCCCGCCCGGTGATCATGCGGCGCGCTCGGTCGCGAAGCCAGCGGCCGCGACGCGGGCAAAGAAATCTGCAACGCCTTCGATCAACCGACGACGCTCTCGATCGATGGTGATCATGTGATAGCTGTCGTCGAGCCACAGCATCTCGGTGGGCCCGCTAACACGCCGTGCCACCAATTCGGCATTCCGGCTGGAAGCAATATCGTCCTCGGTCGCGTGCGCGATCAGACAAGGCGCCACCACCCGGCGCAGATCGCGCCTCACCCGACGCGACATCAGATAAAGCTCGGCCAACGAATGCCAGGGGTTGCCGGGCAAACCGGCTGCGGTGCTATCGCCGCTGGCCATGGCCTCGCTGATTTTCCGGCGCAGATTCTCGTCGCGTAAGCCATACGGCGGCTGCTCCATGAACATCCGGTCGCGGCCAATACCCAGGCGCTTGAGCATGGGTAGCAAAAAAGACAGCCGGTTGAGCGCTGGCAGGCTCCAGCCGTCGTAGCGGAACGTGGCCCCCAGCACACCGACGCCATCGACCCAGTCGGGATGCTCTTCGGCCAGCCTCAGCGCGAGCAAGGCCCCCATCGACAAACCCGCAACGAACAAATGCTCGACCGATCCGCGCATCTCGCGGGCCGCGGTTTCCACGCTTCGATACCAATCGATCCAGCCCGTGGCAAGCAAATCGTCGACGCTGCCGCAATGACCGGCCAGCTGAACCCCGCGGGTGGTAAACCCCCGATTGTTCAGGCCCTTGCCCAGAATACGCATTTCCTGGGGCGTGCCGGTCAGGCCATGAATCAGAAGCACGCCGCGATTATCGCCCGGAAAGAAAAACTCGACGTTTCTGATCATCGGATGTCCTGTTGCGCGGGTATGGCCCCCGAACGAGGGCGAGCTTCAGGCGTGGCCGCCGCATGCGCGAACCGGCCGCTCGAACTACTGCGCACGAGGCGCACGGTCGTAGTGCCAGCATTTCACGGCGGGGTTTCAATAGCCTTTCATGCCCGGCATGACCGCGTTCAGGAAACCAGCGGGGCCGGAATCGGACGAACGGGGCCCGGGGATTCGCCTGCCCGACGCCCGCCCGGCGATGGCGGAACGGGCCGACAAGACCGCACCTGGGCCCGCGGCTCGCCCGGCGCCCATGCCATGATCAACAAGCCGCCGAACATAGCAAAACACAGCAGGCACAGACCGCCATAAAACCAGAAAACATCCAGCGCATCGCCCAGAACCGGAATGGCCACGGCAAACAAGCCAAACAACGTCAGCAGGCCGCGTGCCAGAAATCGCTTGGCCGGCACCAGAGTCCGGGCGCGATACAGGATCGCGAACAACGGCAACAACAGAAGGATGTAGTAGTGAAGTTCGGTCACCGGTGCGGCGATCAACAACCAGACGAGCAGCGCCGACGTGACGAACAGCGTGTTCTTTTGGGTTGCGCGTCGTTCGACGCGGCAGATCAGCAGAAACGCCAGCACCGAGACGCCATCGGATACCGGTTGCGCATAAGGCTGCAGGGCCGGGGCGACGGCTTCCGATACCCGGGTCAGAACCGCATAGAGCGATTGATTGTGCAGGCCGTCCGGCTGCAGCAGCTGTGGAAAATAAACAGCTTTGCTGCCCGGTGTAAACGCCGGTAGCCCGACCACATGCATCCATTCGATCACATCGTGGACTGCCGGCTGCCAGCCGAGAACACAGGCCGGGAACACGAGGCCGCCCAGGACCATGAACCCGACGCTCAGCACGCAAAACCGCCAGCGACGACGCCATATGAAGTAAGGCAGCAACGCCAGCGGAAAAACCTTGAGCACGGCTGCCACGGCCAGACAAGCCGCTGCCCGCACAGGTTGGTCGACGGAATCGAAGTAGAACATCGCGAATACCGCCGCGGCGACCACGACCGATGCCTGGCCCCGCGACAGTCCATCGACGATGAACGGGAAGGCCAGGAGGACTGGCAGCAACGGCCGCACGCTATCCAGGGGGCCGACGCTGGCATCGACCAACCGGCGGCAACAACGGATGCCGAAACTCAACGCGGCAACACAGATCAGAAACCACAGCAGCACGGCGGCCGGTAAGGGCAACCGAGTCAACGGCGCCGCCAGAATGGCCAGCGGCGGCAGATAGACATAGGCCCAGTCGCGCTCGTTATGCGCTTTGTAGATATCGGTTCCGTTGCGTATCGCCTGGCCACCGGCAAGATAGGCCGTGAAGTCCGAATGCGTATGCGTCGAGCCAAAACTGTAGCCTGCCACCGTAGACGGTCCGGCACGCCATACAGTGCCCAGGGCCAGCAGTACGGTGACCAGCACCACCACGGCGCGGAACCACAGCCGCGGCGACTTGAAGCGGGGCTGTCCTCGCATGATCCGTGGCGTACTCAACGGCGGCCGCCCGTACTACGAACGCCGGGGCAGGAAACACCACGCCGACCGGGCCGGCCGTCGCACCGGCATGTATCACCACCACGATTCGGTCGGTCGCCACGTTCTTCGATCGCCGCCCCCTCTTCGCGGCAGCAACAGGCGTATGCCGGCCGAAATACCCGCGTCATGCCAACTCGTCGTAGCGCCCGTCGTCGGAGCTCTGCCATCGTGGTCTTGACCGGCGTCTCGTGAATCGAAGACACGGCGCGACGATCGGTCGGGCAGCACAAGACGATATTGGCGAGCATTCACAGGTCCGGTCATGCAGAATCGGGCGCCCCGCGGCCATGCCTGACCACCGGATGAGACCAGCCTCCCAGACCGGGGTTTCGTGAGCCTTTCGTCAGCCCCTTAGAGCCTATTCCTATAGACTCTCAAGGCGATGGGGCGTGGGTCAGGACGCTCCGTCGCGCAGGATCCGTACCACCACCCGCTGTCCGATCCGCAGATGGGAGGGGTGGTCGAACGCCAGAACACAGAGCACCGTGCGAACCCCGGCACCCTGGCCGGGATCGGTGTCGAGCGTAGGCTTGCGGAAGACATCGCCGACGCGAACGACATGGGCGCGGCCCAACGAAGTCTGGCCGGCATCGTCCAACAACACCTGCGCTGACATACCCTTATGTACGGCGCCCACATACTCCTGGTTTAATTCGGCGCGGACGATACGCGCACGATCGGGGAGCAATTCGAATGCCGGGGCCTCATCGGCGCCCACCTGGTCGCCCGGCTGGATATTCACCTGCACGATGCGGCCCGCTACCGGCGCCTGAATCCGATGTTGCGTCAGCTGGTGCTGGGCGACCGCCAGATTGCCGTTCGCGATTTCGATCTGGGCACGCGCGCCGTCCCGTTGCCATTTCAGTTCCCGTGCGGTCTGCGCGGCGGTATCGGCATCGTGTCTCGAGCCGGCGCCAGCGCGAGCTGCGGTTCGAAGTTTGTCGGCCTGGCTGCGCGCTGCTTTCAACCGATCGTCCAGAATATGTTCCTGGGTACGCGCTTGCGATAATTTGCCTTGCGCGATCTGGACCTGGGCCTGGGCGACCTGCGCGTCGAGGCGGGCGAGAAGCTGCCCTTTCTTGACCGTGTCGCCCGCGTGCACCAGCACTGTATCCACCGCGCCCGACACCGGGACCTGCAGCTTCAACATACCGCCCTGAACATCAACCCGGCCGCGCGCCACGGCGGCATAGGCGGCCTGGTCATGCGGCTTGGTCTGTGGTGAGGCCGGAGCGCGGTCGGCGGCCCAGGCCACCGCCAGCGCGGCCGTCAGCAGAACAACGAATGGCACCGCGACATAACGTATCCGCCCGGCATATCGATTCTTGAACATGGCCGTTTCCTGTCGTGACGGATTCATCGCGCGCCACGGTCTGAGTCGTCGAGAATTTGCCCGTCTTCCATCGTCAGCACGCGATCGGCATGGCTGATCAGCCGTGGATCGTGGCTGACGCACAACACCGTCGTGCCGTGGTTGCGGGCAATGCGATGCAACAGATCGATCACGATCTGCCCGTTGGCGGCGTCGAGCGCGCTGGTCGGTTCGTCGGCGAACAACAGCGCCGGCGCCTTGGCCAGCGCCCGGGCGATCGCGACGCGCTGTTTCTCGCCGCCGGACAGCGCCGCCGGGCGGAGATGCTGCCGATGGGCCATGCCCATCTCGGCCAGCGCCTCGTCGACGCGCCGCGTGATCTCTTGCGCCGATAGCCGCATGTACTGCAGCGGCAACTGCACTTGCTCGCGTGCCGTCAGCGCGGGAAAGAGATTGAAGCCTTGAAATACGAACCCGGTATGGTGCAGACGAAACGCTTCCACGCGTTTGGCATCCATCGCCTGCAGCGACTCCGACAGCGCCAGAACGCGCCCGTGATCCGGGGCTTGCAGGCCGCTGAGAATCGACAGCAATGTGCTCTTGCCACAGCCCGACGGCCCGGAGATGAGCGTGAGTGCGCCAGCGCCGATTTCTACCGACAGGTCGTCGAGAACTCGTGTGCTGAGCTGCCCCGACGTAAACGACTTGGTCAGGTTTTCGGCCACCAGCATCGGATTCGGATCGATTACGGTATTCGAGTACGGCATCCACTCATCTCAACAAGGTGGCCGGGTCGGCGCGTTGCATGCTGCGCATCGCCATCAACCCGGACACAGCGACCAAGGCCATCACCAGCCCCAGGCAGGCCGCGGCTACCAACGGCTGCATGGCCACGGGCACGTTGTTGCTGTGCGCCAGCCAGATCAGCAACGCCGCGAGCACGCTGGCCAGCACGACACCGCAGGCGCCGACCCAGAAGGCCTGCTCCAACACCACCCAGCGCAGCGAGCGCTTGCCGACACCCAGCGCATTGAGCGTGGCGTATTCGTTGACCGAGGCCGCTACGGCTGCCATGAGAGCTTGACTGGTGATGATGGCGCCGACCACAAAAACGATGACCGCCAGAAACAGCACGCCGGCACCTGCGCCGGTATTGAACAGCCAGAACAGCACCGAAAGCCGGGCGAACGCCGGCGCTGTCCAGGCCTGGTAGCGTCCGAAGCCGCTGTGTCCATTGATATCGGCGACGACCGACGACGCCGCGGCCGGATGACGCAGGCGCGCGACCAGGTAAGTGGGGCCACCACTGTCGCTCGGCGCCGGGTCCAGCATGCGCGCTGTCTGCAGCGACGTGACGATGTCGGCGCCGCCCAGCGCACGCAGACCGCGGGCCGTGCCCACCACACGCACGAGATGGCCGTTGACGCTGGCCGTGTCCCCGACCTGTACCCCCAATTTGTTCAAATCGGCCGGATCGACGATAACGGATTCGGGATACGCCAGGCGCGCGCGCAACGCGGGCGTGAGCACACGAGCAAACATCATCGCACCCGGCCGCGTCGACACACCGGACACGAACACCGACACGCCACCGGTACCGTGACCGCCGCGCCAATCGCCATCGAGCAGATAGAACGGCTCGACCGACTCGATCTGCGGATTCATCTCCAGTAGCGACGCGATATCACCGTCGATGGGCCGGCCCTGATCGACGCTCTGGGTGCCGGGATAGCCGACCCAGAGGTCCGCATTCGAATCCGAGACATACACCGCCGCGCCGCCGAAAATACCGAGCACCAGAGCCGCTTGCAGCAGCTGTAGCAGCGTCGCGAAACTCACCGCCAGCATCGCCGGCAGAAAGCGCCGCCATTCGTGCAGCAGTGTCTTGCGCGCCAACGAAACCATCATTCAGCCCGCACTCTCGATCGCGCGATTGCTCGGCCCGCCCAGCGCCTTGTAGAGCGCCACGTAGGCGATATCGTGCGCCGTCTGGGCCCGGGTGAGCCGCAGACGAGCCTGGTTACAGGCCAGTTCTGCCCCGAGACGTTGATCGGGACTGTCTAGCCCGAGCTGGTCGCGGGTCCGGGCCCGGCCTAGCGCGGTCTGCTCACGCTGGAGCACTTGTTGCCGCTTCTGAATTTGTTGCTGCGTGCTGTTCAGATCGTCGAGCTTGGTTTCGACATCCGCCACGCCCTGCAACACGGCCTCGCGATACGCCAGCGATGCCGCCTTGAGCAAATGCCCCTTGGCCTGGGCCCGCGCCTTGCGCATGCCCCAGTCGAACAGTGGAATGTCGATAATCGGGCCGATCGAACCGATACCGCCAACACCGCTCGACTTGTAGCTGGCGAGATTCGCCGACGCGACCAGCGACGCGCCAATCCCGATGCTCGGATAGCGATCGGCCCGCGCCAGACCCAGCTCGCCGGCCGCACGAATCACCCGAGCCCGGGCCTCGGCGATGCCGGGCCGCGTATAGAGCAGCGTCGCCGGCACCGATACCGGTTCATAGCCTTGCAGCGTGGGCACGCTCGCCGCCTCCAGCCAGCTCTTGTCGGGCTCGGCACGGCCGGTGAGCAGAGCCAGTTGTTGGGCCGCCGCCACGGCCGCATGCCGAGCATCCTGCCGCTCCGCTTCCAAATCGGAGGCTTTCAACAACGGCGCGCTCAACACGGTCGGCGACGCCAGGCCGAGACGAATACGCTCGCGCGCGAGCCGAATTCGATGGTGTTGCACGGCCAGCATCTGGTCGAGAATCGAGCTGCGCTGCTGCGCACCGCGCAGATTGATCCAGTCGCGTGCAATTTCGGCCACCATCGACACGCGTACGTCGCGCAAATTGCTGGCCGCGGTAGCGAGATGCCCACGGGCCACGTTCTTCTTGGCGTCGCCGCGACCGAACAACGGCAGCTCCCAGTTCGCATCGAAGCCCATGAGGAAATAAGAAGCCCGGGCGTCCGGATCCACCGGGTCGTCGGTCTTGATGCTCAGCGACGGCTTGTACGGCGCATCGCTATGCAGATACAACGCCCGGGCCGCCAGGACCCGCTCGCGGGCCGCGGCCAGATCCAGGTTCGCCTTGAGCGACTCGTCCACCAGCCGATTCAAGCCCGGATCATTCAGTGCCTGCCACCACTCCCGATAATCGGGATGCGGCGGCGCCTTCTGCCCGGTTGCATGCACCCAGTGCGATGGCAGCACGACATCCGGGTGCGGCACCGGCGTCGATGCACAGCCGCCCAGCAACAGTGCCATGCCCAGAATGGCGCCGCCGCGAACCCGACGGGGCGACGGCCAGGCTTTCGATACGTTCAAGGGTGTCGTCGCCATCACGAACACGCCCCAGCGCGCCCGGCGTGCGTCCCGCCAGCGCCGGGTCCGGGGCGCCGCGGCAGGCTGATTCGCACACCGAGACCGCCGAGTGGTGAGCGCTCGAAACACAGACTGCCCTGGTGCTTCAAGACGATATGCCGAACGATCGCCAAGCCCAGACCGGTGCCGCTACGTCGATTATCCGGCGCCCGGAAAAAACGCTCACCGAGCCGCGGCAGGATATCGGCATCCACGCCGGGGCCGCTATCGTCGATCTGCAGACACAGCTCGCGGGGCGCCGCGCGCAGGGTGAGCGTCACCGTACCGCCGCGCGGCGTGTAGCGCAGCGCGTTATCGATGAGATTATCCAGTGCTTCCTGAAGCGCGATCGGATCGCCGTCGACCCAGGCCAGTTCGTCGGTGGTGTCGAAGCCGAGATCGATCTCCTGCTCGATGGCCTCCGGCACGCGCTGTCCCGCCAGCTCCGGCAGCAAGACTCGCAGATCGACCGGCACTTTCTGCATCGGGCGCGCCTCGGCTCGGGTGAGCGCCAGCAGCTGCACTGAGGTCCGCGCCGTACGCCCGGTGAGCTGTTGAATATGCTCCAGCGCTTGCACGGCCCGTGGATCATCCGCGTGCTGCAGGGCTCGTTCGACCTGAAGCCGCAAGCCCGCCAGCGGTGTCCGTAACTGATGCGCTGCATCGGCGATGAAACGCTCGTGCAATGCCATGATGTCGCGCAAGCGCGCGAACAGCGCGTCGATGGTATGCGTCAGCGGCAACAGCTCGACCGGGACATCGTCGTCCTCGATCGGAGACAAATCATGATCGCGCCGGCGCAGACGCTGGGTCAGTGGATCGATGACGCGCAGGCCGAAACGAACCCCGAGCCACACGAGCAACAGCAGCACGCTGATCAACGCGACCTGCAACGAAATATTCAGCAGCAGAATCTGGCGCGCAACCTGCCGGCGTCCCTGAAACGTCTGGGCTACCGTGATCCCGAGCTCGTCCTGCCCGCGGTTCGGCGCGTCGATCGTGATCGTGGCGGCGCGCAGAGCGGTATGCCCGATATGCGTGTCGTACAGACGCGGTGCCTGCCCCGGCTTCGGCAATGTGGCCACTGGCGGCAGCACCCGGCTGCCCGCGATCAGACCCCGCTGCGGGCTGCGGATCGCGAAATAATTATGCCCGTCGGGATCGAACTCCAGCAGAAAACGCGCCTGCGGCGACAACGTGCCCTTAAGCGAGCGCGTTTGCAGCATGGTGGCCAGCGTGCGGGCATCGTCGGCGAGGTCCTCGTCGTGAACGCGGTTCGCATAGGACAAGGCGACGACATAAGTAATGACGGCGTCCGCCGTGAGGTGATCAGCATGGGCACCAGCAGAAACAACAAAAGCCGGCGACGCAGGCTCGGGCGCAGCGCATGCGTCCGCATCGACGGACTCATGCTGGCTTCATCGACTTTCAAGATATAACCGAGTCCCCGCACGGTTCGACGCTTGCGCCCGAATCTTTCAGATTTCTGCGCAACCGGTGAACCGCGATATCCAGGCCGTTGTCGGTCAGTTCCTCGTTCCAATCGCAGAACGCTTCGATCAGCTGGGCCCGCTGGTGAGACGTTCCTGGCGTGTCGCCAATGCGGACAACAGGCCGAATTCCCGGGCAGTGAATTCCAGTTCGCGATCACCGACCCAGCCGCGCCGGCCCGCGATGTCGAGCGCAGCTGCCCAAGCAGTATTTCCGTTCTGCCATGAGCCACTTGGCGCCGCAGAGCGCTCGCACCCGGGCCGCGAATTCCGCGTAGGCAAACGGCTTAACGAGATAGTCGTCGGCCCCCAGATCGAGGACCCGAATCCGTTCTTCCATGCCGTCACGGGCGGTCACGATGAACACCGCCAGAGAATTCTGTGCCTTGCGCAATTCGTGCAGGAGACGATCCCCGCTCAGATACGGGACCCCGAGATCCAGAATCAATAAATCATGCGTTCGATCCTGCAGCGCGCAGCGCGCCTGTCGACCGTCCGACAGATGATCCACGGCATTACCCGCCTGTGGCGCAATCCGGCGCACAGAGCCTCGGCAATAGCGAGATAATCTTCCTCTACAACCGGAGGTACACGCATCACAGCAGCAACGGGCTCGGAGTTATGGTTATCCAATGACGCTGATACGACTACCCCGAACAAAATAAGTTCACGACGCTACGACATCCTCATAAATGCCGACAACCCCAATCATTCGGGCGCTAAAATCCACCCTTTTCGTTTTTAAAATTTAATAATTCAGGCAATAGGAATCCATCGCCGGGCCCGAAAGAGGATACGGGCAGCGTCACCTGTCGCGGATGGGCCCTGCCCATCTCTGGCAAGCAAGGTACGACGTCGTCCACGCCGTACGAGACTGTTTTTCATACTGACGCGTCGGCGGGTTCGCGGCACGACAGTACGCAAATCATCGACGGCCCGTGTTTACGATAAACAAACGTTGAGCGCGGGATTTCAAGCGCGGGCCGCGGCCACCCGCGGCGAACGAGTGCGTGTCGCAAAGGCATGCCGCCGGGCCGGCTTCGCGTCATCCGGTTCGCCGAGCGCTACGCGGTTTTCAAGCGGCCGAGCGACCATGAAACGCCGATCGTCCTCATGCCGCAGGCGGCCCGTGCGAGAGGCCTCGGCCCCGATCCGATGACCGGGTGCCGACCTTCGGCCGCCGGCTCAGACCGCGCGCGAGGAATCCAGCCCCAGCGGATCGGCGTTACCGCTAGCCGGCGCTGCATCGACCACGGGGCGGCGCTTGATGGAGCCGTGCATAGACCAGCCCGGTGACCACGGCCCCGGCCGCGATCGCGCCGATACAGCAACGCATGGGTCACGGCGTGCGGAATCAACAGCACGAACAAGCCACCGTGCGGTGCCATCGCTTTGCAGGCCGAAATACATGCTCAGACCGCCGGCCACCGCCCCGCCGAACACGCAGCTCGGAATCACCCGCAGCGGGTCGCGGGCCGCGAAGGGATCGCGCCCTCGGTGATGAAACAAAGGCCCAGCACCACCGCGGCCTTGCCGCCTTCGCGTTCGGCCTAGTCAAACTCGGGCCGGGCGACCAGACTGGCCAGGCCGAGCCCGAGCGGCGGCACCATGCCGCCCGCCATGATGGCCGCCATCGGCAGATAGGTATGTGACGACAACAGGCCCACGCCGAAGGTATAGGCTGCCTTGTTGATCGGCCCGCCCATGTCGAAGCACGTCGTGCTGCCGCCGAGCAACAGACCGAGCAGCACGGCGTTGGTCGACCCCATCGAATTGAGGAAGTCGTGAGTGCTCCCAGAATCGCGGCCACCGGAGTGCCGATGACGTAGATCATCACCAGCCCGGTAGCCAGCTGGAAAGCAGGGGAATGATCAGGATCGGCTTGAGCGACTGGATACTGGCCGGCAGCGGCACGAAACCCTTGACCGCCAGCGCGGCATAGCCGCCGAGGAAACCGGCGATGATGCCGCCGGAATCGAACCCCGCGCCGAGATCGGTGGCCAGCCAGCCGCCGATCAACCCCGGCGTGAGCCCCGGGGCGGTCAGGCGATCGAGTACGCGATATAGCCGGCCAGCACGGGCACCATGAGCTTGAAGGCCGAGCCGGAGCCGATCTGCATGAGCGCAGCCACCAGTTTGCCCTTCTGGTCTGCGGCGTGAATGCAGAACACAGAACGACAGCGCGCAATACACAGACCGCCGGCCACCACCATCGGCAGCATGAACGACACGCCGGTCAGCAGGTGCTTGTAGACGCCTCGCTCCTTGATGCTGCCCTTGGCTTTGGCCGCCGGTGCCGCGCCCTCGGTCGCGCCCTGTGTTTCGACCTCGGCTTCGGCGAGTGCCGCTTCGATCGTTGCCCTGGCGCGCTTCAACGCCGCGCCGGTCGAGGCGGTGATAGATGCGCTTGCCGGCGAAACGCGAATCATCCACCTGGATGGGGAAGGCCAGCAGCACGACATCGGCCACCGCGATTTCCTCGTCGGTGAGCGCATCCTGTGCGCCGACCAAGCCCTGCGTTTCGATGCGCGCCCGGTTGCGTACCCCATTGTCGCCGACCCGCTTCGGTGAGCGCTGGAGCGGCCATGAAGGTATGCGCCACGCCGGTCGGGCACGCCGTCACGCCGACAATGTGCACGCGCTCGGCCGGCGCTTGCTCGGCGGCGGTCGTGGGCGGAGCGGGTTCGTCGGCCGGATCGTACGGACGCGCCGCCTCGCGTGCGACTTCGATCACGTGGTCCGGATCGGCCAGCGCATCAGCCATGTCGGCCCGATACAGCGCCTGCCCGGCATAGCGCGACAGATCCACCCGCGTGCTCGCCGCCACGATGACGAGATCGCTGGCGCCGGAATCCTCGGCATCGAAGACCGGGGTATGGCCCTGGCGTTCGGCCGCTCGCGCCAGCCGCTCGCCAGCGAGCCACGATGTAGTGCGGCCGCCGGGACAGGCCGTGACAATAGTGATGTTCATCCTCGCCTCCTCGGCAACGCGCCCTGCTCGATCCGTTCAGGCGCGCTGTCTGGCAAATGCTCTATTCCACCGACGCATCGATATCGACGGCATGAACCGCCACCGCGCCCCGCAATCTCTCGAAAACCGGCGTATCCGACTGACCCACGCCGATGCGCGTGACCGCATCGGCCGACAGCGCCACCGCGAAAGCCAGCGTTTCGGTATCCGCCCAGCCCGACAACCGGCCGTGCATGAGCCCGGCAACCAGCGTGTCGCCGGCGCAAACCGTGTTTTCCACCGTGACGGCCGGCGCCGTGGCCGCCAGCGTTTCGTCGCCGGTGAGCCACAACACGCCGTCAGCGCCGCGCGAGATGGCCACCTCAGCCACCCCGCGCGCCTGCAGTTCCCGTCCGGCGCCGACGAGTTCGGTCGCATCGGCGAGCGGCCGGCCGACACAGGCCGCAAGCTCGTCGACGTTGGGCTTGACCAATGACGCCGGGAGCGCCAGCCCGGCTGTCAGCGCGTCGTCGCTGGCATCCAGCCATAACGGAACGTCCGCCCGGAGCAGCGGCGCCAGCGCTTCGTGCAGCAACGCCGCACTCAGGGCCGGGGGAAGACTGCCGGCGAGCACGATCGCCGCCGGCGGATCGGCCACCATGGCGGCCAGGGTCGC
>CAWIGB010000030.1:0-76579 GCA_963835375.1 uncultured Gammaproteobacteria bacterium
GTGATTGCGTCGGCGGCCCTGTGATCGAACCCGTATCGTTCGGGGCGGCGCGCTGGGTCGCTAATCACTGATCCAGGCGATTTCGTAGGGCGCCAGCGATATCGTGCGCTGGGCGCCGCTGATCTGGGTGGACGCGGTCACGTTCCGGCGTACGCGGGCTTCGGGCAGCATGTGCCCGGGCACCTTGACGGGTTTGTCGGTGACGTTGTGCAGCGCCAGGATGGTCTGCTCGCGGGTCGAGCGTTGTACGGCGAACAGGGACGGCCCGAGGTCGACGATCGACTGGGCCGCGTCCGGATGGAAGGCAGGCTGGCGCGCGCGGACCACCAGCAGGCGCTTGAGACGCGCCAGCACGCGGGCATGGTGCGAATCGATGCTGAGCTGGTAGTTGATCTCGCCGCGGTCATAGCGCCGGCGGTTGATCGAGCGGCTGTGGCCCGAGGCTTCCACGCCGTCCAGGTCGTTATGGGTGCCCACGAGGCTGTGGAAATACAGCGCCGGGATACCGGCCAGCGCCATCGATATCGCCTGGCTGACGACGAACCGGTCGATATGCGTCGGCGTGTCGCGTTGGTCCGGGGCGCCGAGCAGATCGTAGTAGGTGATATTGAGTTCGTAGGGGCGCGTGGTGCCGTCCGACATGGCTCGGGTGGACACGAAGCCCCCGCGCTCGCGGGTGGTCGCGACCAGCGTGTCGCGTTCGTCGTCCGACAGAATGCTTTCCACTGAACGCAGGCCGATACCGTCGTGGCTGGCGGTGAAATTCAGGAAATGACAGCCAGCGGGTAACGGCGGCAGGCCCGACGCCCATTCGGTCAAACGCGTGGCGTCGCCGGTGAGCAGGGTGTAGGCGGTCAGCGGCGGCAGCACGAACTGGTAGGCGACGTGCGCTTCGTCGCCGTCGGTGAGATACGAGATGTTCTCGGCGTGCGGGACGTTGGTCTCGGTGATCAGCTGCAGGCCCGGCGCATAATATTCGAGCACCGCGCGAAAGAACTTGATCACGCGGTGGGTCTGCCACAGATGAATGCAGGGCGTGCCGATCTCCTTCCACAGGAAGGCCACGGCATCCAGACGCAACAGGCGCGCGCCGCGGGCGACGTATTCGAAGATGATGTCGATGAATTCGTTCATCACCTTCGGGTTGGCGAAGTTCAGGTCGATCTGGTCGTCCGAAAACGTGGCCCAGAGATGTTTCGTGCCGCGGGCCGTGACGACTTCGGCCAGCAGCGGCGTGGCCCGCGGGCGCACCACCGAGCGCAGATCCGTGGCCGGGATCGACCTCGATGAAATAATCGCGTCCCGGGTCGGCGTCGGCCAGGTAATGCGCGAACCACACGCCCTTGCGCGAGGCGTGGTTGAGCACGAGATCGAACATCAGCGGCTTGTCGTCGGCCAGTGCATGAATATCCTCCCAGCCGCCGAAATCCGGATTGACCTCGCGGTAGTTCATCACCGAAAAGCCTTCGTCCGAGCTGTGCGGAAAGAACGGCAGGATATGCACCGCGGTAACCGCATCGCCGATGTTCTGGGCGATGAAATCGCGTAACGTCGCCAGCGGTGCTTCGCCGGGGCGCTGCACGATATCGGGGTAGGTGATCATGAGGTTCAGCGACTGATCCACCGCCATGTCCGTGCCGCGGGGCAGATCGTGGTGTCGTGCCGATTCCGCCATCGATTCGATGCAGTCGCGGGCGGGGCCATTCCCGTAGATCGGCGCGAGCCACTCGATGAAGATTTCCTGGGTTGCCTCGTCGGGCGTGGCGCCTCGGGCACGATCGGTCATGGAGTCAGCCTGTTCTGATGTCGGGCGCAGCGACGGTGCATGGGCAGGCGCCGATGCGTTTTTTTAGTGCAGCGACGCCAGCGCGCCGGTCTCGGGATAGTCGTATCAAGATACATACCAGACCACCGCCCTCGGCGCCCTGTGGCAAGCCTTCGCGATCATCGCGCGCAACGCCTAATATGAGTACATGAGCGGTCGACGACTCCGGGTTCGAATCCAGCAGACAGTGTGTGCCAAC
Source organism: uncultured Gammaproteobacteria bacterium (assembly GCA_963835375.1). Lineage (GTDB taxonomy): Bacteria > Pseudomonadota > Gammaproteobacteria > Nevskiales > Salinisphaeraceae > Salinisphaera. Next base: position 2,025 of record CAWIGB010000030.1, read on the forward strand.
GCAGCCGAGGGCGGGATTTTGTCGTGCGCTTGCTGATCAAGACGCTGGCCTGGGGTGTGGCGGTGCTGGCATTGCTGTGCGTGGCCGCGCCGTACGGCGTTGGCTGGCTGCTCGCCGGACGCTTCGATCAGGCCGTGTCGCATCTGTCGGTGCCGGGTTATCTGCAGGTCGTGCGCCGGCATTTTGACCGTGGCTGGTTCGTGTCCCATGCCACCGTGGTACTGCGACCCATCGGGCCGCTCTGTCATACGAAACCCTGCCCGGCGGTCACGCTCCACAGCCGGATCGATCACGGACCTCTGGCCTGGGGCGCGGAGCCCGTGTCGCTGGTCCCGGTACTCGCGGTGGTCAAGACCCGGGCCGACCTGATATCGCTCTGGCCGCGTTACGTCTTCTCGCCGGCGCCCGGGCCGCTGACCGTCACCTCGCGGGTGCGCATGGACAGCCGTGGCCAGGCCGACCTCGTGCTCGCGGGCATAACGTTCGACGTCGCGCGGCAGAAGCCGGTCGCCCACGTCGAAACCGCGACCGTCTCGGGCACGTTGGACTCGGGCCTGCTCGCGCGCCGGATCGACGGTGTGACCCTGGATTGGCCGTCGTTCTCGCTGGTACGGCAATCCGCGGGGCATCTCGGCTGGCGCCACGTGCATTTCCAGGCGCGGCCGGTGGCCGACGGGGTGCTGGCCGACCGGCGATTCACGGCCGACTCGATCACCCTGGACGACGGCAGCGGCGATGCCACCCGCCTGACCGATCTGAAGATCGTAACGCGCCAGCCGGCCCCCGGTACGACCGTGGTCTCGCTCAAGATCGGCAAGCTCGTGCTGCCCGACAACACCCAAGGCACATTCATTGTGCATGCCCGTCAGCACGGGATGCGGCCGATGGTCTGGGCCACGCTGCCCGGCCGCTGGAGCCGGCTCGGAGGCTGGTCGGGCGGCGCGCTGAATACCCCCGAGCTGTATCGCGATGTGCTGCCGCGGTTGTTGCCGCCGGGATCGCAAGTGCGGGTCGATCGGATCGAATTGGCTACGCGCGACGGTGCGATCCGCGCTCAGGCGCACCTGCAGATACCGCAGGATTTCAAGCCGACAGACAGCGCGGTCGCGTGGCTGTCGCAGTTGCAGGCGCGGCTGCAGCTTTCGTTGCCGCGGCCCATTCTGCGTCGGCTGGTGCGGCGTACGCTCGGGCCGGCCGACAGCGCCCGGCCCAAGGCCGCCATCGATGCCCGCGTGCACGAACTGCTGGCGCGGGATCTGATCGCGCCGGCCGATGGCGGCGGGCGCTATGTCGTGCAAGTTGTGCTGGATGAGGGGCATATGGCGATCAACGGGCGCAACCGCCCTGAATGGCGGGTGCTGGTCGACCAGTTCCAAGCAGCAGCACAGGGGCTCTGACCCCTCGGCAACGAGTCTCGCGAGACGCTGTGACATGCGCTCGAGCCGGCGTCTTTGCATGCCGATGGCTGGTCGATGGTTGGAAATAATATTGAACAGCCGACACGGCGCCCCCCTTGCGACGGCCGATTCGACCGCGTGGCCTCATATTTGACCGCGTTCATCTCGGAATCTTGCATCAGGCGTTATAATCCCGCGTCTTTCGATCTGGCGCTCGATGCGCCGGCCGTGCATTCAGCGGCTTGCAGCGCGCCTTATGCGCCTGCTGCGGATCCTCTCGAACAACACGCCCGCGCAGGGCACGTATTGCTATGACCCACAGCCAGACCCAGTTCGACGTCATTGTGGTGGGCGGCGGCCACGCCGGCACCGAGGCTGCGACCGCAGCGGCCCGGGCCGGATCACGCACGCTGCTTTTGACCGACAACATCGAAACCATCGGCCAGATGTCCTGTAACCCGGCGATCGGCGGTATCGGCAAGGGCCACCTCGTGCGCGAGATCGATGCACTGGGCGGTGTGATGGCGCGTGCCGCCGATCGCGGCGGCATCCAGTTCCGTACCCTCAACGCCCGCAAGGGTCCGGCCGTGCGCGCCACCCGCGCCCAAGCCGATCGCGCGCTGTACAAGGCGGCGGTGCGGGAGATCGTGGAAAACCAGCCGAATCTGCATCTGTTCCAGCAGTCGGTGGCCGATCTGATCGTCGATAACGGGCATGTCGCCGGCGTGATGACGGCGATGGGCCTGGCGTTCAATGCGCCGACGGTAGTGCTGACGGTCGGCACCTTCCTCGGCGGGACGATCCATGTCGGCGAGAAACGCTTCGGCGGTGGTCGAGCCGGTGATGCGCCGTCCAACGCGCTGGCCGAGCGTCTGCGGGCACTGGATCTGCCGGTCGGCCGGTTGAAGACCGGCACGCCCCCGCGCATCGATGCCAAGTCGATCGATTATTCGCAGCTGGCCGAGCAGCCGGGTGACACGCCGGCGCCGGTCTTCTCGTTCATGGGTCGCCGGGCGGAACATCCGCAGCAGATGCCCTGTCATATCACCTACACTAACGCGCGCACGCACGAGCTCATTCGTGAGCGGCTGCACGAATCCGCGATCTATTCCGGCGCCATCGATTCGGCCGGGCCGCGTTATTGTCCGTCGATCGAGGACAAGGTGGTGCGTTTCGCCGACAAGGACAGTCATCAGATCTTCATCGAGCCGGAAGGGCTGACCGCGGCCGAGGTCTATCCCAACGGCATTTCCACCAGCCTGTCGTTCGAGACCCAGCTGGCCCTGGTGCGCACCATCGAGGGCTTCGAGAACGCGCATATCACGCGTCCCGGCTATGCCATCGAATACGATTATTTCGATCCGCGGGCTCTCGACTACAGTCTCGAGACGAAAGCGATCGGCGGGCTGTATTTCGCCGGCCAGATCAACGGCACGACCGGCTACGAGGAAGCCGCGGCGCAAGGGCTGCTGGCCGGCATCAATGCCGCGCGAGCGGCCGCAGGCGAGCCTGCCTGGTGGCCGGCGCGCCACGAAGCCTATATCGGCGTGCTGGTCGACGACCTGATCACCCGCGGCACGATCGAGCCATATCGCATGTTCACATCGCGTGCCGAGCATCGCCTGCTGCTGCGCGAAGACAACGCCGACGAGCGTCTGACGCCCGCCGGTCGTGCCCTCGGCCTGGTCGACGATGCGCGCTGGTCGGCGTTCTCCGCCAAGCGCGAGGCCGTGGTCGCCGAACAGTCGCGCCTGGCCGCCATCACCATCAAACCGCGCGATCTGGGCGCGGATCGCGGCGAGGCGCTGCTTGGCGGTCCGCTCAAGGAAGCCACGCCGGCTGCCGACCTGTTGAAGCGCCCGGGGATCGGGCACGCGGATCTGGCGGGCCTGGCCATGATCGGCCCGGCCAACACGGGGGCGCTGTCGGCCGAGACGTCGGCGGCGGTGGGTGAGCAGGTCGAGATTCAGGCCAAGTACGCCGGCTACATCGCCCGCCAGGCCGAGGAAATCGAACGCGCGGCCGCCCACGAGGCGACGGTTTTGCCGGCGGATATCGATTACACGGCGGTCACCGGCCTGTCCAACGAGCTGACCGGCAAACTCGCCGAGGTTCGCCCGGCGACCATCGGCCAGGCCGCGCGTATTCCGGGTATGACGCCGGCGGCGATTTCCCTGCTGCTGGTACACCTCAAGAAATCCGGCGCGAAACTTGCAAAGAGCGCCTAGCGCTTGTGAACACGCGCCGCGCGTGGCGCGCCAGAGGCTGTTTTCGTTTAGGACAAGGCGTCGGGAGCGCCGTGTAGCGGGGCTGTACAAGCGAGCGCCGACGCTGCATTGCACGAGCCCGAATATATTCGAGCAGCCACCGGCCCTTCGAGTTGCGCGCCCTGGTCGACCCAATAGGCGCGCCTTGCGGGCCCCTGATTTTGGGCGGCAACGCGACCCACGCGCATCGCGTTGACAGGCTCTGGTCGAAGTCGGTGTCGCGGCCCGGCGTGCCGTAGCCCCTTGGTCTAACGCCCGGGTCGGTCGTGGTTTTCTTGGTGTAGGCTGCCCGGTTTCAGGGGGGCGGTCGAAAAGAGGTTACATGCGCCGATTTTGCGTTCTCAGCATCGTGCTGCTGACCTGTGTCTGGCTGAACGGCTGCGGCGGCAGTGACGATCAGGGCTTTCCGAACCGCATTCAGCCCGACATCGCCCCCGACGGCACCAAGACACTGCGCATGGGCAACGGCGCGGAGCCGGAATCGTTGGATCCGGGCCAAATCCAGCGGCGTGCCGGCGGCCAATATCGAGGTCAATCTCTACGAGGGGTTGGTCACCCATGCCGCCGACGGCAAGCTCGTTCCCGGCGATGCCAAGTCGTGGGATGTGAGCCCCGACAAGACCACCTACACCTTCCATCTACGCCGCAACGCCAAATGGTCGAACGGGGCGCCGGTCACCGCCCAGCAGTATGTCTACAGCCTGCGCCGCGCGGTGGCGCCGGCGACGGCCTCGCCGTATGCGGATATCCATTCGCCGATCGTCAACGCCAGCGCGATCACCGATAACAAGAAGCCGCTCGATGCGCTCGGTGTGAAGGCACTGGACGCCCATACCCTGCAGGTCCGGCTCAGAAAGCCGACGCCCTTCTTTCTGAACACGCTGGCGCATCCCAGCAGCTTTCCGGTCTACCCGCCGGCGGTGAATAAATGGGGCAACTCGTTCACGCAGCCGGGGCATGCGGTCACCAACGGCCCCTATGAAATGCAGAGCTGGCGGGTCAACGACAAGATCGCGCTCAAGCGCAACCCGTATTTCTGGGACAACAAGGATACGAAGATCGATCGGGTCGTGTTCTATCCGATCACCGACGGCAACTCCGAATTGTCGCGCTATCAGGCGGGCACCCTGGATTGGACCTACGGCGTGCCGTCGTCGAAGATCCAGATGATCAAGGATCGCGTGCCCGATCAGTACAAGGCGGTGCCGACGCTCGGCAGCTATTATCTTGATTTCAACATCACGAAGCCGCCGTTCAAGGATAACCGCAAGCTGCGCCTGGCGCTGTCGATGGCGCTTGATCGCCAGGTGATGGTGGACAAGATCCTGCGCGGCAACGAGCCGCCGGGCTACAGCTGGGTGCCGGGGGTGGTACGCGGCTACAAAAGCGTGCAGTTCCCTTGGGCGGACTGGTCGGATGCCAAGCGCGAAGCCCGCGCTCGCCAGCTTTATCACGAAGCCGGCTATTCCAGGGAGCATCCGCTCAAGGCCGATCTGCTGTATGTCTCCAGCAGCGAGAACGAGAAACGCATCTCGATCGTGGCCGCCGCCATGTGGCGCAAGGTGCTCGGTGCGCAGATCACCACGACCAACCAGGAATGGAAGGTCTATCTGCAGACCGCACGGCGCAAGACCGATACCGAGCTCGTGTTCGCCGGCTGGATCGGTGACTATCAGGATCCGAATACCTTCTTCTCGATCATGAAGGCGGCCTCGGGCAACAACTACACTGGCTACGCGAGCCCGGTCTACGACCGCCTGATCTCGGCCTCGGAGCACACGCCGAACGGGCCCAAGCGCACGAAGCTGATGCACAAGGCCGAGGCCACACTGCTGCACGACAGCCCGATCATCCCGCTGTTCTTCGTGACCTCGCATCATCTGGTCAAGCCGTACGTGAAAGGCTTCGAGCCCAACCCGCTGGATCAGTACTACGCGCGCTATTTCGATATCGTTCCGGCGAAAAGTCCGGGGAACGCGCGATGAGCAGCGAGCCCCACCGGCGCCGAATCCGCATCGCCGCACGCGTGATCATTCTTCAGGGGAGCTGAGCCGATGTTGTCCTATGTTGTGCGCCGGCTCCTCGGTGCGATTCCGACTCTTTTCGTACTGCTGACGCTGTCGTTCCTGCTGGTCCATCTGGCGCCGGGCAGTCCGTTCGATACGGCGCGCCAGATGCCGCCGGAGATCAAGGCCAATCTGATGGCCAAATATCATCTCGATGAACCGATTTACGAGCAGTACGGCCGTTATCTGGTCAATATCGCGCATTTCGATTTCGGGCCGTCGTATCAATACAAGGACACGACCGTGAACAGCCTGATCGCGGCCGGTTTCCCGGTCTCGCTCACGGTCGGCGGTTTTGCGTTGCTGATTGCATTGGCGCTGGGCGTGCCGCTGGGCATGCTGGCCGCGGTCCGCCAGAACCAGGCGGCGGATTACACGGCGTCGGCGTTCGCGTTGCTGGGCATCTCCATTCCCAACTTCGTGATCGGGCCGCTGCTGATTCTATGGTTCGCGGTCGATAACGACTGGCTGCCGGCCGGCGGGCTCGGCGGCTGGCAAAGCTATGTCCTGCCGGTGATCGCGCTGGCCGTTGCCTTCATCGCCTATGTGGCCCGGCTGATGCGGGCCTCGACCATCGAAGTGATGCGCTCCAACTACGTGCGCACCGCACGGGCCAAGGGGCTGTCGTCGTATCGCATCTTCTTCGTGCACGTGCTGCCGGCGGCGATTTTGCCGGTGGTGTCGTTTCTCGGTCCGGCAACGGCGGCGATCCTGACGGGTTCGGTGGTCATCGAGCAGGTGTTCGGCATACCGGGTCTGGGCCGGTTCTTCGTCAATGGCGCGCTCAATCGCGACTACACGCTCGTGCTCGGCATCACGCTCTTCTACGGCATCATCATCATCTTCTTCAATCTGATCGTGGATATTCTCTACGGCTGGCTCGACCCGCGGGTGGCCTATTGATGCTGCTACGCAAGCGAAACAAGCTGGAGAAAGCCGCGGCCGGCAACAGTCTCGGGCGCGATGCCATGCGCCGCCTGCGAGCCAACAAGGCCGCCATGGGGTCGATCATCGTGCTCGGGCTGATCGTGCTGATGGTGATCGTCGCGCCCTGGCTGACGCCCAACAACTATTTCAGTCAGGACTACAACTCGATCTGGACCGCGCCCACGCTGGCGCACGGCCATATCTTCGGCACCGACAGCGTCGGCCGCGATCTGTTCGTGCGCACCATGGTCGGCGGGCGAATATCGCTCATGGTGGGCGTGGTCACGGCGATCGTGAGTCTGATCATCGGCGTGGTCTACGGCGCCACCGCCGGCTACGTCGGCGGCCGAGTGGACGGCTTTCTGATGCGTACGGTGGATGTGCTCTATGCGCTGCCGTTCTTCTTCTTCGTCATCCTGCTGGTGGTGTACTTCGGTCAGAACCTGTTTCTGATGTTCATCGCCATCGGCGCGGTGAGCTGGCTCGACATGGCGCGCATCGTGCGCGGCCAGACCCTGACCATAAAGCAGCAGCCCTATGTCGAGGCGGCGCGCATGGCGGGTGCTTCCGGCCCGGCCATCATTGCCCGCCATGTCGTGCCGAATCTGCTCGGTCTGATCATCGTCTACGTCACGCTCACGATTCCGCAGGTGATGCTGTTCGAGTCGTTCCTGAGCTATCTCGGGCTTGGCGTGCAGGAACCCATGACCTCGTGGGGCGCGCTGATCAACGACGGCACCGGTGAGATGACCGTCGCGCCCTATCTGTTGATCATTCCGTCGATCTTCCTGGCGGTCACGCTGTTCTGCTTCAACTTTATCGGCGACGGGCTGCGCGACGCCCTCGATCCCAACGATCGCTAGGTTCCGCTCATGTTGCTGGAAGTGAACAACCTGAAGATCGATTTCGAAACCCACGACGGCGTGGTCGATGCAGTACACGATCTGTCGTTTTCCATCGACCGCGGCGAAGCGGTCGGCATCGTCGGCGAATCGGGTTCGGGCAAGAGCCAGAGCGTGCTGGCGTTGATGGGGCTGCTGGCCGGCAATGCCCGGGTTGCGGGTTCGGCCAAACTGGCGTCGGCGAAAGAAGGGGGCCAGTCGATCGAGCTGCTCGGCGCGAAGCCGCGGGTGCTGCGCCGCGTGCGCGGTGCGCGTATCGCCATGATCTTTCAGGACCCGATGACCGCCCTCAATCCGCATCTGAAGATCGCGACCCAGATGATCGAGCTGCTCAGGGCGCATCGCGGCATGGGCCGGCGCGAGGCGATGAAGGCCGCGATCGAGATGCTGGAGGCGGTGCGTATTCCCGAGGCCGCTCGCCGCATCAAGTACTATCCACATCAGTTCTCGGGTGGCATGCGTCAGCGCGTGATGATCGCCATGGCCTTGTCCTGCGAGCCGGAGCTTTTGATCGCCGACGAGCCGACCACCGCGCTCGATGTGACGGTCCAGGATGAAATCCTGGACGTGATCGCTGAGCTGCGCGAACGCACGAACACGGCCCTGCTGTTGATCACCCACGATCTGGGTGTGGTCGCCGGTCAGTGCAGCCGGGCGCTCGTCATGCGCGCCGGCGATCTGGTCGAGCATGGCTCGATCGAGCGGGTATTCAACGCTCCCGAAGCCCAGTACACCCGCGATCTGCTGGCCGCGATTCCGCGGCTGGAAGGCTGACCGGAGGCTCTGCGCCCGCTTCGATGCTTCGGCCGCCTCGCGGCGAGGCGGCCGCTTCCATGATGGCTCGGTATCATCACCTGCAAGCGCCCCGGGCGGATGCATGTTTTTGATACAGGCCCTAAGATCGACCGCTGCTGTCGCGCCCGAGCGCGGCGATCGTTGGGGATACGGGTGACGGGAATGACCAGTCGGCAGTCGACAAGTGCATACGAATCCGACCGAGCGCGGAGCCGGCTGCGATGACCTTGCCCGATGCGGTGCTGGCCGCGATCGAATTCTGGCTGCCGATCGCGATCGTGGCCGGTAGTGCGATCGCTGCCGCCGCGCATGCACTGCTGACCCGCGAAACGCCGAGCAGCGCCTTCGGCTGGATCGGTATATCGCTGCTGTTTCCGCCACTCGGGCCGCTGCTGTATTACATGTTCGGCGTGAATCGCGTGCGTATCCGGGCCCGTCGGCTGGATCGGACATCGCGCCATGGTCTGGGCGCGCGTCGACCGGGCGCGGATGCGGTGCTGCGCGATTACCGCGCGTTCATCGGCCATCGCCGGTTGGGCCTGGCCGCTGCCGGCGATCGCCTGTCCGCGTGGCCGGTAGTCGGCGGCAATCGGGTGGATGTGCTCAACAACGGCGACAAGGCGTATCCACCGATGATCGAAGCGATCGAGGCGGCTACCGACTTCGTCTACCTCACCACCTATATCTTCGAGACCAACCGGGTCGGCCAGCGGTTCATCAAGACGTTGTCCCGAGCCGTCGACCGCGGCGTGGACGTGCGCGTGCTGATCGACGGTGTGGGCGAATGGTATGCATGGCCGGGCAAGCGTCCGGTCGGCGAGCTCGAAGCCGCCGGCGTGGCGGTTGCACGCTTTCTGCCGCCACGACTCTGGCCACCAGCGCTGCGCCTCAATCTGCGCAACCATCGCAAGATACTGGTCACCGACGGCGGTATCGCCTTCACCGGGGGCATGAACATCGGCGATCGGCATTTCGTGTCCGGCGCGGCCGGCGTGGCCGACATGCAGTTCCGGCTCGTCGGCCCGATCGTGCGTCAGCTTGAGGCGGTGTTCCTGTCGGATTGGGCGTTTGCCACCGGTGAGCAGAGTGCGATCAGCGAGCGTGTGCTGCCGGAGATGGGGCACGCGGCCTGTCGCACGATCGAAAACGGGCCGACCCACGACATCGAACGCCTGAGCACACTGCTGGTGACCGCCGTGTCCAGCGCCTACGAGCGGGTCCTGATCGTTACGCCATATTTTCTGCCCGGTTCGGCCCTGGTGGGCGCGCTGCAGGCTGCGGCGCTGCGCGGTGTCGAGGTGTCGATCGTGCTGCCGGAGCGCAACAATCTGCCGCCGGTGGCCTGGGCGGCGCGCCACGACCTTGGCGAACTGGTGGCACGTGGCGTCAACGTCTACTTCCAGCCGCGCCCCTTCGCGCATACCAAGCTGTTCATCATCGATCACGACTATGCGTTGATCGGCTCGCCGAACATCGATCCGCGCAGCTTGCGCCTGAACTTCGAGCTGGCGGTGGAATTGTTTCATGTCGAGACGATCGCCACGCTCGCGGCCCACGTGACCGCCACGATCGAGCGCAGCAAGGCCTACACGCACAAGGATTTCATGGCGCGTGGGCTGCCGACCCGCCTGCGCGACTCGTTCTTCTGGTTGTTTTCGCCGTATCTATAGCGTCTGCGGTGGTTTGAGGCGAACAGCGGGCCGTTGCCCCGAACCCTGATGGCTGCAAACGCCAACCGCCGGCCGTGCCGGGCGCAGCCGAGCGCCTCGCATGCAGGCCCTCATCGGGCGGCGCCGGCCCGCGGGCAACCGGTGCCGGCGCGTCTTTCACCCCGCTGCGGCGGAATCCACGCGTACCAGGGCTCTGCCGAGATCGCGCGGTACGCCGATACGCATCTCGACCGGGCGGTGATCGGACAGCATGGTTTCGATCACGCCGGCGCGGTGCACCGGCAGGGACGCCGAGGTGAGGATATGGTCGATGCCGCGCCGGGGCCGCCAGCTTGGAAACGTCGGCAGTAGCCGGTCGTAGACCCGCAGGCCGCTGGCGGCCAGCGCGGGGTCGGCCAGCAGATCGTGTGCACTGCAGTTGGTATCGCCCATCACGATGACGTGCTCATCCTCGGCGACCATGTCGCAGATGGCGGCCACCTGCTGGGCCCGGCTGCCGGCGCCCAGCGACAGATGCGTCACGACCACCGTCAGTGCATGCGCCGGTGAACCGAACCGCGCGACCAGAGCGCCACGGCCCGGGCAGGCGTCCCGGCAGTTTGTGCTCGGTGACCGAGAACGGCTGGTAGCGGCTGATCAGCCCCAGCCCGTGCTGGGCCACGCGGCCGAGATCACGGTTGACCTGGACCCGCCAGTAGGCGAAGCCGGCCTGCTCGGCCAGCGCCTGAATCTGGTTCTCGTAGCGGCTGCGCCGGCTGCCGGCGTCGATCTCCTGCAGGCCGATGATGTCGTGATCGCCCAGCAGGTCGGCGATGCGCGCCAGGTTGTCACGCACACCCTGGCTCGGCAGCACATGGCGCCAGCCGCGAGTGACGTATTCGCGATAGCGCTTGGTGCCGACGCCGACCTGCATGTTGAAACTCAATACGGAGAGATCCGTCGGTGCCGCGCGGTTCATACCTCACCTTGTTGGTCGTGACGCTTCGCCGATGGTGGAAGCGACGGTCTGGCCCGGTCCTTGTATGGTGGCCGATCGATACCGGTACGCAAACAGCGTTCCGTCAGCGCTCGGCACGGCTGCCTCCGGGTGGGGCCATGCGCCGGGTCAGCGTACCATTCGATGTCTGCCTTTCTTCGCGAGTCGTGGCCCATGCCCAGCCAACCGGTTCTTTCTGCCGACGATATCAAGGTCCATTTTCCGCTGCGCGCGGACTGGCCCTGGCAGACCGCGCCGGTACTGCGCGCCGTCGATGGCGCGAGCCTCGAGCTGGCGGCCGGGCATACGCTCGGGCTGGTTGGGGAATCCGGCTGCGGCAAGTCGACGCTGGCCCGGGCGCTGACCGGGCTGGCCCCGATCACCGCCGGCACGCTGCATCTGGGCGAGCGCGACATCACGGTCGGCTCGAATCGCGACTGGCAGGCGCTGCGCCGCGACGTGCAGATGATCTTCCAGGATCCGCTCGCCAGTCTCGATCCGCGCATGACCGTGGGCCAGATCGTGGCCGAGCCGCTGCGTCATCTGCATCCGGACTTGTCGCGGGCCGAGCGTCGCCAGCGCGTGGCCGATATGCTCGATCGCGTGGGGCTGGCTCAGGCGCACCTGAATCGTTATCCACACGAGTTCTCCGGCGGCCAGTGCCAGCGTATCGGCATTGCCCGCGCGCTGGTGGTGGAGCCGAGGGTGCTGATCTGTGACGAGCCGGTGTCCGCGCTCGATGTCTCGATCCAGGCGCGCATCGTCGAGCTGCTCATGGAGCTCCAGCGCGAGACCAACGTCGCGATGCTGTTCATCGCCCACGATTTGGCCGTGGTGCGCCAGATCAGCCACGACGTGCGCGTGATGTATCTCGGCAAACTGATGGAGCAGGCGCCCTCGCATCAGCTGTTCGACGCGCCCCGCCATCCCTATACCAAGGCACTGCTCTCGGCCGTGCCGCGGCCCGATCTGGAAGCCGAACGCGCACGCCGGCGTATCCGCCTGCCGGGCGATCTGCCGTCGCCGGCCAACCCGCCGTCGGGCTGTGTATTTCGCACCCGCTGCCCGTGGGCGCAGGGGGATTGTGCCGAGAAGGTGCCACAGCCGCGGCTGCTCGGCGGTGGGGTCGTTGCCTGTCATCACGCCGAGTCGATCGACGAGGCCGCGGCGGCGTAGAGCGTTCGTATGCGGCGGCGCACGATCAGGCGACGGACGATGGGAGCATTGGCCATCCTGACAGGGGTGTTCGCTCTGACGTTGCTGGGCGTGTTGTTGTGGCCGCGCTGGCTTGCCCGCCACGGTGCGGGCTGGACCCATGCCCCCGAAGAGGCGGCCTGGGTATTGCCGGAAGCCTCGCAGAAGCTGATCAAGCAGGCCTTTGCCGGTACCGACGGCCACGCGATCGTGGATCATGGCGTCGGGATCGTGTCGCGCGGGCAGCTCTCCGGGCCGGATTTCTCCAATAACAGCCAGGAGCGCGGCCACGGTGTGCCCGCCATCGGCGTGTGGTTGTCGCAGGCGCTGCGCGACCACGCCGCCGGCATCGTGAACGAGCACACGGCCGATGCCGACTATATCTCGCGTTTGCTGCGCCAGATCCGTGCGATGCCGAAGCCGTATCGGGCCGAGATCACGGGCCGTGCCGGCGTGTTCGGCAAGCATGGCGCGCCGCTGGATGATCAGCCGGAACCCATGATCTCGAATCGCTATGTCGCCTGGCTCGCCGACCGCGCGCCAAAGGCGCTCGCCGCCGAGGTGTCGATTCATCCGCGCCGGCCGGATGCCGCAGCCGCGATCAAGCGCTGGGCCAAGGCCGGCGTGCAGGATGTGCGCTGGTGGCCGGTAGCCCAGCGGATCGATCTGAATGGCAAGGCGGCAAAGGCGGCCTACCAGGTGATGGCGGCGCATGACATGCGTCTTGATGTGGCCGTGGGCCAACTGCGCCGCTCCGATCACGATCCGGCCTGGGTGGCGCCGGCGGCGGTTGAGGCAGCGCTGGATGCCGGCGTTGCGGTCCGGCTACGGCTCGGTGGATCGACCGGCGGCGATGGCCAGCAGCTGATGCCGGCGTTGTTTTCGCTTCTGCGCCGCCACGGCCATGCCAAGCCGGCCCTGACGATCAGCCTGGCCGGATTGCTGACCGGGGCTCGGCCGAAGACCGAACTCGAGCCGTTGCTCCAGCATCCACAGTTCTTCGAGTATCTACACTATGGCAGCGCTTATCCCGCGATCGCGCGGGCCGATGCGATTGATCTGGACGCATTGGCCCGCGCCGGCTTCATCGCGCATGCCGACGTCGCGCCGCTGCGTGCGATCTACGACGTGAACCCGCTGCTGTTTACCCTGGTCGTGATGCGTCACGTGCATCTGCCGTATACGACGCTGCGTTTCCCGGCTGCGGTGTTCACCGCCGACAGCGACTGAACATGCGGGGGCGGAGACGAAAAAAGCCGGCCATGCGCGAACACGACCGGCTCCATGCGAACGCGCGGGCCGGCCATCGACCGGTCCCGCCACGATCAGCAGCTTCAGTTTAGAAGCGGCGCGGGCCGCGGGGGCGATCATCCCGCGGGCGGGCTTCATTGACACGCAGCGAACGACCCTGGAGGTCCTTGTCGTTCATGCCTTCGATGGCCTGGCGGGCCGCGTTGTCATCGGACATTTCTACGAATCCGAAACCGCGCGAACGCCCGGTCTCGCGATCCATGATCACCTTCGCGGAAGAGACATCGCCAAACGCCTCGAAGGCGCTGCGCAGGTCGTCGTCCGTGGTGTTCCACGACAGGTTGCCGACGTAAATATTCATCTCGACTGATCCTAGCTAACAAACGTGTGTCATTACTTGAAAACCGTCCGGACTCGTCAATGACACCAAAACTAAGACCAACGGAACGCGGCACGAAGCCACTTGACCGAAGTCTACCGTTTTTGTAGCACACCGCAATACCCGTTTGTGTCAAGCCGATCGGCGGCTGCCGGGCGGCATCGAGTTTGCTTCTAGGGGTGCGGGCAGCTGGGATGATGGCCGGCCTGTTCGTAGAGCTGCATCGCTTTGTTCATATGAGCTTGCAGGGCCTGGATACGGTTGTCGTTCGAGGGGTGGGTCGAAAGGAATTGATTGGGCTGCTGGCCCTTTGTTGCGGCCGTCATGTTCTGCCAGAGCTGCACCGATTGTCGCGGGTCGAAACCGGCGCGCGCCATGAGTTCCAGGCCGATAAGATCGGCCTCGCTCTCCTGAGCGCGTGAAAACGGCAGCAGAATGCCCACTTGGGCGCCGACGCCCAGTGCCGACATGATGGCCTGGCTGCTACCGCTCGAGGCGCCGCCGAGGAAGGCCGACAACACTGAAAGCCCGCCCTGGGTGGCGTACTGTTCCGACATGCGCTCGTTGGGATGGCCGGCAAGAACATGGCCCACTTCGTGCCCGATCACCGCAGCAAGCTGGGCCCCGTTCCGGGTGACCGGCAGCAGCCCGGAATAGACGCCGATGTTGCCGCCGGGCAGGGCGAAGGCGTTGATTTCCTTCGACTTGAATACCGTGACATGCCAAGGCCCATCCACGGCCTGGTCGACCCTCGGTACCGAGGTGATGGCGTTGGCGACACATTCGACGAAGCGATTGTCGGCGGTGTTGTGGTCGACCGGGGTCTTCTGCTTGAGCTGCGCATAACTCTGATCGCCCATCGCCGCCATTTTCTGACTGCCGAACAGCTTGAGCTGATTGCGCCCGGTGGGCGAGGTGGCGCAGCCGGCGAGCACCGCGGTGAACAGGACGATCACGAGCAGGCGGTTCATCGAACGGGTCATGGAATGGGTGCTGATGGATTTGTTCTCATCAGATTACCAGCGCTTCCTGAACTCCCGATGTCCTCCTTTGGTTACAATTCACGGATGGACGATGTATCCGCAATTCTCGACGGTCTCAACGATGCGCAGCGCGAAGCAGTCGGCGCGCCGCCGGCGCACATGCGCGTGCTGGCTGGCGCCGGCTCGGGCAAGACTCGTGTGCTCATTCATCGCATTGCCTGGCTGATCGGCGTGGAAGGCGTCTCGCCGCAGTCGATTCTGGCGGTGACCTTCACCAACAAGGCCGCCGGCGAGATGCGATCACGGCTGGAGCCGATGATCCGGGTTCCGGCCCGTGCCATGTGGGTCGGCACTTTCCATGGCATCGCGCATCGCCTGCTGCGCCTGCACTACAAGGAAGCGAAGCTGCCGCAGACGTTCCAGATTATCGACTCGGACGATCAGCTCCGCCTGATCAAGCGAGTGATGCGCGGGCTGGAGATGGATGAACAGCGCTGGCCGCCGCGCCAGATGGCCGGCTTCATCAACAGCTGCAAGGAGGAGGCCGAACGCCCGTACGATCTGGCCGACACTGGCGACTATGCCCGCACTCAGATGATTCGCGTCTATACCGCCTACGAGAACGCGCGCGAGGCGGCCGGACTGGTCGATTTTCCGGAGCTGCTGCTGCGAGCATACGAGACCTGTCGCGACAATGCTGAACTGCTGGCGCACTATCGTCGGCGCTTCACGCATCTCATGGTCGACGAATTTCAGGACACCAATGCGCTGCAATACGCCTGGGTGAAGCTGCTGGCCGGGACCCACGGCAAGGTGTTCATCGTCGGCGACGACGATCAGTCGATCTATTCCTGGCGCGGCGCGCGGGTCGACAACATTCTGAGTTTCGAGAGTGATTTCACCGGCACCCAGACCGTGCGTCTGGAGCAGAACTATCGCTCGACCGGAACGATTCTGGCGGCCGCCAACGGGCTGATCGGGCACAATCTGTCGCGGCTCGGCAAGGAGCTGTGGACCGCCGGTGCGGAAGGCGAGCCGATCGATGTCTATGCGGCCTTCAACGAATACGACGAGGCCCAGCACGTCGTTACGCGGATCCAGAACTGGATCGCCGACGGCGGGGCGCGCTCGGACGCGGCGATCCTCTATCGCTCCAATGCGCAGTCGCGGGTGCTGGAAGAACGCCTGATCGCCGCGGAGATTCCGTATCGCATCTACGGTGGTCAGAAGTTTTTCGAGCGCGCCGAGATCAAGGATGCGCTGGCCTATCTGCGCCTGATTCAGTCCCGTTCCGACGATGCCGCCTTTGAGCGCGTGGTGAACACGCCGACCCGCGGCATCGGCAATACCACGGTCGATAAGATCCGCACGCATGCGCGGGCCAGTGCCATGAATCTCTGGCAGGCCGCCTATGAACTGGCCGAACCGGGCAATCCACAGGGGCTGGCCGCGCGCGCTGCCAAGTCGGTGATGAACTTCATCACGCTCATCGATGAACTGGATGCCAGCGCCGAGGACATGGCCCTGCACGAGGCCACCGAGCACGTCATCGCGGTTACCGATCTCAAGGGCCATCACGGCAAGGGCAACGACGAGAAGGCCGAGGGCCGCAAGGACAACCTCGACGAACTGGTTTCCGCCGCGCGGGCGTATACCGCGGACGACGACGAAACCATGGACGAGATCACCCAGTTTCTGGCCTACGCCTCGCTCGAGGCCGGCGAGGCGCAGGCCGGCGAGTGGGATGACTCGGTCCAGCTGATGACGCTGCATGCCGCCAAGGGCCTGGAATTCCCGCTGGTGTTCATGGTCGGCCTGGAAGAAGGGCTGTTTCCGCACCAGCGTTCGGTCGAGGACGACAACGGGCTGGAAGAAGAACGGCGGCTGGCTTATGTCGGCATGACCCGGGCCATGGAAAAACTCAATATCTCGCATGCCGAAGTGCGCCGGCTGCACGGTCAGGAGAATCTGGCCGCACCCTCGCGTTTTCTGCGCGAGATCCCGAGCGAGTATCTGCGCGAGACGCGGCCCCAAGCCGGCATTTCGCAGCCGGTGTTCCGGCCCGGGCCGATCGGGCGCAGCGAAGAGAAGTCCGGCGGCCTCGGACTCGGCCAGCGCGTGGTGCACAAGAAATTCGGCGAAGGCACCGTGCTGGCCTTCGAGGGCGACGGCGCGCGGGCGCGGATTCAGGTCAATTTCGACGGCGCCGGCAGCAAGTGGCTGATTGCCGGCTATGCCAAGCTCGATCCGATCTGATTCCCGTCCGACGATAATCGCGGTAACCCACGCTATACTCGAAGTCGATCGATAATCGAACTCGGGGGAGAAGCGATGGGTCATCGCGATATCGCAGCAGCGCGCCGCATGCTATGGCTCAGCCTGCTGCTGAGTCTTTGCGTCTGGACATCGGCTGTATTCGCACAGGCCGGATCGAGTTCCAAGGCTGCGCCGAAGAGTGCGTTGCCGCCCGGCGAGGTCGGCCAGACCCTGACGGTCGGCACTGCGGTCGCCCCGCCGTTCGTGATGCGTGATTCGTCAGGCCAGTTATCCGGCCTGTCGATCGTGTTGTGGCAACGCGTGGCCGACCAACTCGGGTTCAAGTCCCATTATGTCGAGCGCGATCTGCCGGGCCTGCTCTCCGGTCTGCAGAACGGTGGTCTGGATATTTCAGTGGCCGCGTTGACCGTCACTGAGCCGCGCGAGGCCCGGGTCGACTTCACGTTTCCCTTCTATTCCACCGGTCTGTCGATCGCGGTGCCCGCCAGTGGCAGCAACGGCGTCTGGCATACCGTTAGCCGTATATTCTCCTGGCAGTTTCTGACCGCGCTGGCGGCTTTAGCCGGGGTGCTGCTGCTGGTCGGGGTCGCGGTATGGGCCTGCGAACGGCGCGCTAACGCGGAGGAATTCGGCGGCGGGTTGCTCGGTGGCCTGGGCAGCGGTTTCTGGTGGGCCGCGGTGACCATGACCACGGTCGGTTACGGCGATAAGTCGCCGCGAACGCTGGGCGGGCGGATGATCGGCCTGGTTTGGATGTTCGCGGCGATCATCATCATTTCCAGTTTCACCGCGGCGATCGCGACGTCGCTGACCGTAGACAAGCTGTCCTCAGGTATCCAGGGCGTCAACGATCTGGACCATGCCCGGGTGGAGACCGTGGCCGGCTCGGCCGCGGCCGAGTCGCTGACCAATCGTGGCATCCCCTTCAGTAGGGAGAAATCGCTGGGTGCGGCACTGGCCGATCTGGCCGCCGGCCGGGTTGATGCCGTGGTCTACGACGCGCCGCTGCTCAAGTATCGGATCCGCGAGGATTACGCCCACAGGCTGAACGTAATCGACCATACCTTCGAGCGTCAGGACTATGCCTTCGCCCTGCCTCAGGGCAGCGACCTGCGCGAGCCGATCAACCGGGCGATCCTGTCGACCATCGACGACAGTCAATGGAACCGGTTGGTCGCCCGCTACGTCGGCTCGTCGTAGTCGATTAGCGGTTCGCTCAGTCGGCCTGTCGCACCATGGTCTCGATGCCGTGCGACTGTAGCCGCTGGGCGAGCGAGTGCGCGGTGTCGCTGGATTTGAGCACGCTGCTCTGTACGCGATAGACCGTCTTGCCCGACGAGGTCTGAATATCAACGATATCGGCGGTGACGCCGAGCAGCGCGAGTTGCGCCTTGCGGTGATCGGCGTCGTTCTCGGCCGAGAAGGCACCGGCCTGAATCACGTAGCCGGGACCCGATGCGCCGGGGTTCGACGCTGCCGATGCTGATGCCGATGATGACGACGGCGTAGTGTTGTTCGAGTGGCTGGCGGTATGGCTTGGCGTGCTCGGTGCGGGCGTATTGGCCGCCGGTTCGGCTTCGTGCGGCTCGTTGTCGTTGGCCGCGGGCTGTTGCTGGCCCGCTGGCACTTCGACCTTGTAATTCGGCAGCATCTTGTAGAAGGAGAATCGGGGATTGGTCTTCTTCCGGTTTTCTCCGGCCGTCCCGGTCTCATCCGAGCCGGTTGTCGACGTGTGGCCCGCGTCTTGCGCGTTCTTGTCGTTGCTATGGGTGGATTCCCCGGTCGGCAGATCGACGCTCACGCTTTCCGGCCCGTGGCCGGCCGGCCGGCTGGCGATGTAGTAGACGGACAAGCCCGCGACGCCGAGAAGAATTCCGCACAACAGCCAGATACAGCCCGGCGCGCCGCTACGAATGTCTGGGGTCCCGCGACCGCTGTTACCGCCGCTGCCGCCGCCGGTCTTCTTGCGCGGTGCGGCCTTCGGCTTCGAACGCGCCGGGCGCGCGGCCGGCGCCGTCCGCTTGGCGGGCTTGCGCTTGCCGTTCTTGTCCGGCGGATTGTTGCGGCGCGAGGAGTAGTCGCGGGCCATTTACCACACCTTCTCGATCGAAGCAGACGTCGTCACATGCGGTCCGGCGCCGATACACCCAGCAGCGCCAGACCGTTCACCAGCACCTGACGCGCGGCCGAAATCAGCGTCAGGCGTGCGTTGCGCAGGCCCGCGTCCTCGATGACGAATTTCTGCGCATTGTAATAGCTGTGAAATGCATCGGCGGTATCCCGCAGATAATGGGCCACGCTCTGTACGGCCGAATCGGCGGCTGCGGCGGCCACTACTTCCGGAAAGCGCGACAACGCCGTGATCAGGCGTTGTTCGTGCTCCGAATCAAGCCGTGTCATGGCTGCCGAGTCGCGATCATACGCCAGGCCCTGTTCGTCAAGCTGACGAAACACGCTGGCGATGCGGGCATGGGCGTACTGGATGTAGTAGACCGGGTTGTCTTCGGACTGGCTGCGCGCCAGGTCGATATCGAAGGTCAAGTGCGAATCCGACTTGCGTGCGACCAGGAAATAACGCGTCGCATCGCGGCCGACCTCGTCGATGAGATCGCGCACCGTCACGTAGGAGCCGGCGCGCTTGGACAGTTTCACTTCCTCGCCGCCGCGCATGACGGTGACCATCTGATGCAGCACGTAGGCCGGCCAACCCTGCGGAATGCCGACATCCAGCGCCTGCAGGCCAGCGCGCACGCGCGCGATGGTGCCGTGGTGATCGGCGCCCTGGACGTTGATGGCGTGGGTGAAGCCGCGCTCCCACTTGGCGCGGTGATAGGCGACGTCCGGCACGAAGTAGGTATAACCGCCCTCGGCCTTGCGCATCACGCGGTCCTTGTCGTCGCCGTAGTCCGTGGTCTTGAGCCACAGCGCGCCGTCGGCCTCGTAGGTATGCCCGGCCGCGACCAGTGCTTTGACGGTCTCCTCGACCCGGCCGTCGGCGTACAGCGCGGATTCCAGCGCATAGTTGTCGAACACCACGCCGAAGGCGCGCAGGTCTTCGTCCTGCTCACGACGCAGATAGGCCACCGCGAATTCGCGGATGGCACCCATATCGTTCGGGTCGGCCGCGCCGGTGACTTCGCGATCGTCCGCGATCACCGTCGCGCCGTCGAGATACGCGGCGGCCACGTCGGCCAGATACTCGCCGCGATAGCCGCCTTCGGGCCAGTCGGCGTCTTCGGGCGTCAGGCCGGCGCAGCGGGCGGCGACCGATTTGGCCAGCATCTCGATCTGGTTGCCGGCATCGTTGTAGTAGAACTCGCGGGTGACCTGCCAGCCGATGGCCTCGTAGAGCCGGGCCAGGCAGTCGCCGATCGCGGCCTGACGCCCGTGGCCGACATGCAGCGGCCCGGTCGGATTGGCCGAGACGAACTCGATCAGCACTTGCCGGCCGGCGCCGATATCCGAGCGGCCATAGGCATCGCCGGCTTCGAGCACGTCGTCGATGACCGAGCGGAAGGCAGCCGGCGCCAGAAAGAAATTGATGAAGCCCGGCCCGGCGATCTCGACCTTGGCGATACGCTCGTCGTCGCCGAGCTGATCCACGATCGCCTGAGCGATCTCGCGCGGGTTGCGGCGCGCGGCCTTGGTCAGCTGCATGGCCAGATTGGAGGCGAAATCGCCGTGCGCAGCATCGCGGGTGCGCTCGACGTGCGGATCGGCCGGGATGTCGATATCGGGCCAGGCGCGGGTGGCGGCCTCGACGAGCAGATCTTGAACTAGTGCTTTCACGGCGAGAACAACGCAGAGGGTCGTGTGAAAACCGTGCAGTCTAACGCTGCCCGGTGGCGCGGGCTATGTTTCGGCTTCGAGCAGACTGAAGGGCAGCGCTCGTGCGGGCGATATGCCGGCCAGTTCGGCCACCTCGGCATCTGCCAGTACGCGCACGCGGGCAAAGCCCGCCGCCTCGAGCAGCGGTGTGACTTCATCTTCGTGGTAGCACAAGGTGGCGCCGGATCGCGCGGCCAGCGCACGCGCGGCCCGGGCGGCGAGTCCGTGGCCGGCAAACCGTCGCAGGGGATACACCTCGGCCAGATAACGCCCGCCGCCCAGGCGTCGCAACAGCCCGGCCACGTGGGTCCAGGCGAGCTGCTTGCCGGGGCGATCGAGATAATCGACCACGCCCTCGGTCAGCGCGACCACCGGCCCGGTCTCGGGCGCGACAATATCGACGCCGATCTCGGGATCGAACAGATCGCCGACCGCCAGATGATGATTGTCCGGTCGCGGTAGGCGCGCCGAGCGCCGCGCGCGGGCGGCTACCATGCCCGGCAGATCCAGATCGTGCCAGTGCATGCCGGGATGGGCGCGGGCATAGGCCTGGCCGCGCGTGGACAGGCCGGCGCCGATCTCGATCACGAGATGCGGCGCCTGTGCTTCGATCCAGCTCGAGAATGCGTCGTGGCGCCACCGCAAGAGCTCGGGCCCGGAGGCGACGGCGGGTACGAACGGCGCCAACAGCCCGGTGCCGATTCTCAGCGCGGCGAGCATGGCGCGCCCGCGACGCGTGTCGAAGACATCGGCTTCGGCAAAGCCATAGCGAGCCCAGGCGGCTGCCGTGGCATAGGCGGTCGGCGAGATACGCGGGTCGCCGCGGCGTGTGTTCGCGCTGGTGCGGCTCATGGGCCGAGCCTACAACAGATCCTGCGGATCGACGTCGATCGACCAGCGCACGCGCCGGGCCGCCGGCAGCTCGGCGAGCTGGGTCTGCCAGCGATCGAGTACGGGGTGCAGCAGGGCGCGGCGTGCGGCGTGCAGCAATAGATGGGCGCGATAGCGCCCGGCGCGGCGCGCCATCGGCGCCGGGACCGGGCCCCAACAGGCCAGTTCGCCGCCCATGGGGATGGTTTCGGCTGCTGCGGCCAGAAACTCGTGCGGATACTGTTGCTCGTGCGCCTCGGCGCGCAGCAGCGCCAGGTGGCCGTATGGCGGCAGGGCCGTGGCCTCGCGCTCGGCCAGTGCGGCTTCGGCAAAACCCGGATAGCCGCCGCCCAGAAGGCGCATCAGCATTGGGTGTTCGGGGTTGCGCGTCTGCAGCCAGACCTCGCCCGGGCGATCGGCGCGTCCGGCGCGCCCGGCCACTTGAGTCACGACCTGGGCCATGTGCTCGGTGGCCCGGAAATCGGCCGAGAACAGACCGCCGTCCACGTCGAGCACACCAACACAGGTCAGGCGGGCGAAATCATGGCCCTTGGCCAGCATCTGGGTGCCGACCAGCAGTTGGGTCTTGCCGCTGGCGACGTCGGCGAGTTGGGCTTCGAGTCGGCCCTTGCGCGCCATGCTGTCGCGATCGAAGCGGGCGATGGAGACATCGGGAAAATGGCTGCGCAACGCGCCTGCGACGCGCTGCGTGCCGGCGCCGAGCGCAACCAGCGTCTCACTGCCACAGGACGGGCAGGCGGCCGGTGCGTTTTCGGCGCTGCCGCAGTGGTGGCAGATCAGCCGGCTCATCGCGCCGTGAATGGTCATCGGCGCATCGCAGCGATGACAGGGCGCGCTCCAACCACAGTCGTGGCAGAGCAAGGCCGGGGCGAACCCACGCCGGTTGATGAAGATCATCACCTGATTGCCGGCCTCCAGGTGCGGCCGGATGCGGTTGATCAAGGGATCGGACAGGCCGCCGTCGAGCGGGCGCGAACGGATGTCGATCAGCCGGATGGCCGGCAAGGCGGCGCCGGTGGCCCGGCGTTCCAGCTTGTGATGGGCGAACCGGCCGGCGCGGGCGTTGTGCAGCGTCTCCAGTGCCGGCGTGGCACTGCCGAGCAGGATCGGAATGGCGGCGTCCTGTGCGCGCTTCAGCGCCACGTCGCGGGCGTGATAACGCAGTCCGTCGCCCTGTTTGTAGGAACCGTCGTGTTCTTCGTCGACGATGATAAGGCCGAGCCGTGGCATGGGCGTGAATACAG
The DNA here is from genome assembly GCA_963835375.1 of uncultured Gammaproteobacteria bacterium. Classification (GTDB taxonomy): domain Bacteria; phylum Pseudomonadota; class Gammaproteobacteria; order Nevskiales; family Salinisphaeraceae; genus Salinisphaera. The sequence goes on from CAWIGB010000030.1 coordinate 25,072, forward strand.
CCGAACGCGTGCCGATCACGATATCGGCGTCGCCGGCCGCGGCCGCGCGCCAGACATCGGCGCGCTCGCCGTCGCTGCGCTGGGAATGCAGCACGCCGATGGCCGCGGCGAAGCGCGAACGCAGGCGGTCGATGAGTTGCGGCGTGAGCCCGATCTCCGGCGCCAGGAACAGCACCTGACGGCTGGCGGCCAGCGTATCGGCCATGCGCTGGAAATAGATCTCGGTCTTGCCGGAGCCGGTCACGCCTTCGATCAGCGCCGGGGCGAAGCCCTCGGCCTGGCGCAGCCGATCCACCACGGTCTGCTGCTCGGCCGTGAGCGCCGGCGGCGTGCCCGCACTGCCGGTTTCCAGGCCGCCCGGCAGTTCGATGGCCTCGATCAGGCCGCGCTCGGTCAGCACGTTCAACGGCCGCTGGGCGCCCGGAAAGCGTGCCAGTAACGTGCTGTGCGCCACGGCGTTGTCGGCGGCACGAATGGCGGCCAGCAGTTCTTGCTGGCGCGGCGCACGAGCGAGTGTGGTCTTGGCATCGACCGGCGGTTCGGCCACGGCCTGCCAGCCGCGGTTGCGGGTGCTGCCGCTGGCCGGATCGTTTTGGGTACGACGTAACGCGGCCGGCAAGGCGGTGCCGAGCGTGTCGCCGAGCGGATGGTGATAATAACGAGCGGTCCAGCGCAGCAGTTTGAGCAGGGCATCGTCGAACAGCGGGGCGTCGTCCAGTATGCGCAATACGGGTTTGAGCTTGGCCGTTGCGATCTGGCTGTCCACGTTCACGGCAATGATCACGCCCACCAGCGGCCGACGACCGAAGCGAACCTGCACCCGCGCGCCAACCGACGCCACGGCACCCGGCTCGATCAGGTAGTCGAAAGTGCCGTAAAGCGGCACGGGCACGGCCACTCGAATGACGGGGGAAGCCTGCTCGGTCAACGCTCTAGCGCCTGTGGATAACCAAGTGGATGAAATTGGGACGATTTATTCATGGTAAGAGGGCAACACCGTTGCCGCTACAAATAAATTAAAAAATAATAATAAAAAACAGATACTTGCGGATTTTGCTCGCGGGGATGATGAGCCTTGCGCGGATTCGCCTTCGGAACAGGGTGTTGTGGATTTGTGCATAACCGGGTGGTTATTCGACGCCGTATCCGCTGCTGGGGCCCGAGTCGCGGCGATATGCCATGTGACGTATGAGGGCAGTGTCGACGCAGTCATCGGCGGGATCCGCTGCCGATACGACGCAGTTCATCAAGCATGAGCAGCGTCAGCCCCCAGAGCCTTCGGTCATCGCCGCAGTCGTAGCACGGCATCGCCTTGCGAACGCCGCGTATGCGCCAGAGCAGCCGGCCCCGGTTCGCCGGTTCGTCGAGCCAGGCGAGCGGTATCCATTGCCATCCGCCGATCTCCGCGTTCGGCTTGATCTCGGCCCCGCGCGGCCATCGATAAACGAACGGCGATATCACCAGCGGCCGGCGACGGCGATGATCCAGCGTGAGCTGGTCGGAGAGGCGGCCGATGCCGAGCGATCGATCGATGGTCACGCCGATCTCTTCCGCCGTTTCCCGGCAGGCCGCACGCGAAGCGCTGGCTTCGTCGATGGCTTCGATACGACCGCCGGGCAAGGCCATGTCGCCGGACCAGGGATCGCCCGGCCGCTGGGCGCGTTCAACCACGAGCACTTCCGCGCCCTGGCGCGAATCGCGCAACAGGGCGGCAACCGCGGCGCGCTTGAGCCGCCGACGCAATGGATTGCGTCGCGCTCTATGGCGCTGGAGGCGGGCGACGAGTGGCGCGAGTTCGTGCATGACCGCCGAGGATAAGGCCGATCGCCGGCGGCTGCATTGCCGTAAAAAAGAAAGCCGCCCGCGCGGACGGGCGGCCTCTGGTAGAGCTGGCGTGGGCGATGTTCTAGATGTGCTTCAGCCCGCTGGTCAGATCGGCACAGACCTGCTTGGCATCGCCGAACACCATGCGGGTGTTGTCGCCGAAGAACAGCTTGTTGACCACGCCGGAAAAGCCGGTGCCCTTGCCGCGCTTGATCACGTAGACCTCCCGCGCAGCACCCACATTGAGGATCGGCATGCCGTAGATCGGGCTGCCCTTGTCCTCCTTGGCGGCCGGGTTGACCACATCGTTGGCGCCGATCACCAGAGCGGCATCGGCCGACGGGAATTCCGGGTTGATCTCCTCCAGATCGTAGATCAGGTCGTAGGGCACGCCCGCCTCGGCCAGCAGCACATTCATGTGGCCGGGCATGCGGCCCGCGACCGGGTGGATGGCGAACTTCACGTCCACCCCGTGTTCCTTCTGCAGCGCCTGCACGAACTCCCAGAGCTTGTGCTGGGCCTGCGCCACCGCCAGCCCGTAGCCGGGCACGATGATCAACGAATCGGCATAGGCCATGGAGGCGGCCGCGTCGAACGCCTCGACCGACTTCATCTCGCCTTCGGGGCCTTCGGCCTGGGCACCATCATCCACGCCGAAACCAGCGAACAGGACGTTGGTCAGCGAGCGGTTCATGCCCTTGGCCATGAGATAGGTCAGCAGCGAACCGGCCGCGCCCACCACCATGCCGGCGATGATCATCGCCGGGTTGTCGATGACATACCCCTCGAAGGCCACCGCCAGGCCCGTGAAGGCGTTGTACATCGAGATCACGACCGGCATGTCGGCGCCGCCGATCGGGATCGTCAGCAGCACGCCGAAAGCGAGGCTCATGAAGAAGAACAGCGTCACCAGCACCGGCGCCGAGAAATTCGAAGCCACGATCGCCCAGCCGAAGATTACGATCAGCAGGGCCAGCACGATGGTGGCGATCTGCTGGCCCGGAATGCGGAAGCTCTTGGTCAGCTTGCCTTCGAGCTTGGCCCAGGCGATCAGCGAGCCGGCGAACGACACGCCGCCGATCAGCGCGCCCACGACGGCCATGATGATCAGCGCGAAACCGGCCGAGAATGCCTCGTGCGAATAAATCTCCACCAGCGCGATGGCCGCGGCCGCGCCGCCGCCCATGCCGTTGTAGAGCGCGACCATCTGCGGCATGGCCGTCATCTGCACGCGCTTGCCGGAGACCCAGGCCGCGGACCCGCCAATGGCGATGGCCACGATCATCAGGATGTAGTGCCAGGCGCCCGCGTGAATGGCCGGGTGAAAGAAGGTGAAGATCGTGGCGACCAGCATGCCCGCACCGGCCACCTTGATGCCGTTGCGTGCGGTACGCGGCGAGCCCATCTGCTTCAGGCCGTAGATGAACAAGACCGCGGCGACGAAATAACTCGCGTTGACGAGAAAGCCCCAGAAACCCATAGGTGACCCCTTTTATCGTGGTTGTTCTCGGATCAGTCCTTGGAGGACTTGAACATTTCGAGCATGCGCTCGGTCACGACATAGCCGCCCACGGCGTTGCCGGCGGCCAGAATCGTGCCCACGAAGCCGATCAGGGTCTCCCAGAAACCGTCGGCGTTGCCGAGTGCCACCATGGCGCCGACCAGCACGATGCCGTGCACGAAGTTGGAGCCCGACATCAGCGGCGTGTGCAGAATGGTCGGCACGCGGCCGATGATCTCGTAGCCGGTGAAGGCCGCGAGCATGAAAATGTATAGCGCGACAAAACCTGTGATCATGATCGTCTCTCCCCGAATGCTCTCTCGAATCTAAGCTTTCTTTTCAACGTCCCGCGCTTCGCTGGCGGCGCCAAGCGCCGCCTTGACCGTCTCGTTGACCAGCTCGCCGTCGCGCGTCAGCACAGACTTGGCCAGAATCTCGTCGTCCCAGTCGAATGCGAGCTTGTGTTTCTTCTCGCCCGGCTTCACGTCGTCCTGACCTTCTTCCTCGACCACGATCAGCTGCAGGAAGTTGAGCACGTTCTGGGCATACATCTCGCTGGCATGCTCGGCCAGCAGCGACGGCACGTTCGACGGGCCATGAATGGTCACCGAGCCGTGGGTGACGATCTCGTCGGGCTTCGTCAGTTCGCAGTTGCCGCCGCCGGCTGCGGCCAGATCGACCAGCACGGCGCCGGGCTTCATGGCTTCGACCATGGCCTGCGACACGATCCGGGGTGCCGGCTTGCCCGGAACGGCCGCCGTGGTGATCACCGCATCGGCGTCGGCCATGTTGTCCGCCAGCATCTGTTGCTGCTGGGCTTTTTCCTCGTCGGTCAGTTCGCGGGCGTAGCCGCCCTCGGCCTCCGCCTTGACACCCTTGGCGACCAGGAATTCGGCACCGAGCGACTCGACCTGTTCCTTGGTGTCGGTACGCACGTCATAGCCGTACACCTTGGCGCCGAGCCGCCCGGCGGTGGCGATGGCCTGCAGACCGGCCACGCCGGCACCGATGACCAGCACCTTGGCCGGCCGGATGGTGCCGGCGGCGGTGGTCAGCATCGGCAGGAAACGCTCCAGCGCATTGGCCGCGATCAGCGCCGCCTTGTAGCCGGCGGCGTTGGCCTGGGACGACAGCGCGTCCATGGACTGGGCCCGGCTGATGCGCGGGATCAGTTCCATGGCGAAGCAGGTGATGCCGTTGTTCTGCAGCGCTTCGACCACATCGGGGTTGTTGTGCCCCTGGACAAAACTGATCAGCACCGAGCCCTTCTTCATCTTGTTGATCTGCTCGACCCCGGGCGCATTGACCGCGAGCACCACGTTGGCGGTGTAGATCTCGTCGGTCTGCCCCGAGAGCAGCACGGGCTCGTCGTAGGATTCGTCGGGAATGCGGCTGCCTTCACCCGCGCCCTTGGCGACCGTGAGCGTCACGTCGAGCTTGGTCAGCTTCGCCGCCACCTTGGGCACCATGGCGACGCGCTTTTCGCCCGCCGCCGTCTCCTTCGCTACAGCAATCGATACGGTCATATTCTTGTTCGGCCCGTGTTCGAGATCGTCGATGATGTGGTTATATCCCCGGCCGGCAGCCGGCCGCGTCTCCCTGACCGGCGCATGGCCGGCTTGTCGAGTCTAACCACATAAGCGGCTCGATGGCGAGCTTATGAGAATTTATTTTCCATTTTAAAATTTAATAGAAAAATATATTCATTATCGCTAATCGATTCCGGTGCGCCGTCAGTTCCCGGGGCTGGGGGCTTCCGGCTTCTGTTCGACGTAGTTGTCCGGTATGGCGAAACGGCTGCTGGGGATGGCGTCGTGGCTCACGGCCGCCAGGGCGCGTTGTTCGCCGGACAGGCTGTCGTGGAAACGAATCGGCATGCCCGAGAGATTGCGATACGGCAGGCCGATACCTTCCAGGCCGGTGCCCGACAGCATGTTTCGCAGCAGGGAGAACATCGACTTCACCGTACCGAAGCTTGCGCTGGACAGCCCGAGCGCATCGGCGCTGGCGACGCATATCTTGTCGGCCGGCTGGCCGCCGCGCACGATCTGGATGACGTCGCACGAAATGCCGTCCACCTTGTCGGTGGCGCCGGTATGATCCAGACCGATGGACTGCTGCTTGCCGTCGAGCCCCGGGATCTTTGCTGCCATTGCCGCGCGGGCGGCCGGTCGGCGATCCGCGGGCAGCTGCTGCAGCCGGTTTTCGATCCGGGCACGCAGCGCATCCATCTGATGACGGATTTCGCCGGCCGTGTTCTTGTCGAGCCGGGTGTAGGTCTGATCCTTGGGCGACACCGAGATAATCGCCGGGTCGGCGCGCCTGTACAGTTGCCAGCCGTTGCCATCGCCGTCGATACGAACGGCGTCGGGGGTGATGTAGACCTTGTACTGGCCGCTGGCACCCACGTAAGTGAGGGTGGTGTCGGCCTGGGCGGCGCTCGCGATGCTGGCGAGACCGATCAGGGCGGCCAGAGCGGCCGCACGCCACGTCGTGCGAGTCATAAGAGAGTCTCCGAATAGGATGCCGGTCGCGCATGGCGCCGACCGGCGGTCGATCAGTACACTACCCACATGCTGCTGATCGACGCCAGCGTCTATATCTTCCGGGCGTTCCACGCGTTGCCGGACTCTATCACCGGCGCCGGCGGCCGCCCGCTGAACGCCGTGCACGGCTATGTCGGTTTTCTGACCGCACTGCTCGACGCCACCGACGAGACGCAGGCGGCTGCTGCCTTCGACGAATCGCTGACCAGCTCGTTCCGCAACGAATTCTTTGCCGACTACAAGGCCAATCGCGAGGAGCCGCCGGCGGATCTGGTCGATCAGATCGGTGCCTGCCGTGCGATCACCGAGGCGCTCGGCGTGGCGACGTTATCCAGTCCGCGCTATGAGGCGGACGATCTGATCGCGACGCTGGCCGCCGCCAGTGACGAGCCGATCACAGTGGTGAGCTCGGACAAGGATCTCGCGCAGATTCTGGGGCCGGGCGACGTCCTCTGGGACTACGCCCGCGAAACCCGCTACGACGAGGCCGCGATCCGCGAGCGCTTCGGCGTGATGCCGGCCGCAATCCCCGATTACCTCGCGCTGGTGGGCGACACGGTCGACAACATCCCGGGCGTGCCCGGCATCGGCGCCAAGACGGCGGCGGCGCTGCTGTCTCGTTTTGTCGATATCGAGACCATGCTTGATGATCTCGATGCCGTGCGTGCGGCCGATGTGCGCGGCGCCAGGACACTGGCCTCCAGGCTCGAGGCCCATGCCGAGCAGGCGCGGCTGTCGCGGCGCCTGGCCACTGTCGTACGCGATATCGAGCTCGACGCCGGGCAGCGCGAGATCACAAGGCGCAGGCCCGATACGGTCCGGCTGACAAGGCTCTGCGATGAACTCGGCGTGGGGCGGCGGCTACGCGGCCAGCTCGGCCTCGATGCGGGCAACAGGGCGACATGAACGACTGGGCGGCCATCGAGACGGCGATCAGCGCTGCCACCGGGCATGCGTTCACGGTTGTCGATCACCGCGCGGCACTGGGCGGCGATATCAACGACGCCCACGTGGTCAGCGACGGCGATCGTCGTTTCTTCGTCAAGACCAATCGGGCCGACCGTCGTGCCATGTTCGAGGCCGAAGCGGCAGGGCTGTCGGAACTCGGTCAGGCCACGCTGCTGCGGGTGCCGGAGCCGATTACGGTGGACGCCACCGACGGCGTCGCCTTCATCGTGCTCGAATACCTGGATCTGGCACGGCCCACGCGGCAATCGATGACGCGGCTCGGCGAAGGGCTGGCCGAGCTGCACGGTATCGTGGCCACCCGTCATGGCTGGGATCGCGACAATACGCTCGGCCCGAACCGCCAGCACAACGCGCGTCATGCCGACTGGGTCGAGTTCTGGCGCGAGAATCGCCTCGCCGTGATGCTCGATGCGCTGGCGCCCGAGTATCCCGATGTGGCTCGCGAAGGCGATCGGCTGCTGGCCGTGCTGCCCGATCTGTTGGCCGGGCACAAACCCGAGGCATCGCTTTTGCACGGCGATCTCTGGGGCGGGAACGCGGGTATGGATCGCGCGGGCCGACCGGTGATCTACGATCCGGCGGTCTATTACGGTGATCGCGAGACCGATCTGGCGCTGACCGAGTTGTTCGGCGGTTTCTCGCCCGACTTCTACGAAGCCTACTGGGGGGCCTGGCCGGCACCGCCCGGCTATCGCGAGATCCGCCGGCCGTTGTATCAGCTGCATCACCTGCTCAATCACGCGCGTCTGTTCGGCGGTGGGTATGCGGCTCAGGCACGGCGTGTGATGAGCCAACTCATCAGCCGGGCGTAGCCGGGCCGATCGAGGCGCCGGTACAATGAGCGCCGATTCATTTCCAGCGCGCGGCGCGCCATGAGCGATATTCCCGTTCTCGATACTCGTGCCCCGACCGGGTTGACGCCCGGTTCGAACGCGGCCGAAAAACTGACCAAGCGACTGCGCCGCCAGGCCGGCCAGGCGATCGTAGATTACGGCATGATCCGCGACGGCGAGCGCATCATGGTGTGTCTGTCTGGCGGCAAGGACAGCTATACGCTGCTGGATACGCTGCTCCATCTGCAGCAGGTCGCGCCGGTGTCGTTCACGCTCCGGGCCGTCAATCTCGACCAGAAGCAGCCGGGCTTTCCCGAGCACGTGCTGCCGAATTATCTGGCCGAACTCGGTGTGGACTACGAGATCATCGAACGCGATACCTATTCGGTGGTCACGGAGAAGATCGAACCGGGCGCGACCATGTGCGGGCTGTGCTCGCGCCTGCGCCGCGGCATTCTCTATCGCTATGCGCGCGAGAACGGCTTCACCCGCATCGCGCTCGGCCATCACCGCGACGACATCGTGGAGACCATGTTTCTGAACATGTTTCACGGTGCGCGCCTGGCGGCGATGCCGCCGAAGTTGAAGTCCGACGACGGCGACAATGTCGTGATCCGGCCGCTGGCCTATTGCGCCGAGGCCGAGATCGAGAAGTATTCCCGGCTCAGGCAGTTCCCGATCATCCCCTGCAATCTGTGCGGTTCGCAGGAGAATCTGGCGCGGCAGAATGTCAAAGCCATGCTGGCCGACTGGGAACGCATCGACCCGGGTCGATGCGAGCGCATCTTCCGCTCGATGACGCGGATCGCGCCGTCACAGATGGCCGACGGGGCGCTGTTCGATTTCGCCGGCCTGGAAGCCGACGCTCACATCTCCTCATCCGAGGCCCGACACCGGGCGTAATCGACGAACGGCAGGGCCGAGTTCTTGAAAACGATTCTCAACCTCCGCATACTCACGGAGACGCTGTGCACGTTTGTACACTGCAGCGAAAAGACTGACGATTTCTGACGAGGCTCGCCAAGCAATGAGCGAAAAGACCAAGCGGTTCAGGTTCCCCCAGAACCAGCACATGGACGACCACTTCGACTGGTGGAATTTCCTGCCCATGGCAATCATGCACTTGGGTCTGATCGGTATCTGGTGGACTGGCTTCACGTGGGTGTCCGTGTCGCTGTGCGTCTTCCTTTATGTGACGCGCGTGTTCGGCATCACCGCCGGCTACCACCGTTATTTCTCGCACCGCGGGTACAAGACCAGCCGGGTATTCCAGTTCATTCTGGCCTTTCTCGGCGCCACCGCGATGCAGAAGGGCCCGCTCTGGTGGTCGGCCAAGCATCGCGAGCATCATCGCGATACCGATGAACCGGATGATGCGCATTCGCCGCGCCATTACGGTTTCTTCGATGCGCATATTGGCTGGGTCTATCGCGAAGCCCGGTCCAGCCCGGACATGGATCTGATCAAGGATTTCTCCAAGTATCCGGAGCTGCGCTGGATCGAGCGTCACCAGTACATGCCGGGCATCATCACGGCCGTGGTCTGCACCCTGCTCGGCGGCTGGTCGGGCTTTCTGGTGGGCTTCCTGCTGTCGACCATTCTCGTCTATCACGCCACGTTCACGATCAACTCGCTGGACCATATGTTCGGTCGCCAGCGTTATCTGACTGGTGACGATTCGCGCAACAACTGGCTGATGGCCTTGTTGTCCTTGGGCGAGGGCTGGCACAACAACCATCACTATTATCCCGCTACCGCCCGCAACGGCTTCTTCTGGTGGGAGTTTGATCCGACCTACTACATGCTGGTCGGGCTCGAGAAGGTGGGTCTCGTCTGGGATCTGCGACAGCCGCCGAAGTCGATTCTGGCCAACGAGAAGCCGCCGACCCAGAAGATCATCGACAAGTGCGCGGTCTACATTGCGGCCGGTTTCTCGGCCGATCGTATCAGCGCCAATATTCGTGAGCGCTGGGAAGGCAGCCATGTGATGGACGACCTGCGCAATCATGCGCGCGACAAGTGGAGCGCCGCCGAGGCCTATCTGGCTGAGGTCGAGCTGCCGGAATTCCCGAGCGTGGATGAGCTCAAGGCGCGGGCGCACAAGCAGTTCAAGATCCGCCATGAAGGTCTGGATCGGGCCATCGAGCGGGCTCAGGACATGCTGCGCCGTTCGGTCGCCCACCGCCTGATCGAGCAGGCGCAGTCCGACCAGGGGCGGGTTCAGCAGATCTGATCCGCTCGAACGATCGAGACGTCGGTCAACAGCCCGCGGCGGTCCTCCGTCGCGGGCTTTTTCGTGTCGGGCCACGGTGGGATGTCGGCGCATCCGGGCCGGTTGCGGTACACGGGGCCCGGCCGTCCGTTGCGATGGCCTTGGTCGTGTGGCGGTTGTAGCCGAGCCTGCGGCGGTTTTGCTGCAAGCCCTGCTATCTGCGGCCACCTCAACGCCGGGTGACGGCAACGTGGTGCGTGCAGCCGGGGCGGCGGCCCCTGAATCAGGTCCAGCAGCGTTGCTCGCCTTGATCGTGGTCCTGCCATCGTCTGCGGCTCGCGTCTTGCCGCGGCGATTCACGGCGACGACGCGGACGGGGCGTGATCGGCGTGGTCGCGTTGCCGCCCGAATATATTCGGGTTCCTCAATCCAGCGTGGCTGCTCGCTTTTTATCGCACGGGTACAACGGCGTTCCCGGCGTCTTGTCCTGCACGAAAACAGCCGCCGGCGCGCCTCGCGCGGATGGTGTTTACTGGCCCTAGTCGAGCTTGTCGCGGGCGTGGGCCTGGTGCTCGTCGACCGCGGGTTCCTCTTCAGGGGCGTGGCTCAGATCGCCGCCACAGAACTTGCAGTACTCGGCATCGATTTCGTGACCGCTGCGTTCGCAGTGCGGGCAAATGGTGTTCTGGCGCTGCGCGGAAATCTCGTTGGTCAGCTCTGCCGTGATGATACCGCCGGTGACGGCGAGAATGGCATAGCCACTGAGAATGGCGATGCCGGCGATCGCCTGGCCCAGCGGGGTGGAGGGCGAGATATCGCCGTAGCCGACCGTGGTGATGGTCACGATCGCCCAGTAGATCGAGCGCGGAATGCTGGTGAAGCCATGCGCCGGCCCTTCGACCACGTACATCAGCGCGCCAAGTACGGTCACCATGAGCGCCAGCATGCCGAGAAAGATCTGCATCTTGCGCTGGGCGTGGCGCAACGCCCGGGTCATGACCCCGGCGTCGTTGGCATAGCGCACGAGTTTCAGGACTCGGAAGATGCGCATCATGCGCAGGGTGCGCACGGCGACGAGATATTGCGCTTCGGGCAACAGCAGGCCGATGTACAGGGGCAGGATCGATATCAGATCGACCAGCCCATAGAAACTGAAGATATAGGCCCAGCGCCGGCGCGCAGCATAGATGCGCGCGGCGTACTCGATGCTGAAGGCGAGGGTGAAGAACCATTCCAGGCCATCGAGCAGTGCGCCGAAACGACTCTCGATGGCAGCCACCGACACCAGCATGAGGTTGGTTACGCTGGTGACGATCAGTACCAGCAACACGATATCGAATCCGCGTCCGGCGGGCGTATCGGTACCGAAAATGATGGTCCGAAGACGAGCCCGCGGGCGTGGGTCGTCGGTATCGGCGATCACGCGACTCCGCCGATCACATCTGGCGGGTGGCCAGGATGCGCCGCGACTGCCAGTAGTGGTTGCGCCAATACACGTTGTCGAGACGCGAGATGGTCACGCCTTGGCTGCTCGAGGCGTGCATGAAGCGGCCCTGACCGAGATAGATGCCGACATGATGCGACAGGGCGCCGGTCTTGAAGAACACCAGGTCGCCGGCTTCGAGATCCCGGCGCGGAATCGACATGCCCACCTGGGCCTGTTGGACGGTGGTACGCGGCAGTTCGTAGGATTCCACCGTATCCATGGTCTGGCGCACGAAGCTGGAGCAATCCACCCCGTTGCGGCTCTGACCCCCATAACGATACGGGGTGCCGGCCCAGCGTTCATAGACGCGGTGCAGCGCTTCCTCGAGCCTGGCCGTCGCGTTGGACAGCATGCCGGGATCGGGCTCGTCGACCCGGCTCTTGTCGCGATATTTCGAACTGCCCCCGGGTCGGCTCAGATCGGCATGCCCCCGCTGTACGCCCTGGCTGGCGCACCCGCTGGCGGCCAGAAGCACGGCCGCGATGATGATCAGTCGATAACTTCGCAGGCGGGGTGGGGGCGCCACCCGGCGTACCAGAGCCGTCGCTATTCCCCTTGAGCTTGTGCCGTCCGTTGTCGTGATCGCCAAACCGTGCCCTCGCAACCCCTGCCCAAGCTGCTTAAGATAGTCGCATGAACTGCGCCTTGAAAAGTCCCGACGCATGACCCCGCCCGTCACGGTAGCCGCCGTGGATCTCGGCTCCAACAGTTTTCATATGCTGGTGGTCCGGGCCGAGCAAGGCCAGCGACGTGTGCTGGATCGCATCAAGGAGTCGGTGCGGCTGGCGGGCGGCCTCTCTGCCAACGGCCATCTCGATGAGGCAACCCAGCAGCGCGCGCTCGATTGTCTGGCTCGATTCGGCCAGCGTCTGGCCCAGTTCGACGAGGCCCGGGTACGCGTGGTTGGCACGAATACCCTGCGTCAGGCGCGCAGCGCCGGTGCGTTCATCGCGCGTGCCGAGGCCGCGCTGGGTCATCCGATCGAGATCATCTATGGCGTGGAAGAAGCTCGCCTGATCTATGCTGGCGTGGCCGAGGATCTGGACGCCGTTGACGCGAATCGGCTCGTGGTGGACATCGGCGGCGGCTCGACGGAGCTTGTGATCGGCTGCGGCACGCAGACGCTCCGGGCGGAGAGTGTGGCCCTGGGGGCGGTCACGCACACCAGTCGTTTCTTTGCCGACGGGCGGGTGAACAAGGCGACATGGAAGGCCGCGGTGACCGAAGCACGACTGGCGCTGGAGCCCCTAGCCTACGATTATCGCGAGCTGGGCTGGTCGGCGGCGATCGGGGCGTCAGGCAGCATTAAGTCGATCGCCCGGGCGGTAGGCGCCGATGCGCCGGGCGAAATGATCACGAGTCAGGCACTGGGCAAGCTGGCCCGCCGTCTGTACAAGGCCGGTTCGGTGGACAAGCTGGCGCCAGAGGGCGTCTCGGGCGAGCGCCGCGCGATCTTCGCGGGCGGGCTGGCTGTGCTTGCCGGCATAGTCGAAAGCCTCGGTGTCGAGGCCATGCAGGTGTCGGACAAGGCTCTGCGGGAAGGTGTGATCAGCGATCTGCTCGGCCGCCTGTCCGCCCACGACTCACGCGACGACGGCGTGGACGATGCCGCGCAGCGTTTTGTCATCGACCGCGAGCACGGCCGGCGCGTGGCCGAAACCGCCGCTCGGCTGTGGCGCTCCGGCCATGAGGCCAACGAGGGCCCGAACGGGATGGCCGAGGCGGCCCGGGTGCTGCGCTGGGCCGCCATGCTGCATGAGATTGGCCTCGCGGTCGCGCACCGGGCTTACCACAAGCATGGCGAGTATCTGCTGGGCAACGCCGATATCCGCGGGTTCTCACAGGTGGATCAGCACTTGCTGGCGACCATCGTACGGTTGCACCGCGGGCGGCTGCGCACGGAATTGATCGATGCGTTGCCGCCCGTCTGGCAGGCTCGCACCCGGGATATCGTGCTGGCGCTGCGCATCGCCGTGATCCTGCATCGCGGGCGCAACCCGGCGACCTGGCCGCCGGTCACGCTCGCCCACGGCGATTCGATGTTGACGATATCGATCGATACCGACTGGCTGGCCGAGCGTCCGCTCACGCGTGCCGATTTGGAGCACGAGGGCGAGCGCCTGGCCAAGGCAGGACTGAAGTGGAGCTGGAGCTGGTCGAGACGGGGGCCGAGGCGGCTGACGGCTGACGGCGGTCGAGTATGCCGGGCGCCGATCGGTCGGGCTGTCCGGGCCTGCTAGTGTTGCGTGCGCGTCCGCGCCACGGGGCGTTTTCTTGCACGACAAGACGTCATCTCCGCCCTGTAGCTGGCCGACAGGAGCGAGCGACCACGCCGGATTGCAACACAAGGGCTCGGGCCGTGCAGCAGGGGCGGGGAACAAGATCGCGTCTTGCGTCCTTGAACAGCCGATCCTCGATCAAAGCCGAGGGGCAGCACGGCGCCCCTCGGGTTCGGGGTGGCTGGTGGGTTTACACACCTAGTCCGGCCCGCCGGTGTTGAACTCACGCACCGCGGCGAAGGTGATGTCGGGCCAGCGTTCCTCGGTGAGCTGCAGTTTGACTCGGGAGGGTGCCAGATAGACCAGCGCCCCGGAATGGTCTTCGGCCACGCCGGTGTCCATGCGGGTGCGGAAGCGTTCGATCTCGCGCGGCTCGCCGTAGATCCAGCGTGCGGTGTATATCTCGATGCCTTCGAAGCCTGCGTTGACGTTGTATTCGGTGCGCAGACGCTCGGCCACCACGTCGAACTGCAGCGTTCCGACCGCCCCCAGAACGACGTCGTTGTTGTGCAACGGCCTGAACACCTGGGTCGCGCCTTCCTCGCAGAGCTGGTCCAGGCCCTTGTGTAGCGCCTTGGCCTTGAGCGGATCGCGCAGGACGACGCGCTGGAACAGTTCCGGCGCGAAGTTCGGAATGCCGGTGAAGGCCAGCTCCTCGCCTTCGGAGAAGCAATCGCCGATGGCGATCGTGCCGTGATTGTGAATGCCGATGATGTCGCCCGGCCAGGCTGTTTCGGCGGCCTCGCGGCGGTTGGCCATGAAGGTCAGCGCATCGTTGACGCGGATGTCCTTGCCCGCGGTGAGATGGCGCATCTTCATGCCCTTGCGGTAGTGGCCTGAGCACACACGCATGAAGGCGATGCGATCACGGTGCTGTGGGTCCATGTTTGCCTGGATCTTGAACACGAAACCGGACAGGGCATCCTCGCTGGGCACGACTTCGCGCGAGGTGGTTTCGCGCGGCCGTGGCGCCGGGGCCCACTCGACGAACGAATCCAGCAACGGACGGATGCCGAAGTTGTTGACCGCCGAGCCGAAGAACACCGGTGTGACCTGGCCGGCGAGATACATCTCCAGATCGAAGCCGTCGCCGGCCTCGCGCACCAGTTCGATCTCTTCGAGCAGCTCGTCGTAATAGTCGCCGGCGATTTCTTTCAGTCGCGGATCCTCGAGCCCGTCGATGGTCACGGTCTTGCCGCCACCTTCGTTGTCGGATCCCTCGTACAGATAGACCTTGTCCTCAAGCAGGTGATACACGCCCTTGAAGGCGCGTCCCATGCCGATTGGCCATGTGATCGGCGCGCAGACAATGCCCAGCACCTCTTCGATCTCGTCAAGGACTTCCAGCGGCGGGCGGCCGTCCCGGTCCATCTTGTTGATGAAGGTGAAGATCGGCGTGGTGCGCAGCCGACAGACTTCCATCAGTTTGATGGTCCGCGGTTCCACGCCGCGCGCGATGTCGATCACCATCAACGCCGAGTCGACCGCGGTGAGCGTGCGATAGGTGTCTTCCGAGAAATCCTCGTGGCCCGGCGTGTCCAGAAGATTGACGATGCGCTCGTGGTACGGAAACTGCATCACCGATGTGGTCACCGAAATACCGCGCGACTGCTCCATCGCCATCCAGTCGGAGGTGGCATGGCGGGTGGCTTTGCGCCCCTTGACGGTGCCGGCGAGCTGGATCGCGCCACCGAACAGCAACAGTTTTTCGGTGAGGGTCGTCTTGCCCGCATCCGGATGCGAGATGATGGCAAAAGTGCGTCTGAGCGCTGCCTCCTGCGCGGTCTGACTGGTGTGGGCAGTGGCGGCCTGATTCATTTTGCACTCCGATCGGACGACCGAGCGTTCGTATGTCGCTGAGTCGACTCGAAATAATAGCTGTATAGTGCAGCTCTATGTTGCGTTGAGAGAATTTCAATTAGCCTCGGCATCGCGCGGTGACTATATTTTCCAACAACGGCGACGGCGCAATGCCGTTGCCACCGCAGATACGGTGTTCCCCCTTCACCGACTCTGCCCGCACAGCCGCATCCTACCCGAGTCGGGCGGCTGTGCTTACAGGGTGTCGCCCGCCCCCTGGCGGCGCCCACTGGCTGGCCCGGATCGGATGCCCTCCCGATTCGGGCCTCTTTTTTTGTCTTGGGTGAAGCAGCGCAGAGCGTGTCAGGCGACCGTGAACGGCGACGGCAGATCGGCGGCGTCGGCGGCTTGTTCCGAGACCTCGCCGACCCGGGCCATGCCGGGGCCTTCGTGCAGCCAGTCACGCAGCGCATCGAGATCCTTGGGGGTGCCGCGGGCCATCAGTTCCACATCGCCATCCCCGCGGTTTCGCACCCAGCCGTCGAGAGACAGCCTGCGGGCGGCATCGCTGGTTGCGGCTCGAAAGCCCACGCCCTGAACTCGACCGCGGACACGGAAATAACGTGTTTCGGACATGGCGTATCGCAGGCGTATACTCAAAGCCCAGATTGTACATGTTCGGAGACGCGTGCATGTGGCAAACCATCAAGCGTCGTGCCGCTCAACTGGGCGGCCTTGCGACGGCTGAACGATCCGGCCCACGCGAGGCCAGTCTTCGCCTGACCCTGCCCAATCCGTACGGCGGGCCCGCCTGGGTCACGGCCACGGTGGCTCTGTCCAGCCGGCCGCGCGGCATGGGGGAGACAGTACGGGTGCGCGGGCACATCGACAGCTGTTTTCGCATGCCGGCCCACAGCGCCGACCGGGTCGCCTTGTCGCATGATGCCTCCGCCAATTCTCATCCGCTGATGCGTTATGGCCGCGAGGCGGCGGCTTCGCTCACGCGCCGGGCGATCGAGCGGCTGCCGCGGGCGGCCCGCATGCGGATCGCCGAACAGCGCCGCCAGAGCTGGATCGACATGCAGATCAGTACCGCGCCGTTGGATGCCGGAGCTGCCGCGTTGATGCCGGAGCCGCTGCGCGCGGTATACGGCGATACCTTGCCCCGCGCCATGCCCGGCGGCCCGCGCGTCGGCGTGTGGGCCGGGCCGGCCGGCGGCCCCCGCGGTGGCATGGCGCGGCTCGCCATGGTCCAGTTCGATCAGAACGATCTGGGCGCGGCGCGACGCAGCGACGAGGATGAACGCTTCAGCCTGAACCTCAGCATCGCGCAAGTGGTCGAGCCGGCGGGCGAGGACGTCGACCCGGGCTAGTCTCCTGTCTCGCAAGTAACCTTACATTGCGCGCGGCCATCACCGCGTCTGGCCGCGTTGCCCAACCCAGCCGTATGTCCGATACGGCTGGGTTTCTCGCCTTGCCAGCCACGCCGACGGCTCGCGCTCGTCTGATAAGAAACTTACGAGACAGGACACTAGGCGAGGGCTGCGGCGGCATCCCTGGCTGCCGGTTCCGACCGAGCCGGGCGCCGTGCCCCGAGAAAGCGCGCGCTCAGTTTCACTGGTCCATCGTGTCGGGCAAGACAATGGTCGAGCGTTCTGTGGGACGTGGTCGGCCCGGTCGAGATATTCGCCGGATCGCCGATGCGTTGATGCCGGCCGGTCATCGGCAGCGCCCAAACGTGCGACGGAAGAGACACAGGGGTGATCCGGGAATGAACAACTTTTCGATCTATATGGTGGGCGTGATCCTTGTGGTTTCTGCCTTGGCCTATGCGGCCTATCTGCTGGGGCTGCGCCGATGTGGATCGGCATCGGTGTGGTGGTGCTGCTCGGCATGGGGCTGATGGGCGCCGCCAAGAAAGCCGGTATGAGGCAGGGCGGTGGCCAGGCCTCACGGCGTTGAGCGCTGCGGCGGTTCGGGGGGTGTCAGTCCGCGCTGCCCTGATCGAAACCCAGGCGAGCGAGCAGCCCTTCGAATTCATCCAGGTCGTGGAAGGCGATACGCAGCTCGCCGCGACGGCGCGCCGGGTCGTACTGGATACGCACCGCGTTGCCCACGTGTTCCGCCAGTCGCTGCTCCAGCGCGGCCAGTTCGGGCGGCGCGCCCTCGGTTGCCGGCCCGGTGCGCGGCTGGCCCTGTTCGCGAACCCAGTGTTCCAGGCGACGTACGCTCACGTGTTCGGCCACCGCACGCCCGGCCAGACGGGTCTGGGTGGAGATGTCGAGCCCGGCCAGGATCTTGCCGTGGCCGATCGACAGTTTCTTTTCATCGAGCAGCTTCTGTACCGGCGTGGCCAGCTGGCGCAGGCGCAGAAAATTGCTGACATACGCACGTGATTTGCCGATGCGTACGGCGATGGCGTCGTGGGTGAGGCCGTGGATCTCACCCAGCCGCGCCAGGCCGTGCGCGGTATCCATCACGCCGAGCGATTCCCGTTGCAGGTTCTCGATCAGCCCGAGCACCCGGGCCTGCTCGGGATCGAGATCGTTGCGCACGATTGCCGGTAGTTCGGCCAGCCCCGCGCGCTGGGCCGCTCGCCAGCGCCGTTCTCCGGCCAGCAGACGGAACCCCTGCGCCACGTCGCCCGTCACCACGACCGGCTGGATCACGCCTGATTCGCGGATCGAGTCGGCCAGTTCAGCCAGACCGGCCTCGTCGAAGCGAGTGCGCGCCTGATGTGGGTCGCGCGCAATGGATTCGATCGGCAGCCGCGCGATACGGTGGTCGGCAGACGGAGGTTGCTTGTCGATATCGGTGCTCAAGACGGGTGGGATCTGCGTGCTAAGCTCGAAACAGCAGTTCTAGTGTAAACCCCGGCAGCCCCGCGGACGCCGAGCCCGCGAGCGAGGAGTGGTATGCGTATTCGGCAGTATCTCAAGCCGCGGACCGTATCGCGCGAGGTCGAATCGATCGTGGACCGGCTGCCGATGGGCAACATCGGCTCGCTGGGCTACGACCCGTGGGGGCTGAATCCCGATACCGCCAAGATCACGTTCATGGCGGTGCGCTGGCTGTATGAGAACTACTTCCGGGTCCAGGCACATGGCCTGGAGAATGTGGCCGCCAGCGGTCGTCTTCTGATCGTCGGCAACCACAGCGGGCAGCTGCCCATGGACGGGGTGCTGGTGTCCTTTGCCGTCGCCAACAAGGGCGAGGGCGCGCGCCTGCCACGATCGATGATCGAGCGCTGGTTCCCTTCGGTGCCGTTTCTCGGCAACTGGATGAACTCGGTCGGCGGCGTCATCGGCGACCCGAAGAACTGCGCCAAGATGCTCGAGCGGGAGGAGGCGATCGCGGTCTTCCCCGAGGGGGTGCGCGGTTCGGGCAAGCCGTATCGGCTGCGCTACCAGCTGCAGCGCTTCGGCCACGGTTTCATGCATCTGGCGATGGAGCACAACACGCCGATCGTGCCGGTCGGGGTGGTGGGTTGCGAGGAGACCATGCCCTCGCTGGTCAACATTCGGCCGCTGGCGAAGATGCTGGGCATGCCGTATTTCCCGCTCTCGCCACTGGTGCCGCTCCCGGCCCGGGTGATCCTGAATTTCGGCAAGCCGATGCATTTCCCCAATGACGCCACGAGCGAGCGCGATGTGGAATGGCGGGTCGAGGAGGTCAAGGACGCGATCCGCGACCTGATCGACACCGGAATCGCCCAGCGCAAGAGTATTTTCTAGGCCATGAGCGAAAGCGACGACAGGAAAAACGACAAGTCTTCCGCTGCCTCTGCCGGCAAAGGGGGACGCAAGACACCGGCGCGCCGCGGGGCAGTGGGCGCACCAAAGCCCCGGACCTCGAATGTCGGGATGGGCCACGGCCATCGCGGCAAGATCATGGTCACTGGCGCGGCGGGGGGGCTGGCCCAGCACGTGATCGCCGATCTGACCGAGCACGGCTACGAGGTGGTTGGCGTCGAGTTCCGTGGCGTACAGGATGAATATCCGGATACGGTCGACTACGTGGTCGACTTCAATCAGCGCCCGTTCGAGGACGTGTTCCGCGAGCATGATTTCGTCGGCATCGCGCATCTGGGCCGTATCCGGTTCACCCAGTCGACCCGCGGCCGGCGCTACTCGGCCAACGTGGTCGGCACCTCGCGTCTGCTGCGGCTGGCGCGCAAGTACGGTGTGGAGAAGGTGCTGGCCTTGTCGACCTTTCATGTCTACGGTGCGGACGCCCGCAATCCGAGCCTGATCGACGAGGAATATCCGATGCGGGCGGCCAATCTCATGCCCGAGATCGTGGACGCCGTCGAGCTCGAGAACCTGTTCAATATCCATCTCTACAAGCACCCGGAACTCAATATCGTGGTGCTGCGCCCTTGCAACATCGCCGGGCCGGGCATCAAGAACGAGATCAGCCGCATGCTGGCCCAGCCGGTGGCGCCGTGCCTGTTCGGATTCTCGCCGTTGATGCAGTTCATTCATGTCGCCGACATGTCGGCCGCCGTGGTCGCGGCGTTCGAGCAGAACCATCCGGGCGTATATAATGTGGCACCGGACGATTACGTGACCTATCAGGATGCCCTCCAGCTGGCGGGATGTCGCCGTCTGTTCCTGCCATCGATTCCTCCGGCACTGGCTCGACGGGCGGTTCGCACGCTCGGTCGACTGGCGCCGCCCGAATACCTGATCGATTTCTTCAAGTATTCGGTGATCATCGACGGTGGCCTGTTCTCACGTACTTATGATTTCACACCGCAGTATTCGCTATCGGAGTTGTTTGCCCACTATCGCGCCTTGAAATAGCGCTGGGCGGCGCCCGTTCCGAGGTTGAGAACTTCATGCTTACTACGTCGCGTTTCCATTTCGCCTTGGTCAGTCTTATATCCGTGCTGATCCTGGCGGGTTGTGTCCACAGCCCGCCCTCGGATCCCTGGGATCCGCTGGAGCCGGTCAATCGGTTCAACTACAAGCTCAATGACAAGGCCGATCAATACGCGGTGCGCCCGGCGGCCAAGGTCTATAACACGGTGGTGCCCAATCGGGTCCAGGCCAGTGTGAGCAATTTCTTCGACAACGCCAGTCAGCCGGTGACCATGGTCAACAGCCTGCTTCAATTGAAGTGGGGCAAGTTCAATCAGTCGCTCGGCCGTTTCATGATCAACACCTCGGTCGGTTTCGGCGGGCTGTTCGATGTGGCCAGCAAACTCCATGTGCCGCATCCGGACGAGGATTTCGGGCAGACGCTCGGTTACTGGGGCCTGGGCCCGGGCATGTACATCTATCTGCCGCTGCTCGGACCCTCCGACGGGCGTGATCTGTTCGGCAAGGTGGGGGATCAGTTCACCAACCCGATCAACTACATCGACCAGTTCGATGCGATCAACAACGACTACCCCTGGGTGCCGTATGCGCTGCGGGCGGTCGAGGGCCTGAACCTGCGGGCCAGCCTGCTCGGCTTCGACTCGACGCTCAAGCAGCAGTTCGACCCGTACGCCTTCGTGCGCAGCTACTATCTGGAGAATCGTCAGAAGGCGGTGTACGACGGCAACGTGCCGGCGAATTTGACGCGGTCCGACGACGGCTCCAACGACTTCCCGGCCGCCGCGCCCGATCAGGGCAGCAGCGACTAGTCGAGCCGTGTCTGCCGATACGGATATGGAAGCGCTCATGGACATGACGCGCGATCAGCTGCATGCGGCGGCCACTCGCTACTACAAGAAGCGCGGCCCGACCGAGCCGGACGTCGCCCTGATCGAATACGGCGCCGCGCGTGCCGTATTCAAGGATTACGGGCGCGCACCGGGCTGGTTCAACCGGTTGATCGCGCCGGTGCTGCTCTGGCGCGAGGCGACCGCGCTCGCCGCGCTGGATGATCTGGCCGGCGTGCCGCGGCTGTATCGTCGGGTGGATGCGCGTGGTCTGCTCATCGAGCATTGTCCGGCGACCGCCTGGCCCCAGGCGCGCGCGGGCGATATCGCCTACCAACGGCTCGACGCACTGGTGACGGCCATGCACGAACGGGGCGTGGCGCATGGTGATCTGCGTGGCGGCGGCAATATTCTGGTCGACGACCAGCATCGGCCTTATCTGGTCGATTTTGTCTCGCGCATCCGGCGCGGCAGGCCCTGGAATCTGCCCTGGAACTGGATCTTCGGCCAGTTGGCGGCAGCCGATCGCAGCGCGCTGGCCAAACTGCGGGTCCGTCATGCCCGGCATCTGGCGACCGCGGACGACTATGAACGGCATCGGCCCACCACCGGGTTCGCCCGCTTTGCACGAAGCGTAGGCCAGCGTATTCGTCGCGGCGTGCGTTTCTTCGGGGCTCGCAGCTGAATCGCATGCTCCGATTCGTTCTGCGTATCCTGCTCATCTTCATGCCGCTCGTGCGCTGGCCGCTCCGTGCCTGGATACGCACGCATGTCTCGCCCTCGGATCTCAACGAGCTGGCACTCGATTTCGACAAGCCGGTCTGCTACGTGCTGCCGGTCGGCCAGCCTGCTCGACTGGCTCGCACTGGAGGCGGTGTGCGATGCCCACGACATGCCGCGACCGTATCTGGCCGGCAGCCGGCCGCCGACGGCCAAGCGCGCGATGGTGCTCGCGGTCCCGGTCGGGCGTTCGCGTCAGCGCTCCGAACTGCAGCGCATCGTCACGCGGGGGCTGCACGATCATTCGTTCGACGTGCAACTGGTGCCGGTGTCGGTGTTCTGGGGCCGCAACCCGGTGCAGGAAACCTCGATCTTCCGGATTCTCTTTGCCGACTCCGAGCGCTCAAGTCGGCTGCGCAAGATCCTGATCGTGGCCGCCAACGGCCGAAACACCCTGGTCCACTTCGGCCAGCCGCTCGACTATCGCAACGTGGTCGACGAGTCGGCCACGCCCGGCGTGCTGGTACGCAAGCTGGTGCGGGTGCTGCGTGTGCATTTCCGGCGCCAGCGCGCGGCCACCCTCGGCCCGGGCGTCTCGCGCCGGGCTCAGCTCATCGACGCCTTGATGGCCGATCCGAAGGTCGTTACCGAGGTCACGGAAACCGCGCGCCGCGAGCGCAAGAACGTCGCCGCGATTCGGGTGCGGGCGCGTGAGTATGCCGACGAGATAGCGGCCGACTACTCGAACATCGCCATCGGTTTCATGCTGCGTGTGCTCACCTGGTTGTGGCACCGCATCTACGACGGTATCGACGTCAAGCACCTGCCGCGTCTGCGCGAGACCGCGCATGACAATCGCGAGGTGATCTATCTGCCGAGCCATCGCTCGCACATGGATTATCTGCTGCTGTCCTATATCCTCTATCAGGAAGGTCTGGCGCTGCCGCAGATCGCGGCCGGCGTGAACCTGAATTTCTGGCCGGTGGGCGGCTTGCTGCGTCGCTGCGGCGCGTTCTACCTGCGCCGCAGCTTCAGGGGCGACCGACTCTATGCGGCGGTCTTCCGGGCCTATGTCGAAACCCTGGTCGCCCGCGGCCAGCCGATGAAGTTCTATCCGGAGGGCGGCCGCAGCCGTACCGGCCGTCTGCTCACGCCCAAGACCGGCATGCTGCAGATGACCGTGGCCAGCGCGCTGGCCACGAGCGGCAAGGCGCGCGTGTCGGTCGTGCCGGTCTATATCGGCTACGACCGGGTGATGGAGGTCAAGGGCTACTTCGACGAACTGCGCGGCACGCGCGTCAAGAAGGGCGAAACCATGGGCGACCTGGTGCGCGGCTCGACGCGCGTGCTCAATCGCAAGTATGGCCGTGTCTTCGTGTCTTTCGGGGCGCCGATCGAGCTGCAGGGCTTCGCCGATACCCATGTGCCGGACTGGCGCGAACGCATGGCGGAACTCGGCGTCGATTCACGCGCCAAATGGCTGCAGGAATTCACCGCTGATCTGGCCGATGCCGTGATGCGTGGCATCAACGCCACCGCAACGCTCAATGCGACAGGGCTGGCCTGTCTCATCCTGCTGGGTGCGCCGCAGAAATCGGTGGCCGAGGACGAGATGATCCACAGCATGGCGCTGCTGGCGCGATTAGCGCATGCCTGTCCGTACTCGACCGACGCCAGCGCGCCCGAACCGGACGGCGAGGCGCTGCTGGCCGAGGCCGAGCCCCTGATGCGGCTGATCCGCGCGCCGCATGCCTGGGGCGATATTCTGACCGTGGATTCACGCCAGGCCGTGCTGCTGACCTATACCCGCAACAACGTCATGCATCTGTTCGCGCTGCCGTCGCTGATCGCGAACTTCTTCGCCCACTTCGAGCAGCGCAACGAAAAGGCACTGCTCGACGACGCGGTCGAGCTCTATCCGTTGCTGGCCTCCGAGCTGTTCCTGCGCTGGCACGCCGACGAATGCCGCGCCGCACTGGTCGACGCCGTCGCAGGCATGATCGAGTGTGGTCTGTTGTTGCGTACCGAAAAAGGCGCGCTGCGTCGGCCGGTGGCCGGCAGCCAGCCCTTCGCCGCCTTGATGAGCCTGGCGCGCATCATGCGCGAATCGCTGGAACGCTATGCCATGACCGCCATGCTGCTCAGCCATAACCTGGAGGTGGGTGTGGTCGAGCGCGGTCGCTTCGAGCGTCAGTGCCAGCTCATGGCCGAGCGCATGGCGCTGCTGACCGGCCGCAACAGCCCGGAATTCTTCGATGCGCGATTGTTTCGTAACCATCTGCAGACGCTGGTCAAGGCCGGCCTGCTGCGCCAGGAAGGCAACAAGCTGCATATCGACGAATCGCTGCGTCATCTGGCCGAGCATGCACTGCGCCTGCTCGGCTCCGACATCCGCCAGACCATCGCCCACCTGACTTCCATGCCCCAGCTCGAGGACGCCACGCCGGGGCAGACGCTGGGCTGAGATATGGGTGGGCGGCTTGGCATCGATATCGGCTCGACCGATGGGTCGGGCGGCAGGTCAGCGGCCAACGCCGAGGTTTGCATGGCAAGTCGGCATGGCCGTGGCACAGTTCGGCTGTTGGCCGACCGCGCTATGGGGTGTATCGGCGAGCGCCGCCCCGTTCGTTGCCGGGGCCACGCTGCTCGCGCCATTCGGTCTGGCCCGGGCGCGAAGCGCCTCGCCGTGCCGGCGGCACCCGGTCGATCAATGCGCGCTACCGCGCCATAGATACAACGGCTCCGGCCCGTCGAAGCGCCCACCCGCGCCCAGCGCCGACAACCAGCCGGCGGCGGGTCGGCCTGACCGGCATCGGTGGTGGCTGCGGCACTCAGCGTGTGCGGCGCCTGTTGACCCTGGTAGTAGCGGATCACGCGGGCGCGGTTCACGCCCGCGGCCCGGCGCGCGGCGGCGAGCACGTCGTCCTGATGGCCGATGGCATCGACCAGGCCGAGTTGTCTGGCTTCGGGCGCGGCAAAGATACGGCCGTCGGTGATCATGTCGATCTTGGCCCGATTGAGGTTGGGCCGGTTGGCTTCCACCACCGAAACGAAACGGTGATACAGCCCGTCGACGACATGCTGCACGATCGCCTGTTCCCCGGGCTTCGGTGAGCGCAGCGGCGACATGATGTCCTTGTGCGGCCCGGAGGTCACGCTGGTGTCGGCCAGTCCGATCTTGTGCATCAGTCCGGCGGCGTTGACATCGACGATGATCACGCCGATCGAGCCCGTGATGGTGGTGGGCTCGGCAATGACGCGATCCGCGCTCATGGCGACGTAATAGCCGCCGGAGGCAGCCACGCCGCCGAGGCTGGCGATCACCGGCACGCCGGTCTTGGCTTCGTAGCGCTTGATGCGATGATAGATCTCGTCGCTGGCGGCGACCGTGCCGCCGGGGCTGTCGATGCGCAGCACCACGGCCTTGATGCGCTCGTCGCCCTGCGCCTTGTCCAGCGCACGGGTGATCGTGGTCAGCATGGATGAGCTGTGGGCAAGGCCGAAGGCATGGCTGGACGGGTGCGCCGAAATGAAGCCATCGACATCGAGCCAGAGAATCTTGGCGTGGCCGTGGCCGCTGATGCGGGCCTCGTGCAACGCAGGGTCGGATGCACTGCCGAACGGGCCGTTGATGGTGATGCATCCGGTCAGCGCGATACAGGTCAACAGGCCGGCGGCGAGACGGCAGACGCCGCCCATCAGTGGATCTCGCTCTGCCAGGTTTCGATTGCCGCGATGATATGTTCGCAGGCCTGGGTCAGACAGTGGTGGGCGTCCTTGCGCTCGTCGTCGTCCAGATGCGACCAGGCCATGGCGATGTAGCGCACCCCGGGATCGAGTACCGTCTGTTCATTGACCTGACCATAGGCGGTCTCGAGCGCGGCCAAGCACTGGCCGATAGCATCGGGTGGGAGTTCGGCTTCCTGGAAAACCATGACGCAGGCAGCGGTCGCCGCTCTGTCGATCAGATCCGCCTTGTCGGTGGCGACTTCGGGATAGTGCTCGCGATACAGGTCAGCCAGTCGGGTCACCATGTCGACCAGCGCCAGCATGGCTGGCATGTCGTCGAACAGATACTTGTGCCCGCGCTTGGCGGCTGTTTCGGCCGCGGCCTGCAGCGCCGGCCCCACCACCCGGTGATAGGTTGCCGGGTCCAGGGCGTCCGGATGGACGGACTCGGGGTTCAGCGGCGTGTCGTTATCATTGCTGCTCATCGGATTACTCTGTCATGCCGTTCAAGATGAAGAAGGGGCGCTGGCCCAATCAGCTTTCGGGAATGCGCACGAGCACGCGGCCACCGCCCAGCTCGCTTTCGGTCAACTCGATCTCGCCGTTGTAGGAATGCACGATCTCGGCGGCCACTGCCAGGCCGAGGCCCTGACCTTCCCGGGTGCTGTCCGCGCGTACGCCGCGCTCGAGCAGGCGCTGCGGCTGGGACTCGCCGAAACCGGGGCCATTGTCGTCGACCCAGAGCGAGAGCAGGCCCTTGTTGCTGCGGCGGGCGTCAACGATCACGCGATCCTTGCCGTATTTGGCCGCGTTGTCCATCAGCGTGCCCAGTAACTCGGTCAGATCGCCCTCGTCGACCGGAACCCGAAGCGCCTGTGGGATCCGGATGTCGAACCGGGTACCGGATTCGGCATAGACCTTGGTCAACGCGCGGCCGAGTCGCTCGGCGATGGGAGCGATCGCCAGCCGGCGCGCGAGGCTGCGCTTGCCCGCGGCCGCGGCTTTTTGCAGCTGGTAGTCAAGGATATCGTTCATGCGCGCCAACTGGGATCGAAGTGCGCTGCTTTGGTCGTCCGGCAGGGTCTTGTCTTCGGCGATGCCACGCAGAATGGCCATCGGCGTCTTCAGGCTGTGGGCGAGATCGCCGAGCGCGTTGCGATAGCGGGTCAGCCGCGCCTGATCGTTGACCAGCATGGTGTTGAGGTTGTTGACCAGCGGCTGGATCTCGTCCGGGTACTGACCTTCAAGGCGACGGTCGTCGTCGGATTCCAGGTTGGCGAGATTACGTGCCAGGCGGCGCAGCGGCGCGAGGCCCCAGCGCAGGATCAGCAGTTCGACGATCAGCAGGATCAGCGCCGACACCGACAGCAGGGTCCAGAGCACGCCCTGGAAGCGCTGCATCTGCTTGACGAAGGTGGATGTGTTCTCCGCCACGACCAGGGTATAGCGATAGTCCTTGCCGGCTTCGGTCACCCACCGGAACCCGAACGACAGAGTCAGCAGCTGATTGCCATTGTCTCGTTTGATGCGTATTTCCTGCCACTGACCGACCGCGGGCAGAGCGGGCATATCGATACTGCCGAGCAGCGACGGCGAGTGCCAGATCATCTTTTTTTTCTTGTCGAGTACCATGGCATACAGCCCCGAGTCGGGCCGCGATAGATCGGACTCGGGCAGTACACGTGGCGCCAGGTTGAACTGGCCCTTGTCGGTGATGTCCGCGCTACCGAGCAGGGCATAGGACAGCCCCTGCAGGCGATCGTGTTCGGCTTGTTCGGCGCGCTCGCGCACCGCGGTCTGCAAGGCGACGCCGGTCAGACCGATGAAGGCCACCAACAGCACCGCGGTCGCGGCCAGCAGCCGCGCCCGCAGCGAATTCATCACGGCGCGGCGCTATCGGCGGCGGGCCGCGGGCGGTCGTCGCGCGCCAGCCGGTAGCCGCGCCCGCGCAATGTCTCGATCGGCTTGCGCGTGCCATCCGGATCGAGCTTGGCACGCAGACGGCGTACGAACACCTCGATCACGTTCGAATCGCGCTCGGCGTTCTCTTCGTAGATGTGTTCGGTCAGCGCGGTCTTGGAGATCACCTCGCCGGCATGCAGCATCAGGTACTCCAGCACGCGATACTCGTAGGCGGTCAGATCGATCGATTGTTCGCCGACGAAGACTTCCTGGCGTGACGTGTCGAGCACGATGTCGCCGGATTCCAGCCGCGGCTGGGCCCAGCCGCGCGACCGTCGCACCAGCGCCTGGATGCGAGCGGACAACTCTTCCGGCTGGAAGGGTTTCACGACATAGTCGTCGGCCCCGGCTTCGAGGCCTTCCACCTTGTCCTGCCAGCGGCTGCGCGCGGTCAGGATCAGGATCGGATAGTCCAGCCCCGCTTCGCGTACTTCGGAGATGATGTCCAGACCGGTCGGGCCCGGCAGGCCGAGATCGATGATCGCGATATCGATCGGATATTCCTTGGCGTAGAACAGTCCTTCCTCGCCTTCGCCCGTCTCGTCCACGGCAAAGCCTTCCGAGCGCAGACGCTCGCAGACCTGATTGCGCAGTTCGACATCGTCTTCGATCACCAGAGCTCGCATGCGTGAGTACCTTGCTGCCGGGATCAGCGGCGCGCGTCGATATCCACTACGCGAACCCGGCCATGTTCCAGAAGTTTCACCCGATAGTAAGGCCCGCCAGGCCCGTGTTCCAGTATGACGTTGAGCACGCGTCCGCCGAAACGATCGCGGGCACGCTGGGCAGCCTGTTCCGGGGTGATCGCCGGGCTCTGCTGCGCGGCATCCTGGCGTTGTTGCGGATGACGGTTGTCTTCATCCTGTGGTTTGCGGTCGCGGCCCGACCCAGCATGGGCGTCGGCGTGCCGCAGCATGCTGGCCCCGATCTGTGGCGGGATCGAATGCCCGCCGGGGGCGACAGCGGCCGCATTCGCCGAATACGCCAGCATCACCAGTACGCACATCAGCACGCACAGGAGTTCGCGTCGGTGGAGCAGCTCGGGCAGCACGGCAGAAACCCGCGGAAGGTATGCAGACGATGAATGCATCAATACCCCGATTGCTGACTTTGCAGGCACTGCTGGTATCGATTCTCGGTCATGCGGTCGGCGTTCCAGGCGCCCGCCGCAACGCCGGCAGCGGCCCCGGCCCCGGTGGCGATATCCTGGCCGGTATGACTGCCGAACTGATTGCCGATCAGTCCGCCGAGAGCGCCACCCACGACCGCCTGGCCGACCGGGCTGGTAAGGCTGCGCACCAGCGGATTGCGGTCATCCGGGGCGTTGGCGCAGGCATAGCGCCCGCCGGGCACGGTGTTGAATATCGGATCCACTTGCGGGCCAGGGCGACTGGCGCAGGCCGATAAGACCAGTGCCACGCCGGTCACGGCAGTGAAGGCGATGAAACGGAAGGAATTGCGCATGGTCGAGCCTCGTTAGAACTCGAATATAGGACGCAAGCGCTGAATCCATCCTTAAGCCCGGGCGTCGCAAGCGCCCATCGTCCCTTGAATTATTCCGGCTGACGCACTGCAGCCATACCTCGGAGAGGCGAGGTCGGCACCGCCGTATTGGCGTCGACCTCCTCAGGAAGCGCGGGTGATCAGCTGCCGGAGCTGTTGTTGTGGGTCGAGTTGCCGCCCTGATCGGATTTGCCGTTGGGGCTCGGCGCGCCGTCGTTGCCGCCACTGATCTGCAGCTGATCGTTCACGCTGGCCACGCCCGGCTGGCTGCGCACGGCTTGAACGGCCTGCTTGTGCGTTTCCTGATCCGGCACGGTGCCGGTCAGAGTCACCACGCGCTTATTCACACCGACGGAAATCGCGGCCTTGGAGAAGTTGTCGTTATCCAGCAGCTTCTTCTGCAGCGTGCGGAACAGGACTTCGTCGTTCACCGTCTTGTTCACCGCCTGGGTGGCCGCAATCACTTTCTGGCGCTTCTGCTGCAGCTTGTCCTGGGCATTGCTGAGTTGCTTCTTCGCCTTCTGCACCTGCTTGCGCGCGTCGGCCACATCGTCCTGGGCCTGCTTGCGCGCTTTCTTGGCATCGTTGAGGTGGCTGGTGGCGTCGTTGTACTTCTCCTGGGGCGATTCGGAGCAGCCCGCGGCCACGAGCGCGGCGAGCATGAGACAGACAATGACGGGAAAACGCGATGGCCGTTGATTCATGTGCGTTACAAGGCGTCGGAACAATGCGCCAAACATAACAGCTTGCAGATGAACATTGCCCGGCCGATCCGTCATACGGCGCGCCCGCCGGCGCCTACGGGCCATGGCCAACGCGGCGCTCACCCCGGGCCGAGGTGAGCAACGCCGACAGGCGCGCTAGGTTATTTTCAGGGGCGCCCCTGAACGATACGCCGCCATCCAGCGTGTCAGCGCGCTTGTGTACGCGACTACGCCGTACGCTTTGCGCCTCGTCCTGCAGCACGGCGGTCCGCCGCACGGTCTCGCACGAAAACCCGGCACGGCCGGGGGCCTGTTGCCGCAAAACAGCGCTTGGCACGGACTCGTATGAAACGGCCACAGGCCCTAGACTGCGCGCCATGGAGATCGCGGGCTATCGTTTTCCCAATGCACTGGCGCTGGCGCCGATGGCCGGGGTGACCGATCGGGTGTTCCGGCGCGTATGCCGTGGTTTCGGTGCGTCGGCGACGGTGGGCGAGATGGTCTCCGCCCGGGCCGAGCTGCGTGATACCCGAAAGTCTCGGCTGCGACTGGATTTCTCGGGCGAGCCGGCGCCTCGAATTATCCAGATCGCCGGGGGCGACGCCGCCGATCTGGCCGATGCGGCCCGTGTCAACGCCGATGCGGGGGCCGACATCATCGACATCAACATGGGGTGCCCGGCCAAGAAGGTGTGCCGCAAGGCAGCCGGTTCTGCGCTCATGGCCGATACCGCCAACGTGGCCCGGATCCTGGAGGCGGTGGTGGCGGCCTCGCCGGTACCGGTCACGCTCAAGATGCGCACCGGCATCGCGCCCGATCGGATCAACGCCGTGGTGATCGCGAAGAGGGCCGAGGCGGCCGGCATCGCCGCGCTGGCCGTGCACGGGCGCACGCGTGATCAGCATTATCGCGGGGCGGCCGAATACGACACCATTGCAGCCGTCGCGGCGTCGGTTTCGATCCCGGTCTGGGCCAACGGCGATGTGGATTCGGCCGCCCGGGCGCGCGCGGTGCTGGCTGCGACCGGGGCCGACGGCCTGATGATCGGGCGCGCGGCCTGTCGTCGCCCCTGGCTGTTCCGTGAATTAGCGGCGGCGATGACGGGCCGGGCGGCGGCCGAGCCGGATCTGGCGGACGAGGCCGAGATCATCCTGGGGCTGGTCGAACAGGTGCACGACTTCTACGGCGAGGAACAGGGGGTGCGGGTCGCGCGCAAGCATATCGGCTGGCTGTGCGAACGACGGGCGCCGCATCCGGCGCTGTACATGGATCTCATGACCGCGGCGAGCGCGGCGCGCCAGCTCCGCCTGCTCGATCGTTATTTCGATGCCGCGGCTGCCGCGGCCTGACGTGCTGCGAGTTGATCCAGATCAGGTTTGGCTCACCGGCCCCGCGTTAATCTCACGGCATGCCCGGCGCTTGAACCGGGTCGTGTCCGGATCACGCAGGGAACACCGCCATGAGCTACAAGAGTCTGATCATCGCCATCACGGAGGTCACGTTGGATCGCGCCGCGATCAATCAGGCCGCCGCGCTGGCCGCGCGTTTCGACGCCCATCTGACCGGGTTGTACGTCTACGAGCCGCCGTACTATCGCTACCCGCTGGCCTATCCGAACATCGCCGATATCGATCCCGAGGCCGCCAGCGGCAAGGACGAAGCCACACTCGCTGCTCGTGAGGCCTTCGAGGCCGCCTGCCGGGCCGAAGGGGTGGAAACCAACGAGTGGCGTTTCGTACGCGGGGAGACGCTGAACACGCTGGCGCTGCACGCGCGCTATGCGGATGCGCTGATCATGAGCGGCGGCGATCTCGCGGCGCGGCTCGCGATCGTGTCCTCGCGCCCGGTGATCGCGGTGCCGGAAGCCGATCGAGACCGGTCGCTGGGCCAGCGCATCATGCTGGCCTGGAACGCCAGCCGCGAATCGACCCGGGCCGCCACTGCTGCGCTGCCGTTGATGGCGGGCGCCGAACAGGTGTGCGTGCTGGTCATCGATCCGGATGGTTCGGCACATCGTCGCCTGGGCGACAATCCGGGCGCCGATATTGCGTTATATCTGGCGCGGCACGGAATCGAGGCCGAAGTGCGTCTTGCAGACAGCGACAGCATCGGCGTGGCGGAGACGCTGCTCACCGAAGCGATCGAGATGAATGCCGATCTGATCTGCATGGGCGTCTACGGCCATTCCCGGCTGCGCGAACTGGTGCTGGGCGGGGTGACCCGTGACGTCATCGACGCGCCGCCCCCGGTGCCGCTTCTGCTGGCGCACTAAGCCGCCCGTCATCGGCTGCCCTCGCCGGGCGAACATCAGCGTTCGTCCGGCGGTGTCTCGTGCACCGCCAGCCGGCTGCGCAGCGTGCGGATTTCGTCCATCAATTCCAGCGCCAGCGCGATGCCCGAGGCGTTCAGATCGAGATCCCGGGCCAGCCGGCGGGCAGTATGCACGCGCGGGAGATGCGCGGTGGCGAAGCGCCATTGACGTTCACGCGGCGCCACCGGCTCGAGCACGCCGTGCTCGACCAGCAGCGTGACCCATTCGGCATGGACGCCGCAGGAGCGACACAGCTGAGCGAGGGTGAGGGTTTCGCTGTGCTCGACGATCTCGCAGGTCAGCGTATAGCGCGTGTCTGGCATGTCAGACCCCCAGTGTCTTGCGGGGATTGAAATCGCTCTCGCGCGCCAGGCGTTCGTAGAGCGTACGGGTCTCCTCGTCGATGCGTTCCGGCAACACGATCTTGAGGGTGGCGATCAGATCGCCCGGCGTCTTGCCTGGCATGCCCCGGCCCTTGAGACGCAGTCGCCGGCCCGAGTTCGATCCGGCCGGAATCTTCAGATCGACCGGCCCGCCCGGCGTCGGCGTCTTCACCGTAGCGCCGAGCGCGGCCTCCCAGGGGGCGACCGGCAACTCGAGAATCAGGTTCCGGTCGTCCAGGCGGAACAGCGGATGCGGCCGGAATTCGATCTCCAGATACAGATCGCCGGCATCGCCGCCACCGAGGCCGGGCATGCCCTGGCCGCTCAAGCGGAGCTGCTGGCCGGCGCGCACGCCCTTGGGGATGTTCACCCGCACGGTGCGTTCGCGATTGACCACGCGGCCCTGTTCATCGACTTCCGGCACGCGTAGTGACAGCATCTTCTGGCCACCCTGGAACGCATCCTCCAGGTCCAGCGCGATGCGTGCGGTCTGA
Source organism: uncultured Gammaproteobacteria bacterium (assembly GCA_963835375.1). Classification (GTDB taxonomy): domain Bacteria; phylum Pseudomonadota; class Gammaproteobacteria; order Nevskiales; family Salinisphaeraceae; genus Salinisphaera. The sequence continues at coordinate 57,978 of CAWIGB010000030.1, forward strand.
TCCTGGCCGCGCATCGCCCCGCCGGCGGAAGCGCTGCGTCCGCCCCCGGCACGGAATCCGCCGCGACCGAACAGCGATTCGAAGAAATCGCTGAAATCGCCGGCGTCGGCGCCGGTGTAGCCGCCACCACGAAAATCGAAGTTCGATTCCCAGCCCGGTGGCGGCTCGAAGCCGGCTCCGTCGCCATGCGCACCAGCGCGCGCACCGCCCGCGCGACCGAGCTGATCGTAGGCGGCGCGTTTTTCCGGATCCTTCAGCACCTCGTAGGCCTCGTTGGCCTCGCGGAACTTGTCGGCGGCGTCTGTTTCGCTGCTGACGTCCGGATGATACTTGCGGGCCAGCTTGCGATAGGCGCGCTTGATATCGTCTTCACCGGCATCGCGTTCGACGCCGAGAATCTTGTAGTAGTCCTTGTATTCCATGGGCCCCGGGATGCGGCAATCGGTGTGGACGCGGTGGATCGAGTATAGGGCTGCAACGCGGTCCTGTGCAGCCGGGCCGAGTGTTTGCTCAGGCGCCGATCAGTGTGGGCACCGGCAGGCGTCGCAGCATCTCGTAGGTGGTGCCGCCCAGGAGGAATTCACGCAGCCGCGAATGGCCATAGGCGCCCATGCACAGGACGTCCGCGCCGCGTTCGTCGACGTGAGCGCACAGCGCATCGGCCACCGAGCGGCCGCGGCAACTCACCCGCGAGACCTCGACGTGCACGCCGTGGCGCGCCAGGTGGAGCGCGATATCGGCGCCGGGTTCCTCACCGTGCGGCGACGCCAGCGCATGATCGTCGTCGACCACGACGAGATTCACCGATTCGGCACCCTTAAGCAGGGGCAGGGCGCCGCTGATGGCGCGCTGTGCCTCGCGGGAGGCGTTCCAGGCGAGCACGATATGCCGGCCGAGGTCGGCGAACGGCGCATCGTTCGCCGGCAGCACCAGCACAGGCCGAGCCGAAGCCTGGGCGACGAGTGCCGCGGTGTCGGCGCTGGTGTGGTCGCCCTCGGTCCGCGCCGGGCGGCCGAGCACCACCAGATCGTGCGCTCGTGCTTCCTCGGCGATCAGATCCGCGGTCAGGCGGCCGGCCAGGTCCGCCGTGAGGTAGCGCCAGTCGTGGTCGGTCACATGCCGAGCCTCGACGCGTTGGGCGAAGGCCCGAGCCAGGCGCGTGTCCCGATCGCGTGCGGCCTCCTCGTCCTCTGCAACCACGGTCGGCGAAGGCGCGACCGGGTAGTCGCCGGTGGCGATATAGCTGCTATAGGTCGGGACATGAGTGTGGAGCCCGGTGAGATGGGCCAGCCAGCGTGCCGCCAGCGCGGCCGCGGTATCGGTGAAGACCGCCTGGCTCGGCGTGTCCTGGACATGGGCGAGAAGGCTGGCGTAGCTCATGGCAGCATTGGGTTGTCGTTCGATCGGGCCCATGCTGCCATGCGGCCCGATCCTCGCGTTTGACCCAGATCAAGCACTTGCTGGCAGTACCGGTTGGCCGGCGATGGCTCGATCTGTCGCCGTGCCCGCGAGGGCAATGGGTCGACGATAAAGACGGCGACCCGCCGGCTTCGGATTGGGGCTGGATCGCTCGAAGGGCAGGGGCGCGATCCGGGGCAGCACTTACTGGTCAGCCACCCAGGCGCCGCGCGCCGACCAGGCCTCGAGCGCCGGAAAATCTAGAATGGATACTACCGCACGGTCGATGGCGATGATCTCGCATTCCTGCAGCCGTCGCAGCACGCGGCTGATGGTCTCGATACGCATGCCGAGAAAGTTCGCGAGGTCTGCGCGCTTCATCGACAGGCGCACCGGCGAGGCGGACAGGTTGCGCATGAGTCGGCGTCGCGACAGGCTGACCAGAAGGGTGGCGATCCGGCCTTCGCTGCTCTTGCGGCCGAGCGTGAGCAGCAGCTGTTCGTCGTCGGAAAGGGCGTGGCTCATCAGGCGCATGAGCTGGCGGCGCAGGCCGGGCACTTCGTCGACCAGATGATCGAGCTGATCGAACGGGATGCGGCAGATATGCCCGTCCTCGAGTGCGGTTGCGGTGCAGTGATGCACTTCATCGCCCATCCCGTCGAGCCCCAGCAGATCGCCGGGATAATAGAAGCCCATGATCTGTTCCAGGCCCTCGGCGTCGATCATCGAGGTCTTCATCGCGCCCGAATCCACCGCGTAGATGGCGGTCAGCTTGTCGCCTTGGACGAACAGTTCGGTGCCGCGGGCTATGGGTTTGGCGGCGTCCACCAGCGTTTCCAGCCGTTTGACATCGCCGATTCCGAGCCCGTAGGGCAGGCATAGATGTGCCAGCGAGCAGTGGCTGCATGCTTGCTGCACATCATCGAGATGGCGGAATGTCGCTGGCATGCTCGGCTCCGATACGACGCGTATAACTGACGGCGCCTTACCTTAACCAAAAATCCGGCGGAAGCGGAAATATGTAGTTAGTTATCATATTGTACGCCAATGGCCTGTGATTGATTCAGATCAACGATGTTGATCGGGTGACCGACTAGTGTGGGCGCGTCTGTTCCGACCGGTGGTCTGTCTGCCCCGCGATGAGTCATTCTGCTGCCATCCCCGCTCTGGCCTGGTTGAAGTCCAACCGCGCGCAGGTTCGTCGCCCCGTTGCGATCACGATCGGGCTCGGGCTGGCGGGTGGCGTGCTGCTGATCGTCCAGGCCAGCGTGCTCGCGTATCTGGCGAACGCAGTGATTTTCGAAGGCGCCGCGCTGTCGGCGGTGGTGGGGCTGCTGGCCGGCCTCGCTGCGATTGTCGTCGTGCGTGCGGGGCTGGTCTATCTGGCCCAGCAGAGCGCGTTCGCCGCCGGGCGCGCCGTTAAGACCGAGATCCGGGCCCGGCTGGTCGCACGCCTCGCCGAGCGCGGCATCGTCTGGCAGCGCGGCACTGCGACCGGCGATCTGGTCAACACGCTCAGCGACGGCGTGGAAGCACTCGAAGCGTACTATGCCCGCTATCTGCCGCAGAGCGCGCTGGCGGCACTCGTGCCGCTGGCGATGCTGGCCGTGATCGCGCCGATCGATTGGATCTCCGGGCTGATTCTGGTGGTGACCGCGCCGTTGATCCCGGTGTTCATGATCTTCATCGGTCGAGGTGCGGAGAAACTCAACCAGCGGCAATGGCGCCGGATGGGCGTGCTGTCCGGGCACTTCCTGGATGCGCTGCAGGGGCTGACTACGCTCAAGTTGTTCAATCTGGGTGCGCGCGAGGCCCGGCTGATCGCGCGGTTGTCGGATGAATACCGGCTGGCCACGATGCGCGTACTGCGCTTGGCCTTCGTCTCGTCGCTGGTGCTCGAATTCCTGGCCACGGTGAGTATTGCCATGGTGGCCGTGTTGATCGGCTTCCGGCTGCTCTGGGGCGAGATTGGCTTCACTTCGGGATTCCTCGTGCTGCTGCTGGCGCCCGAGTTCTATCTGCCACTGCGCAACATGGGCGCGGTCTATCACGCCCGAATGGAAGCCATCGGCGCGGCCGAGGGCATCGCGACGTTGCTCGAGGCGCCGGCCGAGCTGAATCCGGGGGGGCGGCGCGACGGGTTGGTCGCCGGTCGTGCGCCGGCCGTGGTGCTCGACGGCGTCTCTTATGTCTATCCGGACGGCACGGCGGCGCTCAAGGATGTGGCGCTCACCATCGCGCCGGGCGAAACCGTAGCGATCGTCGGGGCTTCGGCGGCCGGCAAGAGCACGCTGGCGCTGATGCTGCTCGGCCTTCTGACACCGGCGAGCGGGCGCATCACCGTCGATGGCATCGACCGGGCGACGCTGGCTCCCGACTACTGGCGGCGCTGGTGTGCCTGGGTGCCCCAGCAGCCGCGGCTGTTCCACGGTAGCGTGCGCGACAACCTCATGCTTGGCGCGGCCGGGGGGCCGGACGCTATGCTTTGGCAGGCATTGGAACGTGCCCAGGCGCAGACGTTCGTGGCAGCGTTGCCGGATGGCCTCGAGACGCCGATCGGCGAGCGCGGAATCCGGCTGTCGGGCGGCGAGGCGCAACGGCTGGCGATCGCCCGGGCGCTGGCGGCCGATGCGCCCTTCGTGGTGGTCGACGAAGCCAGCGCCCATCTGGACGGACCCAACGAGCAGGCGCTGACGGCGGCGCTCGGCGAACTGGGCGTGGATCGTAGTCTGGTCGTCATCGCCCATCGGCTGGCGACTGTGCGCGCGGCCGATCGGATCGTGGTGCTCGAGACCGGCCGTGTGGCCGAGTCCGGCACCCACGATGAGCTGGTGGCAGCCGGCGGGCTTTATGCCGCCATGCTCGAAGGCGGGGCGGGATGAGCGATCTGCGCTGGTGGCTGCAGCTCGCCCGGCCGTATCGCGGCGCGTTCGCGCTCGGCATCGTGCTCGGCATCATCACCGTGGCGTCCAACATGGCGCTGCTGGCGGTCTCCGGCTGGTTCATCGCCAGTATGGCGGTGGCCGGGCTGGCCGCGGCGGACATGAATTACTTTACCCCGGCCGCGGCCATTCGCGGTCTGGCGATCGCGCGTACCGGCGGGCGTTATCTTGAACGGCTGGTCACGCACGATGCCACGCTCAAGCTGCTGACCGGGCTGCGGGTCTGGTTCTATCGGCAGGTGGAGCCGTTGTCGGCGCATCAGTTGTCGGGTCTGCGCGGCGGCGATCTGCTGGCCCGCGTACGCGCCGATATCGATACCCTGAGCGCGGTCTATCTGCAGCTGATTCTGCCGGTGATCGTGGGCGTGGTCTGTGTAGCCGGCGCCGTATGCGTCTGGGCGTGGTACAGCGAGGCCGTGGCGTTGGCCAATCTGACGTTGCTGATCGCGGCCGGCGGGCTGTTGCCCTGGTGGGTGGCGCGTGCCGGCCGGGCGCCGGGTGCTGCGTCGGTGGCGGTCGCCGCCCGGCTCAAGACCCAGCTCGTGGATATGGTCGAAGGCCTGGGCGAACTGGTGGTGTTCGGCGCGTTCGCCGAACGCGAACGCCAGCTTGCCGAACTGACCGAGGCGCATCTGGACCAGCAGGCCCGGCTGTCACGCCTTACCGGGCTCGGCCAGGCGGGGATGCTGGTGCTGATCAACGCGGCGGTACTCGCCTCGATCGGGCTGATCGTGCCGGCGATTCGATCCGGTGCGCTGGCGCCGGTGGATTTCGCCCCGGTCGTGCTGCTGGTGCTGGCCAGCGTCGAGGCCGTGGCCCAGATGCCCGGCGCCTGGCAGGCGTTGGGCCAGCTGCAGGCGGCCACCCGGCGGTTGCGCGCCTTCGAGACGCTGCGGCCTGCGATCATCGAGCCCGAGAGCCCGCGGCCGGCGCCGGTCGATCATCGGCTGGTTTTCGCGCATGTCTTCGCCCGTCATGCGCCGGACGGGCCTTGGGCGCTGGCCGATGTCTCGCTTGCGATCGCGCCCGGCGAGCGGGTGGCGATCGTCGGGGCCAGCGGCGCCGGCAAGAGCAGCCTGGTGCATCTGCTGACCCGGATGACGGTGCCCGAGCGCGGCGCGGTCTGTTGGGGGGATGTGCCGGTGACGGCCTATCGCAGCGATGATCTGCGCGCAGCGATCGCGCTGGTGCCACAGCGCATTTATCTGTTCCATGCGTCGGTCACCGACAATATCGCGGTCGGCGACCCGGAGGCCGATGCAAACGCCATCATCGCCGCCGCAAAGGCCGCGGCTATCCACGACGAGATCATGGCGCTGCCCGAAGGCTATGACACGCTGGTCGGCGAAGAAGGCCTGCGGCTGTCGGGCGGCCAGATCCGGCGTATCGGCATCGCCCGCGCGCTGCTGCGTGATGCCCCGGTGGTGATCATGGACGAACCTGGCGAGGGCCTCGACGGCGCCACCGCCGCGCGGCTGTGGTCCGCCGCAGCCGCGCGTCTGGCCGGGCGCACGCTGATTCTTGTATCCCACCAGCCCGAATGGGTGGCCCACTGCGACCGCGTGATCGTGCTCGATCGCGGACGGGTCGTGGGCGACGGCACGCCGGAGGAACTGGCCGGCTTCTCTGCCGAATACCGCCGTCTGACTCGCCCCGGATATCGCCTTGATTCAGATCAACGACCGGCCGCCGGCCCCTCTTTAACCTTGCCCTGACCGGCCGCTGTCTGGCCGGGTCGCTTTGATCGGAGACGTGACCGATGCATGCCCTGGATACCGTTGTCGACCTATCGCGCTGGCAGTTTGCGGCCACCGTGCTGTACCACTTCATATTCGTGCCGCTCACGCTCGGGCTGAGCATGCTGCTGGCGGCCATCGAGACGGTCTATGTCATCACCGGCCGGTCGATCTACCGTCAGATGGCACACTTCTGGAGCAAGCTGTTCGCGATCAACTTCGCGCTCGGCGTGGCCACCGGGCTGACCATGGAGTTCCAGTTCGGCACCAACTGGTCGACCTACTCGCACTACGTGGGCGATATCTTCGGGGCGCCGCTGGCCATCGAGGGCCTGATGGCGTTCTTCCTCGAATCGACCATGGTCGGCTTGATGCTGTTCGGCTGGGGCAAGCTCTCGCGGGGCAAGCACCTGCTGGTGACCTATATGGTCGCGCTGGGCTCGAACCTGTCGGCGTTGTGGATTCTGATCGCCAACGGTTACATGCAGTCGCCGGTGGGCTCCACGTTCAACCCTGCCACCATGCGCATGGAGCTGACCAGCTTCAGCAACCTGGTGTTCAACCCCGATGCCCAGGCCAAATTCGTGCATACCAGCATCGCGGGCTATCTCACGGCGGCGATGTTCGTGCTCGGCATCAGTGCGTTCTACATGCTGCGCAAGCGCCATGTGGAGCTGGCCAAGCGTTCGTTCCGCATGGCGGCCCTGTTCGGCATTTTCGCGAGTATTGCCGTGATCTGTCTGGGCGATGCGCTCGGCTTCATCAACGGCGAGGATCAGCCGACGAAGCTGGCGGCGATGGAGGGGCTGTGGGAGACCGCGCCGGCGCCGGCCGGTTTCAACGTGATCGCCTGGCCGAATCAGGCGAAGCAGAAAAATGAGTTCGAGTTGCAGATTCCGTATCTGCTCACGCCGCTGGTCACGCACAGTTTCAACGAGTCGATCCTGGGCGTGGACGATCTGGAAAAACAGGCCGCGCAAAGGATTCGCAACGGCATTCCCGCGCTGGTCGCGCTCAAGACCCTGCGTGAGCACCCGAACGACGCGGCCGCCCGTGCCCGGTTCAATGCCCACAAGGCCGATCTCGGCTATGCCCGGCTGGTCCAGCGCTATGCGCCGGATGTCGCCAAAGCCACCGATGCCCAAATCGAAAAAGCCGCGCGTGACGCCATCCCGCCGGTGGCGCCCGTGTTCTGGAGCTTCCGGATCATGGTGGCCGCGGCGTTCGTGATGCTGGCCTTCCTGATCCTGGCGGTGAATTATTCGCTGCGCGGCACGATCGTCGACAAGCGCTGGTTCCTCAAGGTTGCGCCGTGGATGATCCCGGTGCCGTTCATCGCCAACGAGGCCGGCTGGCTGGTCGCCGAGCTGGGGCGTCAGCCGTGGACGGTCTACGAGCAGCTGCCGACCTGGGTTTCCGCCTCGACCCATTCGGTCGGCTACATGATCTTCTCGCTGACCGGCTTCGTGCTGCTGTATTCGATCTTCATCGTGATCGAGATGTTCCTGATGGTGAAGTACATCCGGCTCGGTCCGGACGACCCGCACGGCGATGGCCACAGCCCGAGCGATCCAGCCACCCAACCCCGCATGTCGCAGTGGAGCGAGGCATAAATCATGGATGTGTATGTTGTACTCAAACTGATCTGGTGGGCGCTGCTCGGCGTCCTGCTGATCGGGCTGGCCGTGATGGTCGGAATGGACATGGGCGTGGGCGCGGCGCTGCGCTATTTCGGGCGTAACGATGGCGAGCGGCGTGCGGCGATCAACATGATCGCGCCGCACTGGGACGGCAACCAGGTCTGGTTCATCCTCGGCGGCGGCGCGGTGTTCGCGGCCTGGCCGACGATCTATGCCACCGCCTTTTCCGGCTTGTATGTGGTCATGTTGCTACTGCTGTGGGCGATGATCGTGCGGCCGCTGGGCTTCGAATATCGCAGCAAGATGCCCAGCATGGGCTGGCGCAATCTTTGGGACTGGACGTTGTTCATCTCCGGCGCGGTGCCGATGATCGTGTTCGGCGCGGCCATGGGCAACATGCTCGAGGGCGTGCCCTTCCACTTCTCGTGGGACATGGTGTCGTACTACACCGGCAGCTTCATCACGCTGTTCAACCCGTTCGCGATTCTGTGCGGACTGATGTCGCTGGCACTGGCGCTGTATCAGGGCGCGACCATGATCATGGGGCGCGGTGAAGGGGTGATCCGTGAGCGTGCGATGCGCCTGGCCACGGTCAGCGGCCCGATCGCGCTGGTGCTGTTCACCATCGGCGGCATCTGGGTCGTGTTCATGCACGGCTATGTGATTACCGCCGGTGCCGATCCGGCCGGCGCGGCGCTGCCGTTGAACAAGACGGTGGTTCGCGAAGCCGGCGCCTGGCTGCATAACTACGGTGCGGTGCCTGCCTTGTGGGTGATCCCGGCGCTGGTTTATGTCGCGATCGGGGCGGGCGTTCTCGCCGCGCGCCGCGGTGCCGCGGTGGTGGCGTGGTGGGCGGGGGCCCTGGCCTGGGCGGCGACCATCAGCACCGTCGGTGCGGCCATGTTTCCGTTTTTGATGCCGTCCTCGAGCAACCCGAGCCAGAGCCTGACGGTATGGGATGCCTCGTCGAGCGCCGGCACGCTAGGCTGGATGCTGGTGTTCACGCTGATCTTCGTGCCGATCATTCTGGTCTACACCAGCTGGGCGTTCTACGTAATGCGCGGCAAGGTGACGCCGGCCTCGATCGAAAACGACGACCACGCTTACTAGGAGTCCGTCATGAAGACCGTATTGCAGCTCATCTTCTGGTTGCTCGTGGCCTTTGTCGCCTTGTTTCTGGCCATCGTGCTGGGTGAACGCGGGGCCTGGTATCTGGCTTGGGTGCTGGGCACGGTGATGATCATCCTCATCGCCGTGGCCGGCACCGTCATGCTCGATGCGCGCTACGAGGACGAGCCGCTCGAGTGAAAATGAAGGGGGGCGAAGGGAGGAAAAACGCCGGGCTAGCGCCCGGCGTTTTTTTGTGCGGTGTGCGCGCGGCTATACAGCGCCGCCACCGCCGGCGGGCGGGCCGCCCATGCCGTAGATGGCCGCGCCGCCGATCAGCCACGCGATCAGCAGCTGGATGACCCAGCCGATCACCACAACGCCGATCGCACGCCAGGTGTTGTCGTAGTTGAGTGCCTGGCGTACCGCCACGATCATGGTCACCAGCATCCAGATCGACACGATCAGCGCGACCAGTCCGCCCAGAATCGGGATGATCTCGAAGATACGCAACAGGCCGGGCGAAGCGGCGAAACCCATGGTGCGCAACAGCTGGCCGATGTTGGCCTCGGTCTGGGCCTGCGGCAGCATCTTGGTGCCGACGAACCAGACGATGACCGCCCAGATCACCCAGCCCAGCAGGGCGCCGATCAGCGCCAGGGTCAGGCCGCCGAAGCCGGCACGGCCGAGCGCGCCGATGCCGGCCGCGATCGAGGCGAGGATGACGACGCCGGCGGCCTGTCCGGTTGCGGCACGGTCATGTTCGACTTCTTCGTAGATCGGCACCTGGAGCTTGGCGGCGCCGATCATGCGTTCAATGAATCCACTCATGCGATGGTCTTGGTTGGCGTGAGCCCACCACAGCGTGGCGCAAACAGCCGGCGAAGACCAGCCGGGTGGCGTCGGCGCGCGCGTGGCCGCCCACACAATTGTCGATTGCCCTGCTCGCGACAGCCGCTTAGGCTAGCGTCATACGCTTCGACAAGGGTGATCGCCCTGCGCGCACTACTGCTTATCAACCGCGAATCGCGCCAGGGCGAGGCCAATGCGCAGACCGCGGTCGAACATCTGGCCGCGCGCGATGTGGACGTCGTCGAGGGCCGTTTCGACGAGCCGGATGACGTGCCCGCCGAAATCCGTCGATATGCCGACGATGTTGATGTCGTCGTGCTCGGCGGTGGCGACGGCACGCTCAATCTAGCGTCCAAGGCGATGATGGAATGCGGCAAGCCGATGGCGGTGCTGCCGCTCGGTACCGCGAACGACTTCGCGCGAACGCTGCTGATACCGACCGATCTGGCTGCGGCCTGCGACAACGTGGTCGACGGCATCGATCACGGCATCGATCTCGGCCAGTGCAACGACATCTACTTTCTCAACGTGGCCAGCATCGGTCTTGCTGTGCGCGCCTGTGAATACCGCTCCGACACGGCCAAGAAATGGCTCGGTTCGTTCGGCTATGCCTCCAACGTCTTTTCGGCGGTGCGGGACACTGAGCCGTTCACTGCCGAGGTCCGTTTCGAAGGTCGCAGCGAACACCTCGACTCGATCCAGATCGCGGTCGGCAACGGGCGTTATTTCGGCGGGGGGATGGCGGTGTCCAGCGATGCTGCGCTGGACGACGGCCGGCTTGATCTCTACAGCCTCAAGCCCCAGCCGCTGCGGTCGCTGCTGGCGATGCTGCCGGGGCTGATGCGCGGGCCGAACAAGGCCATGCAGGGCGTGCAGCTGTTCGAGGGCAAGGCATTCGAAATTCGCACTGAAGAACCGATGGATATCAACACCGATGGCGAAATCCTCACGTCCACGCCGGCCTCCTTGCGCGTGCTGCCCCGTGCGCTGATCGTGAAAGTGCCGCAGGCGTATATCGATCGCTACGGCAGCGGCACGCCGGCCTCGGCCGCGTAGCGGAGATGCCCGGTGGTGTGTGATTCGACGCGATTCACCGACCCCGATCTGCTGATCGACTGGTTGATCGCGCGCGTCGGCCGCACGCTTCGCGTGGGCGCGCCGTTGGGGCTGGGCAAGGCCGCCACACTGATGAACGCGCTCTATCGACGAGCATGTGCCGATGCGTCGATCGATCTGACCTTCATCACGGCGCTGTCGCTGGATGTGCCCGAGCCTTCCAGCGATCTCGAGCGGCGCCTGATGGGCCCGATCGTCGAACGCGTGTTCGGAGACTATCCGGGGCTGGATTATCTGCGCGACCTCAAGCGGGGTGCGCTGCCCGACAACGTCACGGTGTCCGAATTCTTCTTTCAGCCCGGCGCCATGCTCGGCAACGAGTACGCCCAACGCCACTATCGCTCCGTGAACTACACGCACGCGGGTCGGGATCTGCTGGCTGCCGGTGTGAACGTGCTCATGCAGATGGTCGCGCCTGGCACTCGCGGCGACGAGATCTCGTTGTCGTGCAACACCGACGTCACGCTGGATCTGCTGCCGGTGGTCGAGCGCATGCGAGAAGAAGGCGTCGATGCGCCGCTGATCGTTGGCCAGATCAACCGGCAACTGCCGACGATGACCCGCAGTGCGCTGGTGCAGGCGAATCGCCTGGACGCGTTGTTGGAAGGCGATGCCGCAGACTTCAAGCCCTTCGGTGCACCAGCTGCGCCGGTGCCTGACGTCGATTACGCTATCGCCGCGCGCGCGACCGCTCTGGTTGCCGATGGCGGCACGTTGCAGATCGGCATCGGCAGCCTGTCCGATGCGATCGCCTATTGCCTGGAATTGCGCCACAACGACAACACGCGCTTCCGGCGCCTGATCGGGCGCATGCCGGCCAGTGCAGCCGAGCACGCGCTGGTGGATCGCTATGCCGGCCGCGGCGTGTTCGAGCGCGGGATCTACGGCTGCACCGAGATGCTGGTGGACGCCTATCTGCAGTTGCACCGGGCCGGGGTGATCAAACGCGCGGTCTACAATGATCTGACCGTGCAGGCGCTGCTCAACGCCGGCGCCATCGACGATGCGGTCGGCCCGCGCACGCTCACCGCGCTGCTCGATGTCGACGCGATCCATCCCGGGCTGACCGCGGCCGATGTTGCGTATCTGAAGTCGCTTGGCGTGTTCCACGACGGCGTGCGCTGGTCCGAAGGCCGCTTGCTCGCCGGCGATGACGAGCCGCCGATCGCGGCGAATCTCGCCGATCGCGAAGCACGCAGCGAAATCGAGGCACGCTGTCTCGGGACGCACCTGGCGGGCCCAACGCTGGTGCACGGCGGATTCTTTCTCGGGCCCAACGATTTCTATCAACGGCTACGCGATCTCGACCCCGACACGCGCGAGCGTTTTCACATGACCAGCGTCGGCGAGATCAATCATCTGTATGGCCGCGAAGCGTTGAAGCGTGCCCAGCGCAGCCACGCGCGCTTCATCAACACGGCGCTCAAGGCCACCCTCGACGGGGCGGTGGCCTCGGACGGACTTGAGTCCGGGCAGGTGTTGTCGGGCGTCGGCGGCCAGTACAACTTCGTGGCCCAGGCACAGGAACTGGTGGGTGCGCGCTCGATTCTCTGTGTGCGTGCCGTGCGATCCGGCTCGAACGGGCCGGAATCCAATATTGTGGCGCGCTATGGCTACACCACCATTCCGCGCCACCTGCGCGATATCGTGGTGACCGAATACGGCGTGGCCGATCTGCGTGGCAAGACCGACGAAGATATCGCCATCGCGCTGATCGAAATCGCCGACGCCCGTTTCCAGGACGAGCTGCGGGCCGCCGCGGTGGCCGCCGGCAAGCTGTCGCGACGTTACCGCATTCCCGAAGCCGCGCGCGCCAACACGCCGGCGGCCGTGCATGGATGGCTGGCGCCCGAGCGCGGCGACGGCCTGTTCCCGAAGTATCCGTACGGCTGCGATTTCACCGACGTCGAACTGGCGCTTATCGGCGCGCTCAGGCCGCTGGGCTCGGCGTCGCCGGCCCGCCTGGCTGCCGTGCTGGCACGCAATGCACTGAAGCTGCGCCGGCACCATGCCGTGGCCCGGCCTTATCTCGAGCGGATGAGTCTGGGCCAGCCCGCGAACTGGCGCGAGCGTTGGCAGGCGCGTCTGGTGACGCTGGCACTGCTCGAATCCGGCGCGATCGGCCACGAGTGACCCGGCCGGTGCCGGGCTCGGATTAATCGCCCGAGTTCTCGCCGCGGGCCTTGCCCACGGTGAAGCGTTCCGCCCCGATCAGCTGGCCGTCATCGGTCACCACCGCGACCCGCCAGTGGCCGCTGGGGTTCGGGCCCAGGCTCAGCTTGTGGCTCCAGGTCCGAAAGCCGTTCTTGCGTGTACCGCCCTGGATCTGCAGCGGTATCCGGCCCACGACCCGGCCATCGTGTGTCCAGACATGGAACACCTTCTGGTGCAGGCCGCGCGGCGCCTTGATGGCCGAGAACGCATACAGCCCGTTGGCCCGCAGTTGGGCCACGGTGAAATGATCCTGGTCCGGTCCGGGTTGGCGGTTGGCGGTATCGACCCGGGTGGTGATGGCCATGTGCTTGGCATTGAGCGTGGCCGGTGGAATCCAGAAACGCGCCATCCAGGCGCCGCCGCCCAGGGTAAACGACAGACCGGCGAGCACGAACCAGCGCGACCAGTGTTGTGCGCGCAGCACATCGTTGAAGCTGGGCAGGGCGCACACTCCCATCACCAGCGAGGCGAGTGCGATCGAGTCACCCGTGGTCAGGGACAGAATGATTGGCCCGCCGGCCAGAATGGCCGCGAACAGGGTAAAGGCGTGGTAACCGAGAAACAGCCAGCGCCGGGGGGCGATCACATCGTAATAGAGCGGATCGATGGCCGAGGCCACGGCCGCAATGATGATCAGACTCGTGAATACGCACTGCGCCGACAGCCAGGTCGTGGTGGTGAGAAAGAACGGCAGAACGAAGAACAAGGTCTCCTGGTGCAGCGCCTGGGCGCCATAGCGCACCAGGATCTGCGGCACGCGCTCGCCCACGAAACGCGCCAGGAGGCGGCACAACAAGCCTTCGAACAGCAGCGCCAGCCACCCGAGCAGCATGAGCGCGGTCAGCCACTGCGCCAGCGTGTTCTGGCGCTGGATCAGAAAATAACTGCCCAGACCGATCGCGAACGAGGCGACGGGGACGAGGCGTCGAAAACGATAGGCCAGTCGGCCGGCGCGGCTGTTCATCACGCGCTCGATCAGCTGATCGGTGCGGTTTGCCGGGGCAGGCGGGCCAAGCGCGGGATCGGAACTCGACACGTGCGGCGAGCGCTCGGTGGCGGGCGGGAATATGGACGGGGCATCATAGCAGCGGCGGGTTGCTGCAACGGCTAACGCTCCGCGTCCGTAGACAGCGAGCCGAGGCATCCACGCCTGAGCCGGATCGGCGAGTGTTACCATGGGCAGCCGATCGATAACCGTCGGACCGGATCGAGTATATGAGCGATTTCAAGGGTATTCCGGTGGTCACCGGAACCAAAGTGAGCAAACCCAACGGCACACGCGCCATCAAGAACGGCATGAAGGCCTCCAAGAAGGCGGCTGCCGTGCCGATCGGGCGCAAGCCGGACTGGCTGCGCGCGCGTCTGCCGTCGGGCGGCGAGTACGGCAAGGTCAAGGAGAATGTGCGCAAGCACAAGCTGGCCACGGTGTGCGAAGAATCGATGTGTCCGAACATCGGCGAATGCTGGACCCACGGTACCGCCACCATCATGATCATGGGCGATACCTGTACCCGCGCCTGCAAGTTCTGCGCGGTGGACACCGGCAACCCGCACGGCTGGCTGGATGCCGACGAGCCGGAGCACTGCGCGGACTCGGTCGAGATCATGGGTCTGAACTATATCGTGCTCACCTCGGTCGATCGGGACGATCTCGACGACGGTGGGGCGCAGCACTATGCCGACTGCGTGAAGGCGATCAAGCGCCGTACGCCGGAAACGCGGGTGGAGGCGCTGGCGCCGGATTTCCGCGGGGTGGAAGCCCACGTCGAGACCGTGGTCGATTCGGGCCTCGAGGTGTTTGCCCAGAACGTCGAGACGGTCAAGCGTCTGACGCACGTCGTGCGCGATGCCCGCGCCGGCTATCAGCAGACGCTGGACGTGCTCGCCCATGCGAAGCAGCACAATCCGGACGTGCTGACCAAGACGTCGGTCATGCTGGGCCTGGGCGAGACCGAGGACGAGATCGCCGAAACGCTCGACGATCTGGCCGCCATCGGCGTGGATATCGTCACCTTCGGCCAGTATCTGCGCCCGACCGTCAATCATCTGCCGATTGATCGCTACGTGCCGCCGGACGATTTCAAGAAGTACCGGCAGTGGGGCCTGGCCCGCGGTTTCATGGAAGTCGTCTCCGGGCCGCTGGTGCGCAGCTCCTATCGTGCGGATCGCGTGTTCGACAAGAACAATGCCGGACTCGAGGAGACCGCCTGAACCGGGCTGCCCGGCCGTCGTTGATCTTGATCAACGACGGCCATGCCAGAGCCTCTACGATGATAGCGACAGCCGGCCCGCTTCGGGTCGCCCGCATCAGGAGGTCGTGCCATGGCATCCGACGAAAAGCGCATCACGGAACTTGATGAGGCGACGTGCCGTCAGCTGCTTGCCTCGCACCACGTCGGCCGGATCGCCATCAACGCCGAGCCGAGCCCCGAGGTTCTGCCGGTCGATTATGCGGTGCATCGCAATGGCGTGATCTTTCATACGGGAATCGGCGCCAAACGGGCGGCGGCGATACGCGGTCTGGCTGCCACTTTTCAGATCGACGGTGTCGACGCGATTCGACAAGCAGGCTGGAGCGTGATGGTGCGCGGCCGGCTCGCGCTCACCGATGAAGCCGATTTTCCGGATCTGCCGGAGCCGTTGGCTGGTGGCGAGCGCCCTTATGTCGTTCATTTGTCGATCGACTCGATCAGTGGGCGTCGCATCCCGCCGGAGGTCGGTTGGGTGATGCCCGGCCGCGTCTGGCACGGGCAGGATGCCACCGACCTGATGGGGTGATGCCGCGATACCGTCATCATGACGGTATCGGGCGCGGCGCCGGCGCTGTCGCCGAGGCGGATCGATATCGGCCCGGGGTGCGCCGCACCGAGAACTTCAAACTGCTGGAGTGCTTCGGGCCGGATCCGACCTGCCCGATCGACCGCGCCTGCCGGTTGAAGCCGGTACTCGGCGAAGCGCGGCAGGCATTCGTACGGGGCTCGGCGGGGACACGCCCGAGCAGATCGCGGTGAACGGCGTCGAGCGGCGCTCGCCGCTCGGTGGGGCATGAAAAACCCCGGCGCGCCGAAGCGGGCCGGGGCCATTTGGCGTATGGCGCCTGCGCTCAGCCGAGGGGCGGCTGCCCGTTGGAGGCAGACAGACCGCCGTCGACCGGCAGATTCACGCCGTTGATGAAGCGAGCGTCCGCGCTGGCGAGAAACACGATCACGTCGCCGACTTCCTCGGCTTCGGCGCCGCGCCCCATCGGGATGCGCTCGGCGAACTTCGCCATCAGCTCGTCTTTTTCGAACATGTCGTCGGTCAGCTCGGAGCGGGTCAGGCTCGGGCAGACCGCGTTCACGCGCACGCCGGTAGTGACGTAGTCCAACGCCACCGCGCGGGTGAAGTTGCTCACCGCACCCTTGCTGGTGTTGTAGGTCGCGAACGACCAGTCGCCGCCCAACCCGGAAACCGAGGAGGTATTGACGATGCACCCGCCGGTCTTCGACAGATGCGGCATGGCCGCACGCGTACAATGGAATACGCCGTCGACGTTGATCGCCATCACCTTTTTCCAGTCTTCGTCCGAGACTTCGGCGATCGGCCCGCCCGACGCCACGCCGGCATTGTTGACCAGCACGTCCAGCTGGCCGAAGCGATCGATCACGGCCTTGAACAGCGCATTGACCTGATGCGCGTTCGAGACGTCGGCGGCGTGAATCATCAGCTTGTTCTTGTCGGCCACGTCCCCGAGCAGCGTTTCGAGTTTCTCGCGGGTTCGCCCGACCAGCACCACGTTGGCGCCTTCGGCGGCAAATCGCTTGGCGGTGGCCGCGCCGATGCCGGAGCCGGCCCCGGTGACGACAACGGTCTTGCCGGAAAAACGTTCAGTCATGCATCCATCCTTGTCGAAAAAAAGCGCCGCCCGGGATCGCCGGGCGGCGCTTTCAAGCCAGTGACGGGACTATGACGCGTTGTGCGTCACAACCCAAATCCGGGCCATTACCGACCCGCGGTGTCCGGTCAGTTATCGAACACCATGATGCACCAGGCCAGGCGGCCGGCCGAGCCGGCTTCGACCCAGTGCTGCAGCCCTTTCTTCATGTTGGCGACGTAGGTCTCGGAGATATGACCGTTGAGTTCGCCGCGCCGGGCATCGAGCTCGCGGTGGATCCGTTCGTAGTGACGCGGCACTTGCTCGGTATGATCCTCGACGGTCCGCTCGGTCAGCCCGCGCCGAGTGAGCTGTTCGCGATAGAAGCCCGGCGAGCCCATGGTGTCGAGCTGAATACGATCCAACACCGGGCCCAGCACGTCCGGCGACACGCCGTCGGCCGACATCGGGTCGGTGAACACGAACACGCCGCCCGGCTTCAATACGCGCACGACCTCGTCGAGCACGCGCGGTCGATTGCCCGAATGCAGGATCGCATCCTGCGACCAGACCACGTCGAAGCTGTCGGCATCGTAGGGGATGTTCTCGAAATCGCCGTCGACGATGGTGACCTTGTCGTCCAGGCCGCGCTCGGCGGTCTGCTTGCGGCCGCGCTCGTTCTGCACCTCGGACAGGTTCAGCGATACCACCCGGGCGCCGTAGTTCTCGGCGACATAGCGCGCCGAGCCGCCGTAGCCGCCGCCGATATCCAGCACCCGGGACTCGGGACCGAGCTTGTCGGCCACCAGCTCGGCCATGCGGGCGACGGTGCGATGGCTGGCTTTCGTTACCGGCTCGTCATCGGATTGGTACAGGCCGATATGGATATCCTCGCCGCCCCACAGGCGCGAATAGAAATTATCGGCGTCGTCGCTGTTGTAGTAACTCTGGGCGGTCTTGACCGCCTCGGAATACTCGCTCATCGGTTCCCCCTCGTTATTCGCTGACGTCGTCGTCTTCATCGGCCGAGAGATAGCTCTTCTCGGCGACATGGATGAAGAAGTCCGGCTCGTCCTCGCGATAGCTCGACTGGAAGTCGCCGTAGGTGGTCACGCGCTGGAAACCGACCTGATGCATCAGGTCGTGCACGTAGGCCTTGCGTAGCGGGAACATGTTCAGATGGTAGAAGGAGCCGTCGTCCGAGAATTCGTAGCGGAACCGCGCCAGACCCTCGTCGATGTGCTCCGGCGCGGCGGTGACGCCTTCGCCGCAGTAGTAGAACTTGTGGCTCGGGCCGCCGGTCTTGCCGTCGAGTAGCGCATCGTAGTTGCGCTGGTCGAGGATGAGGATGCCGTCGTGCTTGAGCATCGAGTAGAACTCGGCGAGCGTGCGGCGCCGGTCGTGCTCGTTGAAGATATGGGTGAAGGAGTTGCCGAGACAGATGATGGCGTCATAGCGGCCGACCATGTCGCGGGTCATCCAGCGCCAGTCGCTGTGGACGGTCTTGAGGATGAAGCCGCGCGCGCGTGCGTTGTCGAACGCCTTGGTGAGCATCTGCGGGCTGCCGTCGACGCTGGCGACCTCGAAACCGGCGCGCAGCAGCTGGACGGAATGGAAGCCGGTGCCGCAGGCTGCATCGATGACCGTCTCGCAGCCGTACTTCTTCAACACGTCGATGAAGAAGCTGCCCTCGCTGGCGGCGCGGCCGTCCCAGTCGATCAGGTCGTCCCAGCGCTCGACGAAA
>CAWIGB010000031.1:0-55989 GCA_963835375.1 uncultured Gammaproteobacteria bacterium
CCGGCCACCGCCGATCTCACGCTGCAATGCTGGGAAGCTGCCGGCCTGCCGAAGGGCGTGATCAATCTGGTACAGGGCGAAAAAGCGGTCGGCCAGGCGCTCGCCGGCCATGACGGCATCGACGGGTTGCTGTTCACCGGCTCGGCCGGCACCGGCAAGTCGCTGCACAAACAGTTCGGCGGCCGGGTCGACAAGATCCTGGCGCTGGAGCTGGGCGGCAACAACCCGCTGGTCGTGGCCGACGACGGCTACGACATCCCCGCCGCCGTGCTCACCATCATCCAGTCTGCCTATGTTTCCGGCGGCCAGCGCTGTACCTGCGCGCGCCGCCTGCTGGTGCCGGAAGGCAAGACGGGCGATGCGCTGATCGAGGCGCTCACACAAGCGCTCGCCGATCTGCATGTGGGCGATCCGATGGACGAGACCAATCCGCCCTTCTACGGCGGCCTGGCGACGCCGGCCGCGGCCGAGAAACTGGTGGCGGCCCAGGACGATCTGGAAGCCCGCGGCGCGAACGTGCTGGTGCGCAGCGCCATTCTGAAAACCGGCACCAGCCTGCTCTCGCCCGGCCTGGTCGATGTGACCGGCATCGAAACCGCTGACGTGGAGCACTTCGGCCCGTTGCTGACGATTCGACGCACGAAGAACTGGGACGACGCCGTCGACGAGGCCAACAACACAGCCTACGGCCTGGCCGCCGGCCTGCTCGGTGGCGACGAAGCGCTGTGGGAGGATTTCCGTCTGCGTATCCGCGCCGGCATCGTCAACTGGAACCGACAGACCACCGGCGCGGCTTCTGATGCGCCGTTCGGCGGCATCGGCGATTCCGGCAACCATCGCCCCAGCGCCTACTACGCGGCCGACTACTGCGCCTGGCCGATGGCGTCGATGGAATCCGAGACGGCCGTGCTGCCGGAGACACTGCCGAAGGGCGTTTCGCTCGATGGCATCGTGTCGCGCTAACTGCGCATCAGCGGGCCCCGCGCCGCGCCGGCGTGCTCGGCGAGGATGTCGCCCATGATAACGTCTGCGAATGGAGGCTGCCATGTTCACTGGATTGAGCGCTTTTCCGTTGACGCCGATGCGGGGCGGACAGCTCGACGAGCGCGCATTCACGAGCCTGATCGAGCGGCTGGCCGATGCACGCGTCGATTCCATCGGCGCGCTGGGCTCGACCGGCAACTATGCCTATCTCGCCCGCGCCGAGCGCGCCCGGATCGCCCGGCTGGCCTGCGAACACAGCGGCGATATGCCGGTCATCGTCGGCATCGGCGCCCTGCGAACCGCCGACGTGCTAGCCTGCGCCGAGGATGCCCAGGCCGCTGGTGCCAGCGGCCTGCTGCTGCCCGCGATGTCGTACCAGCCGCTGCGCGAAGGCGAAGTGTTCGATCTCTACCGGACGGTCGCCGAATCGGTCTCGGTGCCGCTTTGTGTCTACGACAACCCGACGACCACGCATTTTCAATTCACCGATCGGCTGTATGCCCGCATCGCCGAACTGCCGCCGGTCCGCTCGATCAAGATTCCGCCCGTGCCGGGCAGCGCCGCCGAAGTCCAGGCGCGCATCACGAGCCTGCGATCCGTGCTTCCGGCCGACGTGACGATCGGCATCAGCGGCGATCCGGCCGCGGCCGCCGGGCTCAACGGCGGCTGCGATGCCTGGTATTCCGCTTTCGGCGGGCTGTTTCCGGCCCCCGCGCAGGCCATCACCCGGGCCGCCCTGGCAGGCGATGCCGCCGAGGCCGGGCGGCTGTCGGACGCTCTGCAACCGATGTGGTCGCTGTTTGCGCAATACGGCGGCAGCCTGCGGGTGCTCGCGACCGCGGCCGAACTGCTGGGCCTGGCTGCCGATCGGAGCCTGCCCCATCCGCTGCAGACGCTGGACGGCGACGATCGACGCGCCGTGGCCAACGCCTTGCAGGCGCTCAATCTACGTTGACGGACAACCCGCCATGAACACATTCGCCCCAGACGCCACCCGCGAGGTCAATTTCGACGGCCTGGTCGGCCCGACCCACAACTACAGCGGCCTGGCGCACGGCAACATCGCCTCGGCCAGCCACCGCGGACTGGTCTCCAATCCGCGCGAGGCGGCGTTGCAGGGCCTGGCCAAGATGAAGGCATTGCACGACGCCGGCTTTGCCCAGGGCGTGCTCCCGCCCCAGCCGCGCCCGGCAATCGAGATGCTCGACCGGCTGGGCTTTACCGGCACGCCGGCCGAGAAACTGGCCGCGGCCTGGGCCGCCGACCCGGCGATCGTGCGCGCGATTTCCTCGGCGGCCGCGATGTGGACAGCCAACGCCGCCACCATCACGCCATCGTTCGATGCGCCGGATGGCCGCGTGCATTTCACCGCCGCCAACCTGCAGTCCAGCTTCCATCGCGCGATCGAGGCGCCGACCACGGCCGCCGCACTGGGCGCGATCTTTGCCGACGACTCGCATTTCGCGCAGCACGAGGCGCTGCCGGCCACCCCGGCCTTCTCCGACGAAGGCGCGGCCAACCATACCCGGCTGTGTGCCGGCTATGACGCGCCCGGCGTGCATCTGTTCGTCTACGGCCGCGACGGGCTGGATCGCGGCGAAGCCGGCCAGCCCGGCTCGAAGCGCTTCACCGCCCGCCAGACGCGGGAAGCCAGCCAGGCCATCGCCCGTCAGCACGGCCTGGCCGCCGACCAATGCGTCTTCGCCCGCCAGAGTGCCGCGGCAATCGATGCCGGCGTGTTCCACAACGACGTGATCGCCGTCGGCAACGGCCCGGTACTGCTCTATCACGAGAGCGCGTTCGCCGATGAAGCGGCGGTACTGGCCGAACTGCGCGAGAAGATGGACGCGTTCGGGGCCACGCTGGTTCCAGTGCGCGTGAATAGCGACGCCGTATCGCTCGAGGAGGCGGTGGCGACCTATCTGTTCAATTCCCAACTGCTCACCCGCGCCGACGGCGCGATGGTCGTGATCGTGCCGGCCGAATGCGAGCGCAACCCGGCGGTGGCCGCCGAGCTGGACCGGATCGTCGCCGACCCGGCCAACCCGATCGCCGAATACCGCGCCTATGACGTCAAGCAGAGCATGGACAACGGCGGCGGCCCGGCCTGCCTGCGCCTGCGCGTGGTGCTCTCGGCCGCCGAACGCGCTGCCATGAACCCGGGCGTGCTGTTCGACGCGGCCCGCCACGACGAACTCGTGGCCTGGGTGGAACGCCATTATCGCGACCGGCTGGCGATCGACGATCTGGCTGATCCGCGCCTGATCGACGAAACCCGCCGGCGCTGGACGAACTGACTAGCCTGCTCGGCCTCGGCTCGATCTACCCGTTCCAGACCGAAGACAACTAGCCGAACCAGTCGGGTCGCCCGTATTCAAGGCCGACGACGCGCCGCACCCGCCTCGAGCGTTTAACCCGAGGGGCTGTTGATGTTTCGTACGAGTCCACGCCGACGGCGGCTCCGTCGTCAACGGCCGACCGGCACGCCATACTGTGCGCCCGGGAACCTCGCACTGCGATACAGGAGAGTAACTTGGTCGATAAAAACGACATGAACACCGCCCCCTTCACCGGCCGCTGGGTCGAGCGCGAGATGCATCGGCATTGGCTCGCCGCTGAAGGGCTCGACCTGCTCGAGTTCTACCGGGCCGCCTGTCTGGCCGGGGGCGGCTTCGGGCCGCTCGACCTGAACCGCGAACTCGCGTCCGACACGGCCGATACGCTGATCACGGCGCGCATGACCCATTGCTACGCCCTGGCTACGCTCCTGGGCGTGCCCGGTGCCTCCACGCTCGCGCATCACGGGGTGGTGGCGCTCGCCGGTTTGCTGCGCGACGACGAGCACGACGGCTGGTTCGCGAGCGAGCCGGTCGCGGGCTTCGACGACTCAAAGCAGTGTTACATCCATGTCTTCGTCGCGCTCGGCGCCGCCAGCGCGACGCGTGCCGGCATCGAGGGCGCCCGCGCGCTACTCGACGACGTGCTCGCGGTGCTGGAAACCCGGTTCTGGTCAGCCGACGAACAAGCCTATGTGGAAGCCTATGCACGCGACTGGACCGGCCTTGAGGATTATCGCGGCGCCAACGCCAACATGCACGCCACCGAGATGTGTCTGGAACTGGCCGATGTGCTGGACGACAACGGCTGGCGCGAGCGCGCGCTGACGATCGTCGACCGGCTGATCCACAATGTCGCCGCCGACAACGGATGGCGCGTGATCGAGCATTTCGATTCGAACTGGCGCATTCTGGCGGACTTCAATGCCGACAAGCCGGACGATGACTTCAAGCCGTTCGGCGTCACGCCGGGCCACGGCTGCGAATGGGCGCGACTGTTGCTGCATCTGGAAGCCGGGCTCGGCGCCGATGCGCCCGATTGGCTGGCCGACGATGCGGTGCAACTGTTTGATAAGGCGATGGCGGAAGGCTGGGAGGCCGACGGCAACCCGGGGCTGGTTTATACGGTCGACTGGAAGGGCGCCGCCTGTTCGCGCCGGCGCCGCCACTGGACCCATGCCGAAGCCGCCGCCGCCGCCGCGGCGCTGGGCGCGCGCACCGCCGAGGCACGGTTCGAAGACTGGTACCGGCGCCTCTGGGACTTCATTCGCGACGTATATATCGATGACGATCGTGGCAGCTGGCTGCAGGAACTGAACGGCGAACTCCGCTTAGACCCCGATGAAGGGAATCTCAAGGCCGATCTGTATCATGCCTATCAGGCCACGCTTCTGCCGCGCCTGCCGCTCGCGCCGACGCTGGCCGTGTCGGTGGATACACTCTGAGGCCGCAGCGCGGCCCGACCATGCAAGCGGTACCCGATTATGTCCGACGATAATCCCCACGACTCTCGAAACCGCCACGGTGGCCAACGCCTGCCGTCGTGGGCCGGCTATCTGCTGATCGCCGCCGACGTCGTACGCATGCCGCGTTTTCTCGCGTGCTGGCTGGCGACGCTCGTCGCGCTGTCGATGACGCTGCCGGTCGCTTCGATATGGGTTCAGCTCGGCGTGCTGGTGATTGCCTCGGTCGCGACTCTGGCAGCGGTGACGCGCGCGGCCGCCAGCCAGGCCGGCGCACGCGGCGCCTTGGGCGCCTATGTCGCACGTCTGGCGACCACCACCACGCTCGGCCGTTGCCTCACTGATTTCCTGGACGGTCGCCGCGATTGACTCGCGAGCCCGGGGCCGCAATGTCAGACTAAGCGTTCCTTAGATCCTGGCCCGTGGCTCGCAGCCACGGCGCCGCATCCGGAGCGCGCCATGCCCGCTGAACTCGTTCGTATCCGCGGCCTCGATTCGAGACCGTTTCGCTGCCGCGATGTCGGCGATGTACCAGCACGAGGTCCCGCAATACGGCACGCTGCTCGGAACTGGTCGCGGATATCAACAAGAGACCCTGGCCGAACACCCTGCGCTGCGGAGCAGATGGCCGCGGCCAACGATCTGGAGCGGCTGTCGGTTGAGCGTCACGGCGCGATCCGCGTCGGCACAGCCGAAGAACTCGGCATGCTCGCGCGGCTGTTCGCGGTGATGGGCATGGCACCGGTCGGCTATTACGATCTGGCTGCGGCCGGCGTGCCGGTGCATTCCACGGCGTTCCGCCCGATCGATAGCGAGGCGCTGGCGATCAACCCGTTCCGGCTGTTCACCTCGCTGCTGCGACTGGAGCTGATCGAGGACGAGGACTTGCGCGAGCGCGCCGCCGCTATTCTGGCCGAGCGCGATATCTTCACCCCCGTGTCCGCGAGCTGATCGCGCGCTTCGAAGCCGAAGGCGGGCTCACCGAGGCCGAAGCCGACGAATTCGTGGCCGAGGCCGTCGAGACCTTCCGCTGGCACAAAGACGCCACGGTCGACTATGCGACCTATTCGAGGCGCTCGCCGCCGAGCACAAGCTGATCGCCGACGTGGTCTGTTTTCGCGGCCCGCATATCAATCACCTGACCCCGCGCACGCTGGATATCGATGCCGCCCAGGCGGCGATGCCGGAATACGGCATCACGCCCAAAGCCGTGATCGAAGGCCCGCCGCGCCGCGAGGTGCCGATCCTGCTGCGCCAGACCAGCTTCAAGGCGCTGGAGGAATCGATCCGTTTCGCCGGCGACCGAAGGCCGGCATACCGCCCGCTTTGGCGAGATCGAGCAGCGCGGCGTGGCACTGACCCCGGACGGCCGCGCGCTCTACGACCGGCTGCTGGCTGCGGCCAAGACCTACAAGAGCGACGACAACACCGATTACCAGGCCGCGCTGGCCGGCATCTTCGAGGAATTCCCCGACGATCTGGATACCCTGCGCCGCCGCGAGCTGGCGTACTTCCGCTACCAGGCCGCCGAGCGAATCAATGATCGACCCGAGCGCGCCGACCGACGACGACAGCGCCATCGAAGCACTGATCGCCTCGGGGCATATCGTGGCCCACCCGATCGTCTACGAGGATTTCCTGCCCGTCAGCGCGGCCGGCATCTTCCAGTCGAATCTCGGCAGCGACGACGCTGGTGAAGGCGCGGCTGCGGCCAGCCAGGACGCTCTGGAAGCCGCCCTCGGCCAACCGGTCGCCGATCCGTTCCGGCTGTACGCCGAGATCGAGGCCGAATCCAAACGCGCGGCACTGGATACGCTCATGGGCCGTACGCCGGAAAATACCCCGGCCTGAAAAGCTGCTCGCTTCGCCTGCTTGGGCGTGCATTTGCGGCCTGGCCTGCCTGGGCCAGGCACAAAAAAGCGCGCCGGAGTGACCCGGCGCGCTCCTTGAGCCCGATTCGCTGCGCTGGACTTACTTGTCCTGCGCCGGCGGGGCCTTGTGGAAGTACTTCTTATAGAGCTTGGCGTAGGTGCCGTTGCTCTTGAGCGTGGCCAGCGCCTTGTTGAACTTCTGCGCCAGGTCCTGCTCGTTCTTGCGGAAGGCAATGCCGAAGCCGTCGCCGAAGTATTTCTTCGGGCCGGTCAGATCGGGGCCAGCCTGGCGATACTTCTTCGGATGCGGGTCGATCAGCGTGCTCTGGCCGGTGATCTGGTCGAAGAACGCGGCGTCGAGCCGGCCCGCGGACATGTCCACAGCGACGTCGTCGGCATTCTGATAGCGCTTGATGATCGCGGTATCGCCGTACTTGTCGGTGACGTAGTTATCCTGGACGGTGCCGCGCTGGACACCGATCTTCTTGCCCTTGAGGGTCGAAGCGTCGATCTTGTTCAGCGAGCTGTCGGTGGTCACGAAGAACGCCGACGGCACCACGATGTACGGATTCGAGAACAGGACGTGTTTCTTGCGCGCATCGTTGATCGTCATCGACGACATGATGGCGTCGTACTTGCGCGCCATCAGACCCGGGATGATGCCGTTCCAGTCCTGCTGGACCCAGCTGCAGTGCAGGCCGGCCTGTTTGCACAGGGCGTTGCCCAGGTCGATGTCGAAGCCGGTGAGCGTGCCGTCCGGCTTGGTGTATTCCATCGGCTTGTAGGGCACGTTGGTGGCGATGCGCACGTTGTCGCCCGCGGCACTCGCGGTGGTCGCGACACCGGCGCCCAGTGCCACGCTCGCGGCCAGCACGGATACGGTCAGCAGTTTTTTCATGATCGATTCGGTCCTCGTGAATGGGTTCGGCCGGAAGCGACGGGCGCCGCCGACACGACGCATGGATTGAACCACGGATGTCGCGCCGTGAACATGCACAAAACGTGCTATGTCGACGACATTCGCGCCGTCAGGCGGGTTTGAGATGCCGCAGCAGGCGTTTTTCGGCCAGACGGAACCCGCCTTGGATGGCAAAGCTCAACAGCATATAGACACAGGCGACGAAAATGAACGCCGGAAACGGCGAATAGAAGCGGGCATAGACGTAGTAAGCGGCGCCGGTCAGATCGATGATGGTCACGGCCGTAGCGATGGCGGTGGCATGCAGCATGAAGATGACTTCGTTGCCATAGGCCGGCAAGGCGCGCCGGAAGGCGGACGGCAACACGATCCGTCGATAGCATGTGAAAGTAGACATGCCGTACGCGCGCGCGGCTTCGATCTCGCCCCGCGGCGTGGCCCGGATGGCCCCGTAGAAGATTTCGGTGGTATACGCGCCGGTGTTCAACGTAAAAGAAAACAGCGCCGGATACAGCGGATTGTTGATGAAGAACGCGAACCAGCTCTGCTGCACGCCCGGGATGAAGGCAAAGCCGTAGTACGCGATGTAGAGCTGGATCAGCAACGGCGTGCCACGAAACACATAGGTATAGATCCAGATCGGGCCGGAGATCCAGATCCGCTGTGACGCCCGCCCGATCGATAGCGGTACCGCCAGCACGATGCCGATGATCAGCGATATGAACAGCAGTTGCACCGTGCTGACCAGGCCGCTCCAGTACTGGGCCAGAGTCGCCGGCGTGAAGATGTCGTTGTGCGACAGAAACGGGGCGACATGGGCGAGCCACTGTTCCATCACACCCCCTTCTTGGACGTGTTGAAGCCGGCGTCATAACGCCGACGCAGCCAGCCGACGAACAGCTCGGATACGCTGGTGATGGCCAGATAGCCCATGCCGACGGGCACCATGAACAGAAACGGCTGGTGCGTGGCTTTCGTCGCCTGATCGGCAATCCGCACCATATCGGACAGGCCGATGATCGAGACCAGGGCCGTAGCCTTGAGCAACACCATCCAGTTGTTGTTGATGCCGGGTAGGGCATGTCGCATCATCAAGGGGAAACGCATGCGCCGGAACGCCAGCCAGCCACTCATGCCGTAGGCCCGCGCGGCTTCCATCTGGCCGGCATCGACCGCCAGGAACGCGCCACGGAATGTTTCGGACATATAGGCGCCATAGATGACACCCAACGTGATCACACCCGCCACGAAGGCATTGACGTTGATGAAGATGTCGGTGCCGATCCAGGCGTTGATCTGGTCCATCACCATGTTCACGCCGATCTGGCCGCCATAGAACAGCAGCATCATCATCACCAGATCGGGTACACCGCGGATGATGGTGGTGTAAAGCAGCGCCAGGCCATGCAGAACGCGCGAGCGCGAAAGCTTGATGCTGGCCACGATCAGGCCGATCGCCAGTGCCAGCACCAGCGAGAGCAGTGCCAGTTCGGCCGTCAGCGCTGCGCCGCCCAGCAGGCGCCATCCATATCCTTGAAAATCGATCATCGGGAAGCGCCCGAAAGGCTAGAAGCGCGGCCCGAGGAACTGCCGTAGCCGCGGCGAGTTCGGGTTTTCCAGGATATCTCCGGGCTTGCCGGCTTCTTCAATGCGGCCCTGGTGCAGATAGATCACCTGGGACGAGACATCGCGCGCGAAATCCATCTCGTGAGTCACCACCACCATGGTGCGGCCTTCGTCGGCCAGTTCACGCATCACCTTGAGCACATCGCCGACCAGTTCCGGGTCCAGCGCCGAAGTCGGCTCGTCGAAGAGCATGACCTCCGGGTCCATCGCCAGCGCACGGGCGATCGCGCCGCGCTGCTGCTGGCCGCCGGAGAGCTGGGCCGGAAAATACTCGGCGCGCTCGACCAGGCCCACACGCTCGAGCAATGCCATGCCCTGCTCGCGGGCTTCTTTCCTGGATTTGCCCAGCACATGCACCGGCGCCTCTATCACATTGCCGATCAGCGTCATGTGAGCCCAGAGATTGAAGCCCTGGAAGACCATCGACAGCTTCGCACGGATGCGTTCCACCTGTTTCCAGTCGGCCGGCTCGCGCTCGCCGCGCCGGGTCGGAACGCCACCGACTCGCCATGCACGACGATATCGCCGGCATTGGGGATCTCGAGCAGGTTCATGCAGCGCAGGAACGTACTCTTGCCGGAGCCCGAGGCGCCGATCAGAGAGATCACGTCGCCCTCGTGCGCCTCCAGAGAGAGCCCTTCGAGCACGGGCACATCGTTGAAGCTTTTGTGCAGGTCCCGAACGACCAGCGGTATCGCGTTATCGGCCATGCGCGTCGAGTCGTCCTCGCAATGCAGCAAACGAAATAGACTAGCAGTCGCGTGATCACAACGACATCACGCATCCGTCGTAGCACGGCGGTCGCGCCGCGCTCATGCCCCCGGCGCGGGCGTCGGCCGGGCCAGCAGCGCGGCACGGGCGCCGCGTTCCACGTTCGCATTGGGGAACACGACGTGCACCGGGGCATCGGCGACGATCGTGGCCCCCGCCTCGTCATCGCGCGCGATCACGGTGCCGACGTCGAAGGGCGTGAAATTGGCGACATCGTCGTCGAAACCCAGAGAAAAATCCTCGCCGACGCGGCGGAGCTCGTCGACCACGCGAAAGAAGGCCAGCGTTTCCAGCGACGCCTCGGCCGCCGGTTCGCCGGCCACGCGCGCGGCCAGCCAATCGGCCATCGGCGCCAGTACCGCCAGATCGTTGGCCCCGAAAGCCGCCACCCGGCCGAGTTCCAGGGTGAAGGCCGTGATGCCATGCTCCGCCCGGCTGTAATGCGAGAACGTCGGGCTGGCCGCATGCTGCGACAGCACGGCCTGCAGGCCCGCGGCCGCAATGGCACGCCAGACCGGCGCCGGTGTCCCGATTTCCGAGAACGGCTCCACCGCAAACCGCGGATAACGACTGGCCCGGATCGCGGTATGCAGGTCCAGATGCAACGGTGTGGACCGTTGATCCTCGGGCGAAACCCCGCCGCCATGGGCCCACCAGAACGTATCGATCGCGTCCATCAACTCACGGGCCCGCCGGTGTTCACGCCCGTCGCCCGCGACGGCGGGACGCTTGAACAGCCGGTTGAGATTGGTGTCGAGATAACGCGTTCCGGCGACGATCGAGGCCGGATGGCCGACGATCAGGAGCGCGGGCGCGCCGACCGTCAGACAGCCATTGTCCAGATCACCGGCCAGATCGAGCAATAACTCCAGCGGCGCGGTCTCGTTGCCGTGGATGCCAGCGGAGATCACCGTGGCCGCGGCGCCGGCGACCGGTGTCGCCGGCATCAGTTCGACGATACCCGCCCCCCGATCGAGAACCCGGCCGCCGCCGGCGAGTTCGATGGCATTGAACTGGAACGGCCGATCGGCCATGGCGGCACAGAGAATGTCGCGCAGACGCCGCGGCGCACACCGTGTTTCGTTACACGAATTCATGGCAAAACCTTTGAGCACGGCCGCTCAACGAGGCACGCGACGGCTGAAAGACCATGATTGCCGTCCATCTCGACGCAACTAACCGAACACGGCGCGCCACAGACCGCCGCAGGCCACCAGCGCCGCGGCCACGCCCAGCAGAATCCCGATGCTGCCCACGCCGCGAGCGCCGGCCGATGCATCGGTGACATCCTCGAGCCAGCGCTGCATGAGCGTCTGATTGCGGCGATTGGCCTTGTAGGCCATGTCGAACAGATCACCCGCAATCGGAATCAGGCCGACAGCGAAGTCCACGCCGACGTTCGCCCCCATGCGCGCCAGCAGGCGCTTCGGCGCACCCAGACGCACGGCTTCGCCGATCATCAGGCTGGAGAGTGCCAGCCCGGCGACATCGCCGGCGAACGGCAGGATACCGATGATGCCGTCGATGCCCACACGCCTGCCGATCAGCGGCACGCGGAACGCATCGTCGAGCCAGAACGCCAGTTTCTGAATGCGTGCGAGGCTGGCGCGGCGCTTGGCCTGCAGGGCGGAATTGGCGTGATCGGGCATGGGCCGGTATGAATAGACGCGAAATTCGCGGGTCACTGGCAGTATACGGGAACGGGCGCCAAACCCGTGCAATCGTTGGAGTAACATGAGGATACTGCTGCTGGCATTGATCGTTGTGGTAGGTTTCATCGCCTGCGCCACGCTCTGGCCATCGCGGTTCGACCCGATAGCCTGGCAGGCGCCGCCTGCGCGGGTGCTGGATACCGATACCCAGCCGATGTCCGGGCTGACACGGCTCGGCATCGGCGCCGGTACCGGCCCGGAAACCGTCGCCATCAACCCGCGTGGCCGCCTGTACGCCGGCTATGCCGATGGCACCATCCGTCGTTTCGATGCCAACGACGCCGGTGGCAGGAGCCCGGGCGAAGTATTCGCCACCACCAACGGCCGCCCGCTCGGCATGGCGTTCGGCCCACCGTTGCCGGGTTCCAAACGGCATCAGCACCCGGCCCGCGCCGGACACGGCACCTCCACTCCGACCGATCCGGATTCGCAACACCCCACGTTGTATGTCGCCGACGCCGACCAGGGGCTGCTCGCGATCGACCGCAACGGCAATGTCACGGTGCTTTCAACCAGCGCCAACGGGCAACCGTTCGCTTTCACCGACGATGTGGTCGTGGCCGCGGACGGCCATGTCTATTTCACCGACGCCACCAGCCGCTGGCATCAACCGCACTACCGCACCGCCATCCTCGAACATCACGGCGATGGTCGACTGCTGCGTTACGACCCGCACACCGGCAGCACCGATGTCCTGCTGGACGGCCTTCAGTTCGCCAACGGCGTTGCGCTCGGGCCGAACGATGACTATGTGCTGGTGACCGAAACCGGCGCCTATCGCGTCACCCGTTACTGGTTGCGCGGCCCGCATGCCGGCGCCCACGGTATGTTCATGAATGATCTGCCCGGCTTTCCCGACGGCATCGATGCCGATGCCGAGCATCACGGCTTCTGGATCGCATTGTTCGCACCGCGCAACGATCTGCTGGACCTCGTCGCGCCGTACCCATGGCTGCGCAAGGTGGTATACCGGCTGCCGCAATGGGCCCAGCCTGCGCCGGCGCACGTCGGTCATATCGTGCACGTGGCTAACGACGGCCACGTCATCAGTCAGCGCATCGACGACAGCGACAAGGCCTACGCGCCGATCACGAGCGTGACCGCCCACGGCGACTGGCTGTATCTGGGCAGCCTGGAAGCCCATGCGATCGGCCGTGTTCCGAGGACGCCATGACCCGCGGGCCTCGTCCACTTGGCGAAGCGCTGATGGCCTTGCGCGATGCGCGCACTGCCATCACCGAGCGCCGCGACCCGTTGTTTCATCAGCGCCTGGCTGAATTGAGGCACTGGCAGTCGGATCGGGTTGCCGCATTTCACGCCGAACGCGTGGCCGCCTACGATGGCCGTGCCCTGCTCGAGTTTCTGACCCGTCGCTTCTATCGCGACGCCGACTGGTCGGAGCTGATCGGGCGTCCGGAAAGAGTCGCTCGGGCGGTCGATCGCATTGTCGATCGTGACCGGCCGCTGGTGATCGCGATCGAGCTTCAAGCCGCGGCCGAAAGCCTGGATGCGGCGATGACCGATGCCCTGCTGGCCGAGGATGCCGCCGTCAACGCGCATAGCTATGTGCGCGCGCTCCGCCGCGTCGGCCGGCGCGAAGCCCGGCTGCAGCAGATTCTATGGCTGGAAGAACTGGTGGAGCTGGTCGCCGACTATGCCGATAACCGGGCGGGCTGGTGGGCCTTCAAACTCGCCCGCGCGCCGGCCCGTACCTTCGGCCTCGGCCGAACCTACGACCTTCTGGCCGACGGCTTCGCCGCCATGCGCGCTACTCGCGATCTCAAGGCCGGCACGCGCGAAGTGATTGCCGCCCAGCGCGCGCGGCTCGAACGCTTGATCGGGGCCGAGCTCGACTGAGCCCGGCCAGCTTGCCGGCTTGTGCCGGTCCCGCGCATCGCCGAAACTCGTGGCTTCGATTCATCAAGGACTGCGGCATTCATGACGATCACCATCAGCAGCGGCCATCTCGCGCCCATCATTTCCCTGGTTGCCGGCGTGGCGATTCTTCTGGCGCCGCGGCTGCTTAACTACATCGTGGCCGCCTACCTGATCGTCATCGGCGTGCTGGGCATCGTCCACTTCTAGCGCGCGGACACCACGCAGTCCTCGCAACTGCGGCGCGTGTGCGCCGGCGCGGCCGGCTAGAGCATGCCGACCTGCAGCTTGGCGGCGTCGCTCATCATTTCCATGCTCCAAGGCGGGTCGAAGACCATTTCGACGTTCACCCGGACCACGGTCGGTACCATCTTCACCTTGGAACGCACGTCGTCGACCAGGATGTCGCCCATGCCGCAACCGGGGGCGGTGAGCGTCATGTCGATGTCGACCACGCGGTTGTCCGGGTCGCTGTGGTCGAACTCGCAGCGATAGACCAGACCGAGGTCGACCAGGTTGATCGGAATCTCCGGATCGAACACGGTCTGCATCTGTTCCCAGACCATCGCCTCGACGTCCTCAGCGGTGGCGTTTTCGGGCAACTTGAGCGGCTCCGGCATTTCCTTGCCGATGGCATCGGCGTTCTCGCCCGCGATGCGGATCAGGTTACCGGCGATATAGACGGTGAACGAGCCGCCCAGCGCCTGGGTGACGTTGCCATGCGTTCCCACCGGAATCTCGACGGTGTCGCCGGCCGGAATGAGCACAGCCTCGCAGTCGCGCGTGAAAGTCACGGGTTCGTTCTGGGGCATTGACATGTCGAACCTCGCCGAAATCGGCGGCGTTTGTCGATCGGGCCGGTATTCTATCAACTCAACCAACCGATGGCTTGCTCGCCGCGGACGATGCCTGCCGGCCGAGCTCATCCGCGTCTGGTAGCATCGAGCCGTCGTGGAACGGATCGTCGACGACTGGGTCTTCGACGGCTCGCATTACCGGGAATCACTGCATGACAAACGCTTTGCTCGTCGTGGCCCACGGCAGCCGCCGGGCCCAATCCAACGATGAAGTCCGCGCCCTCACCGACCAGGTCCGGGCCATAGCCGGTGATCGCTTCACAGCGATCGAGTGTGCGTTTCTGGAACTGGCCCCGCCGAGTATTCCCGACGGACTGGAACGCCTGATCGCGCGCGGCGCCACGCATGTCACGGTACTCCCGTATTTCCTCGCGGCCGGCCGGCACGTGGCCGAGGATATCCCGACCGAGGTCGCGCAGACCCGCGCCGCACATCCGCACGTCGCAATCGAGATCGCGCCCTATCTCGGCACGTCGGACGCCTTGCCCGGCCTGTTGCTGGACACGATCGGCGCCGCAAGCTGACGCGAAAGGAACTGCCATGGCCTCATCGACGCCGGACCGGAACTTCAATCCGACACTCGCCGCGGCCGTGTGCGGCATCCTGGTCGCACTGACCTCGCTGTCCGGCGCGCTCGCACCGCCCGGCGATTGGTACATTGCCCTCGACCAGCCGCCGGGAACGCCGCCCGATGCCGCCTTTCCCATCGTCTGGACGCTGCTCTATATCGCAATTGCCGTAGCGGCTTGGCGCGTGTGGCGCGCCCGCGGGCTCGGGCGTGAGTTGGGCCTGTTCGTCGTGCAACTCGCATTGAACGCGCTGTGGATGCCGGTCGCCTTCGGCGCGCACGCTCTGGGCTGGGCGCTGCTGGTGATCGTCCTGCTGTGGCTCGCGATCGCGGCGACCACGGCGGCGTTCTGGCGCGCCGACCGGCTCGCCGGGCTGTTGTTCGCGATCTATCTGGTATGGGTCAGCTACGCGCTGTATCTCAACGCCGGCCTGGCGTGGCTGAACTAGGCGCGGCCATGGGATTTTCCGACAAGTACGGGCCCTGGGCGCTGGTCACCGGCGCCTCCGCCGGCATCGGTGAAGCGTTCGCGCGCGAGATCGCCGCCCGCGGCATCAACGTCGCTCTGGTGGCCCGGCGCGGCGAGCGCCTGGAGGCGATCGCTGCCGACATCGAGGCCCGGGGGCAGGCCCGAGCCCTTGCGATCGCGGTCGATCTGACCGACGAACATTGCGTGGAGACAATCAGCACGGCACTGGAGCTGCGGCATATCGGTCTGCTGGTCAACAACGCCGGCGCCGGCCAGACCGGACGGTTTCTCGACCACGAACTGGACGACGAGCTGACCACGCTGGAGCTGAACTGCCGGGCGCCGCTCAAGCTCGCCCATCACTTCGGTCGTGCCATGCGCGCCGAGGGGCGCGGCGGCATCATCATGCTGGCCTCGATCGCCGGTCTCCTGCCGACACCTGAATTCGCCGGTTATTCGGCGACCAAGGCCTGGAACCGTTTTCTCGGCGAAGCACTGCACGCGGAACTGGCGGGCGACGGCATCGATGTCGTCTCGCTGTGCCCCGGCCTCACCGCGAGCGAATTCTTCGGCAAGGTGAATGTCGATCCCTCGGGGTGGCCCTGGCCGCTGCGAGCCGGCGCGATCCTGTCTGCCGGCGAGGTCGCACGCGCCGGGCTGCGCGGGCTGGGCCGAACATCGCAGGTGGTGCCGGGCCTGTCCTACCGCTGGCTGATGCGCGCCGGCCGCATGGCGCCGAGCGGCGTACCCCCGTGGCTGACCGAACGCGTGATGCGTCTGGCGCTGCCGAAGAAATAGACACGAAACTCATCGACCATTCGGAGGAGAGCATGGCCGAGTTGAAAACGCCTGCCTCGCCCAGCTTGGCAGGCAAGACGCTGTTCATCACCGGGGCCTCGCGCGGCATCGGGCTGGCCATCGCCAAGCGCGCCGCGGCCGACGGCGCCAACGTGGCGATCGCCGCGAAGACCGACCAGCCGCATCCCAAGCTGCCCGGTACGGTCCATACCGCCGCCGCCGAGATCGAATCCGCCGGCGGCCATGCCCTGCCGATCGTCTGTGACATTCGCGACGAGAATGCGATCGAGGCGGCCGTGCGCCAGACCGCCGGGCATTTCGGCGGCATCGATATCTGCGTGAACAACGCCAGCGCCATTTCGCTGACCAAAACACCGGACACGCCGGCCAAACGCTACGACCTGATGCATCAGATCAACGGCCGTGGCACGTTCCTGGTCAGCCAGGCCTGTATCCCCTATCTGAAACAGGCCGAGAACCCGCACGTGCTCAACCTGTCGCCGCCGCTGGATTTCCAGCCCAAGTGGTTCGCGCCGCACGTGGCTTATTCGATGGCGAAATACAACATGAGCCTTTGCGTGCTCGGCATGGCCGAGGAATTCCGCGAGGACGGCATTGCCTTCAACGCGCTGTGGCCGCGTACCGGCATCGCCACTGCCGCGATCGATCTGATCGGCGGCAAGGAGCTGCGCGAGCACTGCCGCACGGCCGACATCATGGCTGATGCCGCGCACGTCATCCTGACCCGGCCGGCACGCGAATTCAGCGGGCAGTTCTGCATGGATGATCGTATTCTGGCCGAAGCCGGCGTGACCGATTTCTCGGTGTATGCAGTTGACCCGAGCCAGGAACTCTGGCCGGACTTCTTCGTGCCGGACGATCTGCCGCCGCCGCCCGGCTCGATGGGCGACGCGCGCTAACGTCGGCGTCGGGCCGGCACGCGGATGCCGCCCGGTTGTCGAAAGCCGAGGCTTGTCCCCGGAGCCGATTGCCAGGTCGAAAACACGGCGCGACGAAAGCATAAACGGCATGCCGCTGACCCGCCTTGCGCGGTCGTTTATGCTGCGCCTGTTTTCACCACGAACACGACATGGCCAAGCGCGACTACATCACCCGCGAAGGCTGGCAGGCGCTGGCCGACGAACTCGACCATCTCTGGCGCGAGAAGCGCCCGTTTGTAGTGCGCAAGCTCGCCGACGCCGCAGCCGAGGGCGATCGCTCGGAGAACGCCGAGTACATCTATCGCAAGAAGGAACTGCGCGAGATCGATCGACGCGTGCGCTATCTCGGCAAGCGGGTCGACGAGCTGACCGCGGTCGCCCCGCGCACCGACAATCCAGATCAGGTGTTCTTCGGGGCCTGGGTGGACGTGGTCGATGCCGACGATTCCCGCCACCGCTATCGCATCGTCGGCGCCGACGAGACAAACGCCGCCACCGGCGCCATCAGTCTACACTCGCCGGTCGCGCGGGCCCTGCTCGGCAAGCGGGTCGGGGACGCGGTGGACGTGACACTGCCCGATTCCACCCGCGAACTCGAGATCGAGGCGATCCAATACGCCGACCCGACTCAGGCTGACTGAGGCGCAAACCGCGGGGCTATGCAACAATCCGCGGCCTATGTCCGGCGCCCTGATCTCAGCCGATAGCGTTCTTCGCGATTCGCCTTTCCGCAAGTTGCTGCTCAGCCGCCTCTTCGCCGCAACGGCCGTCCAGGTCCAGTCGGTTGTGGTGGGCTGGCAGCTCTACAGCATGACCCATAGCGCCCTGACGCTCGGCTGGGTCGGCCTGGCGCAGTTCCTCCCGATGGCAACCCTCGTGCTGCCGGCCGGCGACGCAGCGGATCGGCTGCCCCGGCGCCTGCTGCTCATCGCCAGCTCCGTGGTCATGATGCTGGCCGCGCTGTTGTTCTTCGTGCTGACCTTGTCGGGCACCCGCTCGCCCGTGGGTTTTTTCGGGGTGTTGGTGATGTTCGGCGTAGCGCGTGCTTTTGCCGGCCCGAGCTTCACGGCTCTATTGCCGCAACTGGTCGGCGAAGATCGGCTGCCCAAAGCCATCGCGATGAATTCCTCCGCATTCCAGATCGCGGTGATCGGTGGGCCGGCGCTGGGCGGGGCTATCTATCTGGCCGGCCCCGCCGTGGCCTACGGCTTGTGCGCACTGCTATTCGGCGGCGCGGCCGCCAGCGTGTTCCGGATTCGCCGCGCGCTGCCGACCCGGGCCGACACGACCGAACAGAGCGCAATCCAGCGCTTCACCGCCGGCATCGTCTACGTACGAACCCGCCCGATCATCCTCGGCGCGATTTCGCTGGATCTGTTCGCGGTGCTGCTGGGCGGGGCCACGGCGCTGTTGCCGGTCTATGCACATTCGATCCTGCATACCGGCCCGGCCGGGCTCGGGGCCCTGCGTAGCGCCGTGGCCATCGGCGCCTTCACGATGGGGATCTATCTCGGTCGGGTGTCACTCAATCGGCGCGCCGGGCCGGTAATGTTCATGGCCGTCGCGATCTTCGGGCTCGGCACGATCGTGTTCGGCCTGTCGACGAGTGTCCTCCTGTCGTTTGCCGCTCTGGCGACCATGGGCGCGGCCGACATGATCAGCGTGTTCGTGCGCTCGACATTGATCCAGCTGGCCACCCCCGATGCCATGCGCGGCCGGGTTAACGCGGTGAACATGCTGTTCATCGGCGCCTCGAACGAACTCGGCGAATTCGAATCCGGCGTCACCGCCGCACTCTTCGGCACCGTGCCGGCGGTGGTGATCGGCGGGCTGGGAACCTTGGCGGTGGTCGGTGCCTGGATGTGGATATTCCCGTCATTGCGCCGGGTGGATCGGCTCGACGACGTCAGCCGCAAGCCGGTCGACGCGGACTGATCGGCCTCAGTCGGCGCCGTCGGCGGAGGTATTGGACAACGGCGCTGCCGACACGCCCTGATCCGCGTCGTCGAACTGGCCGGACCGGGCGGGCGACCAGCGCAGATGCCCCTTGTGGGCCGAGGCGTCGTAGCGGTTGTCGCGAGTGGCGTCGGGGTGAACATGCACGGTCGCGGTCAGCCCCACGGACAATGGCAGCTTCTGCGGCGCCTGGTCGAAGGCGATGGTCACCGGTACGCGCTGGGCCAGGCGTACCCACTGGAAGGTCGGGTTTACGTTGGGCAGATTACGCTCGCCGGGCGCGTTGTTGCCGACCGCGATGCCGCGACCGATGCTTGCGACATGCCCCTTGAGATGGGTGTCGCCCGCCATGAGCGTGATGTCCGCCGGATCGCCGACCGCAATCTTCGCCAGCTTGGTTTCCTCGAAATACGCCGTGACGCGGAAGGTTTCCGCGTCGACCAGCGTCATCGCCGAAGATCCCTGGGTGGCATAGTCGCCCTGGTCGAGCAGCAGATGCGTGACATAGCCGTTCACCGGAGAGCGGACGGTCGCCCATTCGAGATTCTGTTTCGCCTGCGCGAGCTGGGCCTTGGCCTGTGCGACCGAGGCCCTGGCGGATTCGGCGTTCGACTGTGCCTGCTGCAGATTCTGCGTCGATACGCCGCCGGGCGGAAGCTTCTCGAGTCGGCGGGCGTTGCGCTGCGCGTAGTGCTCCTGCGCCCTGGCCTGAGCCAGCGAGGCCTCGGCTTCGGCCACCGAATGCTTGAAGCGGATCGGCTGAATCTTGAACAGCAGATCGCCCTTGTGGACATAGCTGTCGTCGGCCACGGCGACGTCGGCCACCGTACCGGAAACTTCTGGGGCGATATTGATGACGTCGGCCTGCACGCGCGCATCACGGGTCCACGGCGCATAGACATAGTGCTGCCAGGCGAACCATCCCAACACGCCCGCGATTGCCACGATCACGAGCGTGGCGGCCACTCGAGCCGTTGTTTTCAGAATATTCTTCGAATTGGCCATCAACTCACCAGGACTTCACGAAATCGCACTCGCTACCACGCTCAGGGGCCGAACCACAGCAGAAGACAGGACAACAGGATGACGAACACCGCCGCGCCCGCCAACGCGGGATGCCAGAACAGGCGATACAGATGCAGACGCTGCGCGAACCAACGCAGGACGAAATACAACAGACTGGTTGCGGCCAGAAAACCGAGGAAGACCGGCAGATAGATGCCGCCGATGGTTATCGTTTCAGGTAGCACGATCGGCCTCGCCCAGGCGAATGCGCTGATCGTCCGTATTCTCGCGCGCCTGGCCGTAATCGGCCAGGGCGGCTGCGACCAGCTCGGCGGAAACCGAGGCGCGCACGCCGTAACGCATGCGTTGGCGCCGCGAGAAGGTCAACGCTTCGTGAAGCAGTCGCCGGGCCAGAACGTTGGCCTCGCCCTGCATCTCGAACACGCGCTCGACCGCCGGATAGCCACGCTTGAACATGGATTCGAGATTGACGAGCGTGTCGTGGATGGCGGCCCGGGTCTCGTCACAGAAGCCAGCGCGATCGGCCAGTACGCGCAAAGAACGGGCCTCGACGCCCATGTTGACCGCAGCGAAGGCCGCCTGGCGCGCCGAGACATGAAACTCCCCCTGGTCGGCTGCCACGGGAAGCTTGATCAGCCGATCGTAAATCCGGGTCTCGAAGCGCTCACGCGGCTCGGCGAAGCCGTCGGCCAGTTCGCCGAAGATGCCGGCCAGCCGATCGCGCAGCAACGCCCGCGGATCCACGGGCAGTACGAGCGCGAACGCTACCAGTGCGAGGATGACAGCCAGCTCCGCGCCCAGAAACGTTTCAAGGAAGCTGACGAAAGTCTGTCGGGTGCCGTCGTTAGCCGGATGCACAAACAGAGCGAACTGCACCAGTGCCACACGGCCGATGAGCGCGGTGGACGGATTCACCATCGCCAGCGCGGCAACGAACACGCAGGGCATCAACACCAGCATCAGCATCGCAAAGCTGTTCGCCGGCGGCAGGAAGACGAAATTCACGAAAAAAGCAGCCACGCCCGCCAACACGCCGCCGATGCCGAACCCGCGCGCCCCGCCGGCAGGATCGTCCATCAACGCGAACAGCGTGGTCAGTACCGATAACAGCACCATGGTGCCGGCCAGGGCGGGTTCATCGTGCGTCGCCCAGATCGCCGCGCCGGATCCCATGGCCGCGGCAGCCCGGATCGTGACCTTCACCGATTCACCGAGCGGCGTGGCGGTCGAGAACTCGCTACGGCGCGATGGCCGGCGCGATCCGGTGCCGCGCTCGGCGATCAGCATACCGTGCTTGACGACGGCCGCGCGCAGCCGGTTCGCCATGTCCAGAGCACGGCTGATGATGACCCAGTCGACCAGAGAGCGTTCGCGGCGCCGCGCCTCGTCGCCGACACGCGCCTCCGCGAGCACATCGTTGTAGGCCTCGCCGAAGGCGTGCTTGATCTCGCGCGTATTGCCCGGATCCGTTTCCAGCAGCTCGGCCGCCCGATCGAGCGCCTTGAGCGGGCCCCGGTTCACATCAGGACCGAGCTTGGCCAGATACACCTGTAACGAGGCCATCGCGCTGACGATCGACAACAGCTCGTAGTCCAGGCGCCGCGCGAGGCGGTTGTATTCGGCGAACCCCGGTGCGTCGAAGCGCGCGTACTGGCGCGTCTGCTCGAGGGTGAGCGTTTTCTCGACCAGCGAGTGCAGCTGGGGATGCGGCGTGTTCGGGTTGGTCTCGCCGTCGAGCTCGTCGGGCGATCGATCGAGCACGCGAAACTGATGTCCGATCGCCTTGAGCGCATCCACGCGCGCCTGGAAATACTTCCTCGCGGTCACGCTCGGCGCCAGCACCACGCTCACGAACGCCGCCACCACGGCGGCGAGCGCGGTTTCGGATGAGCGCGCCACGGCCACCGAGAACACCGTGGCCGGATCCGACATCGCACGTACGCCGATGATCACTGCCACGTAGCCGGCCAGCACGAAGCCGTATGACAGGTTATTGCGGAACAGACTGGCACAGAACACCATCGCCGAGACCCAGGCGATCAGCGCGATCGAGAACAGCGTGTAGCTCTGGGCGAACAGCGCGATCAACAGAATCGCGACACAGGCAGCCGCGAAGGTACCGGCCAGGCGCGCGAAGCCGCGCACGACGAGGAAGCCCGGCAACGGCTGGATGAGGATCGCGACGTTGATGAACGCCCAATAAGCGTTATCCAGTTCCAGATAGAACGCCAGCCACAGCGAAAGAGCCACCGATACGCAGCAGCGTACGGCAAAGGATACGTTCTCTCCGCTGGGCGCGAACAGCCAGGCCAGGCGCGACATGCCCGCCATTATCCGTTGCACAATGCATTCAGGCCACCCCGAATTGCGAGTCGCCGGAATGTCAGCCTGTCGGGCGCGGCCCGAATGCGCAGACGTTCGGCAAGAAAATACCGGCCGGCGATGACCGCCGGCCGGAAGCCGCGATTACGCGGGTGATCCACAACAAGACAAGCGCGAGCGCATTGGAGGAGAACAACACGACGCAGGATCACCAGCGCAATTAAAAGTGCTGCAAGGTCGATGCCAATCGCGACCAAGCCGTAGGCCACGGCCCGAAATATCGAGGCAGGAAACTGATTCGTCTCGCTTTATTCCGCCCCCGCCCCCTTCAGAAGCACTCCACGGCCAGCGCAACGCCTTGACCGCCGCCAACGCAGAGGGTGGCCAGGCCGCGCTGCGCTTCGCGCTTGCGCATTTCGTGCAATAGCGTAACCAGGATGCGACATCCCGATGCACCAATCGGGTGCCCGAGTGCGATCGCCCCCCCATTGACGTTGACGCGATCGAGCGGCCATTCCATCTGCCGGTTCACGGCGATCACTTGGGCCGCGAACGCTTCATTGGCTTCAATCAGATCGAGATCGTCAACCGACCAGCCGGCACGTTGCAGACAGGCCTGGCTGGCCGGCACCGGGCCAACTCCCATCAGCGCCGGTTCCACACCAACCGTGGCATAGCCGGCAATCCGGGCCAGGGGCATCAGCCCGAGTTCATGACAACGCTCTGCGGTCGTGACGACCACCACCGCGGCCCCATCGTTGAGCCCGGAGGCGTTGCCGGCGGTGACCGTGCCATCGCGGACGAACACCGGCTCGAGATGCGACAGGCCCTCGGCGGTCGCGCCCGGTCTTGGCCCCTCGTCGCGGGCAAAGGCAATCGGATCGCCTGCCTTCTGTGGCACCTCAACCGGCAGGATCTCGTCCTCGAACCGGCCGTGCTTGCCTGCCTCCTCCGCGCGCTGCTGCGAGGCCGCGGCGAACTCATCCTGCTCGGCACGCGAGATCCGGTATTTCCTGGCCACGTTCTCCGCCGTGCGGCCCATGTGGTAGTCGTTGAACGCATCCCACAGGCCGTCGTGGATCATGCTGTCCTGCATCGCCCAGTCGCCCAGGCGGCGGCCGCGGCGCGAGCCCGGCAGCAGATGAGGCGCCTGGCTCATTGATTCCTGCCCGCCCGCGATCACGGTCCGGGCATCGCCGAGAGCCACCATGCGGGCCGCCTCGATGACCGCCGACAGACCGCTGCCGCAGACCCGATTGAGCGTCGCCGCAGGAACACGCTCAGGCAGACCGCCGCGCAACGCCGCCTGACGCGCCGGATTCTGGCCGCCGCCTGCCGTCAGCACCTGGCCGAGCACGACCTCGTCGATCGCGTCGGGCTTGATGTCGTGGCGGGCCAGCGTATCCCGGATCAGGGTCGCCCCGAGCTGGCTGGCCGACAGACCGGCCAATGTGCCGGACAACCGCCCTATGGCGGTGCGCTGCGCTGCGGCGATGACCACGTCGTTAGCCATATCGGTTTCCTTTGGACACCCCGAACGGTGCCGTGATGTTGCACTGCAACATCAGACTAACAAAAAAAGGGCCGACGCCGGCGGGCACGGTACGCGCCTCGGCCGGGCCGGCCACCCCCTAACCTGAACCCGGGTCAGGAACCGCGAGTCTGCAGCTGGTCGAGAATCTGTGGATTCTCGAGTGTCGAAACGTCCTGCGTGACTTCATCGCCCCGGGCGACGGTGCGCAACAGGCGACGCATGATCTTGCCGGACCGGGTCTTGGGCAGACCCTCGGCAAACCGGATCTCCTCCGGCTTGGCAATCGCGCCCAATTGTTCTGCCACCCAGTTACGCAAGTCCGATGCCAGTTCGTCGCTACCCTCGCCATTCTTCAGGATGACGAACGCGACGATGGCCTCCCCCTTGATCTCGTGCGGCCGGGAAACCACAGCTGCTTCAGCCACTTCGCCATGAGCGACCAGGGCAGACTCGACTTCCATCGTGCCGAGGCGGTGCCCCGAGATATTCACGACATCGTCGATTCGACCGAGAATGCGGAAATTGCCCTGCTCATCACGCTGGGCAGAATCCCCCGCGACATAGGTGTGGGCATCGTACATGCCGAAATAAGTCTCTTTATAGCGTTCCGGGTCACCCCAGATCGTGCGCAGCATGTACGGCCATGGTTTTTTGATCACCAGCACACCGCCGGCCCCGGCATCGTTCACCGGCGCGCCCGCCTCATCGAGGATATCGGCCGCAATGCCCGGCAGGGCACGGGTCACGGAGCCGGGCTTGGTGGGGGTATAGGACGGAATCGGGGTGATCATGTGGCCGCCGGTTTCGGTCTGCCACCAGGTATCCACGACCGGGCAGCGCTCGTGCCCGATCATCCGGCGATACCACATCCAGGCTTCGGGGTTGATCGGCTCGCCGACGGTGCCCAGAAGCTTGAGACTGTCCAGTGCATGGCGCTGCGGGTATTCATCCCCGTGCTTCATGAGCGCACGGATCGCGGTCGGCGCGGTGTAGAAGATTGTGACCTGGTGGGTATCGACCATCTTCCAGAACCGATCGGGCTCGGGGTAGGTCGGCACGCCTTCGAACATCACCTGGGTCGCCCCGCAGGCGGTCGGGCCATAGGTGATATAGGTGTGGCCGGTTATCCAACCGACATCGGCCGTGCACCAGAACACGTCATCGTCGCCCAGATCGAACACCCAGCGACAGGTGGCGATCGCACCCAGCAGATAACCGCCAGTGGAATGCTGGATGCCCTTCGGCTTGCCGGTGGAGCCCGAGGTATAGAGGATGAACAGCGGATGCTCGGCGTTGACCCATTCCGGATCGCAGGCTTCCGACTGGCCGTCGATCGCATCGTGCCACCAGACATCGCGGCCCGACGTCATGGCAATATCCGTGCCCGAGCGTTTGAGCACGATCACCCGCTCGATCGAGGCGCAACCCTGCGACAACGCCTTGTCGGCGACATCCTTGAGCGGGATCAGTTTGCCGCCGCGATAGTTGCCGTCGGCGGTGATCAGCATCTTGGCTTCGGCATCGTCGATGCGATCGCGTAGTGACGGCGCCGAGAAGCCGCCGAAAACCACCGAGTGAATCGCACCGATACGGGCACAGGCCAGCATGGCGATCGCCGCCTGCGGCACATTGGGCAGGTAGATGACTGCCCGATCCCCCTTGCCGAGACCGTTGGCCTTGAGCGCGTTGGCGAATCGACAGACCCGCGCATGCAGCTCGCGGTAACTGATGTGCTCGACTTCGCCATCGTCGGATTCGAAGATGATCGCAGTCTTGTCGCCCCGGCTTTCGAGATGTCGGTCGAGGCAGTTGTAGGACACGTTGAGTTCGCCGTCGGCAAACCACTTGAAGAACGGCGCGT
The DNA here is from genome assembly GCA_963835375.1 of uncultured Gammaproteobacteria bacterium. GTDB lineage: Bacteria > Pseudomonadota > Gammaproteobacteria > Nevskiales > Salinisphaeraceae > Salinisphaera. Next base: position 25,890 of record CAWIGB010000031.1, read on the forward strand.
TGCTGGCGTCCAGGGTCTGGCTGAAGGGCTTGTGCCAGTCGATGTGCTGTCGTGCCAGATCGGCCCAGAATCCTTCGTGGTCATTCTCGGCCGCGCTATACAACGCCTCGACATCATCCGGCTTCAGCGTGGCCTGATCGACGAACGCCCGTGGCGGCTCGAACACGCGATCCTCGCGCAGAACCGATTCGATATTGCTTTCTGTCATCGGATGCTTTTGTGCCGGTAAGTTTAGGCCAGCATACGGAATCCTCAGCAGGCCCTGCATCAGACGATAGCCTTATGGCTTCGAGGCCGGATATCCGGGCCCCGGCCGTGCCGGGCCGGTACGCGAACGAACGATGATCAAGCCGCCCAGGGCATGCCGGGCGTCGGGCTCGACAGCGCAAAGCGCGGGTTGCTGAAAGACGAGGCGCAGCGAATGCCGCGTCGGCACTCTACGCCGGCGCGCTGGAGCACGGCATACTCATCCCGTGAGCGCCTTTGTCCCGAAGGCTTGTGCGCACTGAAATCAGCCGGACGTGTCTGCCGGCGTTGCTCACATTAGATCTTGGCGCCACCCACCATCGACGCCTCGCGCCTTGTCGGACATGATCCGGAGCCGTATGGCGCTCGCACGAAATCTCGACACGCCCTAGCGCTGCATCGCCGCGACCTCGGGTGAGAGATTCTGCTTGATCTGGCGAGCATCGTAGATGTCCGGCCCCTGGTCCGGCACGTCCGGGCCGATCTGGATCTGCAGCACGCTTTCATAACGTGTGCGATCCACACTGCCGGTGCTGTAGCCGATGCCGGTACCCCAGAACGGATAACCCCAGCCATAGCCGACCGAGGCGGTCGGACCGTAGTCGGTGTTTTCGGTGATGGGCGAGGTCTGCTGCGATACCACGCGAAAATGATCGTCGCCGTGCGAGAGCGCCAGATCCGCGGCACGAAACAGCGCAAGCTTCTCGACCGTCCGCGTGCCGTACCATCGTCGCCAGCAAAGCTGACGCGATAATGCTGGGACGTGAGCATGGTGTCACGATAGCCAAAGCCGCCGGGCTTGGCCGCAGGGCGATAGACCGGCCCCGAAGCGCAGCCGGCAAGCAGGGCAGCCAGAGCCGTCAGCCAGATGAAACGCGTCTTCATGGTGGTCATATCGTGAGATCGCTGCCGATGGGATACAGCATGCGGTTTGTAACCTGATTCTACCTTAAGACCACGCCGCGCGGCGGCGGTTCATGCCCCTGCGCTTTAGAGTCCCCATAGGGTATCGTAAACCCCTCGCCTTTAGGCGACGGATGAAGGCAGTCGGTAGACTGCCCTGATGGAGGGCTATAAGAGCGGAAGTCACACCATATGGGATTGCAAGTATCACTTGGTGTGGACGACGAAATACCGATATCAAGTGCTGGGCGGAGATGTGGGCCATCGATGCCGCGAGTTGCTGCGCGAGATCTCGCGCAGCAAAGAGATGCAGATCTATGCGGGGTCGATCAATCTGGATCATGTGCACATGCTGATCGGTATTCCGCCGCAGATATCGGTATCGCGAGCCGTGCAGTTTCTCAAGGGCAAGAGCTCCCACAAATTATTATCGGAGTACAAGGCGTTGAGGAAACGCTATTGGGGCCAGCACCTCTGGGCAAGAGGCTACTGGGTAGCGACGAGCGGCAACGTGACGGATGACGTATGGAAAAGATACATCGAAGAACAGACGCCCCCGGAGCCGGACGACGACTTTCACGTCGTGTAATCGGCCGGACGGCCGATCGATCCGGCTTATAGCCGTAACCTGAAGCCACCGGCTTTAGCCGGTGGTCGTTCACTTGCGCGCAACCTAACACCATGACAATCTCGACATCCGATTCCAACAAGGGTTCTTCATGGCGGTCGACAAGATTCTTTACCAGGCCGAAGCCACCGCGACCGGCGGCCGCGACGGACGGGCGACGAGCTCGGACAATGCACTGGACATCAAGCTGTCCACACCGAAAGAACTGGGTGGCGCCGGCGGCGACGGCACCAATCCGGAGCAGCTGTTTGCCGCCGGTTACTCGGCGTGCTTCATCGGCGCGATGAAGGTCGTCGCGGGCAAGGAGAAGATCGAGCTACCCGACGATCACAAGGTGACCGGTCAGGTCGGCATCGGCCCCTCGGGCGACGCCTTCGGCATCGCGGTCATCCTCAATGTCTCACTCCCCGGCCTGGGTCAGGAAGTGGCGGACGATCTGGTCACCAAGGCGCACGCGGTCTGCCCCTATTCCAACGCCACACGCGGCAATATCGACGTCACGTTCAACATCGGCGTGTAGGCCGGGCCGCCGTCATGGCCGGCCGCTCGGGCTTTCAGCGCGTATCGCGCTCCGGGCGACCCAGCTCGTAGAGCGCAGAGATCGCCAGGATCAGTGGCATGACGGCCGTCAAAAGAATGATCAGTTCGCCGATGTTGGCAACCAGCATTGCGTGCACGATACCGATCGCATCCACGCACAACACCAGACCCGCCAGGCCAATCATGGCCCAACGCGCCAAAGCCCGCTGCCGGAAAACCCCCAGGCCGCCGATGAAGGCGACCGTGCCCACCACGACCATTGCCGCCAGAAAAAGATTATTGAGCGGCACGTCCGGCGGATCGAACCAGAACATGAACCCGCTGATGCCCGTCATCGCGCCGACGGTGCAGAACACGAGCCCGAATATGCGGTGCAGCAAGACGCTGTTCACGGCGTCGGGACGCGAAGTCCGATGCGGTCAGAGCACACGGCGGCGCATCTTTCCAGCAACGTCGTGGCCGAGAACACGATGCGAGAACGATACAGTGCCACGCTTTCAGCCTCCCAGGCGCCCCTGACGACGCCAGATCATCAAAAGGATGAAGCCGAACGCCATGCCGCCCAGATGCGCGAAGTGCGCCACGCCGGCCTCGGTGCCGGTGACACCGAAGAACAACTCCAGCGCGCCATAGCCGAGCACGAAATACTTGGCCGGCATCGGGATCGGTGGAATCAACAGCATCACGCGGACATTGGGGAACATCATGCCAAAGGCCAACAGAATGCCGAATACACCGCCCGAGGCCCCCAGCGTCGGCGCAATCGGCCCGGCCTGGATGAACGAAACCACCACCAGCTGGGTCAGTCCGGCGCCGACCACGCAGACGGTGTAGAACAGCAGGAACCGCGCCTGCCCCCAGACCTGTTCCAGCACCCGGCCGAACATCCACAGACCGAACATGTTGAAGAACAGGTGGAAGAAATTCGCGTGCAGAAACGCGTAGCTGATGAGCTGCCACGGCTTGAAGCCCACGCTGATGCCCGTCGCGCCGACCGGATAACTGCCCAGTGGCCACAACGCGAAATGCAGAATCATCAGCTGCGGATCGTAGATGCGCAGCAGAAAACCGATGCCGTTGGCGATCAAAAGCCATTTGATCATCGGCGGCACGGCAGTCAGGGCAAGCGGATTAGAGCGCATGAACGTCCGGGCTGGCGAAAACGCGGTCAAGGATAACCGATCGTGGATTCACGACCGACGACGAAACCAACCGGCGCCCGAGGACGCCGGAGGTAAAGTCGGGATCGAACGATCCTAGGCGCGCACCAAGTGCAGGAAATGGAGATGTTTTTCGTACTGATCGAGGATATCGCCGATCAGCTGCGTCTTGGGGTACCCAACCACGCTGTACTGCTGGCCGCCCTCGCGCAGATAGACTTCCGCGCGATAGTGGCCGCGATCGCGGGTCTCGCCCCGGCGCTCCCGCAGCGCCCCCATCGCAAACGATGGCGCGGCGAACCGGCGGGCGCGCACGCCGTAGACGAAGTCGATCTCCGCGCCGTGGTCGACATCGATGTAGCAGCGATCATCCTCCATCGACACCTCGGCACTCATTCCCGATTCACGAAACTTCTCCGCGACCTCTTCCATCGCCGGCTTGACGGTGTCCTTCAGAAAGGTCTCGACCTGGCTGCGCCGCGGCGACGACACCAAGGTCTCAAGCCGGCGCTGCCAATTGCCGCCACCGCCCGATGCCACGTTCGACGCCGTGTTCATCATATGGCGCATCGAATCCTGTTTGACGGCCTCGATTTTCAGTGACTTGTACAGACCGAGCGCCATGACGAGGATGATGAGGGTGAAGGGCAGCGCCGAGGCCAAGGAGGCCGCCTGCAACGCGCCGATGCCGCCGGCCAGCAACAGCACGATCGCGACCACCCCTTCCGACACGGCCCAGAAGATGCGCTGCCAGACCGGGGCTTCCTCGCCGTCCTTGGCGGTCAGGATATCGATCACCATCGAACCCGAGTCGGATGACGTCACGAAGAAGGTCACGACCAGAATCGTCCCCAGGATCGACGTGACCATCGTCAGCGGGAAATGCTGCAAAAACACAAACAGCGCAGTCGAGACATTGGCGTTGACCGCATCCATCAGATCGGTTGCGCCCTGGGCCATGATCATGTGCAGTGCGCCGTCACCGAACGCGCTCATCCACAGGAAGGTCGCACCCACCGGGACCAGCAGCACGCCGCCGACGAATTCGCGGATGGTCCGCCCGCGGGATACACGCGCCACGAACATGCCCACGAACGGCGACCAGGAAATCCACCATGACCAGTAGAACAGCGTCCAGCCGCTCATGAAGCTCTGGGTGTCCTTGCCGCCGGTATACACGTACGAATTGAACGTCATGTCGACCAGGGAAGAGACATAGTTGCCCACGTTCTGGGTGAACGACTGGAAAATATACAGCGTCGGCCCCAGCACAATCACGAACAACAGCAGCGCAGCGGCCAGCCACAGGTTGAGTTCGGATACGCGCCGTATGCCCGCATCCAGGCCGAACACGACCGACGTGGTCGCCATCGCCGTGATGATGCAGATCAGCACGATCTGGGTGAACATCGAGTCCGGCACATGAAACAGGAAGTTCAGGCCGGAGGCCACCTGCTGCGCGCCCAGGCCGAGCGAGGTCGCCACGCCGAACAACGTGCCGAACACGGCGAGCACATCGACCGCGTTGCCAATCGGGCCCGAGATGCGCTTGCCGATGAACGGATACAGCGCCGAGCTGATCCGCAACGGCAGATTTCGCCGGAATCCGAAATAAGCCAGCGCCAAGCCAACCACGGCGTAGATCGCCCAGGCGTGCACGCCCCAATGGAAGAAGGTGATGCGCATCGCCTCCTTGGCCGCGGCCGGGGTGTTGGCTTGCCCGGTCGGCGGGTTGGCGTAATGCAGTACCGGCTCGGCCACGCCGTAGAACATCAGCCCGATGCCCATGCCGGCCGAGAACAGCATCGCGAACCACGACAGGTAGGAAAAGTCGGGTTCGCTGTGATCCGGACCCAACTTGAAGGAACCGTAGCGCGACAGCGCCAGCACGATGCAGAACACCAGATAGACGCCGACCGACGCCAGGTACAGCCAGCCGAACTTTCCAATCAGCCAGCTCTGGACGGCGCCGAAGAACTGGTTGGCGGTATCGGGCACGGCCGCGGCAAAAATCACCAGCAGGCCGACCACGATCACGGATGGAAAAAAAACAGGCGGGTTGATGCCCGCCTTCGTCTGTGTAGTATCAGTCATGCACAACGCACAATTATGTTGTATGCCTCCGTTCTAACATGGCTGTCTACACGATGGCTGGCCCGGGGCGCCGGCATGGCGTACTCTGAACGCGGGCTGAAATCGCCGTCAGGCCATCGAAGGGGGAAGTGACGAGCCGGGCCCGGCCGTTGCGGCGCGAGCCCGTGTCGCGCGCGGCTCACGCACCGCAACCCCGCGTGCTTTTCGATCTCGCCCGGCTGGCCGCGCGCCGAACCCGAACAAACGCGCCGGTCGTCGGCAGACGAACCCAACAGGGAGCATACCGTTCATGTCCCAGATCAAGACCTATCTGAAAACCCATACCAACCCGCCGGTTTTCCTCATATCCGGCGCCTTGCTGATCTTGTTCGTAGCGCTGGCCAGCATTTTCCCGAAGGGCTTTTCCAGCGTGGCCAACACAATCCAGCACTTCATCGTCACCTACTTCGGCTGGTTCTATATCCTGGCCACGACCCTGTTCGTGGTGTTCGTCCTGTTCATAGCCTTCAGCCGCTTCGGCAATCTGCGCCTGGGCCCCGACGATTCCAAGCCGGACTTCGACACCTGGTCTTGGATCTCGATGATGTTCACCGCCGGCATGGGCATCGGCCTCGTCTACTACGGCGTTTCGGAGCCGCTTGCTGCACTACAAGAACCCGCCGGTGGTCGATGGCAACACGCCCGCGGCCGCCGAATCGGCGATGAACTACACCTTCTTCCACTGGGGCCTGCATCCTTGGGCGATCTACATCGTGCTGGGCCTGTCGCTGGGCTATTTCGCCTATCGGCGCGGCCTGCCGCTCAAGCCGGCCGCCGCATTCTATCCGTTCATCGGTGATCGTATCTACGGCCCGATCGGCCACTTTATCGACATTCTCGCCGTGTTCGGCACGCTGTTCGGTCTGGCCACCTCGATCGGCCTCGGCGCCAGCCAGATCTCGGCCGGTCTCGGCCAGCTGTTCGGCTTCGCGGACGGCCTGGGCAACGCAGCTCATGGTCATTCTCGCGGTGGAGAGCGGTCGCCATCACGAGCGTGATGCTCGGCGTGGACGCCGGCATCCGGCGTCTGTCGGTCATCAACATGTGGCTGGCGATCGGGCTGGCCTTGTTCGTATTCGCTGTCGGTCCGACGCTGTAAATTTTGAGCAATCTGCCCACTGACACCGGTTTCTATCTGCAGCATCTGGTGCAGACCAGCCTCAACGTTTTCACCGACAAGCAGGGCCGAGCTTCCAGGATTCCTGGACGCTGTTCTACTGGGGCTGGTGGATTTCCTGGTCGCCGTTCGTGGGCATGTTCATCGCCCGCATCTCCTACGGCTACACCATCCGCCAGTTCATCCTGGGCACGCTGCTGATCCCGACCGGCGCCTCGATCGTCTGGTTCGTGATCTTCGGCCGTACTGCGCTGAAGTACGTCATGGGCAGCGGCGGCGACCAGGCTCTGATGCACGCGAACTCGGCCAACGCCATCTTCGTGCTGATGGATCAGCTGCCGGTAGCGGGATGGATCGCGATCATCGCTTCGGCCCTCGCCATCGTGGTGGTCACGCTGTTCTTCGCCACCTCGTCGGATTCGGGCTCGCTGGTGGTGGATATCCTGACCAACGGCGGCGATCCGAACCCGATCTGGCAGCAGCGTCTGTTCTGGGCAATCATGGAAGGGGCGGTCGCGGCCGTTCTGCTGGTCGCCGGCACACTCGGCGGCGGCAACCCGCTGTCGGCGCTGCAGATGGCTGCGGTAACCTCGGGGCTGCCATTCTGTGTGATTCTCGTAATCATGTGCTTCGCGTTGTACAAGGCACTCAACGAGGAGACGCTGCCGCAGCGCTTCCCGAACGCAAAACGCGCCTGATTACGTCTCGGCTCCACCATCAATCGGCCGGGTCCGCTGATCGGACCCGGCGCCTGAACTCATTTTGGAGGCTCCCATGGCCGACAATCCCAAGGTACCCAAGTCCCGGCACAACCCGTTTCGTGGCTTCCTCGACGTGATGAGCGAGATGAGCCGCGCCCAGGAAGAATGGATGACGCGCGGCAAGGTCAGCGGCAGCGGTCGCACGCACGCGGCCGCCTACGTGCCGCCGGCCGATATCTTTGCCCTCGGCGACGACCTGATCGTGCGCTGCGAGGTGGCCGGCGTCAGGAGCGAGGACGTCTCGGTGACCGTGGCCAGTAACGTCCTGACCATCTCGGGTCAGCGCAACAGCGAACTCAACGACGACGAGGTGCTCTACTACACGCGTGAGCGGGTCTATGGCGAGTTTCGTCGCGCGATGATCCTGCCCAACGGCGTCGACGAGTCAGATATCAACGCCACCGTGCGTAACGGGCTGCTCGAGATCCGCGTGGCCGGCGGCGCGGCAGACAAGCCCCAGTCCATCAGCGTGGTTGATCAGAACGAGGACTGACTCGGGCGACCCCGGCAAGAAAAAGGGCCGTCGGTTCGCCGACGGCCCTTTTTTGATCCACGGGGTAGAGCTCACTACAGTTTGGCGCTTTCCCCGAACCGATCGCCGAAGACGAACTCCGAGATCGAGCGCCGCTCACGCGGCTTGGCGTCGCGCTCGGCCAGCGCCGGATCGCCCGCCCCCGTCTTGTCGGCATAGCCGATCGCGATCGCGGTCAACGCCTCGGCATTCATCGGGATCGAGAACGCGCGGCGCGCAGCCTCCGCGTCCAGCCCGATCATCTGGTGCACATGCAGCGCCCGTGCGGTGGCCTCGACCAGGAGATTGCCCACCGCAAGGCCAAGATCGTGCTGCGCGGCCTTGTTGGGGTGACCATTGCGCACGAACTCCCGGACCACCGTACCGAGCACCAGGACCGGCGCCTTCTGCGCCCATTTCTGGTTGGGCTCGGCCAGGCACTGCAGGATGCGGCCGTGCACGTCGCCCTGCCCGCGCTGGCCAAGGATGAAACGCCACGGCTGCTCGTTGTAGCTCGACGGCGCCCAGCGCGCGGCCTCGAACAGCGAGCGCAGGTCGGCCGCTGGCACCGGCTGTTCGCTGAAGACATAAGGGCTCCAGCGCACGGCGAGCAGGTTCTGGATCGGATGATCGGCGGCAGCGGTCTTCTTCATGCGTACACTCCGGTTACCACTTGGCGCAGCCGACGAATGAGCCGACCGCTAACGCGATCATCTTGGCACAGCGCGCAGCGCGCGGGTCAGCCGGCGAATTGCGTGGCCAGCCGTGCCACCTTCTCGCCCTGATAGCGCGCGATCGACAACTCCTTGTCGGACGGTTGGCGCGAACCATCGCCGCCGGCATAGGTCGAGGCGCCATAGGGCGAACCGCCCCGCAGCTCGGAAATATCGAACAACTCCTGAGCGCCGGCATAGTCGATCGGCACGATGAGCATGCCGTGATGGGCCAGCGTGTTCCAGAACGAGGTGATCGTGGTCTCGTTGCCGGCGCCAGTGGCACTCGAGGTGAACACGCTACCGATCTTGTTGACCAGCTTGCCATTGGCCCACAGACCGCCGGTCTGGTCGAGGAAGGTGCGCATCTGACCCGCCATGTTGCCGAACCGGGTCGGCGTACCAAACACGATGGCGTCGTAATCGGCCAGTTCGTCGGGCACGGCTTCGTCGCCGATCAGCGAGCCCTTGGCACCCAGGTTATCGAGCGCCTCGCGGCTCATAGTCTCGGGTACGTGCTTGAGCGTGACCTCAACACCTTCCACGGATTTCGCCCCCTCGACCACGGCATGGGCGAGCGTCTCGATATGACCGTACATGGAATAGTAGAGCACCAGAATCTTTTTCATGCGGACTCCTCGGCCGGTATCGGCCTCGATATCGTTCAAACAGATTCAACTGGGCATGCCAATTGTCAGCGTGTCGAGGTTAGCCCTCCGGCATCGACACGCATAGCAAGGGTTTCTGGCATAGTCGTTCAGAACCACTGAACAAGCGGCGCACGATGAGCGAATCCGTTCGACTGGAAGCGCTGGAGGTGCTGGACGCCATCGACCGGCATGGCAGCTTCGCCGCCGCAGCGGCGTCGCTGTATCGCGTCCCCTCGGCGATCTCCTATACCGTCAACCAGCTCGAGGCAGAACTCGGCATTCACGTGTTCGATCGCACCGGCCATCGCGCCGTGTTGACGCCGGCCGGCCGTCTGCTACTCGACGAAGGCCGGCGTATTCTCGTCGCCACCCGCGAACTGGCAGCGGCCGCCCGCCGCCAGGCGGATCACTGGGAGCCCGAACTCAAAATCGCGATCGATGCGACTCAGCAACCGGCCGATCTCTGGTCGTTGATCGCGGAATTCACGGCCGCGCATCCGGCGATCAACGTGCGCATGAACGAGGAAGTGCTGGCCGGCAGCTGGGAGGCGCTGGTCGACGAGCGCGTGGATCTGGCCATCGGAGTCACCGAACCGCCAGCCCATGCCAGCATTCAGCGCCTGGTGTTCGGCCGCATCGAGTTCGTGTTCTGTTGTGCACCGGACTATCCGTTGGCCGGCGTGCCGGGCCCGCTCAGCGCGGACACGATCCGGGCGCATCGCGCGCTCGTGGTGGCCGATACCGCCCGCCAGTTCGCGCCGCGCAGCGGCAACCTCATCGATGGTCAGCCACGACTGACCGTAACGAGCATGCGTACCAAGATCGAAGCGCTCGAACGCGGCCTCGGCGTCGGCTACTGTCCTCGTCACTGGGTCGCCGATGCGCTGGCCGGCAAACGCCTGGTTGCGCTGGAGACCGCAGCCCCACCCGCGCCCCGCGAGACCTATCTGCTCTGGCGTCGCGGCGAACGCGGCCGGGCCCTGCAATGGTTCATCGACCGGCTCGGCAACGGGGATGGCCCGGCGTCTGCCCCAGTCCCGTCGGCCGCCCCCCTGTAACGCGAATAACGCGAATTCGTTGCATTATTTCGGCGCGTTTTGCGCCATGCAGGCGCCATCACACGAACTCCGCTTGCTTACTGACGGCACCGACCTAACTGATGCCGCGGGCCTCGGAAATGCGCTCGTAGGCGGCGCCGATCTCCCGGGTTTTTTCCTCTGCCATCTCGCGCATGCTCTCCGGCATGCCCTTGGCAGCCAGCTTGTCGGGATGGTTCTGGCTCATCTGGCGCCGATAGGCCTTCTTGACCTCGGCGTCGCTGGCGTCACTCGACACCCCGAGCACGTCGTAAGCCTGTTTGAGTTGGTCCTCGGGTGAAACGCCCGCCTTCGAGCCCATGCCGTCGCCGCTGGTCGAGCCGCCGGCCGCGCCACGCGCGCCCAGCATCGCTTCGAGCTGGCGGATCTCCATCTCGGACAAGCCGAGCCCACGTGCCACGCGCATGAGCGCGGCATGTTCGGCCGCGCTGACCTTGCCGTCCGCTGCGATCGCCGCGATCTGCACCTGCAAAAACATCTGATGCAGTGCACGCTGGCCGCGGGCCACCTGCACGAACTTGGCGACCTCGCCGTCGAGATCGAAGTCGCCCTGCTTGCCACGATTGAACGAGCGCCGGGCATCGTCCTTCTGGGCATCCGACAGGCGCAGCCGATCGAACAGCTGCTCGGCAACCCGGATCTCGTCACGCGTGACCTGGCCATCGGCCTTGCACAGCGCGCCCATCACGGCGAACGTGGAATCCAGGAACTGGGACTGGATCTGGCCCAGATTGCCGCGGCGCAAGCCCATCGCCAGCAGCTGGGCAATCCAGTAACCCACGACGCCGCCCAGCAACGCGCCGGAAAAACCCATGAACGAGTAGCCGAGCAGTACGCCGGCAATAATGGCGATCAACATCCGCGCGATTCTACCCGCGCAACGCCGGTTGCGGCGAATCCGAAGTCCGCACGCTCGCATCACGCCAGCCGCGCCTCGATCACCTCGCCCTCGCCGATCACGAACACGCGATCATCGGCGCTCGGCGCAATCCGACCGCCGCCCGCGAACCCGCAGAAAGCCGGCAACACAATACCGCCCGGCTGTACCCAGAACGCCGGGCAACGCGCGCGCTCGCCCCCTGCAGCCAATCGCACGACCGGATGAATATGGCCGGCCAGTACCGGGCCACGGGCATCCTCGCCCGGTTCGTGCTGACATACGAACGGCCCGACCAGGCGTGGCCCCGGCTGCCAGTCGATGGCCAGATCCAGCGGCAAGCGCTTCACCCGATCATGGTTGCCGCGCGTGACGATGATCTCGATATCGCCATGCCGTGCGCGCCAGTCGGCGAACCAGGCCAGCCAGGGTTCGTCGGCCGCCGGCGGTGCATGCACAAAATCACCGAGTACCACCAGGCGCTGCGCGCCGGTTCGGTAAAGAGCCTTCTCGAGTCGGGCGAGATCGTTTTCCGTAGTGCCGCTCGGCACGTTCACGCCCTGGCGCCGGAACACCCCGCCCTTGCCGAAATGCGTATCAGCCACGAACAGCGTTTCGCCGGCTGGCCAGAACAGGCTGTGGTCGGCGCGCAGCAGCAGCCGTTCGCCGGCGAGTTCGAGCTCGGCTACCTGTAGTGATGGTCGCGTATCGGCGCTTGCGGTCATCATGTCTTGTCCAGTCGCTTAATCAAAGTGTCCGTGGGAGTCGGGCTAGCCCATAATTTGCCCTAAACAGATGTAGGCAAGGGACGCTCTCGTCGCCGCGTCCCTGCCGCAAGCGTTAGACCTTCCGCCTCCATATCCCTCGTTTTGCATTTGAGATGCCGGAAATTACATAAATGCCGATAATCGTTACTTAAAAAGAGTAATTTAAGTCTATCTTCGGATCATGATGCAGGCGAGAGACGGGATAATTAGTTAGATGAGTTGCGTTACAAAGATATGGCTCATGGGTATTTCGCTTCCTCGAATGGATGCTGGACTCTGAAATGGCCCTCTCGTCACCCGCATAATCCGAATATGGATCTGAATCCACGTCTGTTTGCCCCCCGCTGCTCTATATTCATACTGGTATCAATCAGCACGGCAACACAGCCGATCGAGTGCCGCACGACAGCCACATTGACGCTTGAGCCATGACGCTCACACCCATGAGCCCTACGCCCAGGGCTTGTTCGTCGGCGGCAGCCTAACTATGTTGGCTCTTTACCGCGCATGAATCAGAGAGCCCGACCGCGATGACCATAACCGCCTATACCGCCAAGGCCATTCATACGATGAATCCGTCGCAGCCTGCCGGGCAGTGCGTGGCGGTCCGCGACGGGCGCGTACTGGGCGTGGGCCCGTTAGAAGAAATCGAGCGTTTCGGCGACGTCAAGGTCGACCGCCGCTACGCCGACAAGGTGCTCGTGCCCGGCTTCGTCGAAGGGCACAGCCATGCGCTGGAAGGGTCGGTGTGGAACCACCTCTACCTCGGCTACTTTGACCGGCGGGACCCGGAAGGCCAGCTCTGGGACGGGCTGAAAAGCCCGCAGTCGGTTCAGCAGCGCCTGTCCGAACATGTGCACGACGGCGCGGCGGACAGCCCGCTCATCGCCTGGGGCGTCGACCCGGTCTATTTCGACGATGCGCCGATCGACCGGCGCCTGCTCGATGCGGTGAGCGACTCGCGGCCGATCGCGGTGATCCACGCGAGTCTGCACGTGATGTTCGTCAACAGCGCGACCATTGCCCGGGCGGGCCTCGCCGACATGGATCTCGAAGGGATCGTGCGCGATGATCGGGGCCAGCCCACGGGCGTGCTCGAGGAATTCGCCGCCATGCATCCGGTCTTCGACGCGCTCGACTTCGACATCTTCGAGGGCGCCTCCGATACCCGCGCGCTCAATCGATACGCCCAAGCCGCACGGCGCGAGGGCGTGACCACGATCACCGATCTGCTCAACCCGATGAGCGATGCCGCGATCGCTGCACTGCGCGAGGCCACCGCGGCCGACGATTTCCCGGTGCGTCTGGTACCCGCACTCAACGCCCTCGCCTGGGACCCACAGGCCGGCAGCGAGCGCGTGCAGCAGGCGATCGCCTACAACCACGAGCGCCTGCACTTCGGTCTGGTCAAACTGGTCACCGACGGCGCGATCCAGAACTTTACCGCCCGTCTGCAGTGGCCGGGCTATCTCACCGGCCCGGAAAACGGGGTGTGGAACGCGCCGCCGCAGACCTTCCACGACATGGTCCAGCACTACCATCAGGCCGGGCTGCACATGCACGCGCACACCAACGGCGACGAGGCGGTCACCGTAATCCTGGATGCGCTGGACGAGGCGCTGGCAATGTGGCCGCGGCCGGACCACCGGCATACCCTCCAGCATGTTCAGCTGATTCGTCAGGATCAGCTGCGCCGGGTGGCGCGGCTGGGCGCCTGTCTAAATATCTTTGCCAACCATATCTACTACTGGGGTGATATCCATCTGGTCAAGACACTCGGCTACGATCGTTGTCAGCGTCTCGAACCCGTGGCGAGCGCGGACCGCATGGGCATCACTTTCGGCATCCACTGCGATGCGCCGGTCACGCCGATCTCGCCGTTGTTCACTGCTTGGTGCGCCACCATGCGCGAGACCGCCGGCGGCGTCACCATCGGCGAGACCGAGAAGATCAGCCGCACCCGCGCGCTGGAGGCCATCACCCTGGGCGCGGCCTTCACGCTGCGCATGGACGACCGCATCGGCAGTCTGGAGGCAGGCAAGCTGGCGGATATCACCGTGCTAGACGAAGACCCGCTGACAAGCGCGACGCCGCTCAAGGACATCGGCGTACACGACACCCTGCTTTCCGGGCGCCCCACCGGCGCCCGCTGAGACGCCGCACCCGTGACCCCGCCCATTCCCGCCACCCTGCTCTGCGGTTTTCTGGGCAGCGGCAAGACCACCCGCATCAATACGCTGATCGCGCGCGGCGAACTCGCGAACGCGCTGTTCCTAGTCAACGATTTCGGCCGTATCAATATCGACGCCGAACTGATCGAGTCGCAGGACGACCATATCCTGCGTCTCACCAACGGCTGTGCCTGCTGCGGCATCGCTGGCAACCTGTCGGCGCAGCTGCGCGATATACGCCAATGGCCGTCGCCGCCCGCGCATCTGGTCTTCGAGGCCAGCGGCATCGCCCGCCCGCGCCCTCTGATGCAGCTGCTCGATGCCGCTCGCGGCTACCGGCTCGAACACGCCGAGACGCTGGTGGATGCTAGCGCCTTCACGCGTCACGTCGAGGACACGGCGATCAACGACATTGTGGTGGCCCAGGTACGCGAGGTATCCAAGTTGCGCATCAACCGCATCGACTGGCTGTGCGAGGCGCGCCGCGAACAGGTACTGCAATCGATCGTCGCCCTCAACCCGACGGCAGACAGGATGTTGGAACAGGCCGGAGAGCCGCCGAGCTCGGCATCGGCGACCCCGGCCGCTGCCGCGATGCAAGGCCGCGGGCCGCTGGTCACCGAGAGCGTGTCATTCGCCGGCGCCGTCGACCTCGGCGCCCTCGAGGCCTTGCTGAACGAGGCGGCGCCGGCGCTGGTCCGTGCCAAGGGCCTGGTACAGGCCAGCGACGCCGCCGACCGCTGCCATATCATCCAGCTGGCCGGCGGCCGGCTGACACGGACCGCGACTCGCGCCCGTCAATCGCAGGCGCTGGTACTCATCGGCTACCCGGGCACGACCATGGACCGCCTGATCGCCTCGCTGCGCGCGCTGTAACGACGGCCGAGCGCTCAGGCGTCGGCATACTCGTTGGCGAGTGCTGCGGATACCGGCCGGGTTACCAAGCTGATCGCGACGAACACCAAGATGTTGCATAGCAGGCCGACGATCCCGGCATTGATATCCAGCGGCGTCGATGACGCCACGATCTGGTAGTAGTAGTTAACGCCGATGCCGGCGACCATCCCCGCGATGGCCCCCTGCTTGGTGCCGCGCCGCCATATCAGCGCGCCATAGACTGCCGGCACAAACTGTGCGATCGAGCCATAGGCGCCGACCAGCAGCGCGATGATACCGGCCGCGCCGAAGATCGAAAGCCAATAGGCCGCCGCACCGATCACAACCACGCCGACCCGCATGATCCATACCTGCGTGCGTTCGTCCATATCCGGCTTGAAGGGCAGGATCACGTCGCGGCCCAGCGATACCGAGCCACCGTGCGTGATCGCATCGGACGACGACATCGCAGCGGCCAGCGCACCCGCCCCGATCAGACCATAGAGCCAACCGTTGGCACCGAGATTGTGAGTGACGAGATACGGCAGAATCTGGTTCGAGCTTTGCAGCGCGTCAGGCGCGACCACGCCGATCGCGGCAAAGCCGACGAACAGCACCGGCACAAGGAAAATGCCGAACAACGGGAACGCCATTGTGGTGATCTTGATACGCTTTTCAGTGGTCGTATAGGACTTGGTAAACAGATGCGGCCACATCAGAAAGCCGAGCGCCGAAACGAGGATGACGGTCGAATACGCCATGGCGGACATCTGCGAACCGTCATGGCCGATGGTCAGGAAGCCCGGCTTGGCCTCGTTGATGGCGGTGAACATTTCGCTGGGGCTGCCTTGCAGCGTGTAGACCAGGAAATAGCCCACGGTCCAAGCCACGATCAGCATCAGCGCCCCTTGCAGCACGTCGCTCCACGCGGCACCGCGCACACCGGACGTCGCCACATAGGCGACCACGATGCCGTAGGCCAGCAGCGCGCCGAACCAGTAGGGAATCACGCCGTCGGTGAGGATATTGAAGATGAACGCCATGCCCTTGATCTGCAGGGTCAGGTACTGGATGAAGGCGAGCACCGAGATCACCCCGACCAGCACGGTCAATGCCTTGGACTGATAGCGATCGCCGAGAAAGTCGCCCATGGTGAAGAAGCTCTTTCGAGCCCCGATGCGGCCGACCTTCGGGCCCAGCAGATACCAAGGCAGGATGCCGAGCGCGATATAGGCCGGCACGAAGAACGATGCTGCGCCCTTGGAGAACGCCATACCCGGTCCGCCAAGGAAGGAGAAGGCGCTGAAGACCGTGCCACCCATCATGAACCAGATCACGATCAGCCCGAGGCCGCGGTCGGCGACCGCGTATTCGGACACCGACCAGAACGAGCGTTTGCGTCCGGCCAGGAGCCCGATCACGAAGGCGAAGACCAGATACACCAGCATCGAGCCCAGCGCGAATAACCAGTTGCTCATGACCGGCCCCCCTTGCCGTACTCATAGCGGTAGAAGCAGCACAACGCGACGAAGGCGACGACTTCCAAAAGAACCACCCAGAACAGGCCGAACGGCAACCCCAGCACCAGCGGGAAGACGCGGTTCGCGAACCCGTACAGCGGGAAGATCATGAGCAGGAACAGCACCACCACAAAGATGATGTACGGTCGGGTGACATTCCTAGTGCGGCCGGTGGCCATAAGCGCGCTCCTTTCGACGGCGAGGGATGCCCGCGGGCGCGATGAGTTACGCCCGTGCGGAATCACCTCTGCGTGCGTTGTTTTTCCAGCGATTTCCGTGCCAACTCGCAAAACAGACGGATGCCGTCCGGCATGATCCGGTCGTTGAAGTCGTATTCCGGGTGGTGCAGGCCGCGGCTGTGGTTGTCGTCGCCGGAACCGACGTGGATATACGCGCCGGGACGCTCCGCCAGCATGTAGGAGAAATCCTCCCCGCCCATGCATGGCTTGTAGTTCTGCGCCAGCGTGTCTTCGCCGAAACAGGCCGCGATGACCGCGCGGGCCGATTCGGTCGCGCCCGCGTCGTTGTAGGTGACACCGAACTTGTCCTCGATGACCAGTTCGATCTCGGCCTCGTAATACTGCTCCAAGCTCCGACACAGCCGGCGCAACCCGGATCGAACGATCTCGCGGGTGGCGTCGTCGAGCGCGCGGATGGTGCCGCACAGCTTTGCGGTGTCCGGAATCACGGCAAACCCGTCCAGGTCGCCGCTGTGCAGCGCACAGATGCTCAGCACCGCCGGACTCAACGGGTCTACCTCACGCGCAATGATGGTGTGGGCCTTGTATACGAGTTCGGCAGCGATCCGAACCGGGTCGATACAGCCGTGCGGGTTCAGGCCACCGTGCCCGCCGCGTCCGTGGATAGTGATATCAACTCTATCGCCACAGGCCATGATGGGCCCCGGAATGAGACCATAATGCCCGATCGGCAACGACGGCCAGTTGTGCAGCGCGTAAATCTCGCGCACGTCGAAACGCTCGAAGACGCCATCTTCGATCATCGCGGTGGCGCCGCCGATGCCCTCTTCGGCCGGCTGGAACACGAAATAGATCGTGCCCGAAAAATCGTTGTTCGCCTGCAGATGTTCGACAGCGCCCAGCAGCATGCTGGTATGACCGTCGTGCCCGCAGGCGTGCATGCGCCCGATACGCGTCGAAGCATACGCGACGCCGCTTTTCTCTTCGATGGGCAACGCGTCCATATCGGCGCGCAGTCCCACACTCGCATCGCTATCTCCGGCTGCCCCCACGATCCAGGCCACGATACCGGTCTGGCCGATCCCGCTCGCGTACTCGACGCCCAGTTCATCGAGATAAGCACACACTTTGCGTGATGTATCGCGTTCCTCGAAGCCCAGTTCGGGCTCCCGGTGCAGGTCGTGTCGGAATTGGACCAGATGATCCAGCGTTTCGGTCGCCATAAGAATCCCGTTGGCTCCGTACCGCCCCACTGCGCCTAATAGCAGACGTTTCGGAGTCTTTTAATTGCAAATTTCGAGTATTGCATGGCTTTTTGTATAGGAGCAATTAGGGGCAAAAGCTTCCGTCGGCCCTCGTGAAAACACATGTCCCTTGGGTTGATGTTCGCCAAATGGGCGACACTCCAAGTGTTGCGTTTTGCGTCGATTAAGCGCTAGCGGGCGACGCCACGCATCGCCGCCGGAGACGAACCCAAGTGCGGTGAACTCAAGTCGCAGAAGAACGCCCCCAGCCCGATTCCGCTGGGTGTTTGACGCTGACGCGCTAAACATCAAGTGCGAGCAAGCCAGTGAATCTCATTAAACATTTATTTTTACGATAGTCCGCTCGATACAATCGCGCATCACGCCCAGTCAACGACGGAACTAAAGGTCATCGAGTCGACTTCCGATCCGCCGCCCTCTCTAGTTGCACCGTCATGCGCTCGACCCGATCGCGCCAGGATTCCCCGGTCACTTGACTCGCCACCCGCTCGACCCAGAGCGGAAAACCGAGCGGCGTCAGCCGTGGCGGCTCGGCCAACCGGATCGACTGGGTCGCGATCCATTGCAGTGCGGATCGCAGCCGGCCGATCTCCAGCTCGCGCTCCAGCACTTCGCGCCGCGCCTGGCCGAGCAGACGGTTCTCGGCGTCGTAGCGCACCAGCACGTCGTAGACCAGCCCGCTGGAAGCCTGGATCTGGCGCGCGCTCTTGGACGTGCCGGGGTAGCCGGGAAACACCAGCCCGGCGATCCGCGCGATATCGCGAAACGCATGCTTGGCGAGCTCCGAGGCATTCAGGCAGGTGAGCAGATCGTCCACGAGATCGTCTTCCGACAACGCGGCCCGCAGTTCGGCCTCGGTGAAATCGACCTTGGAGCGAGTCACCAGTTCAAAGCCGTAATCGTTGACCGAGAACCGGAAGGTGGCCTTGTGCATGCGCGCCAGCCGCCAAGCCACCAGCGCCGACAGCCCTTCGTGGGCGAGACGCCCGGCGAACGGATAGAAGAACCAGTGCCGGCCTTCGCGGGACGTGACGTGTTCGATCAGCAGCTCGTCGGCTGCCGGCAACGCCGACCAGCGTTTCTGGACTTCCAGCAGGTCGCGGATCGCGGCCAGTTCCGGCTCGTCGTAGCGGTCGTCGCGGGCGGCTTCCAGCAGATCGCGGATGGCATCGGCCAGCGTGCCGGAGATCGCCATGCGCCCGCCGGCCCAGCGCGGCACCTGACGATTCTTGCGCGTGGCCGATTTCACGTACGCCGTGAGCTCCTTGACCCGGGCCAGCTCCAGCAGCCGCCCGGAGAACAGGAACACCTCGCCCGGCTTCAACTGGGCGATGAAGCGCTCCTCGACCGTACCCAGCCGGCCGCCCTTGACCCATTGCACGCTCATCGCGGCATCGGAGGTGATCGTGCCCATGGTCATGCGGTGCCGGCGCGCGATGCGCTTGTCGTTGACCGCGAGCTTGCCGTCGACGAGATCAACCCGGCGGAATTCCGGATAGGCAGCCAGCGCCGCCCCGCCGCGGGTCACGAAATCGAGCGTCCACTGCCATTCCTCGTCGGTGAGATCGCGATAGGCATGGCTGCTGCGGATCTCGGCCAGCAGTGCGGTCGGCGCCACGCCGCCCTCGCCCGTGCTACCGAGCGCTCGGGTGACGATATGCTGGGCGAGCACGTCGATCGCGCCGATCAGTGGCCGACGCGCTTCCAGCTCGCCGGCCTCGGCCTTGCGCCGGGCGGCGGCGATCTCGACCAGTTCGAAGGCATGGGTCGGCACGCAAAGAATACGGCTGGGCACGCCGGGCCGATGGCCGGAACGCCCGGCGCGCTGCAGCAGCCGCGCCACGCCCTTGGGGCTGCCGACCTGGATCACCTGATCGACCGGCGAGAAATCCACGCCGAGATCGAGACTGGACGTGGCCACCACACAGGCCAGCCGGCCGTCGGCGATCATCGCCTCGACCGTATCGCGCAGCGCGCGATCGAGCGAGCCATGATGCAGCGCGATCTTCTCCAGCCAGTCCGGCCGGGCGCGGATCAGCGCCTGATGCCAGAGCTCGGCCTGCGAGCGCGTGTTGGTGAACAACAGCGTCGTCCGAGCGTCTTCGAGTGCCGTGATCACCGGCTCGACCATCTGGGTGCCCATATGCCCGGCCCAGGGAAAACGCTCGATGGTCGGCGGGATGAGCGCGGTGATGTCGGTGGTGGACGGCACGACGCCGCGGATGCGGGTGACGTCCTGGCCGCCCGTCAACACATCGCCGGCTTCGTCCAGATTGGCGAGCGTGGCCGACACGCCCCAGGTCCGCAGCCCCGGATTGATCGCGCGCAGCCGCGACAACCCGAGCTCCAGCGCCACGCCGCGCTTGGTCGACAGCAGCTCGTGCCATTCGTCGACCACCACACACTGCAGCCCGGCGAACATCTGTTCGTGGTTCGCGTAGGACAGCAGCAGGTTCAGGCTTTCCGGCGTGGTGACCAGCGCGCTCGGCAGTTTCTTGCGCTGGCGCGCCTTCACATGCGACTTGGTGTCGCCGGTGCGTCGCTCGACCGTCCAGTTCAGGCCCAGATCGGCAGCGGACGCGGTCAGATGCTGGGTGGTGTCGGCCGCGAGCGCGCGCAGCGGCGTGATCCAGAGCACGGTCAGCCCGGGCGTGGCGGCTTCGTCCGGCGTGGTTGCCAGCCAGTCGTTGACCGCGCCGAACCAGGCCGCGAGCGTCTTGCCGGTGCCGGTCGGCGCATGGATCAGCCCGGATTCGGCCCTACGCTGGGCGGCCCAGGCCTCGCGCTGGAAATCGAAGATCTGCCAGTCGCGATCGGCAAACCAGCGTTCGATACGGGGATCGACCGGGCACGACGGGCCCGCCGGGGCCTCACTCATCGGCCGAACGATTGCCTCGCCAGCGTTTCGCGATGCCGCGGGCACGCTGGAAAATCGACGGGAAACGTTTTTCGAGTCGCGCCAGCTGCTTCTGTACCCAGCGCGAATAGGGTGCCAGCAGAATCGCAGAGACAATCAGGAACAGCACGCCCTGCAGGATCGGCAGCACCAGCCCGGCGATGCCAAGAAAAAAGAAGAACACGCCGGCGCCGATGCGCACGTAATCGCGCCAGGTCATGTCGGCCCAGCGGATCACACGGGGCTCTTCTTCATCGCGCGTGGCATAAGACATCGCAGCATCCGATCGCAGGAATGCGTCACCCACAGCATGCGGGCGCACTTCAGCAAAGCAAACAGGCCGCGTGGCGGCCGATCGCTGAACGAATACGCGGCCAACCGCGCCGGCGATGCGTCACTTGCCGGTATCGGCCGGCGCGCGGTTCATCAGGCGATAGGCCAGGATCACCGGAATCAGCGTGGCGAGCATCACGACCGTGACCACCACGTTCACCTCCGGCAGGCGCTGGCCGAGTCGAATGGCGCCGAAGATCCACAGCGGCAGCGTGTTCTGGGCGCCCGCGGTGAAGGTGGTCACGATCACCTCGTCCAGCGACAGGGCAAACGCCAGCAACGCGCCGGAGATGAGGGCGGTGGACAGCATCGGCAGCGTGATGCGCCGGAAGGTGGAAAAGGCATCGGCGCCGAGATCCATCGAGGCTTCGCGCAGCGAGCCCGAGATCCGGCGCAGGCGCGCGATCACGTTGTTATAGACGATGACGATGCAGAAGGTCGCGTGGCCGATCACGATCGTCCAGTACGACAGACCGACATGCCAGAAGCCGAAGAAGGAGTTCAGCGCGATGCCGGTGAGCACGCCCGGCAGCGCGATCGGCAACACCACGATGAACGATACCGCCTCGCGCCCGAAGAACCGGAAGCGATGCACGGCAAATGCCGCGGCCGTGCCCAGCGCGACCGAAATGGTGGTCGCCAGCAGTGCGGCCTTGATCGACAGCCACAGGGCATGCCGGATCTCACGGTTATGCCAGGCCGCCGGGAACCATTTCAGTGACAGGCCAGGGATCGGCCAGGTCTGAATATTCGATGGGTTGAAGGCATAGACCACGATGATCGCGATCGGCACGAACAGAAAGACGATGACCAGCGCCGTCCAGATGCCCAGTACCCATTTGGTGAGTGTGCGTTTCCATGGGAGCCCGCCCCTACATCATCTCGAAGGCGCCGAGCCGGCGCGCCGCGAGCGAGATACAACACCATCACCACTGCCGGAATCGTGGCGAAGGCCGCCGCGAACGGGATGTCGTTGGCGATGCCGACGTTGGAATACACCACGTTGCCGATGAACGACGAGCCCGGCCCGCCGATCAGGATCGGCGTGATGTAGTCGCCCATCGTCAGCGAGAAGGTGAAGATCGAGCCGGCGATGATGCCGGGCACCACCAGCGGCAGCGTGACCTTGACGAACGTGCGAAATCCCTTGGCGCCGAGATCGGCCGAGGCCTCGAACAACGAGCCCGGCACGCGCTCGATCGCGGCATAGATCGGCGTGATCATGAACGGCAGCCAGATATAGGAGAACACCAGCCACATCGCCGTGTTGGTGTAACCGATATTGGCCCCCGGCAGCCCGAGTTCGTGCAGCGTCCAGTTGAGCACGCCGTCGTGCGCCAGGATCAACCGCCAGGCATAGACGCGGGCGATATAGCTGAGCCAGATCGGCAGCAGCATCACCACGAACAGCGTCGCCCGCAGGCGCGGGCCGGCGATGCGTGCCATGAAATAGGCACAGGGAAAGGCCAGCACGATATCGGTGAGGGTCACGAGGGCCGCGATGCCGAGCGTGCGCCCGGCGATCGCGCGATAGGTGTCGCTGGTGGCCAGCGTCTCGAAGTTGACCAGCGTCCATCGATGCACGATCTCGCCGGTGAAATCATCGACCGTCCAGAACGCCGACAGAAACAGGATGCCGAGTGCCGCCAGATAGATGAGCACGAACCACAGCATGGGCGGCGCCAGCAGTGCGGTGGCGGCCAGACGCGGGCGTCGCCACAGTAGCGACGACGCCCCGCGCACAAAGCGCTGGGCCGCGTTGAAATCAACAGCGTACGTCGATCGTTGCATACCCGGGCTCCCGTTGAGCGCGGTAGACCCGGCCGCGGCGTCGCTGCGCCGGCGGCCGGGTCAGCCGGCTATCCCTTGACCCGCTGCCAGGCGCGCTGCCAGTCGCGATAGCTCGTGCAATTGCGCTGGCCATCCGCGCACTGGCTACGCGGCGTCTTCCAGAAATAGATCTGGTCGAAGTAGGACGACGGCGCATCCAAGTGGAACTTGTGGCAGGCGCCGTCCTGGATCTTGTCCATTGCACTGCAAGCTTCTTTGTTGGCCGGCGTCTCGCCGAAATAGATCGCCTGCTCGGCCTGCACCTTGGGCGTGGAGACATACTGCATCCACTTATAGGCACAGTTCGGGTGCTTGGCATGGGCCGAGAGCATCCAGGTATCCGACCAGCCGGTCGCGCCTTCCTTGGGAATGGTATCGGCGACCGGCACGCCGTCCTTTTCCAGCGCGTTGGTCATATACGGCCAGGCCGCGCCCACCACGGCATCGCCGTTCTTGAACAGCTCGATCTCGTCCGAGGCCTGGGCCCAGTATTTCTTGATCAGAGGGCGTTGTTTCTGCAGCAGATCGACCGCCGCGGCGAGCTGTTTCTGCGTGAGCTCGTAGGGATCCTTGATGCCGAGTTCCGGCTTGTGCACCTTGAGATAGAGCGCGGCATCGGCGATCTGGATCGGATTGTCCGGCACCGTGATCTGGCCCTTGTGCACATCGCTGTAGATCGCGTCCCAGCTGGTCGGTTTCGGGCTGACTTTCTTGGTGTTGTAGAGCAGCACGTTCGGGCCCCACTCATACGACACGCCGTAGTGCAGGCCGTTGACGGTGTTGTTCGGCGGCGATTTCAGCTGCGGCAGGAAGTCCTGCCAGGCCGGGATCAGCTTCACGTTCACCGGCTGCACGTCGCCGCCATAGATCAGGCGCAGCGAGGCATCGCCCGAGGCCGAAACGAGGTCGTACTCGCCGCCACCGCCCTGGCGCATGAGCGCGACCATCTCGTCCGAGGAACCGGCGTACTTGCGATGCACCATGCAGCCGGTCTGTTGTTCGAACGGTTTGACCCATTCGTCCTGGGCATAGCCTTCCCAGGCCACCAGATTGAGTTGACCTTCGCCCTTGCCGATCTTGTCCGGATAGTTGGCCTTAACCGGCGCGGCCGAGGCCGCCACTCCGAGTGTAAGCAGTATGGCGGCCATGCCACCGGCCAACCCACTCGTGATCTGACTACGCGTTGCTTTCATCGATCCACCCTCCCTCGAACTCCGTCCGAGACACCCAGATTCCAGAGTCAAACGTTGCCGGGCAGCGCATACAGGCTGTCCCGGTGCCATGCCACCTGCACGGCGTCCCCCGTGGCCACGCGGTCGAAGACCGAATGCCCCGGTAGATTCTGTTCGGCCACGATCACGCGCTCGCCCGTCTCCAACGCGACGGTATAGCGGGCGAACATGCCCACAAATTCCTTGAACTCGATGCGTCCCGGCTCGACCTGCCAGCCATCGGCCGCGAAGTCGCGGGCATGCAGGGCCAGCCGTATCTTCTCCGGCCGCAACACATAGCGGGTGCCACCGCGCTCGACGAAGTTCGAGGTGCCCACGAAATTGGCCACGAACTCGCTCGCCGGCCGCTCGTAAAGCGTGACCGGGCCGCCGATCTGCTCGATGCGGCCTTCGTTGAACACGGCGATGCGATCGCTCATGGTCAGCGCTTCTTCCTGATCGTGGGTGACGTAGATGAAGGTGATCGCCACCTCGGCCTGGATGCGCTTGAGCTCATGCTGCATTTCCTGCCGCAGCTTCAGATCGAGCGCGCCGAGCGGCTCGTCCAGCAGCAGTACGCGCGGCCGGTTGACGATGGCGCGGGCCAGAGCCACGCGCTGGCGCTGGCCGCCGGAGAGCTGGGCCGGATTACGCTCGCCGAAATTCTCCAGCCGTACCGCGCGCAGCGCTTCGGCCACGCGCTCTGGAATCTCGCGCTTGTTCACCCGCTTGGCCTGCAGGCCATAGGCCACGTTCTTGGCCACACTCATATGCGGGAACAACGCATAATCCTGAAAGATCGTGTTGATATCCCGGTCGTAGGGCGCGGTTTTCGTGACATCGCGCCCGTCGATGTCGATCGTGCCGGCGCTCGGCCGCTCGAAGCCGGCGATCATGCGCAGCGTGGTCGTCTTGCCCGAGCCGGACGGGCCCAGCAGGGTGAAGAACTCGCCGCGGCGGATATCCAGATCGAGCGTTTCCACGGCCACCGTGGACCCGAATGTCTTGCCGACACCGGCCAGCCGGACGATGCTGTCGTCGGCCGTGACGGGCGCGCGAGCGGTCGCCGGACCGTTCATCAATGCTTGACCATGACGTGCCGGACGGCGGTGTAATCCTCCAGCGAATACATCGACATATCCTTGCCGTAGCCCGACTGCTTGATGCCGCCGTGGGGCATCTCGTTGCAGAGCATGAAGTGGCAGTTCACCCAGGTGCAGCCATAGCGCATGCGCGCGGATACATCCATCGCCCGGCCGACATCGGCGGTCCATACCGAGGAGGCCAGGCCGTAGTTCGAATCGTTGGCCCAGGCGATCGCCTGCTCGTCGTTGTCGAAACGCGTGACCGACACCACCGGCCCGAACACTTCGCGCCGCACGATCTCGTCTTCCTGTAGCGCGCCGGCGATCACGGTCGGCTGGTAGAAGAAGCCGTCGCCGTCGGCAACGCGGCCGCCGGTGGTGATTTCGGTATGCCGCAGTTCGGAGGCGCGCTCGACGAAGCTCGCGACCCGATCGCGCTGGCGCGCCGAGATCAACGGCGGAATCTCGTTGGCCGCATCCTCGGCCTGGCCGTAGGCAATGCCCGAAACCGCGGAGGATAGATCGGCCACCAGCCGGTCGTAGATCTTCGGCCCGGCATAGATCCGACAGGCCGCGGTGCAATCCTGCCCGGCGTTGAAATAGCCGAAGGTGCGCACGCCCTCGACCACCGCTTCCAGATCGGCATCATCGAAGACCACAACCGGCGCCTTGCCGCCCAGTTCCAGATGGGTGCGCTTCACGCTCTTGGACGCGGCGGTGAGAATCTTCTTGCCGGTGGCGATATCGCCGGTGAGCGAGACCATGTCGATGCCGTCGTGATTCACCAGCCGGTCGCCCACCGTCTCGCCGCGCCCGGTGACGATATTGAGCACGCCGGCCGGCAGCGCCTCGCCGGCGATCTTCGCCAGCAGCAGCGCGGTGAGCGGCGTCTGTTCGGAGGGCTTCAGCACCACCGTGTTGCCGGCCGCCAGCGCCGGCGCGAATTTCCACGCCGCCATCATCAACGGATAATTCCAGGGCACGATCGAGCCGATCACGCCGACGGCGTCGCGCCGCACCATGGAGGTGTAGCCGGCCATGTATTCGCCGGCCGCACTGGTCGACATGCAGCGCGCCGCACCCGCGAAGAATCGGATCACATCGACGGTGGCCGGCAGCTCCTCGGCGGCCACGATATGCGCCGGCTTGCCGCAGTTCATCGCCTCCAGACGTACGAACTCGTCGGCATGGCGTTCGATCACATCCGCCAAGGCCAGCAACACCGCGGACCGATCGCCCGGCGTGCGGCGCGACCAAGGCTCGAACGCAGCGCGCGCGGCTGCGACCGCGGCATCGACCTGGCCGGCCGAAGCCTCCGGTATCTCGCCGATCGCCTGCCCCGTGAACGGGTTGAGAATGGTCTCGGACTCGCCCTGACCGGCCACGTTCTCATCGCCGATCAGGAGCGTGGTGGGAATATTGTTCTGGCCGCCATGCTGCATCTCTGCCCTCCTCGAATGATCCCGGATCAGACGCGGAACGCCGCGTCAATCCGTGTTGATTCGAGTATCAGCAAACGCGCGGCGTTATCGCAATAACAAAAATTAGAAAAGCGCTATCGGAAAAACCGAAACCTTTGCGCCGACAACGGCCTGCCCACGAATCCGCCAGCTCACCTCGATGTGTCGGGATTCAGCCAGGCCCGGCCGAAGTCTTCTCGAGCGCCATCTCGACGAAGGCCGAAGCGGCCGCCGACAACCGTGTGCCGCGACGCGACACCACGCCCACCGCTACCGGCGGCAACGCATCGACCAGTTCCGCCACACCGATGCGATCGCCCTCCAACGACCAGGGCCGATACATCAGGTCGGGCAATACCGAGACACCCGCGCCGGTCGCGACCAGGCTGCGCACGGCCTCCACCGACGTCGTGCGATACGCAATACGCGGGGTCTGGCGCATGTCGCGCCACAGCGCTTCGGTGGAGGCCTGGATCTCGTCGAGATTGAGCAGCACATAATGCTCGTCGACCAGCCGGGCGCGCTGCACCCGCCCTTCCTCGGCCAGTCGATGGCCGAACGGTACCCACAGCCGGAAAGGGTAGCGCTGGATCACCTCGCTGTTGAACGCCGACGGTTCGCCGATCGCGGACAGAAACAACAGCGCCACGTCGAGCTCGCCGCCGAGCAGGAAATGCTCGAGATATTCCGGACTGTCTTCATAGACCGAGACCGCCGTGGCCGGAAACGCACGCCGGTAACGCGCCAGCAGTTCCGGCAGCGCATAACCGGCCACCAGCGAGGTCACGCCCAGATTGAGCGTGCCGGTGATGCGCTGGCGCCCGGCCGTGAACGCCGAGCGCGCATGGCTGACCTCGGCCAGGATGCGCTGGGCATGGCGCAGGAATGTATGCCCGCGATGGGTAAGCGCCATGCCGCGGGCATGGCGCTGTACGAGCGTCACACCCAGATCCGATTCCAGCGACTTGATCGCCTCGGTGATCGTCGACTGCGACGAAAACAGCTCGCGCGCCGCGCCGGAGATCGACCCGATCTCGGCCACCGCCACGAAATAACGCAGTTGCTGGAAGGAAAAACTCATCGGCCGTGCTGCCCTCGCCTGGAAGACCCGATGCTAACCGGAACCGGCGAGCCGAGCAGGCCGGGCTCGATCAGCCGAGCTCGGCGCGCTCGTTGGGCGGCAGCAGCGCCTTGACGTTATCCAGCGTATCGGCTTCTTCCAGCGGCTTGTCGGTGCGCCAGCGGGCGATTCGGGGAAAGCGTACGGCGATACCGGACTTGTGCCGCTTGGACGCCTGGATGCCCTCAAAATGCAGCTCGAACACATGATGCGGGGTCACGGAGCGCACCGGGCCGAAGCGTTCCTTCGTGTTCTTGCGGATCCAGGAATCGACCTGGCGGATCTCCTTGTCGGTAAGCCCGGAATAGGCCTTGGCGAACGGCACCAGTTCGTCGCCGTTCCAGACCGCGAAGGTATAGTCGGTGAGCAGGTTGGAGCGCCGGCCCGAACCCGGCTGGGCATACAGCAGCACGGCATCGACCGAGAACGGGTCGATCTTCCATTTCCACCAGTCGCCGCGCACGCGCCCGACCCGATACGGCGAGCCGAGACGCTTGAGCACGAAGCCTTCGGTGGCGAACTCGCGCGAGCGCTCGCGCAGGGCGCCCAGCTCCTCCCAGGAGCCGGCGGTCGAGGTGTTCCGACAGCGCGATGCGCTCGTCGATCCCCGCCAGCACGTCGGCCAGGCGCGCGCGCCGATCCTCCAGCGGCTGCTCGCGGATATCGGCGCCGTCGTGTTCCAGGAGGTCGTAGGCGAAAAACCGAACCGGATGTTTGTTCTGCATGTTCGCGGAAGGCTTGAGCCGACCGATCCGGCGCTGCAGCCGAGCGAACGGCAGCGGCAGGGGCTCGCCGGCGGCCCAGGCCAGGATCTCGCCGTCCAGCACACAGCCTTCGGGCAGCGCGGCCGCGGCCGCCTCGAGTTCCGGGAACCGCCCTTCCATCAGGTCTTCGCCGCGCGACCAGATATGACATTCGCCGGCGCGCCGGATGATCTGGGCACGAATGCCGTCCCATTTCCATTCCGCCTGCCAGTCCGCCGGCCGGGCCGAGATCGGCGATCGTCTCGATCGGTGCGTTCTCGATCGGCGAGGCCAGGAAGAACGGATACGGCTGGGCCGCGTCCTCGCCGCGATCCTCCGGATCGATGAGCCGTTCGAAGAACTCGGGCGTGGGCTGCCAGCGCCCCATCAGCCGATGGGCGATACGTGCCGGCTCGATATCGGCGACCTCGGCCAGCGCACGCGTGACCAGCCGCCGTGATACGCCGACCCGGAATGCGCCGGTCAGCAGTTTGTTGAGCGTAAAACGCGCGTCGGTCGGCAGTTCGCGCCAGTAGCCGTACAGCCGGGTCTTCTGTTCGGCTTCGTCGAGGTTTTTGAGGAGCAGAATGCGATCCTCCACCCATTCGTGCAGCGGCACATCGAGCCCGGCGTCGCCCGCGGCGATCTCGTCGAGCAGCAGCGTCATCGTTTCGGCCGAATCGCCGACCGCGGAATAGCTTTCCTCGACCAGCCACATCGGCATGTCGATCGCTTCGGCCACCCATTCCCGCAGCTTCGGCCCGGCGATCAAGCGCTTGATGCGTCGCCCGCAGAGAAAAGAAACCGCCCAGGCGGCATCCGCCGGCGGCGCGTCGGCGAAATAATCGCGCATGGCGGCGACCTTGGGCTTGGTGGCCGTGGTGGCATCCAGACGTGTGTAAAGTCAGTGAATCGCCGCATTAACCGACTCGTATTTGCGCAGATGACCGCTGAATCAAGAACGATCGAAGGCGATTGACTTGCCGACTCCGTATTCGTCCGGATGCCTTGGCGGGACTGCGTTACAGCGCAATCGACGCATGCGTGGGAGCGCGCCATGCACGGTGCGTCGAATTGAAGTCGATGCGGTAACTGTGCATACGGTGGATGGGCATCATTTGAAGAGCTTGCGGCCGGCGCGATAGGCGCTTCAACGGCTGCGACGGAGGCATATGCGTATGAGCAGCGATCCCACCGTCGATCCGATGTTTCAACGTGAGCAGGATTTCGGCGACCAGCCGACCGAGATTCGCAAAACCGACCACTACCAGCATGAATACGTCCACG